>JAXFND010000023.1:0-13539 GCA_034181285.1 Porphyromonas sp. | reverse complement strand
GGTCAGCCGTGGGGCGTGCGATGTCAGCTTTGTTTGCTCAGGAGTAGGGCTATTGGATCTTTAGAAGGGGAAAAGGAGGAGAGATTTGCTCAAGTCTCTCCTCCTTTTATTTCGGTTTGTTCGTGAATGGTAGCGTCCCAGACTTTGCCTGGGACGCCTGTGAGGAATTTAGTTGGGTATCGTTTCGTAATGAAACTCACATATCAGACCATTCATCGTTACTATTCGGAATGGCAGATCCATCCGTACAAGCGTATACTGAGGCTATCTTGCCTGATAGTTTTATCGGACGAATGAGCTGGTGGCTGAAGGAGGAGTATGCTCCTACCTGAGCTGAAAGAGCATTTGCTCCGACCCGTCGGAGCTGCGGTTATCAGGCGTCAGAGAAATTTTTTCTTCGCGTCAGAGAGAAAGCTCTGCTTAGAGCAAGAAGGAGCGAGGAGAGATGCTTTTTTATATTGACATTGTCTTTCCCTTTACTTTGTGGGGGCTGTTCATATGGCCTTGTTCAATAGAGCAAATCTTTTTATGCAGAAGCCTTTGACAGTCGTTCTCTGTTTCCTGTTGCTTGTTGTAGTGAGTATATCCAGGATTACGTAAGGGGAGGAAGTACGAACAGCCCTCCCGACCTCCGCCTCAGATATGAGGGAGAGCTATCTGTCTTGATATTCGGTTCGCCTACTTAGGGTTTACTGTTGTATTTGAAAGATGTGTACAAGACTGTGGGTCCACAGCCTTTCCTCTGAGGGTGAATCCGATAAGAGACAGGTAGTATACAGACGCTACTTGTTGCAACAATGTTTGCTGTTGCAGTAGATAATCACAGCCAAAATTGACCCCAGGAAGAGTATTGTCCAGCCCAAGTGCACCCAACGAGTTTCGGTAAGGAAAGAGAAAACTAAGGCGAGGAGGGCAAAAATCAATAGATCAACTGAGATAATAGTCTTGATTTTACGAATGTTGTACTTTGCCTGCTCAGTTTTGCTCATCATATTGTAGCCTGCTATAAGCGAGGGAAAGAGATATATGAAAGCAGCACAGAGAAGTAAAATTCCCCCTATTACAAGAAATGACGTATTCATAGCGATGCTCTTGGATATTAATACTCACGAACTCATTCAATCGCCATCGATTGTGGATCCACACGAAGGTATATATTTTTGGTGATTATTTACGACATTACCCTAACTAACTTTGCTAATAATACCGTTCAGAACAAGAGTTTTGGGCGGTATTTCAATGTACACAGATAGCTGTTTTCCCAAGCAACTTTTCTCACCAGAGTTATATATAGCAAGAACTATAAACCTTGGTAAGATGAATATCGGTAAATTCAACTCCTTATATGACCTTTTGGAAGCATTTCCTACGGAGGAAAGCTGCATCAAGTATCTGGAACAGCAACGCTGGGCAAACGGTATTCCTGTTTCTCCTTATGACCCTACGTCCAAAGTATATAACCGTGGCGATGGAATGTACCGTTGTAAGAATATGGGCAAGAACTTCAATGTAAGAATAGGAACAATGTTTCAAGGCTCAAAATTACCGTTGAGGAAGTGGTTCGTGGCTATCTATGAAATAACATCCCGCAAGAAAGGTATTTCATCAATCGAATTATCCAAGAGAATATCCGTAACCTATAAAACTGCGTGGTTCATGAATCAGCGTATTCGTGAATGCTTTGGTATTGTCATGGAAGAGAAACTTGACGGAGAAGTAGAACTTGACGAAACTTTCGTGGGTGGTAAGAATAAAAATCGGCACTATAACAAGAAAGTAAAGAAATGCCAAGGTAGGAGCTTCAAAGATAAAGTTCCCGTTATGGGTATGCTTCAGCGTGGTGGCAAGGTGGTTTGTAAAGTAGTCCGTGATACTTCTTATAAATCATTGACAGTTCCTATTCTCAAAACCGTAAAACGCACGGCAACGTTATTCTCAGATGAGTGGTGCGGATATAGAACCGTTAGCAAGTTATACGAGCATTACGTGGTTGACCACGGTCATGGACAATACGTTGATGAAGATGCTTATACTAACAATATCGAAGGTTTTTGGAGTATTCTGAAACGTGGCTTGACAGGAATATATAACCATACAAGCAAGAAACACCTGCAACGATATGTTAATGAGTTCTGCTTCCGCTATAATACGAGAGATTTTGATGACGTTTCACGATTTAATTTGTTACTTTGCAACTCAAATTATCGTATCACTTTTTAAAGTCTGACAAAATGAGTAAAAAGAAACAGGTAACAATAGAAGACATGGAAAAAGCAATGGCTGTCGAACTTCTACCTGCCAAAGAATTAAAAAAGCAAGCAGAAGTTCCAGTGGATTTTTCTGCTCTCATGCAGAAGGCTCTGAAATACGATATTAAACCTAAAAAAAAAGGGCAAGAAATAAATTCCTGCCTATTCTCCCATTCCCAGTTATAGGGAAATCGTAATGTATCAGATACGTTGTTTACTGTAAACGGCTATAACTTGGTAGCCGTCCCAGTACGAAAATTGAAATACATCTATTTCCATAATTCTCTTCATTAAATGGTTAATACTATCAATTTGATTTACGATTGCCGTGGTAAGCATCGCAAGGATACGAAGGACTTATGGAAACTAAAAATGGGAGCTATCCGTGAGGACGTTCCCATTTCTGCTATTTCCTAATGAAATGCTGGATAATCGAGTGATTGATAAAAATACTAAAATCTTACTTTGGGAGCTTGCTCTGCGGTTTTCTTTACTTTAGTAACCCAGCCTTGCTTTTGGTCGCTCCAATAAATTCCGTTCTTTTTAAGAACTTTATCAAAAGCCTTTTGGCTTCCTTCATCTTCAAGTCCTGCATAGTTCCAATCCGTTTCGTCATCCCAGCCAGTACTTGAATTGAAATAATCATTCAAATCTACTGTCCGTTCAATATAGTTGTCGGAAAGTTCTATTTTGGGAGCTACTTCTTCAATTTGATAACTCTTTCGGAGTTCTCTTTTCTCCACCGTATGATTGTAGAAAAATACGGCAAATAATACAAGCGGTATAAGCACTATACTCCATAATACCTTAACGAGTGTATCACTTTCTCCTTTTTCACGCTCTAAATGCTTGGAACATGCTAATACAATCAATCCTACAATACCTCAGAATAGAGATAAAAAGAACCAGTTTACAGAATTACGTCCTTTTCGGGAAGCTAATACAGCGGTGGCAATAGAAATACCCAACGCAAATAGAATACAAAAGAAACCTACTATAAGTTCCATGGTGGCAAATTTTAACGAGTTCTCCACGACAGCCATAGGAGAAGTTTAACAATGTTATATAAGAAGTGGACTGCCATCCTCGCACTCTTGTAGGTATCGCCAAACACCTGGATATGCGCACGGATAGGCAGCCCACTGTATATGAGCTGTCACCGTGCCTCGCATATCCTTTAATGAGATTTGGCGATTTCACAAGAAGTGAGGCACTATCTTTATTTCCAAAAAACTTTGTCCCGTAAGACGTTGCAAAGATAGTTAGAAAATTTGTATTTTTTTTGCATAGATATATTTAGTTTAAGCTGTTTAAAGATGAAAGAAGTTATTGTTACATGTCCATATTGCGGAGCTAAAAAACACTTTTATCCTCCAAAAAACTACTGAGATTCCAGGTATTCAATACATCAGCTGTGAAAAATTACTACTTCCTGTGATTTACGATTTACAACTATCTGATTCCCATCAATCGAGTAATGAGAAGGAAGACCAAATGAAGTACCGTCAGGATATTGAAGAAGTTGAGTAACATATTCATTCATGTAGTTCTTCTTCTTTCCCTGCAAATTCCTCTTTGAAGAAATTTGCTATTTCATTGTATCCATGTAGTTGTATTGATTTTTTTTATAATCCTTTTGTCCCTATAATCGGGATTAGCTTTCATTTTACTCCGTATCGTTATATCATTGAATAGTTTACGAATACATAAAATACCCAAACTATCACCAAGTTTCGGAAACTTCTCCATAAACCGTCCTTTCAGAAGATGAAGACGCAAAGAATGTTTTTCTTCGTCCTTATAATCAAATTGTTCCTCAAACATTGTCTGGTTATTACCTTCTCCTCTGACGATGATATTAGCATCTTTACCACCGTGGTCTTGTACTTCGATTGAAATAATTGTTCTGTTCATACATCTGTCATTTTGTCATTTTATTTCTATAACTTTGTCGGAATTATGCCACTTTTAAGACAAATAACCTATTGGCATACCGATTGTTTGATAATAAGTAAGCCCCAACCTATCGGGTGTAGGATTGGGGCTATTTTATTGTATAACGGCAACCTGAAACATGTTGCCACTAAGAACAGAAAGGAGGTAAATATGGCAGGCAAGAACATTCATGTTGTTCGTAATGGCAACCAATGGAAGGTAAAGCAAGAAAATGCTCAACGCAGTTCTGGTAATTTCAGAACACAGCAAGAAGCATTTGAGCGTGCCCGTGAAATCGCTATTAAGAATGGTCAAGAAGTTGCTATACACGGATTAGATGGACGCATTCGTGAAAAGCATAGCTACGGCAATGACCCATACCCACCAGAAGGGTAATACTGAGATTTAGGATGTGCCCCGACAAAGTTACAGCTTGTCGGGGTTTATTTTTTCTCAATCCTTCTATTCTGCTATATGTAAATGTATAATAACTGGAAATGTTATATTCCTTTTCAAAGTTTAAGATTTCAGTTATTATAAATCAAACAAGCCTATTTGGGGTATTGTCGTAAATAATCACCATATTTTTTTATGTGTGCTGTAGACATACTCTCGCTACGAGGGGGGAGAGGAGACTTAGTTCTGCTTGATTAACTTGGCGAATCTCAGGAGAAGGAGTTTCTGTCCCACGGTCTCAAATAGTACGCTGGCTCTTGCATTTTCACCCTGACCATCGACAGCCGTGACGACACCGATGCCAAAACGACTGTGTATAACCCGATCTCCTACGGTAAAAGTCGTTCGAAAACATTGTTCTTTACTTGTTTGTGACGCAACGCTATCAAGCGACTCAATTCGTCGTAGGTTTTGCCTTGGTTTATACTCGCTTTGCGGAGCCTGCCCTGTGTCAGAGACCGATTGCAGCTTCCACGAAGGCTGAGCCTTACGATCAGCTTTTCTTTCGAAAACGAAGGTCGGCAAGGTTGCTTTGGATGAGATTTGCTCGGCCGAGCCACATCCTTCTCCCGACAATTCGCGGATAAAACGGCTGGGAGTACGAAATTCCGATCGCCCTGCCTGGTAGCGACTTTTGGCAAAAGTGATGACACAACGTTCTTTTGCTCGAGTAATAGCTACATATAGCAGACGTCTTTCTTCCTCAAGATCCTTCTGGTTCGTACATAGAGACGAGGGGAATAGATCTTCCTCCAGCCCTACAATGTAGACGACAGGGAATTCCAAGCCCTTGGCAGAGTGAATCGTCATGAGTGTGACTCGCTCCGCTTCACTTTCGTTCGTCTTGTCCTGATCTGTAATTAGGGCCATGTCGTTGAGGAAATTCGCCAGCGATGGGATATGCCCATCTTCGTATTCCGACTCTTGATATTGGGAGATGCCACTGAGAAGCTCTCGAATATTTTCTTTGCATGAAATCCCCTCAACGCTTTTATCTTGAAGGAATAGTTCGTAAATCCCGGACTCGGCAATAACAGCCTCGGTCAACTCCACGAGGTTCTCCTGTGGCATGGCTCTCAGCTTGTTAAGCATTTCCGCGTAGCCTCCGATTTTCTTAATCGTTGCTGGTGTAATCTGGGCATCTCTCATCAAAGCGGGGGAAGCAATCACTTCTCCGAGGGAGATATCTTTGTCCCGAGACAATAAACGAAGTTTGGCTATCGTAGTATCTCCGATGCCTCTGCGAGGGTAATTAATACTACGGTAAATGGCTTCCTCATCGTTAGGATTAACGATAAGTTTGAGGTAAGCCATTACATCTTTGATTTCTTTGTAGGAGAAAAACGATAGCCCACCATATATGCGGAAAGGGATTGACTTTTTGCGCATTTCCTGTTCCAACAGACGTGATTGGGCATTGGTACGATAGAGGACCGCCATGTGGCTGAAAGGGATATGCTCACGCATGTGCAGCATGCTCAGTTGCTCGGCAACAAAAACAGCCTCCGTGATATCGGTGTAACACGGATAAACCTCTACTTCGCAACCTTCGCTTTGGGAGGAGAATACGTCCTTGTGTATTTGCTGTCGGTTATTCTTGATTAGCCGATTGGCCGTGCGAACGATGTTTTGTGTGCTGCGATAGTTCTCTTCAAGTTTGAAAAGTTTAGTGTTTGGGAAAGCCTGCTGGAAATTGAGTATGTTGTCGATATTGGCTCCTCGGAAAGAATAAATGGACTGAGCGTCATCACCCACTGCAAAGATTTTACCATCTTCACCCATGAGCTGGTGTGCAATCATGTACTGGGCAAAGTTCGTGTCCTGGTACTCGTCTATTAGCAAGTATTTTGTTTGGGCTTGAAGCTCGGCCCTGACCTCGGGGAAATCTCGAAGCAGGATGTTGGTATAGACGAGGATATCGTCAAAATCGATAGCATTCGATGCCTTGATTCGAGCTTGATAGAGTGAGTAAATATCGACAAAACGAGGGACTCTGCACTTTGCATCATAAGCCATGAGGTCAGGCGTATGAGCGTAGCTTTGCACGTCTATCAGCCTATTTTTTGCACTAGATATACGAGAAAGGCAAAGTTTCGGGGTATAGACCTTGTCGTCAAGTTGCAACTCTTTTATCGCAAGCTTGACGAGAGACTTTTGGTCAGCAGTATCATAAATCGTTAGTTCCGAACTCAATCCGACCTTAGAGGCGTATTGGCGAAGGATGCGAAGGAATACAGAATGAAAAGTCCCTACCTTGAAATCCCATGGCAGACGTATTCCCAGTTCTTTTGCGATACGCTCTTTCATCTCGCGGGCAGCTTTGTTGGTAAACGTGAGGGCCATGATCTCTTGTGGTAACAGTCCGCTGCGCAATAGGTGAATGACTTTCGCCACAAGCACACGCGTCTTGCCAGATCCAGCTCCTGCAATGACCAGGGCTGGCCCTGAGATATACTCGACAGCTTCTCGCTGAGGTTCGCTCAGATGATCGAGGTAGGTGGATGTTTCGTGATCTATCACCGATCTAAATACATCTTTTGAGTAAGTCCAATAACTTTTCGCGAGCAGAGGCGTCTTCGAGTACTTGCCCGAGAGCAGCGATGAAGTCACTCACTTTCTTGTTATTGGTCTCAATGCCTGGTGTAAGTACTCCCGGCATCATCCGCATCAACTCCTTGGTTGCCTTGGTAATATCATCTCTGTCGTGGAAGAATACAAAAGATTGCAGGAGATCGGGCACATTGCTCCCATCGTTTCGCAGAGGGAAGATGGGGCGATACTGGTGAATGAACTTGTAGAATGGCCCCAGGACATACGGATTGATATGTTGAAGAATCGAGGACAACTGTACCGGTGTGAGCGTGGATATGTTCGAGATGCGCATGTAGAGATGGTCGGTCTTGAATCGCTTGAGAGCCGAAGAAACAGGATTGCGCCACTCTTTGAGATTGTCGGCCTTGTCTACGTACACAAACGAGCTGGATGGGCTGGTCGTATATACCTGTTTGGCAAATTGCTGGTCTATTACTACTTGAATAGGTAGCTTGTCCAGACCGGATTGGTCAAGCAAAGCTCTCCAATAGTTCAATCTGGTCACATCGTCTACTAAGATGATTCCCAAGGGTTCATGCTCCTGCTCAATTGTGCAGATCGCTTCGGCCAAAGCCAAGATTTCATGCACGATAACAGTGTCCGTGATGTTCACAATCAATCCGTATCCTTTTCGACAGTATTCGTAGACCTTCCTCCGCAGTGATTCTGGTAACTGAGATGCATGAGGTGTATCAACCATCCCACTGGGGAAGAGGGCCTGCACATTGTCTTCCCAATCCTGTTGCTCATTGATTTGCTTGGCAAACTCGAAGACATCCTCGTAGCAGCGGAAAGAACTGTCAATTGCAGCCGCCCGATTGCAAATCTCGTCAAGCTCTCGGTAACGCCCGACCGGAAGTGTATTGTCCTCGTCGAAATATTCACGCCTGAGGGCCTCAAATTCTTGACTGAAATTATCTCCAATACGAAGTTTGATGGAGCGACCGCCCTTGTAGCTGACGTAGATGGAGGAGTAAGGCGCTGAGTAGATGATGTTGGCCCACGGATAACCGGGGACTTCTTGAGCCAGGTGCATCGTCACCGACTCGATGTGTTTGCATGTCCCTAAGCCATTTGTTCTGAAATCAAGGCAAGAACAGTAGTTCTTGTCCGAGCGCACCCCGCGAAATGCAACCTTGTACTTGCCTGTACCGCTATAGACAAGGTAGTCTCCCCAAATGCGATTGTTGTCCAGGTGTTCAATCTGGAAGTTCCCCTCGGCAGCACTCTCTCTTCTAAGCTGGGCTTGCCATTCTTCTACGCTCATCCCATCCGGACAAATCTTATTCGACAGTCTCGGTTCATTCATTTTGGGCTCCATAACGCTTCCAATATATTATGTGACATCTATATATCTGGTACTTTCTTTGTTCGCTGCACTTCCTGTTGGAGGTAAGCAGCGGTGTTGCCGACCTTTTTCTCAATCAGTTTTTCGGGTTCACCTTCGAATACGACCTGGCCACCATCGGCTCCTCCTTCCGGCCCTATATCAATAATATGGTCGGCGCACTTGATCACGTCAAGGTTATGTTCGATCACAACTACGGTGTTCCCTCGGTCTACCAATCTATTTAGGATATCCAGAAGCACCCTTATATCCTCGAAATGAAGACCTGTCGTTGGCTCATCCAATATGTAGAGGGTACGTCCTGTATCCCGTTTACTGAGTTCGGTCGCAAGCTTTACCCGCTGGCTTTCTCCTCCCGACAAAGTGGCGGACGGCTGCCCCAGTTTGATGTATCCAAGGCCCACACTCTGGAGTACATTCAGTTTTCTTCTGATCTGAGGTATTTGGTCAAAGAACTCGATTGCCACATTGATTGTCATGTCCAACACATCGGCAATCGACTTCCCTTTGTAGCGCACCTCCAATGTTTCTCTGCTGTATCGCTTTCCAGTGCAATCCTCACATGGTACAAGCACATCAGGCAAGAAATTCATCTCGATGCTCTTGAACCCATTTCCTTTGCAGGTCTCGCATCTACCACCGGCAACATTGAAAGAAAAACGCCCGGGTTTGTAGCCCCGCGCTTTACTCTCCGGCAAAGCTACGAATAAGGATCTAATATCCGTGAATAACCCTGTGTAAGTTGCAGGATTACTGCGTGGTGTTTTGCCAATAGGTGACTGATCCACAGCTATTACCTTGTCAATGTACTCAATCCCTCTGAGTTCTTTGTATGGTAGAGGAGCCTGAAGTGAATGATAAAGGTGCTGGCTTAAGATAGGATAGAGGGTCTCATTGACCAGTGTGCTCTTGCCACTGCCGGATACTCCAGTAACGCAAATGAATTTACTTAGGGGGAAATGGACATCTATTGACTTGAGATTGTTGCCACTGGCACCAATGAGTAGTAGTTCTTTGCCGTTGCCAGTACGTCTTTTGGATGGTATGACAATCTCTCTCTTCTGATTGAGATAGTCGGCTGTAAGGCTGCGAACTAGTCTGATGCCTTCGGGCTTTCCTGCATAGATCACTTCACCCCCTTTTCGGCCAGCTTTCGGCCCCATATCAATCAGGAAGTCAGCGTGCAAAATCATGTCTCTGTCGTGCTCTACGACAATCACCGTATTGCCGATATCTCGTAGCTTTTCGAGTGCATTAATCAACCGAAGATTGTCCCGTTGGTGCAGCCCGATACTTGGCTCGTCAAGGATATAAATGACCTCCACCAATTGAGTGCCAATTTGAGTGGCCAGACGAATACGCTGGCTCTCCCCTCCCGAAAGTGTCGCTGCAGGTCTATCCAAGGATAGATAACCCAACCCGACATCTAAGAGGAATTCCAATCGTCCTTTTATCTCCTTTATCACTTCGATCGCAATGGCCCTCTGTTTCCCTTCCAGATGGTCCTCAAGTTCCGAGATCCATTGATGAAGGGAAGAAATATCCATTTTGCTCACTTCTGCGATATTGAGCTCGTCAATCTTGTAGCATAGGGCCTCCTTATTGAGTCGTGCACCCTGACACTCCGGACAGGGAGTAGAGCATAAATAACTCTCGGCCTCTCGGCGAGCCTCTGCCGACAGCTCGTAATCTTTGCTCATCAATAGAAGACTACCAAACACACCGCCAAATTCTGAAAATGAGCTATCCGGCTCCTCTCCATGCTTATTTTCTGTTCCGTACAAGAGCTCATCAATGACAGCCTGTGGAAGATCCTTAATGGGCGTGTCTATACTTGCATGATGTTTCTCGCAAATCTCATGAATAAGCGTTTGCACATGTCCTCCCTTTTTCTTCCCCCACAAGGCAAAACCTCCATCGCTCAGACTCTTGTTAGAGTCAGGAAAGACCGCATTTAGGTTGATGGCGCGAATTTCACCCAACCCCTTGCACCGAGGGCAGTAGCCCTGTGCCGAATTGAATGAGAAATTGTGCGGCGCTGGATCTTTGTAAGCAATCCCCGTGGAAGGGCACATCAACGAGCGACTGAAAAAACGGACCTCCAAGCTGTCGGCATCCAATATCATCATCAATCCTCCGCCTTCGCGCAGAGCCAAAGCGACAGAGTTGCTTAGTCGTACCCGATCTCCCTCGCTGTGGAGATGTAGCTTATCTATCTGTACTTCTACTGAGTGCTGCTTGTAGCGATCAAGTTTCATCCCGAGTCGGATCTCCTGAAGCTGGCCATCTACACGCACATTGAGATAACCTTTCTTGCGAAGCCGATCGAACAGCTCCTTGTAATGCCCTTTGCGTTCTCGCACTATGGGAGCCAAGAGGATAATACGTTGCCCCATATAATGCTCCATGCAAAGGTCTACGATTTGAGTTTCGGTCTGGCGCACCATCTTCTCGCCTGTCGCCCAGGAGTAGGCTGTTCCCGCTCTCGCATAGAGCAGACGAAAGAAGTCATAGACATCCGTTATCGTCCCGACTGTGGAGCGAGGATTCCGGTTAGTCGTTTTTTGTTCGATTGAGACTACAGGGCCAAGTCCGCGGATTTCATCTACATCCGGACGCTCCATCCCTCCGGATAGAAATCCTCTGGCATATGCACCGAATGTTTCGATATACCTGCGCTGCCCTTCGGCATAGAGTGTATCGAAAGCCAGAGAGGACTTGCCACTACCACTCATCCCTGTAATGACAGTAAGTGCGTGGCGTGGAATTTTGACGTCGATCTCTTTTAGATTGTGTTCTCTGGCTGCGTAAACTTCAATGTCCATATCCTGTAGATGATCAGATCCCGTACTGAGTATAATCGTCTCCGGTCTCTTAATTTGTTATTGTTTTTGAAGGGATTGCTCCGCTCCGTCATACCCGAGGATATTGATGTGTCCTCTCTCATGATACTGGTGTCCGTCCGCTCCCTTGGCATTGATTACGTAGAAATATACTCCATCAGAAACATATCGGCCATTGTGTTTGCCATCCCATCCTCCATTGGGATCCTGCCATTGATACAACAAGAGACCATTGCGGTCATACACCTTCGCATCGAATGAGATGAGCGAGCGGTGCTGCACGCGAAAGACATCATTGACTCCTACTGATGCTTTCGGACTGAAAGCATTAGGTATCTCCAATTTGGATTCCCGGATTGTCACGTTTTGCTTAAAATCTGCATAGACACAACTTTGGTCACGGTTGCTTACTTCTAGGCCTATCGTATAGCTGCCGGCTTGAGTGAAAGTGTAGTCGAACTCACGCCCCAAGTAACGAACAATGGGATTTTCTCTGCTCTCTCCCTGCCGGTAGATGAACCATGAGAAAAGTGAAGCCGAAGGTTCGTTGCCGATGGCTGACAGCCGGAGATGCAGTGGAGCCGAAGCATCACTTAGTGAGACCATCGTGCCAGTTTTATCGTCTGTTGTATGGAGTTTGTCCGTTTGTACGATTTCCACGATTGGGTGTACATCCAGACGTTGACAAGAGAATACTTCCGTACTGTGAGGCCTATAGTTAACCCCCAAGCTCGTTCCCCAGTTATCTCCGATCAATGTATAAGCAACGTCAAGCAGGGAGGAGGGAACTTCGGCAGAGTATCCTACTGCAGCACTTTGGTAGGTGCTTTTTACCTTCTTATAGCTTTGATCTGTTTCGTCCCATTCAACGTTTTCATACTCAAAGTTGAGCTTCCGATCCAGTTGCTTGGAGAGCCCGGCGGGTGTATGGTAGGACATGGATTTCAAATCCTCAGTCCATGTAACTGTAACCATCTCGCAGGGGTTGTTTCGAGAGGCCTTTATGCCGAGAGGAGCGGTAGGCAATGGGTAGGCCGAGTAGTCAATCAGCCAATAGGCTTGTTGCCAAGAGTCCCCTTGCTTGAGGATATACCCCACTCCTGACTGCGGAACATCAATTTCAAAAACACCACTAATTGGCGCTTTGTACAGCAAGCGTGCATCTTCAGTGGATAGGCTATACTGCCAAAGTTCCGAGTCGACCGTCCCGGAGATTGAGATGCGTGCATTATCCATTGAACTGAGTAGAAAAACTTCGACACGACCGAACTTATCCTCTGCCGCCTTGTGAGAGCGAACTCCGCTGATTTGAATTTGGCCGACAGCGAAGAACACATCCCCTCTTCCGAGCAGTACACAAAGGATGAGCAGGCTCCTGATGCACTGACGGACGGGTTTGCTGGGAATTTGGACGGTTACCATTTTCTCTTTAATGTTGTAGCGACAAAGATAATAAACAGATACTCTAAAAGGGATATAGAGATCGAATAAGATTTGCCCTAGGCCGGGGTTGTTGTTCTTTTGATAGGCTTTCGTTGGTTTGAGTGGCTTCCCATTTGAGTGATTGAATGGGCAGATGTAGGCGATTGCGGAGAGAGTTGAAATTCTTACGCGTGAGGAGAAAAACTCTGGCGTGTTGGAGTAAAAAATCCTACGCGTGAGGGTTTTCATTACATCAGGACGGAACCCTTTTCTGTGTTAGGAAGGGTCAGATTTTCGCCAGCTAAGGCATTTTGATTCCTCTCCCGTCTATTCCCCCTCTTGGGTGCGACGAGGTGCAGCTCAACAGGGAAGAATATGCAGACGAAAAGAGTAAGAAAAATAGCAGATCTGTGGATCGATTTCTTGCACATTAGGAAAAAAGGTATACCTTTGCGTCCGTCAAATGAGGGCAGAGGTGATCTGCGAATTGCTTTTTCCCTTGGAGAGATGGCAGAGTGGTCGATTGCGGCGGTCTTGAAAACCGTTGAGGTGAGAGCCTCCGGGGGTTCGAATCCCTCTCTCTCCGCAGCAAACGCTGAAAATCAGCAGATTGCAAAACAAACACCCAGTTTTACACCCAAGAATGTAAAGTCGGTGTTTTTGTTTTATTTAAGATAATACAACCACTACATAA
>JAXFND010000016.1:0-256863 GCA_034181285.1 Porphyromonas sp. | reverse complement strand
AGTAGCGATGATGGTCAGAGTGGCCCCCTTCTTCACTTTGCTTCCAGAGGCTACGGCCTTGTCACCGTCTTTCACTTCGATCTTCCCGTTCTCAGGAGTAGCGTTGTAAGTAACCGTCACTTCGTCGGTCGTAGCTCCCTTCTTCTTGAAGGTTACTACAGCCTTAACATCAGTTTCGGCCGTGTGCAGAGCTGAGTATGTAAGGCCTCCTTCTTCGACAAGAGTCATCTCCACTTTTTCGTCGTTGATCTTGAGCTCATCCAATTCGTAGCCTTCGTTGGCTGTTGCAACGAATGACAGTGATATGCCTTTCTCTACTTTTGTGCCAGGAGCGATAGGCTTAAATTTCGCTTTCACTGTAAGTGTACCGTTTTCGGGGGTGTTGAAATCTACGGTTACTTCGTTGCTGACTTCACCTTTCTTCTTGAATGTTACTTCGAATGTGGTGTTTTCGTTGGCTACGTACGAACCGAGAGAAAGGGTGAGGAAGGTACCCATGTTAATGGTTGCATTACCATTAACAGTTACCTTATCCAATTCGTATCCGGGCTTAGCCTCTGCCTTCAAACTCAATTCAGTGCCCTTCTTCACTGTGCTGCCGGAGGCAACATCGTTGCCATTAGCCTTCACCGTGAATGTACCGTTTTCGGGAGTGTTGTACTTCACCGTTACATCTTCGCTAATGGCACCTTCTTTCTTGAACGCTGCAACGAATTTGATGTCTTCTTCGTCATCGAATTTGTAAGATCCGGTGTAGGTTCTGCCTTCACCTTTCTTCATTTCGATCACTTCGTTCTCCAAGGTCACTGCGTCGAGTTCATAGCCTTCGTTGGCTACAGCAATAAGTGTCAGTACCGTACCATCGGCTACCTTGTCGCCACTCTTTACTTCCTTGTCGCCATTCTTCACGGTAAACGTACCGTTTTCAGGGGTGTTGTAGGTAACAGCATATTCCCCAGCGGAAGGTTCTTCGCCAGGCTCTTCACCCGGCTCTTCTCCACCGATTTTTTTGAATACGGCAACAAAGGTTACGTCGTCATCAAGATTATAGGGTGCAGTATAGGTTCCGTCCGATGTTTTTACCATGCCGTTTACGGGTTCTCCATCTACTGTTACCTTTTCGAATTCGTAGCCTTCATTTGCTTTTGCAAAGAGTGAAAGCATTGTGCCTTCGGCTACCTTTTCGCCGCTCTTCACCTCCTTGTCGTTGTTCTTCACAATGAAAGTACCGCCGACTGGAGCGTCATAGGAAACTGTGAACATTTCAGGAGCTGCGGGATCCTCACCGGGTTCTTCAGGTTCTTCGCCCGGTTCTTCTCCTGGCTCCTCGCCTGGCTCGTCTCCTCCTTCTACTTTTTCAAACTTAAGTCTGAATTCGTAATCGTCTTCGCCTAAAGAGAAACCTCCCTTTACACCATCTTCTGGCAAACTCTGGAAACTGAAACCTCCTTTGCGCCCATACGTTCCTTCTTTAAATCGGTAACCAGCTTCAGGCATAGCTTGAACCTTAAGCTGGACATCATAGCCACCAGGGAGCTTGGTCAAGTCTGTATACTCTTGTCCGGTCGTCTCATTAGTCACTTTTAGGGTTCCTTTCCCTTCCTGGAGCACGACCGTGATGGCTTGTGTCGACTCAGCCATCAGGCGTGCAGATAGTCCGCCCGAAAAAAGGAGCAGAGCTACCGTGGAGACCAAAAGCCTCCCAAATAGTAATTTCTTCATACTACATTAAACTATTAAATTAAACATAAAGTGTTGTTTTAGCTCAATCATTGAAACGTTGCAACTCAAACGCTAAGCGTCCCTACAAGGGAATTCTCAAAAGGTTTGTACCTACACACGGAGTATGGATTGATGCTGTCGTTGGTTCTTTTTCAGGGGACTCTGCGGACAAACGTATGCAATTTTTCTCGGAAAACAAAAAAAGAGATTTTTCATATCGCTGCAAAGTTGCATCTTGGACAAATCCGAAGAGGGAGGGAATCGGGGGCCGGAGGCCATAAGTCTATCGCCCCAACGAATTACTTCACCAATGATAAAGCGGGGCCGGTTACGACCTCCGTCGGGTTTGAACGGGAGGGAGCGAAAATTCTCAGGTGTCGGAGATTTTGCTCTCAGGCGTCGTAGCAAAAATTATGACGGGAAGCAGTGGAGCCCCTCTCCGAGAGTGTGGATCAGTAGGCGTTAAAGAGAGGATGGTGGCCTGCCTGATGGCCTTGAAGCTGGATTTGGTCTTTTAGATATAATACCTACCTTTGTGGCGTTTTGGTGAGCGTGGTGGTCTCCGCTGCCACGTTGTAATAGGGAATCCGGTGCAAGTCCGGGACTGTCCCCTCAGCTGTAAGTTCGATCTCCAATCAAGGATGCAGCACATCTCACCGGCCACTTCCGAGCCAAGAAAATGAGGCCTTGCCTCAGATCAAGACAGGAAGGAGGGAAGGCCGCTGGCATCACGAACAAGTCAGAAAACCTGCCAAGACAAGCAGCTCTCGTAGACTCGGGGTGAAGGGTCGGGAGGGTGATGTTTTTTAGTCGAAAACGAGACAGAGGTAGCCTATGCGCTTGAATGGTGTCGCAGCTATATCGCCGGCATTGGTGGTATATCTTGGAGCATCGCAGCCATTGGGGTCTTGCGGTTGCGGAGAGAGAGGCTCCGCAGGGACTCCATCCTACGAGAAGAGAATCCGTGCTTCCCGAGAGGCAGTCTCTCCTTGTCTGAGACGAGGGTACAATCGAACGATCAATTCACTTTGTAATACGAACCAAAAAACTATGCTATCATGATGACAGCCAAAGAGTACATCGAGAGCATGAGAAAGCTCAATCTGAAAGTTTATTTCATGGGCGAGCGCATCGAGAACCCCGTAGATCACCCCATGATTCGCCCCTCCCTCAATTCGGTGGCGATGACTTATGAACTGGCCGAGAAGCCCGAGTATCAGGAGGTAATGACTGCTATCTCCAACCTAACGGGCAAGCGTGTCAATCGCTTTTGCCATTTGCACCAGTCGACAGAAGACCTCAAGAACAAGGTGAAGATGCAACGTCTGCTCGGGCAAAAAACAGCCTCTTGCTTCCAACGCTGTGTGGGGATGGATGCTTTCAACGCGATCTTCTCCACGACCTATGAGATGGACCAGGAGCTGGGTACGAGCTATCATGCCCGCTTCGTTGAATACCTTAAATATGTGCAAGACAACGACCTGGTAGTGGATGGAGCCATGACCGACCCCAAAGGGGACCGTGGTCTGTCTCCCTCTCAGCAGGAAGACCCTGATATGTACCTCCACATCGTAGAGGTGCGCGAAGACGGTATCGTGGTGCGTGGTGCCAAAGCCCACCAGACGGGTGCCGTAAACTCTCATGAGCACTTGATCATGCCTACAGTAGCTATGAAGGAAGGCGACAAAGACTATGCCGTTTCTTTCGCTGTCCCCGGAGACACCGAGGGTCTCTACATGATCTATGGTCGCCAAAGCTGCGACACGCGCAAGATGGAGAAGGATGCTGAGATAGACCTCGGTAACCCCACCTTTGGGGGACACGAAGCCTTGGTTATTTTCGATGACGTCTTCGTGCCAAACGATCGCATCTTCATGTGCAAGGAATACCAGTTCGCCGGGATGATGGTAGAGCGTTTCGCCGGCTATCATCGCCAAAGCTACGGCGGCTGTAAGGTGGGAGTGGGTGATGTCTTGATTGGTGCCGCAGCGTTGGCTGCCGAGTATAACGGCGCGGCCAAGGCTTCTCACATTAAGGATAAATTGATTGAGATGATCCACCTAAATGAGACCTTGTACGCCTGTGGGATCGCCTGCTCATCGGAGGGCAAGGCGACAGCCTCGGGCAACTATCTCATCGACCTACTCCTGGCCAATGTCTGCAAACAGAATATTACGCGTCTGCCCTACGAGATCGCTCGTTTGGCGGAAGACATAGCCGGTGGTCTTATGGTGACGATGCCAGCAGAGCAGGATCTCCGAGACGAGAAACTCGGTCCTGTGGTGAGAAAGTACCTCAAGGGAGCTGTGGGCAAAGACACCACTAATAGAATGCGCGTCCTACGCTTGATCGAAAACATCACGTTGGGCACGGCGGCCGTAGGCTATCGCACGGAATCCATGCATGGAGCCGGCTCTCCGCAGGCCCAACGCATCATGATCTCTCGCCAGGGAAATTTGGAAGCCAAGAAACAAATGGCCAGAGAGATTGCTCGTGTAGATACTTCGTTAGACAGATAAACAAATCCTTCATATCAGAGATAAAACCATGACTCTAAAGCTACCCTCCGAAGCTGAAATCCAAGAGGTGCTGGATCGTGATGTTAAACCAGCTCTGTTGGACCATAATGGGAGTGTACGTCTCAACGCTATACGACCCGACGGTACGGTAGTTGTAGAGTTTTTGGGTTCGTGTCGCTTTTGCCCTGCTGCCTTAGACACCTTGGAGTCTTTGGTCGGAGGGGCCTTGGCCAGTTCTTTCCCTCAGTCCAATCTTCGGGTTGTGCTGGGTAGTGGGGTGAGCGACAGTCTCTGGAATGAAGCCAAACGTATGATGGGAAAAAAGCATTGAGATGAAAAGCTCGTATCAATCCAAAATAGTCAGTGCCCAAGAGGCCGTTCGTCATATCCCCAATGACAGCCTTGTCGTGGTAGGACACGCAGCGGCCGTACCCCAGCTCTGCTCTCAGGCTATTGCCGACAACTATCGTCAGTATTCCAATGTCCGCATTTATCATATGCTTTGCCTGGGTAATGCTCCTTATACCGCGCCCGAAATGCGGGGACACATCACGCACGTTACCAACTTCGTGGGAGGGAATACGCGCCAGGCCGTAGCCGAAGGTCGAGCCGAGTTTTTCCCTGCCTTTTTCTACGATGTTCCTCGCTATTTCCGCAATGGATTGTTGCCGGTAGACGTGGCTGTGATACAGGTGTCCGAGCCCAATGAGGAGGGATATTGCAGCTACGGTCTCTCTTGCGACTACACCAAGCCGGCTGCCGAGTGTGCCAAACTGGTGATTGCTGAGATGAACAAACAAATGCCATTCGTCGGGGGAGACAACTTCATCCATGTAGACAAGATTGACTATGTGGTGGAGGCCGATTATCCTCTGCACGAGATTCCTCTGCCGAAGATCGGCGAGGTAGAGCGTGCTATCGGATCCAATGTCGCCTCCTTGATCCCCGATGGAGCGACCTTGCAGCTCGGTATCGGAGCGATCCCCGATGCAGTGCTCGGGTTTCTGGGCGATAAGAAAGATTTGGGGATTCATACCGAGATGTTCTCCGACGGAGTGTTGCAGCTGGTCAAGTCTGGCGTCATTACCAACCGCTCCAAGCAAGTACACAAGGGTAAGCTCACGGCTACCTTCCTGATGGGTACGAAGGCTCTGTATGACTTCGTCGATCATAACCCCGATGTGGATTTGGCTCCCGTGGATTGGGTCAATAACCCCACGACTGTGATGCAGCTCGACCACATCATCAGCATCAACAGTTGCATAGAGGTCGATCTCATGGGGCAGGTTGCCAGTGAGACGATTGGTCTCACACAGTTTAGTGGCACCGGTGGTCAGGTCGATTATGTGCGGGGGGCTGCGATGGCCGAGCATGGAGTGAGTATCATGGCTATGCCTTCAACGGCTAAGAAAGGGACCGCCTCGCGCATCGTTTCCTTGCTCGCTACGGGATCGGCCGTGACGACTTCGCGCTGCGACGTCGACTACGTGGTGACAGAGTACGGGGTCGCACACCTGAGAGGGAAAAGTCTCCGGGAGCGAGCTATGGCTTTGATCGCAATCGCACATCCCGACTTCAGGCCGGGTCTGCAAGAGGAGTTTGCCAGACGTTTTCCTTCGGCCTGAGATAAGTAATCCAAACGAGACTACAACAAAATCACATATCGAGATGCAGTTATTCAAGTTAGGTACGGTTATTCACCACTTCGACAATTTTGCCGAATTCGCCAGCGAGTTCAACCTTGGCGAGCGTGATCTAGTGATTACCAATGCGTTCCTCTACGAGCCTTTCATGCAAGGCCTGGGGCTGAAGTGCAAGTTCGTCATGCAGGAGAAGTATGGCCTCGGAGAACCCAATGACGAGATGATGAACGCAATCTTGCGAGATACCAAGGGAGCAGAATTCGACCGCGTGGTAGCTATCGGTGGCGGTACCGTGATTGATATTTCCAAGCTCTTCGTGCTCAAAGGGCTGAGCGACGATGTCCTTGTTGCTTTTGATAAGCAGATTCCCCTTGTAAAGGAGAAAGAACTGATCATCCTGCCGACGACTTGCGGTACAGGTAGCGAGGTGACAAATATCTCCATTGCCGAGATCAAGAGTCGTCACACGAAGATGGGCTTGGCCGATGATGCTATCTTGGCCGACCACGCTGTGATCGTGCCTGAGTTGTTGAGAGGGCTTCCGTTCAAGTTCTGGGCTGCAAGTTCTATCGATGCCCTTATCCATGCGGTGGAGTCCTATGTCTCACCCAAAGCCAACGTCTATACGCGTATGTGCAGCCTCTCGGCTATCAATACGATTGTGGATGTCTTCAAGGGGATCGCAGAGCGAGGCGAGGATTATCGCTACGAGAAAATGGGAGAGATGCTGATGGCTGCCAATATCGCAGGTATCGCGTTTGGTAATGCAGGCGTTGGAGCCGTACATGCGCTGTCTTACCCTTTGGGAGGGAACTATCATGTGCCCCACGGTGAGAGCAACTACCAATTCTTCACTACGGTCTTCAAGGCCTATCAGAGGAAAAAGCCACAAGGATCGATCGTTGAGCTCAATCAGAAACTGGCTGTGGCTATAGGCTGCAGTGCTGACAACGTCTATGAAGCAATGGATGAGCTTCTGGGCAAACTGATTGCCAAAAAGCCTCTCCGTGAGTACGGGATGAAAGACGAGGAGGTTCGCGGTTTTGCCGAGAGCGTGCTGGTCACACAGCAGAGACTTCTCAAGAATAATTATGTAGAACTGAGTGTAGACGAGATAGAGGCGATCTATCGTAGCCTATACTAATCATTAGTATCACATACGATTTATCTAACGGGGACTTGATCCAAGTCTGCCGACATCTGAAAAGACCACACAGATGTGCTACCGGAGCCTTGCGCCAGTATGGCGGTGTGAGTAAGAGCTCGTACTGGCCAAGCTCGGGTACATACAAGTAGGACGATTACTGATAACCCAAAATACAAAACAGTCTGTTATGGAAATTCGTGAAATGATTGAGGCTGCTCGTAAGGCCCAACAGTTGTACCAGGCTCGCTTCGATCAGCAAGCTGTGGACCAGGTAGTACGCGCTGCTGCCAAAGTAATTTACGACAACGCCGAGCTGCTGGCTCGCGAGGCTGTAGACGAAACCCAAATGGGTGTCTACGAGCATAAAGTAGCAAAGAACAGAAACAAGTCTAAGGGCGTATGGTACAACCTTAGAGATAAGAAATCTATGGGCGTCTTGTCTATCGACGAGCGCACCGGATTAATAGAAATAGCCAAACCAATAGGCGTGGTTGCCGGTATAACGCCGATGACAAATCCGATCGTTACACCTATGAGCAAGATTATCTTTGCCCTGAAAACACGCAACGCGATAATCATCGCACCACACCCAAAGTCGAAGCGTTGTTCGGCCCACGCCATTGATTTAATTCTCGAAGCGATTGCTCCTTTCGGTGTTCCCGAAGGAATGGTGCAGGTAGTCAGAGAGCCGAGTATCGAGAAGACTCAGGAACTGATGGCCTTGGCCGATGTTGTCGTTGCCACCGGTGGTATGGCGATGGTACACTCCGCATACTCCTCCGGTAAGCCCTCTTTCGGTGTCGGTGCCGGCAATGTGCAGGTGATCCTCGACCGTTATATCGACTTCGACGATGCTGCCGAGAAGATCATCACTGGCCGATCTTTCGACAACGGGATCATTTGCTCTGGCGAGCAGTCCTTCATCTATCACAAGGACGATAAGGAGGAAGTATTCAGAGCTTTCAAGGCTCACGGAGCTTATATCGTGCCCGAATCCGACCGTGACAAGGTGATCAATGCAATCTTCGATAATGGCACAATTGCTCGTGACATCGTTGGTAAAGATGTACAGGTGATCGCCAAGAAAGCAGGCATTACTTGCCCCGAAGGCACTCGCGTGCTTGTTGTCGAAGCTCATGGATATGGCAAGGACGACATGGTCAGCAAGGAAAAGATGTGTCCTGTGATGGGAGCATTCCCCTACAGCAACTTTGAGGAAGCTCTTACGATTGCCAAGACCAACCTTTTCCTCGAAGGAAATGGTCACACAGCGGGTATTCACTCCAACAACCAGGCCAATATCATCAAGGCCGGTAGCGAGATCTCTGTTAGTCGCGTGATTGTGAATGCTCCTTGTGCTACAACTGCAGGAGGATCGATCCAGAACGGGTTGGCCGTTACCAATACCCTTGGTTGTGGCTCCTGGGGTAACAATAGTATCTCGGAGAACTTTACCTACAAGCACCTGCTCAACATTACACGCATTGCGCCGATTTCGGCTCGCATCAAGGTGCCCACAGATCAAGATATCTGGGAGTACTAATTAAATAGAACGATTTAATCCTAAACGACCGAGAGGGGTGATGAGAGGAATACTCCACCCCCTCTCTCCTTTTTTAGTAATAGACTTACAGGTTGGGTGTGCCGAGTCTTTCGATATGTTTATAGGCAAAGAAGTGTGGGGTGGGGCGAGCGATTTCATTGGACCGTCTTTCTGGGCGGATGTCCTTCTTCCCCGAGTCCATGCTGCCTTTTCAAAGAGCTTCCGCTATCCCTCCTTGTTCTCTAAATGAAGTTACGCAATCCTCTCAAAACCGCTTCATGCAGTGTACACGGTCCTGACGGGCTATGTTTGACAAGCTTTCATTCGGTAGATCTTCTTGTTTCTCCGAGGATCGCTTGTTCGGCGGATGCTTGTTTATAGCTTTGTGCGAGTGAGGGGCAAAAGACGACAACTCAACCAATTTCAATACAAATAGCAATGACGAAGAAAGTAGAAGTGAAGGATCTCCCCTATGTGGTGGTCCGCTTCAGCGGAGACTCCGGCGATGGGATGCAGCTCACCGGAACAATTTTCTCCGATCTCTCTGCCGTTTTTGGGAATACGATCTCTACGTTTCCCGACTTCCCAGCTGAGATTCGCGCTCCACAAGGTTCGCTGAGTGGTGTATCCGGATTTCAAGTGCAGATTGGTACCAACCAGGTGATGACTCCGGGGGACTTGGCCGATGTGCTGGTGGCCATGAATCCTGCCGCCCTCAAGGTAAACAGAGATCATCTCAAGGAGCACTCCATCATCATTACCGACAGCGACTCTTTTACCAAGAAAGACCTTGACAAGGCCGAGTTTGTGACGGATGAGCCTTTCGAGGAAATCGGTCTGCGCACTCAGCAGGTGATCTCTGCTCCTATCTCGTCTATGGTGAAGGCCGGCCTGGTGGAGTTTGGTCTCGACAATAAGTCTGCTCTCAGGTGCAAGAATATGTTTGCATTAGGCTTGGTTTGTTGGCTGTTTAACCGGCCCATGGATCATGCTTTTGAATATCTCAATAGAAAGTTTAAGAAGAAGGATGACATCCGCAAGGCCAACATCAAAGCTCTTACGGACGGATTCAATTACGGGGCAAACACGCATACCTCCGTATCCACCTACCGCATTGAGGGGAAGAAACAACTTGCTGGGAGGTACCTCGATGTCAATGGGAACAAAGCGACTTCTTTTGGCTTGATCGCAGCTTCGGAGCGCGCTGGCCTCAAGTTGTTTTTGGGTTCATATCCGATTACTCCTGCCACCGACATCCTTCATGAATTAGCCAAACACAAAGCCCTTGGAGTGAAGACGGTGCAGGCCGAAGACGAAATCGCTGGTATCTGTACAGCTGTCGGAGCGGCATTTGCGGGGAATTTGGCCGTAACGTCTACTTCGGGCCCCGGGCTTGCACTCAAGAGCGAAGCAATTGGTTTGGCGGTGATGGCAGAGTTGCCATTGGTGATTGTGGATGTGATGCGGGGAGGTCCCTCCACGGGTCTGCCTACCAAGAGTGAGCAGACAGACTTGCTACAGGCCCTCTATGGGCGCAATGGTGAGAGTCCGTTGCCCGTCGTTGCTGCGTCCACTCCAGCTCAATGTTTCGAGGCTGCTTTCTGGGCTGCCAAGCTTGCTGTTGAGCATATGACTCCGGTCATCCTCCTCACGGATTCGTTTGTAGCAAACGGGTCTACTGCTTGGCGTGTACCGGATATGGATAAGCTCCCGCCTATTTGTCCCAATTATATAGAGAATTACAAAGAAGACCGTCCTTGGAAGCCTTACCGCAGAGACGAAGAGTCGAAGGTGCGCTACTGGGCAATCCCCGGACAAGAAGGCTACCAACATCGTCTCGGAGGTTTGGAAAAAGACTACGAGACGAGCGCGATCAGTACCCAGCCTCTCAACCACCAATTGATGACGCGTACACGCCAGGCCAAGGTGGACTACATTGCCAATAAGATCCCTGATCTGGAAGTTTTGGGCGATGCCGACGATGCCGACCTGCTCATCGTAGGTTGGGGCGGTACATACGGCCATCTCTACGCGGCAATGGAGGAGCTTCGTCTGCAGGGACACAAGGTAGCTCTGGCTCACTTCAACTTTATCAACCCCTTGCCTCGCAATGCTGCACAGGTGTTGCGTAAGTACAAGAAGGTCGTGGTTGCCGAGCAAAACCTTGGGCAGTTTGCTATGTACTTGCGCTCTAAGTTGCCCGGGTTTAATCCGATGCAGTTCAACAGAGTGAAAGGGCAGCCATTCATCGTGGCTCGCTTAGTAGAGGAGTTTTCTAAGATGATAAACGAATAACGCCATGCAAGAAAATATGAATCAGACTGCTTGTCCTCAGCTCGAAGCGAAGAACTTCAAGAACGAACAGCTTGTGCGCTGGTGTCCCGGTTGCGGAGACCATGCTGTGTTGGCAACGCTACACAAGGCGATGGCAGAAGTAGGGATTGCGCCTCACGATACGGCCGTGATCTCTGGTATCGGCTGCTCTTCTCGCTTGCCATACTATATGAATACTTATGGTTTCCACACCATCCATGGTCGTGGAGCTGCCATAGCGACCGGTGTGAAGACAGCCAATCCAAACTTAAGTGTCTGGTTGACTACCGGTGATGGCGACAGCTTAGCCATTGGGGGGAACCACTTCATTCATGCTATCCGTAGGAATATCGATCTGAATATTGTCCTCTTCAACAACCGTATCTACGGTCTTACCAAGGGGCAGTACTCCCCGACTTCGGCTCGTGGGTTTGTCTCCAAAAGTTCTCCCTACGGTACAGTGGAGGATCCCTTTATCCCAGCTGAGTTGGTAATGGGTGCTCGTGGCAATTTCTTTGCCCGTGGTATCGATGTGGAGATGAATACGCTTAAGGACTGCATGGTTGCTTCGGCTAAGCACAAGGGTGCTGCCGTAACCGAGGTCTTGGTCAATTGTGTGATCTTCAATAACGGGATCCACCGCACGATTACCGACAGGGAAGTCCGAGATGAAAAGACGATCCTTCTTAAGCATGGAGAGAAGATGATCTACGGCAAGGATAAGAGCAAAGGGATCGTGCTTGAGGGGCTGAAGCTAAAGTCTGTGGTCATTGGTCAAGATGGCTACACGATGGATGATGTGCTGGTACACGATGCGCACGAGACATCCAATACGCTCCATATGATGCTGGCCATGATGGATGGAGAAGAGTTGCCGATCGCACTTGGGATCATCCGTGATGTAGAGGCTCCCTCGTATGATGAGTGCGTGGAGAGGCAGATCTCCGAAGTGCAGGCGGCTAATCCGGCTCGTTGTTTGCTGGATGTACTCAATCGCGAATCCCACTGGGATGTTGCTGAGTAAGGCGAGGATCGGATCTCTGTCACGCTTGCGCATAGTGGCGTGATAGGCTCGCTGTGGCGATCTTTTCGAAGGGGGTACCCAAGTATCGGGTACCCCCTTTTTTATTTACCGATGCATCGGACGGAGAGTTGCGATGCTCACCCGAAGGACAAGCCCACGCCTCGAGCATTAACTGCTCAGGGCGTGGGCTTACTCGTTTATATTTATAGCTGACTTAGTCGTGGTAGCTTAAGGTTGGAGGGGGATTCGTTCGTCCCATTTCCCATTGCGGTCATAGGGTTTCCATCCCTTTTGGATAGCGATGCGCAGGTCTTCCTTGCTATATTGGTTGCCTTCGCCAATTCTTACGTGATCGACCAGAACGAATATTCTGAAAACCTCCTTCTCTGCATCCGTGGCATCTGTCGCCAGCTCTTTTCCATTTACGTCCGGTAAACTATTGACCAGTCTACTCATAGCGTCGCCTGCGATCTTATTGAAATGGCAGACAAGGGTTGTTAGATTGGTATTCTTAGATACATCTAAGTCTGTGAGTTGATTACCGTTACAGTACAGTTGTAGTAGCTCTTTGTTCTTGGATACGTCCAAACTCGTGAGTTTGTTCTCTCCACAACTTAGAAGTTGTAGTTTAGGGAGCTGAGCTACGTCTATATTTGTCAGCTGGTTGCTGTAGCAGTACAATCCTACTAGCTCTTTGTTCTTGGATACGTCCAAGCTTGTGAGCTTGTTTTGGCTGCACCAGAGGTGCGTCAAAGAGGGGAATCGAGAGATGTCCAATGCTGTTAGAGAAGCTTTTCCGGAGAGTTATGAAAGCCTAATAGTACAGATTTGCCCTGCTGCAGGAGTTCGGCTTTGTCAATGATAACTGTGACGGTTTGCTTGGTGAGGCGGAAAATTGTGGTGCGACCCTCTTCTCTTTCTGGGGTGGCACCAATCACCTCTCGGATTTTTACCGGAGTTAGCGAGCCATCTTGAGGATTTGCCAAAGATAGCTGAACGATAACCCTCTCGCCAACGTTCTTGCTGGTAGTGAAGGTGAAGCCCTCGCATTCTTCAGGGATCGGACTTGGATCAACCTTAGGACGGGGAGTCGGCTCGGGTTCTTTACATCCGGCAAACAGGGCACACAACAAACAGCCACAGAGGACTGCGACAAATAATTTTGTTTTCATAGGATCAATAAGTTTACTACTTGTATGTATTAACTCTTCGCTACCAAGACAACAAAAAAAACAAACAGTGGTCTGAATGCTTGTGATGGCAAAAGAAAATTTTGTTTTTTTACCCAAAAGACCTTGTTTGCGGAGAGCTTGCTATTGCCCGGCTGTGCGGAAGAGAACAATCTGCCAGGAGGGAGAAACAAATCGTATGGAGGGGGCGTAGCCTCTCCGAATGAGAAACGAATCTTGCCTCTCGCGTTGAGAGTAAGATACTTGGCTCAATGCGAGTAAATCGTTATATCTCGGAGGGTGTATCGGGGTACTGTTCTTTTCGAGCCAGTGTCCCTCTCCAGTCTCCTCTTTTCAGGTATCTTGTGTACAGCTTTGCCTCAGCCAGGAATAGCCTGTTTCGATTGCCTATTGCTTTACGCAGGGCTTTGAGCAGTCTGTATTTGGCGTAGCCCAGAAGAAATTCCCCTCTTGGGTAGCCCATCTTGAGGTGTTCCCTTCGTGCGTATTTGCTCACCTTGCTGCCAAAGAAGCGGTCGGAGGCGTTATTGATCCGTTCGACACATTCTTTCTTGTCCATTCCACGATATTCGGCATAGTATCCGGCGAGGCGTTCTGTCACATCGACCTTGTGCGATAGACGGGCGAAGTTGGCATAGGCGATCTCTTTCGGTAGGGCATGGGGATAGCATTTCATTCGATTGATGTCTACGAGGAAGAAACGGTACGCCCCATCCGGCTCTTGCCGGTATAGAATGTTGCCGGGAGATAAATCTCGATGGAGGACACCCTCCTCGTGCAGATGAGCGACAAACTGGGCGAACGAACGATAAAAAAGTTCGTCTCCAGCTTGCCCCAGCATCTCGGCTCGTATCTCAGAGCAATCCGATAGCAGCTCCGACACGAAGTAGCTGTGCTTGAGTAGCCCTCTCTCGTATTCGATGGCGTATCCCCAAGGGTGTGCCGTCCCTATCCGTTTGTGTTCCAGGCAACAGGCGTTGTCGTAGGAACGCTTGGCCTTGGGCTGTCGGAGGTAGGTGTAGACAAGGCGACGGATGAGACCAGGCTGCCTGAAACTCTTGATTACCGCCCGTTTGTCGTTTGCTTTGTAGAGCCGGTTTCGACCGCTGTAGATCAATTCCAAATCGATGGGGAGAAGGTCCTCGCTCTTTGCTCGTAGCTCGATTTTGCGTACCCTCTCTACCAGCTCTGTCGTCTCGTGGCAGAGTTTCTCTCCTTGGCCATGATATTTTATTTTCCCCACGATCCTTTTTTATTCGATTGCCGGCAGATGAAGCCCATTACTCGGCACAAAAATACAAAGATAGGCCCGAACGCCATTTCTCTCTATTTGTCTAAACGATAAAATTGGCCTTGGTCGAAGTCAGGCGGAGGAGGGATAGATTCAATCCCACGGAGAGCTTTCGGAGAGAGGATTGGGGCAAAAGAGGAGCCTGAGCTTGCTGCCATCGTTGTGGTATTCGTACTTGGAAATCCTTTTCTACTTATGCTCGTTCGGATCGGCCTTGTATAAGGGATAAAAATATGACGGGAGAGAGCAAAAATTGTATCCCGTCGGAATTTTTGCTCTCTCCCGTCACAATTTTCTCTGCTTGGGTAGTCGCTCATCCGTCTTTGTCCTTCTCTGAATATTTATCCCTACATTTGTAAACCTGTCCTCTCTAATTTGAAAAGAGAGGAGCGTGCTAACTCAAAATCGGTCTATATGAAAAAGAACACAACCAATTGGTTTTTCGCTTTTGCTCTATTCTCTTGCTTGTCAGTGTTGGCGTCCTGCAACAAAGATATTGAGCCACCGAAAAGGAATGGTACAACATCTGACTCTCGAAGTTCCTTTCGGATAACGCAAGAGGAAGCCTGCAACGATCTTATGAACTTCCTGGCTTTGCTTGACAAGCAAGGTGGGAGCAAATTACGATCCTCACAAAAGAGGCGGATAAAATCGGTGGAAACAATCTTACAACAACACAGAAACGGATCGTCGCTACGTGCCGGGAAGGCTTCTACCGATAGCCTATTCTACCTTGTCAATTTTGAGGATAGTGCCGGCTATGCCATCATTGCGGCGGACAAACGCATCAAAGAACCAATCCTGGCAATCATCGATCAGGGGAATACCACGAGTGCAAATCTCGATGATATTCTTGCGGATCTGGATCCTATAGATGAGTGGGAAAGAGAAGAGAGTTTCCATTACATGGTTACTTATGCAAAAGAGTTGACAAAGATCAACGATGCCGGCTGGACAATCGATAAATTGTCTCTCCCTCGTTTGGATACAAAGTGGGGGCAGCGGAGTGGCTATAATAAATACTGCTTGGGAAGTCCTGCCGGCTGTGGCCCCATAGCCGGAGCACAGATATTGGCTTACTTCAACTACCTTAAGCCTGTCTTGAGGGTTGTACAATGGAGGGACGAGTACAATAATTCCGGGACTTCCGGAATGGACTGGAAGTCTATTATTCGCAAGTGTCGAGAGCATGATGGCGAGCTTCCCTCGGAGGCCTCGGAAGAGTGGGATCAGGTTGCAAACTTGATTCGCTACGTGGGACTATCGATGAAAGCGAGCTATCACAAGGATGCCACAAGTACCTCGACCAAAAACGAGATTGTGGGAATGCGTAATATGGGGCTAAAAGCCTCTGATGAGTACATGTTGAAGCCGTTTCGTGTAGAGAGTACCTTGAACGAAGGCGACTTGGTCTTTGCGGGGGGCTTTAGGAGGCGCTTTTTGGGAATTCCCTATGGAGGACATTCTTTTGTGATTGATGGGTATGTCAAGGCAACCAAAGATGGGAAACAACAATTTCTCCCTCATATCAATTGGGGATGGTATGGGACTGATAATGGATATTATTCTTTGAAGTTGCTTCGTACGAGCAAGCCCGTAATTAGCGATGGTAGTAGATCTTCTGGTTCAGATCGCTATTATGAGTATGATCTGCATATGTTTAGTGTAGGACACCGGAAATAAGTACATCTGAATATGAAAGCTACGATTCGTTTTGCCTATGGGCTGGTAGGGCTGATCCTTTGCTCCCTGCTGATCAACTCCTGTGATAGAAAAGGTGATTATGATGGTATCTACCCAGATGTGCGCTTCACTTGCATTGACAAAGACGGGAAGAACCTCCTTGAGTCTATGACGAAAGAGCAAAAAGTTGAAGTCGAACTAATTCCAAACGGGAATGTCAGACTTCTAAGAGGGTTTGTACGTCAAAACTGCATAGAAATTTGGTATCGATTTGTACATCGGAGGAAGGGAAAGTGGCGACAGATTGCAGATTTTAAGGTCAAGCTGCCTGAGGTCTACGGAGACTACGAACCCCGAATAAGAGTCGATTACATGATGGACGGAGTCATAAAGAAGGAAATGAAGGTCTTTGTGGATGGTTTTCCAGCTCAATATATCAACGGAGTGGTTAATATCCCTCCTAAATAAGAATTGGAGGTAAGGCCGGAGCAGGGGCCAAAGACCTTGCTTTCTTTTGTCTTTGTCGTCTGTCTTAAGGCAAATTCGATGAACAAAAAAGGAACCCTATCGGAGAGAATTGCTCCGGTAGGGTTCCTTCGTTTATCCTCAACACTCTTACGAAAAATTGAGTGTCCGAGGCTTCATTACTCCATCATACGGTATTCAAGCACTTGCTCGATAGAGAAGTCTTCCAAGCCGAGATAGTAGGCAGCCGTGTCTACAAGTGCCATCATAGGTACAAGACCGATGATCTCTGCACCTACAATCTCTACACCATAGCGACGAGCTTCGATGCGCACCAACTCGTGTGCTCGATAGATAGCTGTCTTGCTATAGTCAGTGAGGTTCATAGATACCTGCGCGATGTGGCGGTCGGTAAGTTCTACGCCCATTGCTTTGCAGAAACGAAGCCCGCCACCGATGTGGCGCACTTTCTTGGCAATAGCATCAGCGATGGCCGTATCGGAAGTATTGAGATTGACATTGTAGGCAACCAGTGGCATACGTGCCCCCACAGCAACGGTCCCGGCAGTCGGGTGACGATCAGCCGGACCAAAGTCAGGATGCCACTCGGGTTCGTGGATCTTCTCGGCCATACCCTCAAACTCACCCTTGCGCACCTTGGCCAGGTTTTCGCGGTGAGGAGCAGAAGCTGATTTTTCATAGAGGAAAACGGGGATTCCGAAGCGTTTGCCGATCTGCTCGCCTACTTCCTTGGACAGTGCGATGGCCTCGTCCATATCCATGTTACGGATGGGGATGAAAGGCACCACGTCCACCGCACCCATACGGGGATGTTGCCCCTCGTGCTTGGTCAGGTCAATCAGTTGTACGGCTTGCTCAATAGCTTCGTATAGAGATTCTTTTACAGCTTCGGGTTCACCTACAATCGTCACTACGAGGCGGTTGTGGTCTTCGTCATTGCTGTAGTTGAGGAGCTTGACACCTGGGCGAGTGCGGAAAGGATTGACGATCTTCTCGATGTTTTCTTTGTTGCGACCTTCGCTGAAATTGGGTACGCACTGTACGATCTTCGTTTGAGTTGCCATAACGCAAATCTGTTAGTTGATTTTTGGTTTTTGCTTGTTCGTATTATAATTCGGTGCACAAAGGTATCTCTTTTCGGCTGAATGCCCCATCTTCACGGGGGCCATCTCTTAGCAAAGCAAACGAGCGAAAGAAAAAGCCTGTGTAGCTCTCTCTTTCGCCCATTTGGGGATTCTTCTCGGAGAATCTCCCTCCTGTAAGTTCAATCCACGGGCTTATCCGCTTTGCCCCTCTGTTGATGCTCCTTGTTCAGTACGTGTCTGAGCCACAAAAAGCCCACGATGCCTGACAAGATCGAACCTGCAAAAATCCCCATCTTGGCTTGATTGAAATAATCCGGGTGGACGGCCTTGAACGACAGCGAAGCTAGGAATAGCGCAACGGTGAAGCCAATCCCTCCAAGTACCGACAGGGCAAGCAAATTGTGGTAGGTCATCCCCTTGGGCATCTTTCCCAGACCGGATTTGATAAAGAGGGAGGTGGAAGAAAAAATACCAAGCGTCTTGCCGGCAAAAAGGCCCAAAACGATAGCAAGTGGCACACCGAACATCTGATCTGCAGTGACACCACCAAGCACAACCCCAGCATTGACGAAAGCAAAGAGCGGCAGGATGAAGTAATTGACCACGGAGGAGAGTTCCGACTCCATCTCCTGCACTGGAGGAATTGCCATAGCCGCTTTCCTTTTGAGCGAAGAGATGAGGCTGATCTGTCCGTGGCTCAGCATCATCACATTTTTGCTGCTAAGGCGTTCGTCTTCGGGCATCATATTGAAGAGCATGCGCATTTCCGAGCGCAGATTGTGCATGTTGACTTTTGAGCGTACCGGTACGGTGAATGCAAGTAGCACACCGGCGATTGTAGCATGTATCCCACTCCCGACAAAGAGTGTCCAAACGATCACTCCACCTAAGTAGTACACAGTGCGATGCACCACACCTATCCGACCCAGCAAGTACAGTCCCAACAAAAGGGCAACTGCTATCCCCAGCAAGATAAAGGAGATATGGCTCGAATAGAAGACAGCTATCACGATGATACCACCAATGTCGTCTACCACGGCCAAAGCAGTGAGAAACGCCTTGAGGCTTGGAGGGACTCGAGAACCCAAAGCCGTGAGAGCGGCCAACGCGAAAGCGATGTCTGTGGCCATAGGGATTGCGGCACCGTGGATTTCATCTCCCGAATGGCAAACGAGCAGGTAGAATAGTACTGGTGCGATCATCCCCCCGACAGCTCCTATAACGGGCAAGATAGCTTTGCGGAAGTCACTCAGTTCACCAACAAGGATCTCCTGCTTGATCTCCAAGCCGACCACAAAAAAGAAGACTGCCATCAGGGCATCATTGACAAACTCCAAGAGTGTCATAGTATGGCCATGGTGTGAGAAAACGTTGTAATCACCGATTTGCAATAAGACAGGATAGTCAAGTAACTCCCCGTAGATGCCACTCCATGGACTATTGGCTACTACAACTGCCAACACAGCTGCCACAAAGAGCATCATTGTTGCATTGGGCCTGATTTTCGTGAGCCGAGATAGCGGGTTGATTAGTTTGTTCTTCATAATAAAAGGTGCATACATCAGAAAGAAATATCCAGAAGCAAAGGTAAGCGATTTGCTACAAAGCCTGATTGTGTAGGGAATATTGTGGAAGACCTTTACCGAAGGACTTTCCTGATTGCTTCTCAACTCTTCGAAATGAGTCTCTTTTCAGTTTGGTCTGGTCGCTTTTTCCTCACTTGTCATTCGGCTGAAAACTCACATTTTGATCTTATTTGGGGGATGGATTGTTCTTCAATAAAGAGGCGCGGTGTGTATGGCCGTGTCCGAGAAATGACAGGTAAGGTTTAATCTATTGACGTGAACACCATGAAACGAATCGCAATCCCAACCATTCTGGCAATCATTGCCCTCCTGTGGATGGCCAATAGCTTGCAGTGTAAAACGAATGACAAGAACATGATGCTGAATTCAAACGAAAAAGAAATCTATCTGGCAGGAGGATGTTTTTGGGGAACTGAGCACTTCCTCAAACAGATCCGTGGCGTAAAGAGAACAGAAGTTGGATATGCCAATGGCCGAACGGCCAATCCGACCTACGAAGAAGTGTCTAGCCGGCAAACAGGCTTCGCAGAGACCGTGAAAGTGATCTATGCCCCCGAAGAAATAGCTCTGGATATGTTGCTTGATCTCTTTTTCAAAACAATTGATCCGACCTCCCTCAACAAGCAGGGGAATGACCGTGGCACACAATATCGCAGTGGTATCTACTATACAAATGTTGCTGACGAACCTATAGTGAAATCCGCAATCAAAAAACTATCCGACAGCTACTCCAAACCGATTGTAGTGGAGTGCAAACCCCTTGAGAATTACTATCCGGCTGAGGAGTATCACCAAGACTATTTGGACAAACACCCCGATGGGTATTGCCATATCCCACAGCAACTGTTTCGGATGGCGCAAGAGGCCAATCCGGCTGGCCTTGCAGGGCATTTCAAGAAACCGGATGAGGAAACTCTGCGTCAGAAACTCAACCCAACTCAATACGAGGTGACACAAAACAATGCAACGGAACGCCCCTACAGCAACGAGTATTGGGATGAGTTTAGAGATGGTATCTATGTCGATATCACAACGGGAGAGCCTCTTTTTGTCTCTACCGATAAGTTTGAATCCGGATGTGGCTGGCCAAGTTTCTCCAAACCGATTGACAAAAAACTTGTCGTGGAGAAACTCGACAAATCTCATGGAATGGTACGAACGGAGGTGCGTAGCAAAACAGGAGATGCCCACTTGGGGCATATTTTCAATGACGGTCCAGTAGATAAGGGAGGCCTGAGGTATTGCATTAATAGCGCTTCGCTCCGCTTTATTCCCAAAGAGGAAATGAAAAAAGAGGGGTATGGCGAGTACCTTCCTTTACTGAACAAGAAGTAGAGCATGTGACACTACCAAGGTTGTCTGAAAGGTTTTGTTTCCCTTTTTTCAATCAGGCTTTTGTCAGGCCGTCCTATCCGAAACCCTGTTTCCTTTGATGAGAAGACTGCGGCCTTCGGGGTTGGATGATTATGGATAAACAAAAAGCGAAGCCTCGGGTTGCCTTCCCGAGGCTTCGCTGTGTTTATCAACTTAACCGATGGGCTCTACTGGGTCCTCCAATGGCCTTCGGAAAAGATCTTCGATTTGTGGTAACCTTATCTATTCGAGGTACTGTCTATGGCACTGGTCTGCAGGGTAGCGGCTGTCCTGTCAATGGAGTCTGTCGAACTCCCGGCTTCTTTTTCTGCTGTGGGGGCAATGGTCACGGACTCCGAAGCCGTCGTTGCTCTCCTAATCCCCTTGTCCATACCGCTGAAGCCCATGAAACTCATCGCCAAAATACCGGCCACCAAGAGAGCAGCAGGCATTCCCTTCATAGCATTGGGCAGAGAGGTTTTAGCCAGCTGTTCTCGGACACCGGCAAAGGTGACGAGGGCCAACGTAAAGCCTATTGCCGTACTGATTGCGTAGATCAGGCTTTCCAAGAAAGAGTAATCTTTCTGAATTACCAATATGGCCACACCGAGTACGCAACAGTTGGTCGTGATCAAGGGTAAGAATACTCCCAGAGCTTGGTACAGAGCTGGGGACACTTTCTTTAGGATGATCTCCACCATTTGTACCAGTGCCGCGATGATGAGAATGAAGACAATCGTTTGAGCAAAGTCCAAGTGATAGGGAGTGAGGACCAACTTCTGAATAAGATAAGTTACGATGGTTGCCAATGTGAGCACAAACGTAACGGCTGCCCCCATCCCGATAGATGTCTGCACCTTTTTGGATACCCCTAAGAAAGGGCAGATACCTAAGAACTGAGACAAAACGACATTGTTGACAAATATCGCAGCTATGAATATCAATACGTATTCCATACTTCTCTATTTCGTTATCTAAGGAGGAGGGTTAAACTTTCTTCTGTATTTTGTTTGCCAGCGCAATCAAATAACCCAGCGCGATGAAGGCTCCTGGGGCGAGAACGAAGAGGAGGGCTCCGTAATTCTCTGGAAACAACATTAGATTAAAGACCTTACCCGTACCCAACAGCTCACGAACCATACCTAAGAGGGTCAATCCCAAGGTGAAGCCCAGCCCGATACCTACACCATCCAAGGCGGAGTGTAGCACCCCTTTCTTGGCAGCAACGGCCTCGGCACGCCCAAGCACAATACAGTTTACTACGATCAGGGGAATGAAAAGCCCCAGGCTGGCATACAATGCCGGCACGTAGGCTTGCATGATCATCTGCAACATAGATACGAACCCAGCGATCACAACAATGAAAGCAGGGATACGCACCATATCTGGGATCAGGTTCTTGATCATCGAAATTACGACATTGGAGCAAATAAGCACGAACATCGTGGCAACTCCCATCCCCAGACCATTCATTGCCGAAGAGGTCGTACCCAGTGTTGGGCACATCCCCAGCATCAGCACAAACATCGGGTTTTCAGTTACGATCCCGTTAACGACAACAGCGAGATTCTTATTCATTGCCATATTTACTTGTTCCCTCCTTCCGATTGATTGCTTAATGTTTGCAAGTAGGCTTTATACGCGCGATTGACGGCACCCAGGAAAGCTCGACTTGATATGGTGGCTGCGGTGATGGCGTCCACTGAGCCCCCATCCTTGGTGACCTTTAGCTCCTTGACCTCGTCCATATCGATGCCTTTGATACAGCCCTTTCCTTTTCCGGCCTTTTCCGATTCCCCAAACCATTCGGGGATCTTTGTCCCCAAGCCCGGAGTCTCGGCATTTTCTAACTCAACGAAGTCTACGAGCTTACCTTCGGGATCCAATCCTACCATTTCAGAGATCTTTCCCCCAAATCCGTCTGCGAAAGACTGAACGGCATAGCCAATGACTTCTCCTTCTTTTCGCGCTGTGTAGACCACGACCTCATCCTTGTCGCCGTCCAATGTGAACGATTCCTCACTGAGTTCTGTCTTGTCGTCCATACCCACAATGACCTTGGATATGGCCTCACTCTTGGCTGCTTCCTTAGAGAGTTTGATAGGAGCCTCGGTCAATTTGTACATCGCTCCAAGAAGAGCCGCTACGACAAGACAAATACCAACCAGGGAGAGGAGCATATTAGGGAGAGTAGAAGCGAGTTTCTTCATTTCTTGTTTCCTCCGAAGCGTTTAGGTTTCATATAAGTATTGATCAACGGAGTGAAGCCGTTCATGATCAGGATTGCAAAAGACATCCCTTCCGGATATGCCCCGAAGAGACGTATAGCAACGGTCAAGAAGCCAATGAGGCAACCGTAGAGGATTTGCCCTCTTTTACTCATGGGAGAGGTTACGTAGTCGGTTGCCATGAAGATCGCACCGAGCAACATACCTCCTGTGAGTAAGTGGAACAAAGGTGTCGGATAAACGGCAGGGTCAACTAGCCACATAATTCCTCCGAAGATGAAAGCTGTGGCTAAAACACTTACTGGAATGTGCCATGTGATGATGCGGCGAACCATCATATAGATGCCACCCAAGATCAGAGCTATGGCTGCTACTTCGCCCAATGAGCCTCCGTGCATCCCGATCAGAGTATCCCATGTCGAAGGCAAACTATCTATGCTTGCTCCAGGGGCTCCTACAATCACGGCTTTGGATAGCCCCAAAGGGGTAGCTCCGGTAGCTGCGTCTACTGCTGCAGTGCCGAAAAGAGGGGAAGGAACGGGCCACGTAGTCATCTGTACGGGGAAAGAAATCAGCAGGAAGACGCGCCCTACGAGAGCAGGGTTAAAGATGTTGCCCCCAATTCCTCCGAAAGAGAGTTTTCCGAGTCCCATGGCTACGATGGCCCCGAGCACCAAGATCCAAATGGGCAAGTTACTCGGAACATTGAACGCTAGCAGCACTCCGGTGAGTACGGCAGACCCATCCAGCAAGGTTGATTGACGCTTCATCAAGTATTTAGTGATCACAAACTCCACAACACAGCATGCCAACACAGATACTGCCGTGATAAGGAGAGAATGCCACCCGAACATATACACCGACACCAAAAAGGCAGGAATCAGGGCGACAAGCACCCCATACATGTTTTTGCCTATTGTGTCACCCCCATGGATGTGTGGGGAGGGAGATATAAACAATTTGTTTTCCATACGAGTGCTTGTATTATTTCTTGCTTCTTGAGCGAATGATACCCATCACAGTCTGCTTACCTAAACGGATATGGTCGAGCAATGGGCGATGAGCCGGACAAGTATAGCTGCAGGAGCCACATTCGATGCAGTCATAGATGTAGCTGGCTTCGGCTCCTTCCCAGTCTTTGAATACTGTGTCCCTCATCAGGAACGCAGGATTGAGTCCCATCGGACAGGCACTCACGCATTTGGCGCAACGGATACAGGGCTCCATTGGCTTGCGTTCGCTCTCTTCGCGACTCAAAAGTAGGATGCCACTTGTCCCTTTGGTGACGGGGACATCGGGGGTCAAAAGAGCCTTGCCCATCATGGGGCCCCCACCAATGATCTTACCAGTGTCTTCGGGCAGACCGCCGGCAGCCTCTATCAGATTGGCAATAGGAGTGCCTACGCGTACCATGAAGTTGGAAGGGGAAGCTAGCTTTTTGCCAGTTACTGTTACGACGCGTTCAAGCAGGGGTTTGTTTTTTTGTACAGCCTCGTAGACGGCAAAGACCGTCCCTACATTTTGTACTACAGCACCTGTGCTGATGGGTAGTGCTCCACTCTTGACTTGTTTGCGGATCACAGCATCAATCAACTGCTTCTCACCGCCCTGAGGATACTGCACTTTTAGAGGCATTACTTCGATGCCCGTGTACTTTGTGGCTAGATCGGTTAGGTGTTTGATTGCGTCTGGCTTGTTGTTTTCAACCCCGATCACTGTCCGACTCACTCCGATCGCCTTCATTAGGATCTGGCAACCCACCATGATCTCCTCACCCTTGGCCATCATCAGAGCGTGGTCACTTGTCAGATATGGCTCACACTCTACGGCATTGATGATAAGGATTTGAGGAGTAGATCCGGGAGGGGGAGAGAGTTTAACGTGGGTAGGGAAAGTTGCACCTCCTAGTCCTACGACACCGGCAGCCAAGATCTTGTCGATGATTGCTTTTGGTTCAAGATCGCAAGTCCGCACCAATTCGCTGCTTCTGTCTATGCTTTCCAACCAATCGTCACCCTCTACATCAATGATGATAACGGGCTTCTTGTACCCGCTGGCATCGTATTGAGTATCCAATTTGGCTACTTTACCTGATACAGACGAATAGATGTTGGCCGATACGAACCCGGAAGACTGAGCAATTAGTGTGCCGACCTTCACCTCGTCACCCCTATTTACAACGGCAGTGGCCGGAGCTCCAATATGCTGTCCTAGAGGGATTGCGACTTGCTTGGGCAATGCCAGAACCTCAATGGGTTTGCCGGCCGATAGTTTGTTTTCAGGTGGATGGATACCACCAAGTCTGAATGTCCTCAACATAGACTGATATGCTGTAAATTGATTATTCTTCTGATAAGTACGTCGATCAAGCTTGTGATTGCTCTACCGAGGCAGTGACAGATGCCTGCGGTGCAGCAGGTGCTACACTCGGTTGAGCAGGGGCCTCCACCTTGGGTTTGCGCGGAGGGAAGTTAAGCTCGTGGATCGCATGTGTAGGACAAACCTCAACACAAGAGCGACACAACCGGCACTTCTTCCAGTCAATGTAGGAGAGGTTGTTCTCAATCGTGATCGCTTCAAACTTACACTCTTTGAGGCATTTGGAGCAACCGATACAGGCGTTGTTGCAAGATTTCTTGGCGACACCGCCTTTGTCTTTGTTCACGCAGCTGACAAATATCCTGCGACTCTTCGGCCCTTTCTTCCTTAGCTCGATGATGTTTTTCGGGCAGGCTTTCACGCAGGCTCCACAAGCTGTACAAGTTTCCTCGTTCACTTCTGGTAGCCGTGTCTCGGGGTTAATCTTGATAGCGCCGAAGCTACAAGCTCTCTCGCAGTCTCCACAACCCAAACAGCCGAAGCTACACCCGGTGTCTCCGCTATACAAAGCAGAGGCAATTGCACAGCTGGTGGCCCCATCGTAAATGTTTGTGCGTGGGCGATCTTCGCAATTTCCATTACATCTTACCACAGCAATCAATGGATCCGATGATCCGGCGGACATCCCCAGGATTTCCGCCACCTTATTCATCACATCAGCACCACCGACGGGACAGAATAGGCCTTCCAAACTCTCGGCCTTGGCACATGCAGATGCAAATCCGGAGCATCCGGGAAATCCACAGCCACCACAGTTAGCTTGTGGAAGCACCTCTGCCACTTGCCCTATACGAGGGTCTTCTTTGACTTCAAACTTCTTCGCCGCCCAAAAAAGCAGCAAAGAGCCGATTGCTCCGATCACAGCGAGCACAGCTACGGTAGTAAGAACTATCATATTATTTTATGTGTAGATTTTTCTCAGGCTAAAGACAAACTTCTTGCGCAGTGAGTTCCCGAAGAAGCTCAGTAGGAGATAGTACAGAGCAATGATCCCCAGGCCAACGAGGGCTGCATACAGTTCCGACAAACCCAATGAGAGAGAGAGGAAAACGGAAGCCACAAGGACAACGAGAGGAAAGACAAAAGCAAGCAACATTGCCCACCAGCCGAGAGTCTCGCGCCCCTCAAGCTCTACCCGATCGCCTACTTGAAGCTCTGGATAGGCCCCTGGGACTACAACCTCGCGTTCTTTGCAGTCCGACGAACTGCAAAAGCCCTTGGCGTGGCAGCCGGAGCACGCGCTCATTTGCATCATGCGCACAACCACCCTATCTGGGTAAACAGCCTTCACCTCTACTACCTGCCTAACTACTTCGGCCATTTTGTGGTTTATCAGTACCTTGTGCAATATAACCTACAATGGCTACTTGCGCCGGCAAAAATACATATTATTCGGTAAACAACGCGACTCAAGTTTGAGTCGAATGCCATCTGTAAAGCTCGGACTCAGCCAGAAAGCTCGTTCAAAAGGAAAGAAGCGGAGGTACAAAGCTTGAGATTCGTTTCCTCTTTGGGTGACCGAGCTTCAACTGATTAGTAATTGCGCTCTCCAAATATCGCTGATCCGATGCGCACGGAGGTAGATCCTTCCTCAATTGCAATACGGTAATCCCCGCTCATCCCCATTGAGATCTGCTCGAAGCATTCGCAAGAAGAAAAATAATCTTGTCGGAGGTGAACAAACAACTCTCGGATTTGCACAAAATCTTGTCGCACACGCTCCTCGTCTGTAGTTAGCGTCGCCATCCCCATGACACCGCAAGGGCGGATGTGTGGGTAGCAGTCCGTCTGGCTGAGCAGCTGCGCAGCTTCCTCTAACTTGTCAAGGGCGAATCCGCTCTTTGTCTCCTCTGCCGCTACATGCACCTGTAGCAGGATATCTATTTTTCGCTCGTATCGGGCTGCCTGCCGCTCAATTTCGTCCATTAATCGCAGGGAATCCACACTCTCAATCATCGAGACGAAAGGTGCGATGTACTTTACTTTATTGCGTTGCAGAGTCCCGATCTGATGCCATTGCAGATCCGGACATTGAGAGCGTAGTAGCACCTCTTTGGAGACCATCTCTTGTACCCGATTTTCGCCGAAATGGCGTTGGCCGGCTTTGTAAGCTTCGATGATGGATTCGATCGGGTGGAATTTAGATACAGCGATTAGTCTCACTCTATCGGGAAGCTCGCTGCGTATAGCCTGCAATCGATCTGCGATCATTTACTTTGCCTCCTTGAGATTGGATTCGAAAGGATAAACATCAAGAATGTTGGTGTCCGCAATCGAAGCAATTTCGTAGGTGGCCATCCCACGGTTCATCTCTTCAATCAATTTTGCTACAGCCCGATCGAGCGAAGCTGCTTGCACGATCATCGTTGCGGGGGTTTTCTTTTCCGTTGCGGTTTTCTCGTCCAACGTAATATAGAGGACTTTGGCCCGGTAATAACGGTCGTCTTCTTCGGCGGATGAGGAGAAAAGTTCGGCTATTTTGGCGCGCTTGATGTTATTCACATTAAACTCCCCCATCGAAACAAAGGGGGTGATCTCCTTGATGATACGAGCTTCTGCTTCGGTGAAACTCAACGCATCTACCAAATAGCTTTCTGACACTTTCTTCACGAGACCGGTGTCGGTCGTTTTCTCGTAGGAGACTTTGCATTCAAACCAATTCATCGTACTGTGTGTATTACGTGTAGGCCAATCATAATCCGACCAAGGAGAGTAGGTCTCTCGTTGGTCGGAGCGATGCAGGCGAGGCAAAAGTACTCATTTTGAGATTGGCGAGGAACGTATCTACCAGCTCTCAAACTCCACGATTTATTCTCGCAGAATATCATCTCAAAATGTCACGGCATGGAGCGAGAATTCTTTCGTGATAGAAAAATAATTCTCTCACGTTCGATTTTTTTCTCCGGCGCGTCGCAATTTCTATCGAATAGGGAGCTGATAGAGAAGTGATCAGTAGCCACGAAATCAACTCCCCATCTCTTCGTGTATTATGGAGATACAAGGAGGATTAAATGTCTCGGGCCGTAGCTGAATTTCAACTACGGCCCAAGGTCCTTATTCTCCTAGCTTTATGGCTTTTAATTGGCTGGTCCGATCAAAAAGTGATCCCCAGTTTCTTTCACGATGTTGCGATAATAGGTGTCATTGTACCCCGGTTGGTTGGGCATGGGGATAAACCCATTCTCATCTAGTTCAAATCGGCCATCTTTTTCCTTCTTCACATTGCCATCAATATATTTGACGATGAGAAACTCTCCGAGTTGTTTCCAGCGAGCGGTGGCTGCGTTGGAATTTTTGTTGCAAAGTTCGTTGAGGAAAGCCGTGGCTTTAGCCGGATCCTGCTTGAGTAGTTCCAACGCTGTTTTGTCGGCCTTTGGTACCAGTTCGTTGTCGTAGCTACTTTCCAGTTCGCGTTGCACTTTACGGATGTCTTGTATCATGTAGCTGTATTTGTTGTAGGCCATGTTAGCTACCCAATTGTGAATCCAGAAAGAGCTTGTCCAAGAGAAAGTCGCCATATCGCCATTGCCATGCTTGTAGCATTCAGGAACTTCCGTTACGCTGCAGTAGATGGGAGTAAATACGGCCATATCGGCATCATCTGTTCCAAACCATAAGATTCCCCCAATGGCATCGGGCAGTTCAGAGCGTAGCTGACCGACAATAACCCAACCGGTCTGTTGTGTAGCGATCGCACGTTCGTTGATGTACTCTTTGCCATCCACTACGTAAGTCATCGGTCTCCAACGGTAGGGGACTTTGTATGGTCCTGCTCCAACATCTTGTGTCATATCGAAGCATGTACCTTCGTAATGATCTCTCATCATATCGCGCATGTCAGCAACAGAAAGTTGGCGATCGGGCTTGATGTAGAGTGGCATAGGGGTGGTTGTCTCGCCTTTGATGAAGGATTCGTAAGGCTTGATTTCGCGGTTGAACTTATTGAAGAAGGCATACACGCGTCCTTCGCAACCCCTCAGGCCCGTCACGTCGTAAGGATTGTATGCAGCTTGGAAGCTAAAGTCTTTATCCTTGCCTTCGAAATAGCCCATCTTGCGTGCGAATGAGACGACGTCTTTGGAGTACATGCAGTTGGCCTTGTCTTTGAATGGGATCTGCTGTATCCTTGCCTGGTTGGCATGGCCGCTGATTGCATCTTCGGGGATACGGATAGCTGCCCATACGGCACCTTTCTCGGCTTTACCTTTGCCGATTAGCTCAAGGATCCAAACTTCATTTTTATCGGCAATACTGAAACTCTCACCACTGCTGTGATAGCCGTACTTCTCCACCAAGTCGGTTATCACCTTGATGGCCTCACGTGCCGTCTTAGATCTCTGAAGGGCGATGTAGATCAAACTGCCGTAATCCATGATCCCGTTGGGCTCATGCAATTCCTTGCGGCCTCCCCATGTCGTCTCGGCAATCAACACCTGATGCTCATTGATATTGCCGATCACACTGTAGGTATGTGCTACTTCTGGTATCTCACCCAAATACTTATTGGTATCCCACTCTACGATTTTGCGCATTGTGCCTCTGGCGTGGTCTGCGGCCGGGTAGCGATAAAGTTCGCCATACAGAGTGTGCGAGTCTGCTGAGTAGGAGACCATTACTGAGCCATCCTTGGAGGCTTTTTTTCCTACGATCAGATTGGTACAAGCCGAGGCTTCGGGGCTTAGCTCTGAGAGCAAAGCTGCTGCCAGAGCAGCGAAAAGGATTCTAACTTTCATCTTGTATCTCGTTTTTGTGTTGTTGATAACGTGTTCTACTAAGGGTATTACACGAAGACTCGTACCGCGGCAGGCTGGATGATAACACGGATCTCTCGCCCCATCTCTACCGGCTCCCCGTCCAGATGTACGACCCCGACATCTTCACGTTCGACAAGTAGTTCACGGGCAGAATAGCGATCGAGGTGTTTGTTTTGTCCGATGTTCTTGGTAAACAGCTGCAATGCCAACACAGGACCCTCAACCTGCGAGACTGGCCCAATGAGGATGACATCCATTAGTCCATCCTCAAGGCTTGCACCAGGGGCAATGTAGGCGTTGTTGCCATACTGAGGAGCGTTGGCAACGGTGAGCACAAAGGCCTTTTGTGCAAAGCCGTGCCCGTCAATCGTTAATTGGTAATTCTGGGGTGTGTAGGTGAGAAACTCCGATACCGTGGTGATCATGTATTGTAGAGGCCCACGCCGAGAAGCATTGGCAAAGGCTTCACTCACTTTGGCATCAAAGCCCATCCCACAGGTGCAAAAGAAAGCATGGTCATTGGCCATACAGCAATCGATACAACGAATTTTCCCACGCACGATTCGGTCAATGGCCCCACTGACTGTCATTGGGATATTGAGCGCGCGCGCCAGTCCGTTACCCGATCCTCTGGGGATGATACCTAAAATCACATTGGTGTGGCGCAGAGCAGTAGCTATCTCGTTCACCGTGCCGTCTCCCCCCACAGCGATGACTGCATCGAACCCCATCTCCACAGCTTTGCTCGCCAGTTCGGTGGCATGTCCATTCTCCTTGGTGTAGGTAATAGCCAAGAAGTGCTCAGTCTTCTGAAGAGCCTTTGCAAGACGTGATGGGATTTGGCTTTTCTCGCCAACTCCAGCTATGGGGTTGATGATGGCAAGGATTTTCATCTTGGTGATTGGTGGAGGAAAAGTCTTTGCTCAGCGAGCTCAGCATATTTGGTGTTTGGGCGTCCGAAGTTGCAATAGGGAAGAATACTGATGCCCCCGCGAGGGGTAAAATCGCCCAGAACTTCTATGTATTTGGGGTCCATGAGAGCGATAAGATCCTTCATGATGATATTCACACAGTCTTCGTGGAATGCTCCATGCTGACGGAAGCTGAAAAGATAGAGTTTCAGGCTCTTACTCTCGACCATTCGCTCTCCAGGAATGTAGTCGATATAGATCGTAGCGAAGTCGGGTTGGGATGTAATCGGACAGAGACTCGTAAATTCGGGGCAGTGAAACCGCACCCAGTAATCATTGTCCGGATGCTTGTTAGAAAACGATTCCAATACTTCAGGCGCATAGTCCTGCCTGTATTCAACCTTACTCCCAAGTGCACTCAACTCTAGCTCGTTGTCTCTTATTCCGGACATACTCCTACAAATCTTCTTTGTGTATAATCAGACTTTGGTCGCTTTGGCTATTCAAGCCAACCGCCGAACCGCTGCAAAGAAAGGCATTTTATCACAAACGGCTAACTACGCCCTCCCCTGTTTGGCTGAAAAGAGGGAGTGAAAAATAAAGGGGAGGTTTCTGTGGGTAACTCTGCTTCCTCCGTACTCTTTGCCTTGAGGCCTTGTCGAGATATAAGCAAAGCCACCCAGCCATCATTCCAATGGCTGGGTGGCTTTGCTCAGGAATCTTCTCTGAATTCCTCAGTGTACCCTTTTGTATTTCTTCCCTGGGAGCGAGAGTACATCTCCATTGATCCGATAGTCCCACTGATCTTTGTACTGCTTTGATTTTGCACCGGAGGAAGGGATATCCAAAATGTATAGGACTCCAGATTTTGTATGGTAGTAAACGCTGCGTCCGTTTGCAAGAAGATTATCTCCCACGTAGGTGTGAATGCGCCCGTCTTTAGTATAGACGAATGTCACAGCCTTGTCAGTCGGGGGTGTGGATGCGCCCTCAATGGATTCCATCCAACGACCAACGATCAATGGGTCGTGTTCGCCATTTATGTACTTGCTTTTGTCGTCGATGTCGTTTTCGCACGAACTTAGGCCCACGAACAACAGAGCCAATAGGGTGAGGCAGGAGACGAGATTTCGTCTTTTCATAGAGACTGATTGATTTAGCGGTTAAAGTGTTTGTAGGTTGAGGGAAATAGGATCAGAAGTTATCAGGGATACGATTCAGATGCTTGCGACAGAGCTCGATCTCATCCTTCGTCAGGCACTCGCTCAAATGGAAAGTCTTATGTCCCAGGACGGTATTGTAGATAAATCCGAGGTCTGAGCGGAAAGAGGCATGCTTAGCATCCTCCATGTTGATGCGGATCTTGGCCGGCATCAGTACTTCAGCGAAAAAGACTTCCGGTTCTGAGGCCATACCAAGTAGCTCGTCTTCGTTTTTGAAAAGGATCGAGGCGCGACATGTGATTCCGGGCTTGACTTCTAATACTGGGCGGTAAGCCTCACTGTATATCTCGGTCTGTTGTCGAACCAAGGGTCTAGGACCAACAATGCTCATATCGCCTTTGAAAACATTGAATAACTGGGGTAGCTCATCCAGCTTGTATTTGCGAAGAAAATATCCGGCCTCCGTAATGCGCTTGTCTCGCTCTCCGATTGTTATCAGCAACCCCGGCTCCCATTCCTGACGAATCATAGAGCGGAATTTGAAGAGGGAGAAATCTTTGCCTCCTCGACCTACTCGCTTTTGGATGAAAAGGACAGGCCCGGGAGAATCAAGTTTGATCCAAATAGCAATGACAACCAACAACGGCCACAGCAGCAACAATCCAAAGCCGGATGCCACAAGGTCAAACAATCTCTTTCCTCTATATGCCATTTGCCAATTGATCGATATTGAAAAGCAGGTTGAACACACCAGCCGGACGGCAAAGATAACTCAAAGCCGATAATTAGTCTAATTGAAATATTTGACTGATGTCTGTAATGCGTTTAATACGCTCACTCTGAATGATAAAGAGAGCCGGCAAAGAATTTACACCAAAGAGGTGCAGAGATTCCGACGATGCGTTATTAACAGTGATCCATGGTATAGAACGCACCGCGTTTTGCCAAAAGAAAAGGTCTTGATCGACAGATACCTCATAGATTTCGAAGCCTTTGGAATGCTCGACCTTGTAGAGCTTGCGCAAATTTTGGACCAAAGAGGGAGACCATTCAGCGATATGAGAGGTGAAGACCAGTAATACTCGATTGGAGCGGGCGACCACATCGTTTAAGTCTTGTTTCTCCCCTTTTTCGTCAATGAGAGCCAAAGGAGGGAGAAAAACGGCCTGAGCTTTTTGTACGAGCTCGTGCTGACGAGCTGCGTGTGCACGCTTTGAGCGGATAGACGCAATGCCATTTAATGTCATTGCTTTGAGGTTGGCCGTGTAGGGAGCATCGGGATAGTAAAGTTCATAGGCCGTGGCAACTGATGCGAATGCGCGCGAGTCTGTAGAATCCTGAGGATCAAAGAAAAGTAGGCCGTCCTTGTCCTGAAAAAGGGCGCAGTAGGCCTCGGATGAACGAGGGTTGGAGAAAATGAAATCTCTGACGTATAAATCTTTGATCCAATTAACTACGCCCATCACACTATCTCGATAGGCCAATGGATGCAACTCTCCCGATTGATAACGCTTGGCGAATCCGTCAATGTGTGTGGAGGCCTCCATGTTGAGCATTCGTATGCGACGAATACGGACATTGCTGCTATCTGCTCGCTCGAATTGGTAATTGCGACCAAAGTCCAATGCGCTGGCTTTTATCTTTAGATCAGTAAGGGAATCTGCAACTAAATGGATGTATTCATTGCCGTAGCGCAAGGCAAAAAAGGAGGGGTAGTGATATCCTTGCCCTTTGAATGAGAACTCTCCGTCTTCAGACAGTACTACGGAGTCCACAAGATCGTTGCCGCTACCTCCCGTTTGTTGCAGATAGATGATGCTCCCACTTGGTGCACCGTTTACTATTCCACTAATACAATATTGAGATCCGCCTTTCCCGCAACTGAGGAGGAGAGCTGCGACCGTGAGAGCTAAGAGTAGAGTTTTCTTCATAAGTACTTTCTAAGTAATTGATTTAATCTGTCTGCAGAGAGAGAGCTCCTGCCTCGGAGAACGAACTTATCCCCTGTTTTATTATGTAATCGGATAGACTTGCCCTACGCCTGTATGGGGTTTCACTGATTATTTCAGTGGTCAGGATCTTTCCTCTGCGTGGCGACAAAGCTACGACAAAACCAAGCAGTATTTTGTTCTATGCCTGTTCTGGATACAAAGGAAAAGCAAGGGGCTGCTCTCCATCAGAAGAGCAGCCCCTTGCTTTTCCTTCTTTTATTGACGACGGATCCCGTCGCGCTCGTTTATCAGTTACGTTTCCCCAAGAAGCGTAGGAGGAATAGGAATAGGTTGATAAAGTCCAAATAGAGTGTCAGGGCACCTAAAAGAGCCAACTTGCGAGTCTGGTTATCCTCTTCATAGACATTGGCCATCAGTCGTTTGATCTTGTTTACGTCGTACATCGTAAGCCCCGTAAAGAGCAAGACACCAATTCCTGACACGATGTAGTCCATCATTGGGTTGCGCAAGAAGAGGTTCACGAGTATGACGATAATCAGGCCGAAAAGAGCCATGTAGAGGATCTTCCCCATTTTGGAAAGGTCCATTTTGGTTGTGTATCCCAGAATCGCCATTGTACCGAAAGTACCTGCCGTGATTAGGAAAGTCGTCATGACCGATGTGCCGGTATAGAGCAGTAAAATTGGGCTAAGCGTGACACCGTTGAGTAGAGAGTAGACGCCAAAGATCAGCGAGGCAAAGCCAAAAGACATCCGACTGATAGCAGCTGAGAAGATAAGTACCAAGACAAACTCTGCTATACAAAGTCCGATGTAAAGGCCTGGAGACTGCAGCAAAACGATATCGAAGTCTTTGTCGAACATGACATAGGCCGATAGAGCGCTAATGCCTAAACCAATCGTCATCCAAAGGAAGACTGAGCGCATCAAACGAGAGGCTACCACATTACCGACTACTTGAGTCTGATTGTACTGCTCGTAGGGTTGATTATTGTACTCCATAGATTGTTATTCTTATTTCGTTGTTTGTACCAATTCTATTGCTGCATACTTGCAAGGAATTCCAGGTTGGATCCTGTCATTTCTATCCGCTTTTTGACAAACTCAAGAGCTTCGACGGGGTTCATGTCCGAGAGGTATTTGCGCAAAATCCACATTCGATTCAATGCGATTTCCTCTTGTATTAGGTCGTCTCTGCGTGTACTGCTTGACGAAATATCAACAGCTGGGAAGAGACGTTTGTTGGCTAAACGTCTGTCGAGTTGGAGCTCCATGTTGCCGGTACCTTTGAATTCTTCAAAGATCACTTCATCCATTTTAGAGCCGGTCTCTTGCAGGGCAGTTGCCAGTATGGTGAGGCTCCCTCCATGTTCGATGTTGCGAGCAGCTCCGAAGAAACGCTTAGGTTTTTGTAGGGCGTTGGCGTCCACCCCCCCTGAGAGAACCTTCCCCGAAGCGGGCTGTACGGTATTGTATGCGCGAGCCAATCGAGTGATGGAGTCGAGCAGAATCACGACATCGTGGCCACACTCCACCAAGCGTTTGGCCTTGTTGAGTACGATCTCTGCGACCTTAACGTGCCGTTCTGCCGGCTCATCGAAGGTTGAGGCGATCACTTCTGCGTCCACGTTGCGAGCCATATCCGTTACCTCCTCTGGCCGTTCGTCTATAAGCAGGATCATCATATAGACTTCGGGATGGTTAGCTGATATAGCATTGGCAATGTCTTTGAGTAGCATTGTCTTGCCCGTCTTGGGTTGGGCTACAATAAGACCTCGCTGTCCTTTGCCTATGGGCGTAAATAAGTCTACGATACGGATGGCTGTCTTGTCATTGACCGATGCTACAGTGGGGCATTCGAGTTTGAACTTTGAATCGGGGAAGAGGGGCGTGAGGTGGTCAAAAGGAATGCGGTCTCGTATTTCCTCCGGATCACGACCGTTTACCGAGATCAGGTCCACAAAGGGGAAGTACTTCTCTCCTTCTCTTGGAGGGCGGATGGTCCCCTCTACGACGTCTCCTGTCTTGAGGGCCGCCGTCTTGATTTGTTGCTGAGATACATACACGTCGTCCGGGGAGGTGAAATAGTTGTAGTCGGACGAACGTAGAAAACCGTACCCATCCGGCATTACTTCAAGGACTCCCGAGCACTTCAAAATTCCGGAGAAATCGTACAGCGGTTCGCTTGCCTTTGGCAGAGCAGCTGTTTCCTGCTCTTCGGTAATTTGTGGTCTAGGTTTGTTGCCTATAGGATGGGTTGTAGGTACACGCTGGGACACGACACGTTTGGCCTGCGCAATACGAGGGCGAGCTGCTTTTTCCCCAACTGGAAGCACTTGATCCAAGACAGAGGTACTGGCCCCTCCATGTTTGAAAACCATTTGTGGAGCACTGGGCTTGGGTTCGGTCGTGCCCATTTGGTTTTCAAGGTCTGTTCGTATAGAGTCTGCGTTGTCATTCCTTTGTCTTGAGTTGAGGCTTCCGAGGGGAGCCTTTTCGTCATCCCCTTTGTGCACATTGATAATCGCAGGATGCTGAAATCCGTCTGGGTTGAGTCCATTTCCATGAGCCTCTGACGATTTGTTTTGAGTAAGATTGGACGCAGCCTGATTGAGGATGTTCAAGGCTTTCTCTCTAGCTGCCACCTCCTCCTTAGAGGGCCTCCCTCTTCTGCGCTTGGGTGGTTCCGGTGCCGCTTTGACATCTTTGACCTGTTCCCTGTTTATATTCTCTCCGGAGGTGTCGGCTTTTTCTTCCGATCCCGAGGAGACGAGGCTGTCCGACTCGCTCTTTGTCACGGAGGAGCTATCGTGTGTACTGTTACGACTTATTGGTGTCCGCTGTGAAGTCCTACGTTCTTCTCTGTTTTTCTGTTTCTCTACTTGTGCCCCTGCCATCGCAATGGCTTGCTCGTCCAATATGTTGTAGACGAGCTCCTGCTTGCTGGGATTTTTGGACAAATCCAAGTTCAAGGCCTGAGCAATCTGCCTCAGCTCGTCTTCGGTCTTCGTATTGAGATCTACTATTGTGAATTTCTGCATAGAGGGTTTTACCTATTATCTTTATTGAGTTCTAATTACAAATTGTCTTCCTAGCTACGCCTCCCTTCTCTGCTCCCAGACACAACTCCGATTGAGAAGAAGAAAATGTAGGGACCAACGAACATGCCGGCCGGCTATTCTTGCGGTAAATGATACCAATCGATAGCGATACGCAAATCCACCCCGACAAATATATGTATTTACTCTCAAACTATGTGTATTCAGGTGCCGAGCCTTGTTTTATCTTGCATTTTCCACAAACTTAATGGTATCGGCCTCTGAAAAAATCTCCTGACTGGCTGATGGAGCTTCCGTTTGCATTTCCTTTTGCTGAGGCTCCGGATCGCTGGCTTGGATGATTTTGAGCAAGTTGCCGGTGAAGAACTTCACCGAGATGGCTAATAGCAGGACTCCGAAGAACTTGCGTAAGATATAGACACCACCTTCTCCAAAGAACTTTTCGACCGGGCCCACGTACCTCAGCATGAGGAAGATCGCCAGGATATTCAGGATCAGAGCACAGAGGATATTTACTACAGCAAAGCCGTCTGCACGCAGTGTCAGCATCGTTGTGAAGGAAGCCGCTCCTGCGAAGAGGGGGAAAACCAGAGGCACAATCGTGCTACTACTCGAGGGTCCATCATCTTTGAAGACTTGTATGCCGAAGATCATTTCTACAGCCAATACAAACAGTACGACAGCCCCAGCCACTCCAAAAGAAGAAATGTCTACACCGAAAAAGCCGAGCATCGGTTCTCCCACAAAGAGGAAAGCGATGAGCATGACAGCTGAGTATAAGGCTGTTCGGCTTGGATTGATATGTTTGCCCTGCGTCTTGAGACTCAAGACGATAGGGATTGCCCCGATGACGTCTATTGCAACGAATAGGATCATAAATGCGCTGAAGATGTCCTTTACAGCAAAGTGGGTTAGGTCGGTCAGAAAATCATTCCACATACGACAAACTATATTAGTGATTACAAATTCAGGTATGCAGCCCATGCAACGCACTCTCTGGTACAGAAAGCAAAAGTTCCTATGTAGACAAGATTGCAGGGAATGAGGGACTGAGCGATGGTCCCCCCTTTTGTAGCCGAAGCGTCCCTTTCGGGGAGCGGTAGGCGAGATTCGAACTCGTGACCCTCAGCTTGGGAAGCTGATGCTCTACCAACTGAGCTACTACCGCAAGATACGCTACACCCGAATAAAGGTGCCGATATATCCACCACAAAGGTAGCAAATTTTTGGAATCCTGTATCACACCTAATTTTTGTCTCTCATTCAATAAGCAGAAATGCGAGCGGTCGCAGTAAAAAATGACACGCGTCGGAGCAATCTCTCCGACGCGTGTCTCGTTTTCTTTCGACACGAAGGAATTTCAGCTTCCTCCGGAATGCCGATGAAATGAGCCTTCCTCGCACGACAAAAACAAACCCTCCCTACTTTTCTCCTATAGGAAAAAGTAGGGAGGGTAGTACTATCCAGAAGTACGGCTTTCTATATATGTGGCTCTATTCGGAAAGGGAAGATCCGTTTGCAGAAGTGGGTGTGAGGCTTCGGATTATTCCTCAGTGTCTTTGGCTTCTTGCCAAATTGCCTCCATTTCCTCGAGAGATAGCGAGCCAAGCTCTCGGCCTTGTGCTCTGGCCTCCTCCTCAATGCGATTGAAGCGGCGGATAAACTTGTTGTTTGTGCGTTCCAAGGCATTATCCGGATTTACCTTATACAGCCTTGCCGCATTGATCACGGCAAAGAGCAAGTCTCCGAATTCCTGCTCAATGCGATCTGGGTCTCCTCCTCGAACTGCTTCCCGTACCTCTCGGTATTCTTCCTGCACCTTGTCCCACACATCCTCTTTGTTTTTCCAGTCGAAGCCGACTCCTCGCGCTTTGTCTTGGATTCGGTAGGCTTTAATGAGGGCTGGCAGGGAGCGAGGTACTCCGCCAAGGACGGATCGGTTGCCACCTTTCTCCTTGAGTTTGAGTTGCTCCCAGTTGGCCGCAACTTCATCCGGAGTGTTCGCCTCCTTGTTCCCATAGATATGAGGATGGCGGTAGATCAATTTATCGCATAGCGCATTCGCTACATCTGCTATATCATATAAACCGTTTTCCTCCCCGATCTTGGCGTAAAAGACGATATGCAAGAGGACATCTCCCAGCTCCTTGCGAAGTTCGGTAGGATTTCCCTGAATGATTGCCTCGGCTAATTCGTACACCTCCTCAATGGTGTTCTGCCTTAGAGATTCATTGGTTTGCTTGCGATCCCATGGGCACTGTTCTCGCAAGGTATCCATCACATCAAGGAGCCTGTCGAAGGCTTCGAGTTTTTGCTGTCTGGTATTCATGCCTGTGTTTGTCCCTGCCCCAGTATCGAGGCTTAGCTGTTCCGCTTTTTGTGTTCCTCAAGCCCGGCTTTCAAGAAGTCAATGTAGGCTGGGATGTCTTCATTGTATCCTCTAGACACGTTGAGGGGTTTGCCTTTGGTATCGACCGGCACGTAGAAAGGCTGGGATGTGGCACCGAATTTGTGGCGTTGTAGAAAACTCCACTTATCGCCCACGGTACGTAGTTTTGTCTCTTTGCCATTCTCTTGCACGCCGATGACTTCGGGCAGAGGAGTTTTGTCGTCTACCATCAATGTGATCAGTACATAGTCTTTCTCAAGGATGCTTTTCACTTCGGGATCGATCCAAACAGCATTTTCCATCTTGCGACAATTGACGCATCCGAATCCCGAAAAGTCGAGCATTACGGGCATGTTGTGCTTGGCTGCGTAGGCCATGCCGGTCTCGTAGTCATCGAATTTGGCATGTACTTCTCCGTTGTACAAACTGAAGTCCTGAGTCTTGAGCGGAGGTGCGAATGCAGAGATGGCTTTGAGCGGAGCTCCCCATAGCCCTGGTATCATATATACGGCAAATGCGAAAGAGATCGTAGCCAGAAAATAGCGAGTCACACTCACGTGTTTGACATCGCTGTCGTGCGAAAACTTGATCTTCCCCAGCAGGTAGAATCCAAGGCTGGCGAAAATAACGATCCAGAGCGATATGAATACTTCTCTGTCAAGAATATGCCATCCGTAAGCCAAGTCCGCCACAGAAAGGAACTTCAGTGCAAGAGCCAATTCGAGGAAAGCGAGCACCACCTTTACCGAGTTGAGCCAACCTCCGCTTTTGGGCATGCTTTGTAACCAATTTGGGAAGATGGCAAAGAGAGTGAAAGGAAGAGCCAACGAAAGGGCAAAGCCAAACAACCCTACAGCCGGCCCTACAATAGACCCCATAGCCGTGACTTGTACAAGCAGTGTGCCGATGATCGGACCAGTGCAGGAGAACGAGACGAGGGTGAGAGTGAACGCCATGAAGAATATACTCAGCAATCCGGTCGTCTTGTCGGCCTTTGCATCCATCTTGTTGGTCCACTTAGCTGGAAGCACAAGCTCAAACGCTCCGAAGAAAGAAATCGCAAAAAATACCAGCAATAGGAAGAAAATGATATTGAATACGGCATTTGTCGCCAGGCTATTGAGAACGCTTGCATCAAACAGTAGTGTAACAACAATGCCCAACAGGAGGTAAATAGCAATGATGGACAAGCCGTAAATGATTGCATCTTTGATCGCTTTACTACGTGACTTGCTTCGTTTGAGGAAGAAGCTCACAGTCATCGGAATCATCGGCCATACACAAGGAGTGACCAATGCTACGAAGCCATAGAGGAAACCCGAGAGGAAGATGAACCAAAGAGAGGAGTCGGCCTCATTCAGTGTCTTGTCTCCATAGGCTTTTAGCTCATCGACAACGGGTTGCCATAGGTCGTTTTCTACCTTTTCTGCCTCTTGGGGAGCTAAATTCGCGTTGCCGGGAATTGAATCTTTTTTGGGAGCTGAGATACCCTCCCCTGCTTGAGCTGCTTGTTCGGCAGGTGTAGCTGCTGTTGCCGGAGCCGTAGCCGAGATAGCCCGATTGTCGAACTTGAATTCTTCTGTCGCTGGAGGCAAACATTCAGACTCGTTGCAAGCTTGAGCCCTTATGTAGCCTTGTGCCAGAAACATTGCTGCATCAGTCACTTCAATAGCCTGAGTGAAGTTAACTTTTCCCTCAAAGTAACTTACCTGCATATTGAAATCTTTGTCAAAGGCAGGGGTCGGATTCTTAGAGGGCTTCGGTTTGCCGATGAGCTTTGCCCCATTGAGCTTTTCAAAAACAATCTCAAGAGAGTTAGGCCCTCCCTCTTTCTGATCGAAAGAGTATATATGCCAACCGGCCTTGATGTCGGTGGAGAAAACAATCGCCTTTTTGGACGAAGAGGAGTCGACAAGCTTGATGTCCCACTTGTACTGCTGAGCAGAGAGACTCCCTGCCCAAAGAAATGATACGAGCGACAGGAAGGCTACTGCTATCTTAGTTGTAAACTTCATGGATGTAGTTGGTATTGTTTTTTTGTGTAACACGAATCATGACCTGGCGGATCGGAGGGTATGGTTACTTGGATGGCTTTTCTTCCGGTTGGCTCATTCCCTTGGGCTTTAGAACCGTTGGATCTGGAGTTTTAAGCAGACGGGAAAATAGATTTGAAGTGCGTAGGGTAAAGATCATCTCCTGGCCACTGATCGGATGCCTCATAACCCATTTGGTGCACTGCAAGGCGACCTCTCCAAGTTGAGGAAACACAGAGCCACCGTGCCGATCCCCGGCTAAAGGTATCCCTGCTTGGCGCATCTGCCTGCGGATTTGGTTGTTTCGTCCACTCAAAAGCCGTATCTCAAGCAATGAGCAGAACGGACCTGCTTTGAGTACCTTGTAGGATGCAACTCCGACTGATTCCGAACTTTCTTTGGATAGGATGCGATCCTCCGATACAATGATCTCGGCCGACACTCTTTTCTTCTGGCCTTTTTGATCCGGCTGAGGCTTCAAAAGCAAACCTCTATCAGCTGATGGCCTGCCTTCAACAACGGCACGATACACCTGTTGCTTCACGATTTCTGACCAATGGTCGGTGAAGTAGGCTTGCGCATCTCTGTTTTTGGCAAAGAGCACGATACCTCCGCTATCCTTATCCAAACGGTTGAGCATAAAAAGTTTGCTATCCTTATTGTACTTTTTAAGGTGAGTAGAAAGTACTCTCAGTGCCGTATGTTGTTTGTCGATACCGCTTGCCACAGTTGAGATGCCAGCCTTCTTGGCGCAGACTACTATATCATTGTCTTGGTACAGGATCTCAATGAGAGGATGATGTATCTTGTCCGGGAGAGACCGCTGGTGCAACTCCACCACTTGTCCACGGCTTAGTAGTCTGGTAGCCAAGGTCTCAGCCGTCTGATCTACACTTACGAAGCGATCTCGAATGAGTTGTTTGATCGTTGTACGACTCTTATTGGGCATATGCTCAAGTAAGAAATCAATTAGCTTAACCTCTCTAACGGCATCTTCGGTGGAGACTTCCCAGCAATTTGTAGCTCCTTTGGCTCGTGTTTCTTTTTGCGTAAATATTTTGGATTGCGTCATGAGTTAAGAGTTAGAGCTTTTTGGCAAAGACGAACATTAGGCTCGAGTAAGTAGCAAAGACCATTGCCAGGGCAAAAAATAGGATCCACATCGTAGAGGACCTGAATAGGAAAACAGCTGAGGAGATAAACAGCAGACCAGCTATTAGATTGAGGCGAAGCAGTCTGCGTTTGCGTGTTGGAAATTTTTTATGTGGCTGTAGCAGGAAGTACAGTGTGTACAGTGTAGCCCCGATAGCATACACCCAAGGAGCCAGAGAGAGAGCAAATAAGTGTAGGACGGCTCCCACAAACAAAGCAATGGCTCCTACTTGATACAGAAATGGATAATCTTTCACTTTCTTCTTTCCCCTTCCTCAGATGAACTATGATCCTCAACGATGAAAACATCTTCGTCCTCGGCTTTCATCATAAAGCGTTCACGTGCAATCTGCTCGATACCATCCTTATTGCTCTTAATCTCTTCCAAGCGCACACTATCACGTTTGTAGATTTCTTCGGAGAGGCGGAGCTCTTTTTTCAAGGTTGAGATACGTCTACTTCTCTTATAGGTTTCCCAGACATTATCCTTGCCAAAAACGAAAATCAGGAAAAGGGCAACCACACCTACGGCAACGAAAGGGAAATGTGGGTGATGGTCTCGCCACTCCGTCCAGCACTTTACGAAGCTGGCTGTTCGACTCTTCAATCGATCTTTTTCATTGGGCTTCTTAGGAGCATCTACCCGTTCGGTGTCCATCTGTGATTTGAAATAAATGAAGTTAGTACGCGTGCAAATGTAATCCAACTATACTGAATCTGCAATTTGGGTGCTGATTATGCCAGCTTCCCTTTGCATAATGTCCTCTTTTTGTCTTGATATCCAGCAAAAGGATTTACACAAGGAGCCTATTCCCTATCCCATGCGAGATAGGAGGCTCTATCATTTCGCAATTGCACAGGAGGCGCAGCGATTACGTATTTCGGCAAAGAAATCATTGCCTTTATTATCTACCAGAATAAAAGCGGGGAAGTTCTCCACTTCGATCTTCCATATGGCTTCCATACCCAGTTCGGGATACTCGATGCACTCTACTTTCTTGATACTGTCTTGCGCCAGTATAGCTGCGGGGCCCCCGATGCTCCCCAAATAAAAGCCTCCATACTTGTGGCAAGCAGCTGTTACAGCCTCTGAGCGATTGCCCTTGGCTATCATGATCATTGATCCTCCGTGTGACTGAAAGAGATCTACGTAGGAATCCATTCGCCCGGCAGTAGTGGGGCCGAAAGATCCGGAGGGCATTCCCTTGGGTGTCTTAGCTGGTCCTGCATAATAGATTGGGTGATCTTTCACGTATTCGGGTAGGTCTTCACCCCTGTCTATGCGCTCTTTTAGCTTGGCGTGAGCAATATCTCGTCCCACGATGATTGTGCCACTAAGGGAAAGGCGGGTAGAGACGGGATAACGGTCAAGCTCGGCTAAAATCTCTTTCATTGGTCGATTGAGGTTGATTTTGACGACTTGTCCCTCCATCCCTTGGCGGTATTTCTCGGGAATGAGAGCGGAAGGATTGGTCTCCAACTTTTCTATCCAGATCCCTTCCCTATTGATTTTTGCTTTGATATTTCGGTCGGCTGAGCAGCTTACTCCCATGCCTATGGGACAACTGGCCCCATGCCTTGGCATACGGATGATGCGGATGTCGTGTGCGTAGTACTTACCCCCAAACTGCGCTCCGTATCCTAACTTGTGGGCCATGGCTAGTACTTCGGTTTCGAGTTTGGTATCGCGAAATGCTCGTCCCCATTCATTGCCTTCGGTAGGCAAATCATCGTAGTATTTGGCAGAGGCTAGCTTGACTGTCTTGAGGTTAAGCTCAGCCGAGAGCCCCCCGATTACGAATGCAATGTGGTAGGGAGGACAAGCCGCTGTCCCCAATGTGGCCATTTTCTCTACAAGGAAGGGAACGAGGCGGTCGGGATTGAGCAATGCTTTTGTCTCTTGATAGAGATAAGTCTTATTGGCCGATCCCCCTCCTTTGGCGATGCAGAGGAACTTATATTCCTCCCCGTCTACAGCCATAAGGTCTATCTGTGCCGGTAGGTTGCTCTCGGTATTTACCTCCCGATACATATCAAGAGGGGCATTTTGCGAATAACGTAGGTTGTCTGTCACATAGGTATCGTAGATTCCGTTAGAGATGGCCCTTTCATCTCCTCCTCCCGTGAAAACATATTGCCCTTTCTTGCCAAGAACAATCGCAGTACCTGTATCCTGGCAAAATGGAAGTTTTCCTTTGGCTGATGTTTCGGCGTTGCGAAGCATCGTAAGCGCAACAAACTTATCATTTTCACTTGCTTCTGGATCGGAAAGGATCTTTGCAACTTGTCGCTGATGCTCGGGACGAAGGAAAAACGCTACATCGTGAAAAGCTTGTCTGGCCATGAGTCTCAATCCTTCGGGTTCGATACACAGCATTTCTTTGTCTCCAAAAGGTTTTACAGAGACGTACTGGTCGCTTAATTTGTAATATTCCGTGGTATCTAGAGCTTGCTCAAATAGCTCCTGATATTTGAATCCTTGTGCAGACATAACTCCTCCCTAAGTGATAATCGATTTACTGTGTCTCAAAGGTAATCTATTTGAAACTTCCAACCTCTCTCCTCTCCAAAAGACAAGCCCGATACTTGGAAACGAGTATCGGGCTTGTCTGTCTATTTCTGCGTCATCTGCGAGAGATCACGCACGCCATGAGAGAACCATTATTTCTCTGCTTTGGGTTTAGATGAGAGTCTCACTTGCAGGATATTGCCTTGCTCTATGAGTTCTTTGGCGAGTTTCTGCAAGTCGGCAGGTGTGATCGAGTTGATCGTTTCATTGTACACAGTATCCCAGTCAGCCCCCCTTGTGTAGAAGCGTCTGAGGTTGTAGAGCCAGTAGATGTTCTTACGAAGGTTCTCTTCGTGGCTCTTGCGCATATTGGTCAATGTTTTTTCAAGGTGCTCCTTCTTAGGACCATTCTTGATGATGTTGTCCAACTCCACATATACGAGCTTGTTCATTGCTTCAGCTCTATTCGGGTCTGTGGGGAAGTTTACAAGAATGTAGGCTTCGTCTTTTGGCTGGAACTGTACTTCGCCACTTACGCTTACGCTGTAAGCCCCTCCTTCAGCCTCACGGATGCTTGCGATATAGCACTGGTCGAGAACCGCGGTGAGAGCATCCATGACAAGGACGTTCTTGAGGTTGTACTCCATTTTCCCATGGATCATATCGTAGATCTGTGCCATCGGAGTATCCATTTCCTTTTCGTAGAACAAGTCCATCTTGCCGGGGCGCAAGCGTAATTGCCTATTGTGGTTCGTTTTGCCCGCATTTTTCTTGTTGGAAGGCAGGCTTCCGAGGTAATTCTTGATCAGTGGGAGCATTTTTTCTTCGTCAATGTTCCCAACAAGGAAGACTTTCATGCCATAGACGTTGCCGAACCGCTCTTTGACGATTTGCAGCGCGCGTTCATAGCTGATCTTATTGTAATCCTCTACGGTAAGGGGCTTCACGATGGGGTCGTTGTCGTAGAATGCGTAGGCAATGCTGTCTCGCAGGGTAATAAGCGGGTTGCCGGCCATGCTCTTGATTCGCTCTACTTGACGTTGTTTGTAGGCCTCGTAGGCATCCTTATCAAGACGAATGTCTGTGCAATTGAGGTAGAACAGTTGCATGAGGGTCTCGAAGTCCTCTACAGTAGAGGAGCCCGTCAGCTGATCTTCATGCAGAGATACAGTCGTTGATATGTTTGCTGAACGGCCGGCAAGGGCTTTGGTCAAGGCTACGGCATCGAACTTGCCGATCCCACCAAGTGTGGCGACATCATCCAGCACCTTAACATTGAGATCGTCTTTTTTGCCATAGGTAGAGTAACCACCCTCTTTGGTTGCGTATAGCTGTACTTCGTTGTCCTTGAAATCTGTCTTCTTGAGATATACGCTCACGCCATTGCCGAGTTTTACTTCGGTAGCTCCATACTTTTGGTTCTTCTTAACGCTGAGGATTTTCCCCTTGTTGGGGGTCTTTTCCATCAGTTTGGTTTCAGATACTTCTTCTTTCGGAGCTTCCACTTCTTGCTCTGATGCCTTGTTGTATATGGCTATAAGCTCGGCTTCTGTAGGATAGCTGATGCCTTCCTTCTTGGGTCCCATGACAGAGAGTACCAGGTTCTTGTCTGTAGGTAGGAACTCAGCCAGCAGTGTGTTGATCGCATTTACCGGTAGTGTCTCCGCTATTTGCTTCATCATTTGGTATTCGGTCTCTATACCGGGGATGTAGCCGCCATCTACGAAGAAGCTCTTGTATTCCTCGGTGTAACTGCCATTGGTGCGTTTTCCGCGCTCGTTATAGGCATTCTCCATCTTCTTGAGCAAGTTGGTACGAGCTCTGTCGTACTCGGTGTTTGTAAGCCCGAAGCGACGGAGGCGAACGATCTCACCCACAAGGGCTGTGAGAGACTTTTCTACTTCGTTCTCGCGAGTGATGGCGATGAAGTTGAATGCATCTTTCGTTTTGGCCACACCCATGTAAGGAGAGTCAAAGGCTCCGGCTTGCAAGAAAGGCGCATTGGGTTTCATCGAAATTTCGGAGAAACGCTCGTTAATAACAGAGGTCACGATCTGCTCTGCGTAATTGTACATCAGACCCGCTACCGAGGCTTTTACCTCTTTGGGCATGGCATCTCTCTTGTACATCACCTGTACGCGGATGCCTGTTACCTCAGGATCCGTAGCAATGATCGCGATAGGTTCAATATTGTCCTCTACCTGTACATAGTAGCGTTCGGCCGCATTTTCAGGGGCCTTGATATCGCTGAATATTTCCGTCAGCTTCTTTACTACATAGTCAGGGTCGAGATCTCCCACTACAATCACGCATTGCTGGTCGGGGCGATACCATTTCTTGTAGTAGGCGCGCAGGTCTTCGTGGGGGAAGTTGTCCACCACTTCCATCGTCCCAATTGGCATGCGCTGACCATATTTGTTGTTGGGGAAGGCCTTGTCGAGTGAATAAGTCATTGCGCGCAGGTTACCGTTGTCTCTTGCGCGCCACTCCTCGTGTATCACTCCTCTCTCTTCGTCTATTTCTTTGCCATCGAGCGTGATATTGTTACTCCAGTCGTGCATGATCAGCAGGCAGCTATCCACCACTTTCATATCCTGTGTAGGAGCATCCATGATGGTATAAACGGTTTCATCGAACGAGGTGTAAGCATTGAGGTCTGCTCCGAAACGACAACCGATGCGCTCCAAAAAGCTGATCAGATTCTTGCCTGGAAAATTCTTGGTGCCATTGAAAGCCATATGTTCGAGGAAGTGGGCCAGCCCGCGTTGGTTCTCCTCTTCCAAGACCGATCCTACTGTCTGTGCGATATAGTAGTTAGCCCGCTTTTGTGGGTTAGCGTTGTGACGCACGATGTAAGTTAGGCCATTGGGTAGTTTGCCGTAGCGAACAGCAGAGTCGATAGGCAGTGGCTGCAACTGCTGGGCCGACAGAGAAGCTGGCAGCACGGCAGTAATGGCCAGAGCGAAGATTAAAAGAACTTTTCTTAGATTCATACGCTGTAATTATTATTGAGGTAAATTTTGTTCATCTGTTAGGTCGTTCTGTTTTTTTCGCGAAAAGGGCTAAGTGTCCTTGACATTCACCCCGATAGGGTTCAGCCCACATGTGCGACTACGCTTAGTCGCAAGACAAGGGTGCACAGGACACAAGGGTCCAGACTACGCGCAGACAAATATAGCAATTAATCACTCATCCCTCGGGGCCGAGTTACGGAGCAGAGGCTACTGAAACCCAAGACAAGAGTTATCCAGGTCAAGGCCTAATAGATCCTTGGTTGGCTCATCCCATTCGAGGATCTCCTAGTCGGAGTAACGTTGCCACGGGAAAGAAAAACTTTTTTGACGTGTCGGAAAAATTTTTCTGATACGTCGGGATAAATGCTCCGACGCGTAAGAATTTGAGTAGAGATTTGGACGGCTTCTGTTGGTTTGACAGAGCCTGTACAATCATACTACAACAGGTAGGTATTTGTCTCCATTCTGACCGGCGGAGTTTCGCCTATTCTGCATATCTCGAGCTCACGGGAGTGGTGTGTGAGTCGCTAAAGTTCGGATCACAATTCGCTATCTTTGCGAGGTTCTTTTACAGGAAAGCATTCCCCGACTCGGGGCCAGATAACAGACGACTAAGTAGAGAATTATGGCCAAGAAAGTAGCCGAAACCCCTTTGATGAAGCAGTATATGCAGATGAAAGCTAAGCATCCCGATGCAATCTTGCTTTTCCGTGTAGGGGACTTCTACGAGACTTTTTCGACAGATGCTATTGCCACATCCGAAATCTTGGGTATCACGCTTACCAAACGAGCCAACGGCTCTGCCAGTCATGTAGAGTTGGCCGGATTCCCACACCATGCACTTGACACTTACTTACCCAAGCTCGTGCGAGCCGGGCGACGCGTGGCCATTTGTGATCAATTGGAAGACCCGAAAACGACCAAGACATTAGTCAAGCGAGGGATTACTGAGCTTGTCACTCCCGGAGTGGTGATGAACGACAATGTCTTGCACAATAAGGAAAATAACTATCTGGCCGCCATCTACGCCTTGGCCCCTTATGGATACGGCTTGGCTTTCCTTGATATTTCGACGGGAGAGTTTCTTGCAGGCCAAGGCAATGCCTCCTTTGTTGATCGGATGCTGGTGGACTATGCTCCTAAAGAGCTTTTGCTTGAGAAGTCGCAGCGAGCCGAGTTGGTCGCTCACTTCAAGCCGTCTACATTCATTTACGATATGGACGACTGGCTCTTCGGCCCGGAAAATAATGCCGAGCGGATCTGTCGCCATTTTGAGGTGAAAAACCTCAAAGGTTTTGGGATAGAGGGGCAAATCCCCACGATCATTGCTGCTGGGGCGATCCTCAATTATTTGGACATAACTAGCCATAAAGACTTGGGGCATATCACCTCACTTGGCCGACTATGTGAGAATGAATACATGCGTCTGGACCGATTCACAATCCGTAGCTTGGAACTGATTTCGGCAAACGAGCAAGGCGGATCGAGCCTTCTATCTGTGATGGATCGCACCGTATGCCCCATGGGCGGACGTCTGCTGCGTAAATGGCTTCTCTCTCCACTCAAAGAGTTGTCGGCAATTGTCCATCGGCAAGCAGTGGTAAGCAGTCTGGTACAGCAGCCCGAGCGGATGAGATCTCTGCGAATGCTCATCAGTGAAATCGGTGATCTGGAGCGTCTGACGAGCAAAGCCGCAGTGGGTAGGATTAGTCCGAGAGAGATGATACAGGTTGGTGCGGCCCTCTCAGCTATCGAACCGATACGAGAGCAGTTGATTTCCGATACAGAGCCGGAAGTCAAGGCAATTGCCCAAGACCTGGACCCTTTGCCCGAACTCCGGGATTTGATTTGTAGATCAATCGTATCCGATGCCCCTATCGCGGTTGGGCGCGGCAGGGTGATTGCCGATGGTATATCGGCAGAATTGGACGAGCTGCGCGCTTTGGCCGGTTCTGGCAAAGAATATTTGACCAGCATTGTGAAGCGAGAGAGCGAGGCTACCGGTATCACTTCTCTCAAGATAGGGTACAACAATGTCTTTGGCTACTATATCGAAGTGCGCAACGCCCACAAAGACAAAGTCCCGTCCAGCTGGATCCGCAAGCAGACGCTTGTCAATGCCGAGCGTTATATCACCGAGGAACTCAAACTATATGAGGAGAAAATACTTGGGGCGGAGGAGCGGTCTTTGATCATCGAGACAGAGCTTTTTAATGCACTCGTGGCAAGACTCATTGGTTATATCAAGCCTCTGCAACTCAATTGTACGCGCCTTGCCGAGGTAGATGTACTGGCTTCTTTTGCCGATGTTGCCGTGGCTTACAACTATTGCTGTCCCAAGTTGAACAATGGATATGCCCTCCAAATTATGGCGGGTCGTCACCCGGTGATAGAGCGGACCCTGCCTCCCTCTGACCCCTACATCCCGAACGATATTTCACTGGATAACGATAAACAGCAGATAGCGATCATCACAGGTCCTAATATGAGCGGTAAATCGGCGTTGCTCAGACAAACAGCTCTTATTACCCTCCTAGCACAGATCGGGAGCTATGTGCCGGCCAAGTCTGCCGAGATAGGACTGGTGGATAGTCTGTTTACGCGTGTCGGTGCATCCGACAACATCTCGATGGGTGAGTCCACTTTCATGGTTGAGATGCAGGAAGCAGCCAGCATCCTCAACAATATCACAGATCGGAGCTTGGTGCTTTTCGATGAATTGGGACGCGGTACATCTACTTATGATGGTATTTCGATTGCTTGGGCGATCGTCGAGTATTTGCACCGGGCTCCTACCGGACGAGCCAAAACGCTCTTTGCCACTCACTATCATGAGCTGGGAGATTTGGAGAAACAACTTGGTCGAGTTGTTAATTTCAATGTGTCGGCTAGGGAAGTCGATGGGAAGATGCTTTTCCTACGACGCTTGGTTGAGGGGTGTGCCGAGCATAGCTTCGGAATACAGGTAGCGCGACTGGCCGGTATGCCCAAGCCCATCACTGAGCGAGCTGGTGAGATCTTGAACATACTGGAAAGCGGTGATGTGGCCGTGGAAGAGAGTCTCAGTGGAGCCAAAATTGTCAAGCAAGAGAAAGGTAGAAAGGGGCAGGAGGCCTATCAACTTAGCTTCTTTCAGTTGGAGGATCCCTTGTTGTCCGATATTCGTCGCGAATTGCTTGACATCGACATCAACAACCTGAAGCCCATCGATGCCCTCAACAAATTGGATGCTATCCAACGCCTTCTGCGAGGGCACTGATAGAAAAGCAAAGTCGGTACAAACCCTCTTTGGGTGCGCCGGCTTTGCTTCGATCGCAGCACGGCCAGGAGCAACTTAACTCATGAGGCGGGCTGTCGCTTTCATCACGGTAAACGAAACGGAGAGTAGGAATACCAGGAAGACGGTGAGTAGCGCGAGCCATCGCCTGCACATGGGTGCAAGAACTTTGTGTGCCGGTGTGCTTCTTGCGCCCTCTACCCATCTTAGCCGAACTTTCTTGTAGAAATAATAAACCAGTGAGCCGATAAGCATCCCTATTATCGCTCCCGGGATTACATCGGTGATGAAGTGTACCCCAATATAAATGCGACTGTAGGCGATGAGGACGGCAACCAAAAACATAAAGAAGCTGTAGCTCCTATTTCTGAATAGAAGCGACGTGAACATGGCCAGGGAGAAATAATTTGCCGAATGGCCAGATACGAAACCATATTGTCCGCCTCGATACTCGTAAACGACCTGTACCAAATCCTGTATTGCAGGGTAGTGCGTTGGCCTTGGGCGCATACAGAGAGGTTTGATGAGGTGGGAGGTAAGTTGGTCACAGACCAAAAGAGAAAACAGCAGAGCAATGACAACCAATATACCCTCCTTTGCCGGTTGCTTGTAGAAGCACAGCAAAGCAAGCAGTAGCCATACTCCCACCCATGTATGAGATGAGGTAAACAGATAGAAGAAGGCATCGCCGTAAGGCGAGTGCCAATCGTTGAGCCAGAGGAATGCCTCTCGCTCCCATTCTACAAGCTGATTGAGCATAAGTCTTTATCGGATTGATTCACCAACATTTGCGGTCGATCAAATTGCGCACGCTATCAATCTCCAATCCCGTTGTCGAGCTTTCCCTGCCGGGGCGACCGCTGATATAGGCTACTAAGTCGTCTGCGCTGATCATTTTTTCCATAATCAAGTGTTTCAGGGCTGCCGAGAGGTTCTCAAGTGAGCCCTTCTCCAATGGCTGGTAGGAGGTCCACACTCCGTAGCTCAGTGAGAGTTGGCGGGTTACCGGTTCATTGTAGCAAATCGCATAGATCGGCACACGTCCTCGGAAGGCTGCCAGCACACGAGCTGTGCGGCCGGTGAAACTGTCGGAAATGATCGCCTTGACACCGAGTTTGGCCACAGACTTTACAGCTTGCTTGGCCAGAAAAGAGGTTACGTCCAGATCGTCATTGCTGAAAGGTACGCGTATGTCGTTGGCTTCAAGCTTAGACTTCTCAGCCTCAAGTATAATGCGTCTCATTGTATCCACGGCCAGTTCCGGATATTTGCCTTTGGCCGTTTCCCCACTGAGCATCACAGCGTCGGCACGGTAGTAAATGGCATTAGCCACATCGGTTACTTCGGCGCGAGTTGGTCTGGGATTCTCTATCATCGTGTGCAGCATCTGTGTGGCAACGATTACGGGCTTCTTGTACTCGACACACTTACGGATCAACATTCGTTGCAGGGCAGGAATCTTTTCTTGTGGGACCTCGATCCCCAAATCACCGCGTGCTATCATCATCCCATACGCATGCCGTAAGATCTCATCGGCATTGTCTATCCCTTCTTGATTTTCTATCTTGGCAATGATCCGTATGGGGCTTCCGGCAGCGTCCAGCAACTGCTGGATGTCCTTGACATCTTGGGCCGAACGGACAAAAGAGTGGGCAATGAAGTCTATCTTCTTGCGGATGGCGTAGTCGATGTATCGCCTATCGCGCTCGGTTAGAGAGGGCAGATTGATCCGTACTCCCGGGACATTGACACTTTTCCTACTGCCGACAACACTATCGTTGAGGGCTCGACAAAAAAGTTTGTCGCCCACACGGTCCAAAACTTCTATTTCTAACTCTCCATCATCGATCAGGATGTAGCTCCCCACATTCACATCGCGCACAAAGTGCTCGTAACTCACCGCGAGGCATTCCTTGGTAGAAATTGCATCGGGATTGCCCTGGATGTAGAAATTGTCTCCCTCCTTGAATGTGATCAAATCTTCCACAGCGGTAGTCCGTACCTCCGGTCCTTTGGTATCCATCAAGATCCCAACGAAAGAGGATATGGCCCGCACTCGATCAATCACACGATCCATCCCTTCCTCATTCATGTGAGCCGTATTAAGGCGCACCACATTCACTCCGGCATCTATCAGGCGTTTAAGAAAATCCAGATCACATTTAAGATCCGAGATGGTGGCTACAATTTTTGTCTGCTTCATTTGTGTGTGTCGTTATGATGTAGGAATAAAAGGGCTTGTATGGCCAGAGCATAAGAGTGTAATCCGAAACCGGTGATTGACCCCTTGCAAGCTGCAGCAATCAAGGACTGCTGCCGAATCTTATCTCGAGCAGCCGTGTTGCTGATGTGTACCTCTACGACCGGCAGTTCAATGGATCGTATAGCATCGGCCAAAGCGAGAGAAGTGTGGGTATAGGCTCCGGCGTTGAGTACGACGCCAAGGCTCTCAGACTGCTCTTCCTCCTCATACAGCTTGTCAATAATGGCTCCTTCATGATTGCTTTGGTACAGCCGTATTTCGAGATTGGGGAACTGCTCTTTCAGTTTTTCTGCGTAGCTGTCGAAACTCTGTTGCCCATAAATCTCTGGCTCTCGCCTGCCGATAGCGTTCAGATTGGGACCGTTGAGGACGAGAATGTGCTTGGTATTCATTGTCGCTGTGGTTGCTGCATACAAATATACAACATAGGATCCGTTATTTCGTCCGAAGCAGACGATGGTTGTTGGCATCGGATGAATTTCATTGCGATACTTTTATTGAAGGAGGGATCTGCCTTTGCTCCCAGATCGCATGACAGATACCGGAGCTGTTTCCCCGAAGGTTTATGTCCTTGTGGGACTTTCGATTCTTTGGCTCAGCTAAGTCCTTTTTTGCGCAAATGTACAGGACAGAAATGATTGGAGCGTAGGGAGCTGAAATTTTGACGCGTACGGAGAAAATCTCCGACGCGTGGGGGATTTGTTCGCGACCCGTCGGAGATTTTGCTCCGACAGGAAGTATTTTCCTTACCACAGGAGGAGCCGCCTATGTTTGGGGAAATGTGGAGCTATCTCCTGGTCAAACAAAGGTGAAAGAGAGGGCTGGCAGAGGTTATTCTGCTGCAAGATGTAGGACCTTTGCACGGTCGATCTTGCCATTTGGTCGAAGAGGAATTTCTTGTTGGATGATGCGCTTGGGGACGTAATAAGGGTTGTGAGGTCTGAGGATGCTATCTAGAACTTCCAGCTGGCAGTCATATGGAGCAACGAAAGCTACACATTGACCCAACGAGGGATGGGGGGCAGCTGTAATGCAAAAAGGATGAGGTAGATATGTTGCGAGTATTGACTCCACTTCTTCCATGTGTATCTTGACTCCCCCGCTGTTGATCACATTGTCTTTGCGGCCGATCAGTCGAAAACCGTGCTCAGGAAACAGCTCGATAAGGTCGTTGGTATAGATAGGCGTGTCACTCCATGGCAGATCGATGATGGCCGTTCCTTCCGGAGAGCGACGGATCTTATAGCTATCGAGCAGATGGAAGTACTCGGAGGCTTGCTCTCCGTTGAGCTTTCGGATTGCCACATGAGAGAGTGTCTCGGTCATCCCATAGGAGAGGAAGACTTCGCATGGCAATTCGATGATTTTGTCCATCAGATCTGGTGCTACATCGGATCCACCTAATAGGATTTGTGTGCAACGTTTCAGTTTGGGTCGGTCATTCTCGGACTGTGCAATGCAACGAAATTGATAGGGAGACAAGGAAACGAAGTCAATTTGTTCCCATTCGGATAGAGCTTCAAAAGGATTGGCCTTGGGCTCGAGACACAACAGTTGTGCACCCGAAACAATCGCACGCACGACGAGCATGCGGGCTGCAATTGTATGCATCGGCATACAGAGCAGAATGCGGCTGCGGGCCGAAAGTCCGAAATATCGGATCGAGATCTCTGCACTACGTCTCATATCCGCTTTTCGAATGCGGATAGCAGAGGGCTTGCCCGTACTGCCGCTGGTGTGGGTAATCAAAGTTGGTTCGGAGTTGAACCACTGTGAAAGGAAATCCCTCAGCTCCGAGTTAAAGTGTGCCATATACGAGGCGATCGCTCTTGAAGTCTTGCAGAGAATAGATGGCAGGGTGCAAAAGATGAAATGCCCCTCGTTCCAGACGATGAAAAGGGGTGAAGTTGTTAGTGAAAAGATCACCTGTCCCCAAACCTTGTGCCAGGATCGGTCGTCGGGGCAGTATCCACTCGGCCAGTGCCGACAACCCTATGTTGCTTTCGAGAGCCGAGGTGCACCAGTACTCAACACCATGTTGCTCGGCAGCTTCGATCCATTCTTGAGCTCCAGACAATCCCCCGTGCAGACTTGGTTTTAGTACAATGAATGATGGTTTGATTGAGGCGAGAAGCTCCTGTTTGTCCTCTATCGTGCGGATACCAATCAACTCCTCGTCCAAAGCAATGGGGATTGGACTTTCCTGAGAGACCTTGGCCGACAATTCTTCGTTTTGCGCTCGGATAGGTTGCTCAATGGAATGAATGCGAAAAGCAGCCAACGCATCCAAATGCTTCATTGCTGAGTCGTAGGTATCCCAGGCACCGTTTGCATCCAGTCGGATGCAAAGAGCCGGGTCAGCCTCTTTACGCAAGAGATGAAGGAGTCTTAGTTCGGCTTCAAAATCGATCCCCCCGATTTTGAGTTTGATACAGTCAAACCCGTCATCAAGTTTTCGACGAATACGTTGCCGCATCTCCTCTTCCGTCCCCATCCAAACCAGGCCATTGATTGGGATGGGAGGATAAAGCGGAGGTTCTTGTGCCCGTGCGAGTTGATCGTTCTGCCTGATGATACAATCGATTGCGAATCGAATAGACGAGGCTTTGCAGGTAGCCGATAGTTCCACAAGGGAGATAGTCTCCATCTGCTTGGCATAGGCAATCACATCATGCTCGAATTCGGCATGATATTCGGGCGATAGATCGTACAGTGGAGCAACTTCTCCCACACAAATCTTTCTGCTCTCAAAGTCAGGCATGTAGACGATAAACCATGCAGGGCGTGTGGTGTAGACACCGCGCGAAGTCCTTGCCGGTTTGGCAAAGTTGAGATCTCGCCTAAAAATGCAAACGGTGGACACGCTTAGGGAAACATGGGATATTGATCAAAGTCCGGCGAACGCTTTTCAAGGAAAGCGTTGCGCCCCTCTTGTGCCTCTTCGGTGAGGTAATAGAGCAGAGTCGCATCACCGGCCAACTCCTGTATGCCGGCTTGACCGTCCAACTCCGCATTAAAGCCCGCTTTGAGAAGTCTCAGAGCCAATGGGCTATGCACCATCATTTCCTTGGCCCACTTGATTACCTCCTCTTCCAACCGCTCTTGAGGAACGACGGCATTGACAAGTCCCATCTCCAATGCCTCCTGAGCTGTGTATTGACGGCATAAGAACCAAATTTCACGAGCCTTCTTTTGCCCGACAGAGCGCGCCAAAAATGAAGAGCCGAAGCCTGCATCAAAACTCCCTACTTTGGGGCCTGTCTGCCCAAAACGGGCATTCTCGGAGGCAATACTCAGGTCGCAAACAACATGCAAGACGTGCCCGCCTCCAATTGCATACCCATTGACCATCGCTATGACTGGTTTGGGCATGGAGCGGATCTGCTTCTGCACTCCCAGTATGTTCAGTCTGGGTACTCCATCTCGACCGATGTAGCCACCTTTGCCTTTGGCATTCTGGTCTCCTCCGCTACAGAATGCTTTATCCCCAGCTCCGGTCAGGACAATCACTCGTATCTTGGGGTCTTCGCGACAGATGTGCAGAGCATCGGCCATTTCACTCGTAGTGAGCGGAGTGAAAGCGTTATGTACTTGAGGCCTGTTGATGGTGATTTTGGCTATCCCATCGAAGAAGTCGAATAGGATATCCTCGTACTCTTTGATTGTTGTCCAGTTAGCTTGCATGTTGGTAGGTGATTTGTGATTCTTTATTTCATTGCCGCCGATATATGTTGTCGGTACAGCTCGATAGCTGTGGCGTCTCGTTCGATATTGGTGAAGACTTCGACTAGTGTGGCCTTGTCGCAGTGAGGAGATTGTATGTAGAGGCGAAGTTGCTCCTCTGTCTTGGGCGAATAGTAATTTAATCCGCATTCTTTTGCCCACCCCTGCAGAGAGTTACGATGCCCTGCGCCGATAAACTCTCGGAGTGAAACCTTGTCGCGCAAACTCGGTAGCTGGTAGAAAATCCCTCCACCCCCGTTATTTAGGACGACGATACGCAAGTTTGGTGGCAATGAGTGCCGCAAGACATTCATATCATAGAATGCGCTTAAATCTCCGATGATAGCCCACACATCTTCCTGTGTGCTGAGGGCGATACCTACGGCTGTTGAGAGTATCCCGTCAATCCCGGAGGTGCCACGATTGGCATAAACTCGACAAGTTCGGGGAATGGGGACGTATTCCGCCAATCTCACGATGCTACTGTTTCCCAGCAGTACGTGGCTTTTTTCTTTGCAAAGGCCAAGCAAAAGACCGATCGCCGATAGGCTTGTGTCTATCCCCCCTGATGGGGAGACGGGCAGGTGGTTTCGAAATGCTGTCCAAGTAGCAGGGTAATCTGCAGCAGCCAAAGGACTGTGCTTCCTGCCCCACGCCTGCTCTAACGCCTGAGCGAAAGAAAGCAGATCACTATCGAAGATGTGCGTAAGGCTGAGGTAAGGATCCGGTATGGGGGTCGGTTCGGCTTGGTGCAGATGCCAGTGCTCGGATGGTTTGTGTTGCCGAAGCAATTGTTTGATTCTCTTCGAGACGATGTGTCCGCCTGCCGTGATCAGAATATCGGGGACCAAACATTCTGTTCCGCCTGAGCCCAGCCCTTGCAAAATGCAATCGAAGCGAGAGATAACCGATTCTTGTCGGGATACATTGGCGCAGTGCTCCGCCAGTACGGCACACCCCAAGCTCGATAAAATCTCTACGGCATTCTCGGTACGAGTGGAGGCCGGAGATTGTCCAAGCAGAAGCATCACCTTTTTTGAGCGCAGCGCATTGATCACCGAGGCTTCCAAGTTGGGACGGGTAGTGGCTACTCTCCTAAGTTTTCGGCAAGGTACAGGGACAGTCCCTCCAAGCGCGTGGATCGGTTCGTCTATATGGATGTTGATGTGAATGGGGCCACGAGTAGGATGTTCGAGGGCGAGCAGTGCCCCACTGATGTCTCGAGCTATGCAACTCAATCGCTCGGCATTGCTCTCGTCTTCGATATTGATTGATCGAGTTGTGATCTCTCGGAAGAAATTTACTTGAGGTACGGTCTGCCCATCCATTTGATAGAGCTGACGAGTAGGTCTATCGGCAGAAATGGCAACAAGAGGCATGGCTCTGTAGTAGGCTTCAGCGATGGCAGGGCCTAAGTTGTATGCTGCTGTCCCTGAGGTACAGCAGACCGCTGCGGGCTTGTTGGTACAATCAATTATGCCCAATGCCACAAAGGCTGCCGAACGCTCGTCCACAACGGAATGGAGCGCAAATGAACCATCGGAAGCCAGAGCCTCAATGATAGGTGCGTTGCGAGAGCCTGGGCAGACCACAACATGCTGTATCCCATATAGACGCAAGAGATGAACAAGGATCTGCACATGCGCTTTGGATGGATTTCTCATACGGCCGATCGTTTAGCGAGGGTGGGTCGATTGTGGGCTGGAGAATGGGGCAAAGAGTGTTCGCATCAGTTGGATCTTCAGCCTTGTTTCTTGCCATTCGGTTTCACAGTCCGAGTCCGGCATGATGCCGCCTCCCGCGTACAGGCACGCGATGACCTCTCCTTTATTCTCCGATGAGATCGAGGCTGAACGCAGGTTTACATACAAATCGGTCTTTCCCTCATAGTGCCAATAGCCCAAATACCCGGCATAATAGGAGCGTTCGTAGCCCTCATTTTCGTTGATGAAGACCTCGGTTTCATCGGCAGGGGATCCGCAGATGGCTGGCGTCGGGTGGAGTCTCTCCACCAGTTTGCTGAGACGCCCTTTGCCCGACAGGCCGAATTTAATGCGAGTACACAAATGTCCGACGGCATAGGAGGATAGGATCGTCTGTGTCTCATCAAGAACAGGGAATCCTTCGGCTTTCAAGATGTCGTGCAGATGCTCCACAACGATCTGATGTTCGCGGACATTCTTGCTCCCGAATATGGTTGCTGCGTCTTGCAGTGGGGTACAGTCTGTGGAAGGCTTTGTGCCAGCCAAGGCCATCACAGAGGAGCCGGCCGCTGAACTCTGTAGCAGAATTTCTGGGGTAGCCCCAAGCCAACATCCGAGTTTAGGGATAAAGAGAAAGTACTTTGTGCCACTCGATTCAAGGTTCAACAGGCGAACGAATAGGTCCATAGCACTGCAATCGCAGCTCAATGGGTAGCACTCGTAGCGGCTTAGCACGAGCTTGGAAAACTGCCCACATGTCACAGCTGAATGGAAAATCTCGAATCGACTTCGGTAGAGCGACGGGGGAGGTTCATGCTCGGGCATAGAGGTGATTTCTTGGGCCAAAGGTGGATTCTTTGTCACGTGTGAGCTGAAATCTTGTGGATCCAGTACCGATACTTTCTCCGGTCGAAGTAGGTAGATTGCGTGACCTCTACGGCTCGAAAATGGAGCAAAGATAAAGCCCTCCTCACCCTCCAAATCCGATATACGCTCGGCCTCCATCCAACTATGACACTCCCAATACTCTATCGGCTGCCCGGGTAGTTGAATAAGCAGGAAAGCCGATGAAAGGGATTCGGTAGCGGAGAGCAGATGGCTCAGAGGTGAGGATGGAGAGACGCTCATCACTCTACTGTGACACTCTTGGCCAGGTTACGTGGTTGATCGACATCCCGTCCCTTGGCTACTGCTATGTAGTAGGAGAGCAATTGCAGAGGAATAACCGTCAAGAGAGGTTCGAGCACTGGGTCGATCATGGGTAGCTCGATCACATTATCTGCCACCGCTCTGATATCTGTATCGCCCTTACTTACGATGGCCAGGATCCGCCCTTTGCGAGCTTTTACTTCCTGAATGTTACTCAAGACTTTCTCGTATAGTTGGTTGTGCGAAGCTATGAATACAACGGGCATTTCCTCGTCGATGAGGGCTATCGGCCCGTGTTTCATTTCGGCCGCAGGGTATCCCTCGGCGTGTATGTAGGATATTTCTTTGAGTTTGAGTGCGCCCTCCAAGGCTACGGGATAGTTGTAGCCACGACCCAGGTATAGGAAGTTGCGTGCATAGGTGAAAGTCGGAGCCAGCTGTTCTATCTGTGACGCTGTGGATAGGATCTCCTCGATTGCATCCGGCACTCTTGAGAGCTGGTAGACCAGATCCTGGTAGCGATTCTCTTCGATGGTGTTTTTCTCTTTTGCCAGACAGAGAGCGAGCATCACGAGCACACATACTTGTCCTGTAAAAGCTTTTGTCGAAGCAACACCAATCTCCGGACCCACGTGGATGTAGGTGCCGGTGTCGGACTCGCGAGCGATGGATGAGCCGATCGAATTGCAAATGCCGTATATGTATGCACCATAGGATTTGGCCAATTTGATTGCGGCCAGCGTGTCGGCCGTTTCTCCCGACTGGGAAATGGCTATTACGACATCGTCTGGCCGGATAACCGGGTCTCTGTACCGAAACTCTGAGGCGTACTCAACCTCTACGGGGATTTTGGCGATCGATTCGATGAGTTGCTTGCCGATGAGAGCTGCGTGCCAAGATGTGCCACAAGCCGTGATGATAAAGCGTTGCGCTCCGAGGAGTCTCTCTCTGTAGTCGATGATGGAGGAGAGTGTGACATTGTCTGCTTCCGTGTTGATGCGACCACGCATACAGTCGCGTAGGACACGAGGTTGGTCGAAGATCTCTTTGAGCATGAAGTGCGGATACCCTCCTTTCTCTATCATGCCGATATCGAGCATTATCTTCTGTTCTTCGTGGCAAACGACCTGCTTCTCCAGATTTTCAATTCGCAGAGGTTTGCCCGGCACAATTTCTATCACCTCATTGTCTTCCGGATAGATGACATCTTTGGTGTATGTGACAATGGGAGAGGCATCCGAGGCCAAGTAGAATTCGTCCTTTCCGATACCGATCACCAGAGGGCTGCTTTTGCGTGCAGCGACAATCCGGTCGGGTTCATCGAGACTTAGTACAGCGATAGCATAGGCTCCGATGACCTGTTTGAGAGCGAGCTGGGTCGCCTCGAATGTACCGAGACTGTAGGATGTTTTGACGTAGGAAATCAGCTGAACCAACACTTCCGTATCTGTGTCGCTTCGGAAGGTGTAGCCTTTCTCTTCCAGATCTTCTTTGATATCCCTGTAGTTCTCTATGATCCCATTGTGTACCAGGGCTAACTCCCCGTTAGACGAGTAGTGGGGATGGGCATTGACATCCGACGGCTCTCCATGGGTCGCCCAACGTGTATGAGCGATTCCCACGCATCCGCTTTTGTCCTCACTCTGTATACTGTTTTCCAGATTGGACACTTTCCCTTTGGCCTTATAGACATTCAATCGACCTTTGGGAGAGTGGAGAGCAATCCCTGCACTGTCATAACCTCTGTATTCCAGTCGTTTAAGACCTGATATCAAGAACGGATAGGCTTCTCTGCGCCCTATGTATCCTACTATTCCACACATAATGTACTCGTCCTGCGTTAGTTGTTATCGGCTTGGAGGGGATTGAGTTTAACCTGTAGCAATTGCTTGGGGGATTGCTTGTGCAACCAACTATTGCAGCGGCCCCTCTCCGACAAAGATACAATCAATAGCATATATTTTGGTTTTCATTGCCGAGCGAGAAGTGTGAGAGGATTTGTTCCGGAGGATGCTAAGTGAAAAACTCGAAAAGGAGGGCCTTGGCTTTGTCTCTTTGCAGCTCGGAAATGAAGGGGAGTCAAAACCTGAGTGGAGGCCTGATTCTCACCAAAGAAGTTCGGAGACACGGGGCGAAAAAATTCGACGCGTGAGACGTTTTTCCCCGACGTGTCGAAATTTTTTCTCCGACGCGTCGGAATTTTGAGTCTCTCGGCACCCGTTTTCTCTTTGTGTAAGGGAGGCTTGTAAAGAGGGTTGCCCGGGGACGTTCCTCTCAAGGCCAATCTACGAGAGAAGAAACGTAGCTGTTGCTATATTTGCAGGCGTAATTACTCGATGCGCGCATTGGCACAGGCTCTAAATTTTACCGTAGGCGACGTTCGCAGGCATTTGGTGCGGACAGCTCTCCCGATCATGGGGACCTCTTTTGTGCATATGGCATACAGTTTCACCGACATGGCCTGGCTCGGCCGTCTCGGCTCGAAATCGGTGGCAGCTGTGGGGGTCGTTTCGGTGTTGATGTGGTTGGCACATTCAGTTTCTTATATCAACAAGACCGGCAGTGAGGTGACTGTAGCCCAAAGTCTCGGACGAGAAGATTTGGACAAGGCGCGCTCCTATGCTTCGCATAACATCACGATGGCCGTGCTTATTTCCATTGTTTTGGGATTGGTTTACCTGATCTTCGGGGGGCAGATCTTTGCTCTGTATCAGATGGCCGCCGATGTTGAGGAACTCTCGGTATCTTATTTGCAAATTATTCTGTTGGGTTTCCCTGCCCTTTTCTTCTCAATCGCGGTCTCTGGGGTGTACAATGCTTCGGGATTGAGCCGTATCCCATTCAAAATTGCCGCCACGGGTTTGGTCTTGAATATGTTGCTCGACCCGTTGCTCATTTTCGTTTTCGATTGGCAGACGGCAGGTGCTGCGTGGGCCACAACGTTTTCCGAATGGGTTGTTTGTGCCCTCTCTTATTACTACATCCAGCACAAGGATCGGTTGTTTGGAGGGTTCCCTCTTTTGGTTCGTTTGAGGTGGCCTTACGTCTGTGAAATCTTGCGCATAGGATTGCCGGTGGCCATCTTGAACTCGCTGTTTGTTTTTGTCAATATCTTTCTGGGGCGACAAGCATCGATTGCGGCTGCACATACGGGCTTACCTGCTCATATAGGTGTGGCAACGCTCACTACGGGAGGACAGCTTGAGGGGCTTACGTGGAATACATCGCAGGGATTTGCCACGGCTTTGTCGGCTGTTGTAGCGCAAAACTATGCAGCAGGCAGGGCTCATCGTCTCTTCTCTGCCTATCGCTATACCCTGATGTACACATCGATTTTCGGTATATTGGGTACGCTTCTCTTTGTTTTTTTCGGTCAGGAGTTCTATTCTTTGATTGTGCCCGAACCGATGGCCTACGAGGCTGGGGGCATTTATTTGCGGATCATTGGTTTCTCCCAACTATTGATGATGTGCGAGATAGCTACACAGGGGCTCTTTTACGGCTGTGGTCGCACGGTGCCGCCCGCGATCATCAGTATTGTGGGCAATTACCTCCGAATACCTGTAGCCATTTATTGTGTACGGCAAGGGATGGGGCTTGAGGCGATCTGGTGGGTTATCGCAATTAGTACGATGTTCAAGGGGGTTGCCTCCCTCGCTTGGATGTTTGCGCTTAGGTATAGGATTCTGAGTAGAGAAAGGCAACGACCTGACTTAGTAGCCTAAGTATGCACTTTCAACCGACAATAGTCTCTTATCCCCGAACTTGGATGCGCCGACGGATCTATCGTCTGGCGTTGCCTAATATCATCTCCAATATCACCGTGCCACTACTCTCTATGGTGGATGTGGGGTTGGCAGGTCATTTGGGCGAGATGGAGGCAATAGGTGCAGTCGCGGTTGCCTCCGGTGTCGTATCACTAATCTATTGGATGTTCGCCTTCTTGCGAATGGGAACTACGGGCTTTACCGCCCAAGCCTATGGACGCAATGATGTCAAGAGCGTTCTGGTGCAGCTCTGTCGCGGTTTGCTTTTGGCTTTGTGTTTAGGATTGCTCGTCTGGCTACTGCGTGAGCCTTTGTCTCGTGTGGGATTGATCCTCTCGGGCAAGAGCAGTCGTATTGCTTCCGGAGCACAGTTGTATATGAGCTATATCTTTGCGGGTGCCCCAGCGGCCCTGTCGCTGTATGTGCTCAATGGTTGGTTCGTAGGAATGCAGAATACGCGTATCCCGATGTGGGTTGCGGTGACACAAAATGTGATCAATATAGCCCTGAGTTTCTATCTCACCTCCTTTGTTTCAATGGGAGTGATTGGCTTGGCAATTGGCACTGTTGTGGCACAGTATATCGGTGTCTTGCTGCTGTTGTTGGCTTTGAGACTTAAGTTTCCTCGTTTCCTTGGGCTGATTCGTCTGCGGCACTTTGTGGATACAAACCAATGGGCAAGCTCTGCTGGTGTGGGCCTGATGCTGATGTTGCGTACGATACTTCTGGGAGGCATTAGCCTCTACTTCACCTATGCATCCGCTAGGCTGGGAGCAAGTGTGCTGGCAGCAAATACACTCCTGATGCAACTCTTCACGCTTTTCTCCTACTTCCTCGATGGATTTGCTTATGCCGGAGAAGCCTTGGGTGGTCGCTATATCGGTGAGCGAAGGGGAGATCTTTTCGCTTTGATGCTTAGGCAACTCTTTCTCATTGGTCTACTCATCGCACTCGTAGTAGGTCTGCTGTATTTTCTTTTCCCCTTCTCATTGCTCAATCTTTTGACCGACAAAGCCGAAGTTTGTCGGGAGGCGATGCGTTTCGTGCCATGGGTTGCCTTGATCCCTTTGTGCAGTTTTGCCGCATTTCTATGGGACGGAGTGATGGTGGGAGCTACGGCTTCGGGAGGAATGTTAGGCGCGATGCTGCTCGGTGCGCTTGTCTTCTTTATGGTTTACCTTACCACGATGCAACGTTTGGGTGGGCATGGTCTGTGGGTCGCCTTCGACCTATATCTGCTTGCTCGCTCCTTGGCTGCATGGGGCTTGAGCCGTTTCTCTCTGCTCACGAGAGTTCGTGTCTGAATTTTTTGCCTGCTTCTCTGGAGGAGACTTTTACCTTGAATCCCTATTTGTTGCGCGGGTGGTAAGTCTCAATTTGCCGGCGTAGCTGCTCACGATCAACGTGTGTGTAGATTTGAGTGGTGGCGATATCGGCGTGTCCGAGCATCATCTGGATTGCCTGTAGATTGGCTCCCCCTTCCAATAAATGGGTAGCGAAGCTGTGGCGGAATGTGTGTGGGCTGATTACCTTATCTATCCCTGCTGCTATTGCCAGATCTTTGACAATCCGGAAAACCATGATCCGAGAGATCGCCTTACCCCTTTTGCTTAAAAATACGTACTGCTCCTGCCCCCTCTGGGCTTGGGGTAGCAGGTTTGTTTGTGCCAAGTAGGTTTGTATCTCGTTTACCGCCGACGGGCTCATCGGCACCAAACGTTCTTTACGTCCCTTCCCGATGATACGCAGAAAACCTTCGTTGAGAAACATGTTGGCGTGGGTAAGGCTGCAAAGTTCGCTTACGCGTAATCCGCAGCTGTATAGCAACTCCAAGATAGCTCGGTTGCGTTGAGCGTACGGGGCATCGGAGTCGATAGCAGAGAGCAATGCGTCGACCTCCTCTACAGTTAGCACTTCGGGTAGTCGACTTCCTAAGCGAGGAGATTCGAGCAATTCGGATGGGTCTTTGTCTATGTACTCGTCCAAGAGCAGATAGCGGCAGAAGCTTCTCGTGCCGGCAATGATCCGAGCGATGGAGCGAGGGGAAATGCCGAGGTCGTAGAGCTTGGCGACAAAAAACTGTAGATCCTCGTAGGATAGTGCACGTAGTTCAATCCCTTCGATTTCGATATACGAGAGCAGTTTTGTTGCGTCGCCTGTGTAGGCCAGACAACTATTGTCGGTCAAGTTAAGCTCAAGGCGCAAATAATTTGCGTAGTGGGCTATCAGCTGATCTTTGTTTAGCATATCCAAATGTAGGGCAAAAGAGCCGAGCAAGCAGCGAAGCGGTTGTCTGGATGACGGATACCCCTTTATTCAAAAACACTCTTGCGAGGCCGGATTATAGAGGAGGCTGTAATGCCAAGGAGCCACAGACGAATGCCTGAGGCTCCTTGCTGCATAAGGGGACTGCCCGGAGGGGCCTTGTCCAATTTCTTAATGCGATCAGATGCGCTTTACCAGCTCAGTGAAGAGTTTTTCCATCTTGGCTCCGGCTGCTTTGGCAGCACGGATCACGTCATCAGCGTCATTGACGAAATCGTCGGCGAAGTGGTAACCTTCATTCGTAATTACGCTCATACCAAAAACTCTTAAGCCTGCGTGGCGAGCTACAATCACTTCGGGGACTGTACTCATCCCGATCGCATCACCGCCCACTGACCCCCAGAATTTGTATTCGGCAGGAGTTTCGTAAGAGGGACCGGTGAGGCCGACATAGACCCCTTGCTTCACTTCTATCTTTAGTTCTTCTGCGATTTCTTTTGCTTTGCTGATATACTCTCGGTCGTATGCCCGTGTCATATCTGGGAATCGCACGCCGAAGGTTTCGGCGTTCGGCCCGACGAGAGGATTTGGGAGGTTATTGATGTGATCGGTGATGATCATCAAGTCACCCACCTTAAAGGAAGTGTTTACTCCTCCTGCTGCGTTGGAAACAAAAAGGGTCTTGACTCCTAGAAGTTTCATGACTCTCACAGGGAATGTAACCATCTCCATCGGGTAGCCTTCGTAGAAGTGAAATCTTCCTTGCATGGCGATCACCGGCACACCTCCCAGCAGGCCGCAGATAAGGTTCCCCTTGTGTCCTACGGCTGTGGATTTGGCAAAGTGAGGAATCTCGCTGTAAGGGATGATTGTTTTGTCGGCGATAGCTTCTCCGAGATCGCCCAATCCACTGCCTAATATGATGGCGATTTGAGCTTTTTGAGGAAGGCGCGAGGAAATGTAGGTCGCGGCCTCGTGATAATTTTGTTCTTGCATGATGAAATATTTAGGTGTTGTCTGATTGTTTAGGGTAGGGCTAATAGGCCAACTTTACTGCCGAATACCGGCCTTGGCGATCAGGTTGTAGGCGACCTTTGCTGCCTTATCTATGATCTCGTCTTCGCCCTCAATTTTTCCGTGGAGCATCAATACTTTGCCATCGACAATCGTTGTGTCTACGACTGCGGAGCCTGAAGCTGAATAAACCAAGTTGGACACCAGATTGTGGCATGGTACCATCTCCGGCTTTTTGAGGTCGACCAAGCAAAGGTCGGCCAGTTTGCCTTCGGCGACTGTACCTGCATCAATGCCCATGATGGTAGCACCATCGGCCGTTGCTGTCCGGTAGATGTCGGCGGCTTTTACCGCTGTGGGGTTGCTACGCCACGCTTTGCCCATTAGAGCCGCCAGGTGCATAGCTCGATACATGTCCAGGTTGTTGGAACTGGAAGTGCCGTCCGTTCCGAGGCCCACCAGGATACCGCGCTTGCGCATTTCTTCGTACAAGAATCGGTAGCCCGAGGCTAACTTGAGGTTGGATGCTGGGTTGTGTACGACTTTGCACCCATGTGCTGCCAAAAGATCCATCTCTTCTTCATCGACCCAAACCCCATGAGCCAGTACCAAATGAGGACTTAGGATCCCCAGTTTGTGAAGGTAGCGTACTGGCGTAAGCCCATACTTATCCACGGCCTCCTGCCATTCGCCTTGTGTTTCGGAGAGGTGCAAGTGTATCAGTACGTTTTTCTCTTCGGCGAAGCGGTGGCAGAACTGCAGCTGCGACCCGCTCACCGTGTAGATGGCATGCGGTCCGATAGAGAAGTTGATGCGATCGGAAAATTCTTTGAACTTCTCGTAGTATTCGTAGCTCTGTCTGCGATCCAAAGCTGCTCGCTCAGGATCATCTCGGTCGAAGAGTGTGTAGCTCAGGACAGCACGCAGCCCCATCTCCTCCACGGCACGAGCTGTAGAAAGGGGAAACGTGTACATATCCAAAAATGCGACCGTACCACTCTTGATCATCTCCAGGCAGGCCAGTTTGGAACCCCAATAGACATCTTCGGGTGTCAGGTGGGCCTCTACCGGCCAGATATATCCCTCGAGCCAATCCATTAGGTTGAGGTCGTCACCGAAGCCTCGGAAGTAGGTCATTGCCGAATGGGTGTGGCAGTTGTACATCCCCGGGACGATGGCCTTGTGGTTGCCATCAATAAGTTGCATCTCGGGTGTTGGGACAATGCTCGGAGCAATGCGGGCAATGCGGTTGCCCTCAATGAGCAGGTCTGTGCTCTGCCCATCGAGGGTTGCCTTTTGTATGAGGATTTTATTTGTGTCCTTGTCCATGTATCCGTGGTCTGTCAGCTACAGTTATTTGAGTAATCTGTAAAACTCGGCTACGGCCTCAATCCCCTTGAACCACATATCGAGAGGCATATTCTCGTTTGGAGAATGGATTGCGTTGGAGCCTAAGCCGAAGCCCATCAGGATTGATTTCAGCCCGAGAATACGTTCAAATCCGGCAATGATGGGGATGCTGCCACCGCTACGCACAGCTAGGGGCTGCTTGCCGAATGCGATCTCGATGGCATCTCCAGCTGTGCGGTAGGCTGGCATATCGATAGGGCAGAGGTAGGCTTGTCCGCCATGGTGAGGACGCACCTCCACCTTTACGTGCTTGGGAGCCAACTTGCCTACATAGTCTACGAGGAGCTGTGCGATTTTTTCATGATTCTGATTGGCTACCAAGCGAGAACTTACTTTAGCGTATGCTTTGGAGGGAAGCACCGTCTTGGCTCCTTCCCCCGTGTATCCACCCCATATGCCACAGACATCGAAGCAAGGGCGACAGCTATTGCGCTCCAGCGTGATGTATCCTTTTTCTCCGGTTACGGCGTCCACACCGATAGCGTCGCAGTATTCTTTTTCATCGTAGGGTACTTGTGCGATCATGCGTCGCTCTTCGTCTGTTAGGGGGATCACATCGTCGTAGAATCCGGGAATGGTAATATGCCCGTCCTCGTCGATCATTTTGGATATGATATTGCATAGTTCGTTGATAGGGTTGCCGACGGCTCCGCCATAGATGCCGGAATGTAGATCTCGGTTAGGCCCAGTGACTTCGATTTCCCAATAGGCCAATCCACGCAAGCCACTCGTCATGGAGGGCGTTTCGGGAGATAACATTGAGGTATCGGACACGAGGATGAAGTCTGCTTTCAGTAGTTCTTTGTTTTCTTCCAAGAAGGGATAGAGAGAGCCTGAGCCGATCTCTTCTTCTCCCTCCAGAATGAACTTCACATTGCACTTTACATAGCCTAGAGCTAGGGCTGTCTCGAAGCCTTTGGCCTGGATCATCGATTGTCCTTTGTCATCGTCTGCACCGCGTGCCCAGATATGCCCGTCCCGGATCTCCGGGGCAAACGGATCGGATTTCCACAACTCCAGAGGTTCTACCGGCATCACGTCGTAGTGTCCATAGACCAGCACCGTTTTTGCGTTTGGATCGATGATCCGTTCGGCATACACCACAGGATTGCCGATGGTGGGCATCACTTCGGCTTTGGTCGCACCGATCTTGAGCAAATGATCGCGCCAATATTCAGCTGCATGCTGCATATCCGATTTATGCTCTTGTTGGGCACTGATGGATGGTATGCGGATAAGTTCGAATAAGTCGTTAAGGAAGCGGTCTCCGTTCTGTTTGATGTACTCTTTGGTTGTCATGTCTCTACATTGTTTATTTGTCGTGTTGCTCCCCAAAGGTACCCAATTTGCGATAACAAAATCGATCGTATGTGGATTTCCCCGATGTGCCGTTGCTCGGCTGTCTGGGGCAAATCGAATCAGACTCGAAACCTCCGTTGTTTTCCTTTCTTTGCACCGCTTCCTGGAGTGAGATTAGGTCCTGTACAAGATAGTTGTGGGACTTGACCTTATCTCCTTCCCGTCACAGCAAAAATTCTTTCCCGTCGTAGTGATTGCTCCCACGCGTCGGAATTTTTGTTGCGACGAGAGAGCGTTTTGACCCTTTACCTCCATTGTCGAAGATCGGTTATAACCAGGTTTAAATCGGCTGGTTATGTAGGTGCCTTTGTGGTCAGTTTCTCTCCCCGTTGTTCGTGTATTTGTTTCCAATTTGTTGAGCTTCCGAGTGCAATTTTGGCCGGGAAAGCCTCTTTGAGGGAAAGGATGCAAATTTGCATATATCGAAATCGGCAGGTACATTTGCTCGCGTGAAGAACTTTTGAATGAGTACCCGAACGTGGCATTGAAGCGGAGGTTTTGGCTCATGGAGGGCTTCGAAAGTTCTTTGCGAATAGGATCTGATTTTGCTTAAATACAAAACTGTAAAGATGAAGACCATAAAGAGAGTAGCCGTTTGTTTTGTGTCGGCAGTTGTAGCAACGGCCACGCTGAGTGCGCAAAATTCTCTGCGATTCAGAGCCGAGGCCGGCCTGGGAGCTAGTCTGATGGTGATGAACAATACTTCAGAGTTGATCAAGGATGCTTCCAAGCCCGATATTGATTATCGTTTGGCCTTCGGGGTGGATTTGCCTTTCGCCAATCTCTTGTACTTGAATACAGGGCTTACCTATGCAGTCAAGGGAGGAAAGTTCGAGGATAATCGGATTAGCTGGCTCGCCAAGAACGGGAAAATTGATGTGCGTACACGCTATCTTCAGTTGCCGGTGAATGTTGGTGTGCGGTTGGGGTTGGGTAACCTTTTAGCTTTATCTCTTCAGGCTGGCCCGTATTTTGGGTTGGCTGTGGCAGGTAATGCTAAGTTTACTTCGATATTCGACAATAAGTATTCGATAGATCTCTACAAGGAACATAGTGAGGAGGAACTTCGCGCGCTTGGTTTTCTGGCCAAGAGGGTGTTGAAGGAAAATGAATCACTGGCCAATCGCTTTGATGTGGGTGTCGGAGCGAGTGCGATCATGGATGTTCTGGGATTCTACGTGAAACTCGGCTTCGAGTATGGTTTCCTCAATAGTGTGAATAAAGACTCGTTTCGCGATGAGTTCAGAGTGCTATACGGGAGGAAGGATGGCTTGGAGGCTAACAACTTTAGTGGACACTTTGCTTTAGGACTTAGGTTCTAAGTGGGTAGGATGCGGGGGAGGTCATTATTCCCCGGGGCTTATTTTTCGATCGATTTGTCAAGAATGTTTGGCGTGAGGTAAGGTTTCTTGCGTAGGTGCGATTCTTGATGCTCTTTCGCGACTAAGTCGGGATAGTCTTGGTGTCCGAAATCCGGATCAAACAAAAAGAAAAAAAGGTGATAGGCCTGATAGAGAGGGCTCTGTCCATAATTATTCATTAAAACAAGGAAAGCAATGAAGAAAATTCTTCTATCAGCAGCAGTGCTGCTCGCCTCAGTCGTTGCAGCCAATGCTCAAATTGGATTCAAGGTGGATGGTAATGTAGGGTTCAGCAACTTCAATGGGGACAACGCCAAAGATACCAAGATGCTGATTGGCTATCGTGTGGGCGCTACTGCCGAAATCCCCTTTGCCGGAGAACCAATGAGCGGCCAATTCTATTTTGCTCCTGGTCTCACGGCTGTGAGCAAGGGTGCGAAAATAGAAACGTCTGTAGTGGGAGCAACATCGACTGCTACGACGCGACTCCATTATTTGCAGGTGCCTCTGCAGCTTGGTGCTCGCTTCCAATTTGCCGACAACATGAGTGTAGCTCTTCAGTTCGGTCCCTATCTGTCTTATGGCCTTAGTGGAAATACGGCTCTTAAGACGACTGTTTTGGGTGTGGATAAGACGGTGGAATCAGATCCATTCAAGCCTGTTGGCAATCTTAAGGCTGGAATGAAACGTTTCGACGCTGGAGCTACAATCCAGGCTGCGATCGAATTTTCCAACTTCTACGCACAGGTGGGGACGGACTTCGGTCTCGTGAATATCGCCAACGTGGATAAGGGGAGCTTGAAGAACGCAGATTTCTTCGTTGGTTTGGGTTACCGTTTCTGATAGATAAGTGAGCGCATCCTGATTGCGCTTGCTCGTAAGCAAAGCACCCTCCCATGGCTGTTGCCGTGGGAGGGTGCTTTGCTTTTTGAGGGGTGGCTGTGCCACTCTACTCTTGGAAAGGTGAGCTTTGCCTGGCTGTGCTCACGAGTAAACTCAAGCCTACGAAGTCTTCGACGGATAGCTTCTCGGGACGTTGGCTGAAGATCTCTTGCTGCAAGACCGGGTCTCCGGCTGGGAAAAAAGCCTTGAGGGAATTACGTAGCGTCTTGCGCCGTTGGTTGAAAGTAGCTTTTACTACTTGCTTGAAGACTTCTTCATCGCATCCTAAGTTGGTTCGGCTATTTCTCCTGAGTCGGATCACCCCGCTTTTTACCTTGGGGGGGGGAGAGAAGACATGTTCGTCCACTGTGAAGAGATATTCCACATCGTACCATGCCTGCAGCAGTACCGATAGGATGCCGTAGGTTTTGGGTCCGGGTTTGGATGCCAATCGTTGTGCCACTTCTCTCTGCAGCATACCAGTGCATAGCGGGATCTGATCTTTGTATTCGAGTAGGCGGAAGAAGATTTGCGATGATATATTGTATGGATAATTGCCTGTGAGACAAAACGGCTGTCCTTTTGGGAACAGGGTCTCTAGCTCAAGGCGCAAAAAGTCGGCTTTGTGCAACTTGTTTCCCAGTTCTGGCAGATGACTTCGCAGATAGTCTATGCTCTCGCTATCCAACTCTACCGCGTGGACATCGTGCCCTTTCTCCAGCAGTAGGCGAGTGAGTACTCCCATTCCGGGGCCTATCTCCAGAAGAGGGATTTGCCCGATAGCTTCGTCGGCCGTGTCGGCAATGCGTGCGGCGATTGAGAGGTCCGTAAGGAAATGTTGTCCCAAAGCCTTCTTGGCCTTGACTGCTGCATTATCTTTCAAATTGTGCATATCTTTGTAGAGATGGATGTGCGAATATACCATGTATTCTCCGATATGGAGGAGCTTGCTATCCTACGGAAAGAAACAAATGCATGAAGCGAAACAATAGTCCGGCAAGCTTGTCGATCCGATCTGTGGCCAAGGTCCTGATCCCGCTGTGCTTTGGTGTCTTGATCTTGTGGCTTGTCTACCGTAGTTTGAACTTCGATGAGATAAGCGATGCGTTGCAGCGAGGCTTTAATGTCTGGTACATATTGCTCTCTCTGTTGTTTGGCCTGGCAGCCAATGTGGTGCGGGGACTGCGCTGGCAGCTCCTCATCGAGCCGATAGCAGAGCCTAAGCCCAAAGTGATCAATGCGGTCCTTACGACACTTGGTACTTACACAGTGAATATGGCATTGCCCCGTGCAGGTGAGATCTGGCGTTGTGCAGAGGAGGGGCGATACGAGCGTTTGCCCTTTGCCCAGTTGCTCGGTACGCTTTTCATGGACCGCATTATGGATTTGGTTGCCGTTGGGACCATTTTTTCTGCAGTCTTGATTGGAGCCAACGAGTTTCTCTATAGGTTTTTTGCCGATAATCGTTCGGCCTTTAGTTTGCCGGACATGGGGGTGATCTTTGGCTCCATGTGGCTTTATTTGGGTTGCGTTGTCGTGCTGATTCTTCTGTGGGTGAGCTATCGCTTTTTGCGCCACACTAAGCCGATACGTAAGGTTATCGAGTTGGTCTCCAAAGTGTTGCAAGGTTTGTACACGATCTGGAGAATGAAGCACAAATGGCTCTTTCTCTTTTATACCGTTCTCCTCTGGCTTGGCTACTTTTTCTATTTCTACATCACCTTTTGGGCCTTTGACTTTACCGCCGACTTGGGTGTAGGTGTCGGGGCTGTGGCTTTTACAATGGGAAGCATTGCGATGGCTGTCCCCGTGCAGGGGGGTATAGGGGCGTGGCATTTCATGATTATCAATACTCTAATGGCCTATGGGGTTACGAAGGTGGACGCTGCTACCTTTGCTTTGGTCGTACACACGGTTCAGACGCTTTGGATCACCCTTGTGGGCTTTGTGGCAATCATTTTGTTGCCCTTTGCCAACAAGCGATACCGTCGTCTGCAGACGAGCGAAACAAACACATAAATGCCGAAAAACAATCTTAAGTAAAACGATTCAGCTATGGGGAAAGAGATCAAATCACTCCAACCAACAAATGTATGGTCGTACTTCTATGAATTAACCCAGCGTCCACGACCGACTTTTCATTGTAAGGAAGTGGGCGATTACATCTACGGGGAAGGCTTAAGGCTGGGACTCGAAACTCATCGAGATGCTGTGGGCAATGTCCTGATCCGTAAACCAGCCACGGAAGGGATGGAAGATAAGCCGGTGATTACTCTGCAGGCTCACATGGATATGGTGCCACAGAAGAATTCGGATGTTGTGCACGACTTTGAGAAAGATCCTATTGATGCTTATGTCGAAGGTGAGTGGGTGACGGCCAGAGGAACAACCCTTGGGGCTGACAATGGGATAGGAGTCGCCTATGCTTTGGCTGTCATGGCCGATAAAACTCTCCGGCATGGGCCAGTAGAGGCTCTTATAACGGTGGACGAAGAGGTGGGCATGGATGGAGCCAACGGACTGCAACAGGGTTTTTCACACGGCGATATCTTACTTAATCTTGACTCAGAGGTCGAGGGGTCACTTTTCGTCGGCTGTGCCGGTGGCATTGATGTGAATGTATCACTTGAGTACAAAGACGATTGCCCCGCTCCCGCCTCAGATATGGGCGTTAGGTTGAACCTTAGAGGTCTTAAGGGAGGACATTCGGGCGTCGATATCCATTTGGGCAGAGGCAATGCCAATAAGCTGATGTGCCGTTTCCTGAAAGAGGCAATTGAGTTCTATGGTGCTCGTCTTGCTTCTCTTGATGGGGGCTCTTTGCGCAATGCGATTCCTCGCGAAGCTGTAGCTGTCGTAACGCTTGCTGAGGACGATATGGCGGGATTTTGGGAGCTTGTCTCTGATTATCAGGACCTCTTCCGGAGTGAATACAAAGGGGTAGAGGATAGTATTTGCTTCACGGCCGAGAGGACGGATTGCCCCATGCATCTGATTCCCGAGGAGATCCAGGATGCACTTGTCAATGCTGTAGAGGCTTGTGCCAATGGACCGATCACAATGCTGCATGATTTCCCGGGGACCGTGGAGTCCAGTACGAATCTCGCCAAGATCAAAGCCGAAGCCGGTAGGATTGAGCTAAACTTTTTAGTCCGAGGCTCAAGCGAATCGCGCAAGATGTGGGTAGCTTCTTCCATTGAGAGTGCATTCCGCCAAGGAGGCTTTGCCGTGGAGTTTGATGCTGCCTACAATGGTTGGCAACCGAATATCAAGAGCCGCGCTCTGGCGGTTCTGAAGGAAAGTTCCGAGCGGATCTTTGGCTACGAACCTAAGATTCTGGTGATGCATGCCGGTTTGGAGTGTGGGATCATCCAGGGGGTGATGCCCGAGATGGACATGGTTTCGGTGGGGCCGGAGATTCGGCACCCTCATTCTCCGGACGAGAAGGTGCATATAGCATCTGTAGAACGCGTCTGGCGCGTCCTTGTAGATGCTCTCGAACATTTTTGAAGTGACAAATAAGCCGAGAGATGGTCGCAAGGGACCGATCTTCCGGCGTTTATCTGAATAAATCAAAACCACAACGGAATGAAAACAGCTTATGTATTCCCCGGTCAGGGGGCGCAGTTTGTTGGGATGGGTAAGGAGCTCTACGAGGAGAATGCCATCGCACGAAAACTTTTTGACAGTGCCAACGATCTACTTGGTTTCTCCATCACGGATATTATGTTTGCCGGTACGGCTGATGATCTCAAGCAGACTAAGGTAACCCAGCCTGCCGTCTTCCTGCATTCTGTAGCCTTGGCTCTGTCTATGGGCGATGCCCTCAAGCCGGATATGACAGCCGGTCACTCGTTGGGTGAATTCTCTGCCCTTGTTGCAGCTGGAGCCCTCAGCTTTGAGGAAGGGCTTAATCTGGTGAGTCGCCGAGCCCAAGCCATGCAGAAAGCGTGTGAGCTACGCCCTTCTACGATGGCGGCTGTTTTGGGTTTGCCGGATGGGCAAATCAAAGAGATCGTAGCGACAGTGCAAGACACAGTGGTCGCTGCCAATTTCAACTGTCCTGGGCAGGTGGTGATCTCCGGTACAGTGGAAGGCGTGGATGCTGCTTGTGAGTTGCTGAAGGCTGCCGGGGCTAAGCGTGCCCTTAAGCTAGCCGTGGGAGGAGCTTTCCACTCTCCGCTGATGGAGCCTGCTCGCGAGGAGCTGGCAGAGGCGATCGAGCAAGCTAAGTTCAATACCCCGATCTGTCCGATCTACCAAAATGCAACCGCTGCTCCTTCCTCCGATCCGGTGGAGATCAAAAAGCACTTGATTGCTCAACTCACAGCCCCCGTACGTTGGACGGAGAGTGTAGAGCGAATGATTGCCGATGGTGCTACGAAATTCGTAGAGCTGGGTCCGGGAGCCGTGCTGCAAGGGCTAATCAAGAAAATCAATCGCGAAGCCGAGGTGGAAGGTCGCCAATAAGCGATTTCCAAAAGCTGACTGAGAAACAAGCCACCTCCTGAGGAATACTCCTTGGGAGGTGGTTCTGTTTGGTGCCATGAGGGGAGTAGAACTCAGAGACGCTTCAACTCGTTGGATAGTGCACTGCGTCCCTTGTACTTATCCTTCGTGCTGTTAAATTTATATGTGAGGGTCAGATCTATCGATGGGTAATGGCCCTGACTGCTGCTCATGAGTGAGTGGGTACTGTACAAGTGGGAGTGCTGGGCTGTTTCCTTTTGAAAGAAATCATTTGCTTCCAAAGAGAGTGACAGACGCTCGTCCATCCATTGCTTGGAGATATTCAGAGAGCCGTAGCAGTATGGGCGGAAGGTACGGAAGTTGGATTCGTCTCCCGTAGACTGCACCCCGCTCCTAATCGTTATGTAGTAGTTGTGCGGGAGAGAAAACTGCTGGAAAAGCGAAAAATTGAAAAGAGGCTTGTCGAATTGAATCTCTCGGTCAAAGAGCATCCCCTTCAGTCCGAACTGTTTGGAGATATAGGCAGTAAGTGTCGGTTCCCAGAATCCGAATTTATGGTTTAGGCTTGCCATGTAGACCAGCTGATGGTAGGGCATTGCATTGCGATTCAATAGGATTGTGGCGTGAGGGCGGTATGTACCCGGCTTGTCGGGGTCGGGCATTCGATTTGCACATACTTGGAGTTCATCCACCACGTAGTGGTGCGAAAAAGAAGTGGTAATCCACTTGTATTTGCCTGTCAGCTCGGTTGTATAGACATACTCGGGCTTAAGATTGGCTGTTCCTGTCTGGGCTTCAAATTTATTGAGATAGGTGTAGCCTGCTCTTAGTTGCCAGTATTGCGGCCGACGGATTTTAGTCCGATGCGACAACTGCCACTGCCAATTGTCTATCTGGGCAACGAGAGAGAGCGAAGGGAATAGGTTGGTGTAGTTGCGGCTAAACTCTTTGTGATAGATCCCGTCTCTGCTGTAGTCGCTGCGGGTGTGTTCCATACGCAGGCCGGCGGTTGCCGAGATAGGGCCGAGGGGGTAGCTGCACTCGCCATAGAAATAGAGAGATTGCTCCTTGATGTGAGTGTCGGAGCTTTTGGCAAAGAAAGATTTGTCTGCAACGAATTTGTCCTTCCTGTTTGTGAGAGAGTAACCTGCCCCTACATTTAGCTCGCCTTTTCCCACTTTGCCTCGTGCTTCGCTGCTTACCCCCCAAAGATCATTTTCTTTCTCTTGTAGGTTGTGGTATTTGTGTTTGAGTCCATCGCTTGAGCCTCCCTCGCGAATATCGTTTTCTGTTTGTGAAGACGAAGAAAAATATTCGGCATCAATGCGCAGCCTCCAGTCTCCCATCGTACGTAGGTAGTAAAGCGAGGGAGTGTGCCTACTACTGGGCTTTGCTTGTGTGATCGCGAGGGAGTAGGTCGTTTCGGAGGCCTGTTTGTCGATTTGTGAGGTCAGTTTGGTTTTTACTTCCGAGAGGTCGTAAAAGTTGTGTCTCCATTGGTAGCGGAAGCCGAAGCTTTGTTTGTCGTCTTCGTAGTTGACTCCGATGGTATTGCTGATGTTTCGGTGAAAGTTTTCGACCGTTGCTTCGGAGAAATTCTTCCATTCTTCTCCATCGGCACGGCCGAGAGTAGACACACTCAGGTTGCTATAGAAGGGTGATTTCCAATAGAATGAGGAGAGATAGAGGTCCCAGCGACCGAGGCGATAGTTGAGGTCTGCTTTGCCAAAGAATTCTGTCTCTGTGCTCCCCGAAGTCCGGATGATTTGTGTTGGATTGACCACGAATCGTCCGCTCAATCCTTGTCCGGCCTGACGTTTGGTATAGATTCGTATCACGGCACCCGTCGAGGAGCTGTAGCTTGCACCCGGAGTCGTGATCACATCGATTTTTTGGATCAAAGCGGGATCCAGCTGTTCCAGCTCCTGATTATCGGAGAGGCGTTTGTCATTGATATAGATGATCGGATTGCCCTTGCCCAATACATTAATTGTGCGCCCCGAGACTTGTACCAATGGTAGCCCTGCCAGGATGTGGTAGACGTCCGGCAGTTTGGCAAGTGTGCTGTTGGAGATCAGGGTGCTGATGCCTCCGCTACATATTCTGTGCTTTGGGCGTCGGGCAATTACCATCGTCTCATCGAGGAGCTGAGAGGTAGGCTCCATCTTTAATTGGAGAGGAGCTGTCCCGTCTACTTGGAGTGACAAACTCTCGTAGCCCACATAGCTTGCCGAGAGGAGTAGCGGTAGAGAGTGTTGTTTGGTTTGGAGAGAGAATCGCCCATCGGTATCGGAGGTCGTTGCATCGATAAGAGAAGAATCGGCCGGGTTGAGTAGCCTGAGTGTTACAAACGAGAGTTTGTCTCCCTTCTCGTCTTTGATCGATCCCTGGATCTGCTGGGCCGATAGAGATGGCAACGATAGGAGTGAAAGTAAGAAGGCTATGCAGTAGTTAGTAAGGCGAAGGTGTGTGTACATAAAAAATGTGGTGTATGTTATACTCCACCAAACTTACAAAAAAAAAATTGGTGTTTATTTTTATCGTTAGAGGGGCGAGGAGAAGCTCATTTGTCGATAGCATTCTCTCGCTTGTTGCTCCTCCATATTATCTTCCAAAGGGCGCATTTTTAAGGGCTTTGGAGGGCATTGAAATTTCCACGCGTGGGAGCAGAATGTCCGACGCGTGGGAGCAAAAGCTGCGACAGGAGAGAGGATAGGTTGCAACGGGATCCATTGCAGGACCCTGTGGCATGCACAGGATTTTCCCCATGGCTGAGATCGAATAGTTATCTTTGCTTAGCCGAGTTATTTGGGGCCGGTAGAAATGAATCTCTGAACTGAATCAAAACAAAGATGAATCACAGGAAACAGATAAAGCAATACCTTCTTGTCGGCCTCACCGGCCTTTTGGGGCTTCAAATGGTGGCTTGTGCAGGCAAGACGCAGAGTAGCGATGGTCAGGACACCGTAGCACAGCAACGGATTGACTGTTTGCGGACTGCCATCCCGTTTGATGCCGATAGTGCCTATTCCTATGTTGCCCAACAGGTCTCTTTGGGGGCTCGTGTTCCCGGGAGTGAGGCTTGGCAGGCGTGCAGTCGGTGGATAGAAGATCGCTTGCGAGCCTTTGGGGCAGAGGTTTCGCTCCAGGAGACACGGGTGAGGACCTTTGATGGGAAAGAACTCCCGTGCCGAAATATTGTCGCCTCATTCAATCCCGATGCCTCACGGCGCGTTCTGCTCGGTGCTCATTGGGACTCAAGACCTTTTGCCGATCAAGACCCGAGCGAGGCCAATCATTCCAAGCCCGTCTTGGGAGCGGACGATGGAGCCAGTGGAGTGGGAGTACTGCTTGAACTTGCTCGCCAGTGGGGTAGGCAAAAGCCCCTGCTGGGGATTGATATTGTACTTTTTGACGTTGAGGATTACGGTAGCTCCAATGACGATGAATCTTGGTGTCTCGGCTCTACCTATTGGGCTAAGAATCCTCACAAGCCGAACTACTCGGCCGAGTATGGCATTTTGCTGGATATGGTAGGGGCTAAGGGTGCCAAATTTTATCAAGAGGGATTCTCGCGAGATTTTGCTCCCCTCGTGGTAGCAAAGATTTGGGACAAGGCAGCTTCTCTTGGCTATGGAGAACTCTTTGTGCAGGCAGGTGGCAGCTATCTGACCGATGACCATTTGCCGATACAGCGACACCGAGCTATACGGATGGCCAACATTGTCAATTATGATCCGGCTCGGACAAAGGGCTTTGGTGATCACTGGCATACGGCAAACGACAACATGGAGGTCATCGACAAGGCTACGTTGGAAGCTGTGGGTAAGACTGTGATGGCTGTGATAGACGATGAGCAGCCTTGAGTAAACAGATGGTATGTAACTAACTGATACGATGGGAAGGAAAACAATCAACGAGGTACAGGACGAGATCGTCGAGGAGTATGAAGTCTTTGATGATTGGATGGATAAGTATGCGATGCTTATTGAGGCAGGTTCTGCCTTGGCAGGACTTGATGATGAGGAGAAGCGACCCGAGATGTTGATCGAGGGTTGTCAAAGTCGTGTTTGGATCATAGCAGAGATGCGAGATGGGCTATTGTACTTTCGGGCCGATAGCGATGCTCTTATTGTCAAAGGGTTAGTCGCCCTTCTACTGCGCGTGATGGATGGTAGAGAGCCATCCGAGATAGCTCAGGCCAACCTGTACTTTATCGATCGAATGGGGCTGAGCGAACATCTGTCGCCCACCCGATCGAATGGGTTGCTCTCAATGCTCAAGCAAATGAAATATTATGCCCTTGTCTACAGTAAGGCATGAGGCATATTTTGCTTTATGGAAGCAGGTTGTTTGTTTCGAAGTCCAGTAGTTTTTGTTTGATCTCCAAGCCGTAGTAGTAACCGCCCATAGAGCCATCGCTGCGCAATACACGATGGCAGGGAACTATAGGAGCCAGAGGGTTGCGCCCGATGGCAGAGCCTACGGCTCTTACGGCCTTGGGGCGACCGATAAATGCGGCAATGGCCGAGTAGCTGCAGCAGGCCCCGAGTGGGATGTGTCCAAGAGCTTGCCAGACGGCTCGCTCCAAAGGAGACCCTTCCGCCTGTAGGCGCATCGCAAGGCTGCCGCGCTGTTGCTCGGTTTGCAGGTTATCCGGCAAATCTTCCTGTGCAATATGGAGACATCCCATTCCTCCTAAGAAATCAATCGGTAGGGGGAGTGGGATGTCTCGTCTTTCGCTATGATCGTTCGGATCTTCGGTTAGTTGTATGCGGCGAATCCATACGATAGAACCGCTTTTCCCGGAAGAAAATGAGATGTTTACTAGCCAATCCAAACCTGCGTAGTGCAATTGCCCAAGGGCCACTGGTTGCATATTTTCATTGCTGCTGCTATCTACGAACGTGATAGGTGTGGTGCAAGAGGTTTGGGCGAGGTCTTGGGGTGAAAGGAGCCTCATCGTATGTGTTGTCTTGAGGAGTTTATTGATCCTTGCCAACCGATGTCCCATGCCCTGTTCCGTACACGCTGGTGTCTACGTTCAGGCCATTGGTTCGGATCAGTTCGTCAAGAGGAGCATCGCGCTGTTCGAGGAATAGGTCGTGGTTGTATTTGCAGAGAATATGCTGTAGGCGAGAGAGCAAAATCTTTTGTCCATCCTTGAGCGGAGCGGTCAGGAGCACAGCACTCTTTTTGAGAGCTCCGAAGACTTTGAACAGTTCTTGGCGTCCTTCCTCCGTGATGCTTACATCCATTGAGCGACGGTCTTTGTTGCTGGGTTGTTGTGAGATGAGTTTTTTCTTCAACAGGCGATGGATGATCTCCGTACCGGAGGTCTTCTCCATTGCATTGGCATTGTTCAGTTCAGTCTTGGTCATCACACCGCCGGAAAGCAGGGTGGCCAAATAGGTGTATTCCTCCAGAGTTTGCAATGTGCTCTCGGCAATCGCTCGCTTGACGTAAGAACGCGAGTAGCGGTAGATGAAGGCAAAATCTTTGGCTATGTTGATATCCAAAAATTTCCCTTGCTCGCCCTCTGTCGGTCCTTGTTTGGTGGAGAGAAAAGCCGCAAAGGATTGGAGGGACAGATAATCCTCGGCCCCCATCACATTGGCATACTCATCCACTGCATCTATCAGCTGTTTGATTAGTTCTGTCTTGTTCATCATATTTCGGTTTATCACGGTGCAATACGATTCATTGACCACTTGCCATTTCCCTCCAATTCGTATAAGAATCGATCGTGCAGACGGCTCTCACGGCCCTGCCAGAACTCTATCCGATCGGGTTTGACTGCAAATCCTCCCCAAAAATCAGGCCTTGGAACTTCCCTGCCTACATACTTGAGTGATTCTTTGGCAAACATTGCTGCGATATAGCTTCTCCCTGGGATGGGGCGACTCTGTGGAGAAATTCTCGCTCCGACTTGGCTCTTGTATGGTCTCACCCTGAAATAGGCATCGCTAAGCTCCGGTTCCAATTTGCGTACTGCGCCTTCTATGTGTATCTGTCGCTCCAGTTCGTGCCAGAGGAATGTGAGAGATACGTGTGGGTTGGCCTGTATCTGCATCCCTTTACGACTTTCGTAGTTGCTGTAGAAGATGAATTCACCATTGAGCAACTCCTTGAGCAGGACGGTACGGGCACTCGGTCGACCGTCCGGTGTCGCTGTGCACACGATTACAGCTGTTGGCTCAAGGGCATGGGCATCCAGTGCCTCCTGCAACCAAATGCTTACTTTCTCCAGTGGATCTGCTGGCATCTGCGCCCTTGTCAGAGACTGCTTCTTGTATTCCCGACGTATATCCTCGAAATGTAGCTCTTTCATTCCTCTTATTCCTCAATACCGAGGTGTATTGATCTATTCACAGGCAAAGTTATAGTTTTTCGTACTTTATCCGTTTCTTGCGTTCCGTGATTTGTGTGTGTTTCATCCAGAAGTTTTTAACTATTCTTAGTTGTGATTCACACGTATGCAACTTATAGACTTATCCATTCTTCCTCCGGCAAATACTTTGCTAGGTTTATATCCCAAAGCTTTTTCAACTGACATTTCAAGAAGAAGTAGGTAAGTCTGCTTCTTGTTTGCCGAGCTGCATTGGATTTACCCTAGTGTGGCTCGTGTGTGTTGTGCACCGAAGAACTATACGAATAGATCGCTCATAATGCGATCGGAGATGAAGATACCCTTCCGACTTAGTCTCAGGTGCGTGTCCGTTTTGAAGAGATCACCTTTGGTTAGGTAAGAGGAGGCTGCTTGCATGATGGATTGGAGTGCCTTCTGACCGAAACGAAGGGCAAAGGACTGCATGTCAATTCCCTCCATAGTCCGCAGGGCGCACATGATGGCCTCGTTGACAAGATCTCTCTGGTCAAGGTGTTCGTTGATGTGCGGTGCATCCATCCCTTTCCGCAAGGCCTGAATGTAGGTTTTGAGATTTGCCTCATTTGCCCGCCTAATGTGTTGCCCATCGTAAGAGTGAGCCGCTGGTCCGAAGCCAAGGTAGGCTTCTCCTTTCCAGTAAGCCGAGTTATGTACAGCCCGATGCCCCACGGTGGCAAAGTTGGATATCTCGTATTGTTCATAGCCAGCCGCAGCAAGTTGCTCGATGAGCAGGCTAAAGAGGGTTAGGCTGAGTTCTTCGCTTACTTCTTCAACGGAACCGGCTTGTAGGAGCTTGGTTAGAGCTGTTTGCTCCTCATATACAAGATGGTAGGCCGATATATGTGTGGGGCGAAGGCTGATCGTCTTGAGCAGATTGCTTTGCCATAGGGCCAGCGTCTGCTCCGGTAGCCCGTAAATAAGATCAAGGCTGATGTTGCTCAATCCCTCATCTTGGCAAAGTCGTACTGCTCTTTCGGCTCTCTCTGCATTGTGCCTTCGACGAAGGAAAAGAAGGTCCCTGTCCTGCCAGGATTGTACCCCCATTGAAATGCGATTGATTGGGAGTTTTGCTATCTGACGCACGTAGTCGGGTAACATATCCTCGGGGTTAGCCTCAAGCGTAATCTCTGCATTGGGAGCGACTCCATACAATGACGCTAAGAGGTCTATAAGTTCGGCAATCTGTTTGGGTGAGAGTTGCGAGGGGGTGCCACCTCCGAAATAAATGCTTTGGAGAGGTTCAATAGACGAAACCTCTCGGTGTCGATAGCGAATTTCGGCTTTGAGGGCTGCTATGTAGTCGGGGATGAGCCGTTTCTCCGTACCACTGTAGAAATCGCAGTATATACAGCGAGATCCGCAGAATGGTATATGTAGATAAGCAAACAAGGTTGCAGAGATTAGTGAGCTTGCCCGTTGTTTTTGAGTTTGGGTTCGTACGGAAAGAGGAGGGGTGGTTGATTGGAGGCAAAGTGTTTGAGGATGACTGTCTCCAGAGTTTTGCTGTGGCGGAGGTTTTGCTCTCGGTAGAAACAAATGCCCGGCATCTCCAAAGCTTGGACCATTGCCATCTGTTGGTCGATCAACTCTGCTGTCCAACTTGTTCGAGGTTCGTCCAATCGATAGATTCCGATACCCGGGATTACGGGGAAGTGGGGAAGTTGCTCCTTCCAGTCGGCCAAGAAGGGGTCGAAGTGTTCGTCTCGGTAGTACATCATTGGCACAATGAAGTCCACAACACCTCGTTTTGCCCACTCAACGGGATCCTGATAGACATCTTCGTAGGCCGTCCACCCGATATGGGGATAGGTGGGCAGACGCCTCAGTTTGCCGAGAGTGGCACAACTCACGAGCCGCTTCTGTCCTTCGCTTTGAGCTGCTCGGTAGACAAGTCCCATGAGTTGAGAGATATTCTCCCTCCTCCACTGTTCTTTGCTCATTCCTTGCCCGTACTTCTTGTAGGAGGCATTGTCTGCAAAAGTTTTTGCGAAGTCGGGATAGCGCACATAGTCCATGTGTACTCCGTCCAATGCGGGGTAGAGCTTTACCAGTTCGCTCACTAGACTGGCGATATACTGCCTTACCTCAGGTAGCCCAGGGTCGAGTTGCCACTCTCCTCGGTGCCTGACACACCAGTCGAGAGGCAGGTGTTTCGGAGGACGATGGACACGGCTATTCCCCAGTGGGAAAGTCGTCATCCATGCGTGTATCTGTAGACCTCGTTTGTGGCACTCCTCAATGGCGAAGCTGAGAGGATCGTAATTCATGGCCTGCCTGTTGCCACTGAAAACGGGAGAGAAAGGTTCGTATTGGGAGGGGTAGATGACATCTCCTCGATGTCGTACTTGCAAAAAAACAGTGTTGAATCCGATTCGACTTAAGTGGTCAAGTTTATCCCTCAGTTCTTGCTTTTGACTTTCTTCTTGAGCGATATCTCGTGCCGGTTGTTGAGGCCAGTCTAAACCGTAGATGGTCGCAATCCAGACAGCTCGCATATACCCACGCTCTATCGTATCCGGTGAGGGTTGTGGCGGGGAAGGATTTGTCGGCTTGGCAATTGTATCAGGCTGTATCACGGGTAGCTTGTCTGGCTGAGGTTTCTTGCGAAGGAGGCAAGAGGTCGCCAGTAGTAAGACAAACCCTATTCCCAGCGAAATGCAGAGAGGAGACCTTAGACGCATGAATCTGTAGGGGAAGTGACTTTGCAACAAATCAGTAGCGGATATTATCAATGAGTCGTACCTCCCCGCAGTAAACGGTGATGCAACCTACAGGTTCTTGGCTATCACTCCAGTTTTCAATGGGTAGTAGACTGCGTCCGTCCACGATTTCGTAATACTCTACAGCCATCTCCGGCTGGTGGTTAATCTGGTCGATTACCCAATCTCTCGCCTCGATTGGAGTCTTCGTTGCTTTTAGTTTTGTCGATTCGGCCAGAAAATGATGAATTTGTGGGGCAATTTGGCGTTGCTTTGTGTTTAGACGCACGTTGCGACTACTTTTGGCCAAACCATCATCTTCTCTGATGATCGGACAAGGCACGATCTCTACGGATTGGCCTGTGATCTGCAACATTCGTCGGATAACTGCGATTTGCTGAAAGTCCTTTTCTCCAAAGAACGCAAAGTCTGGCTTCACATAGTCGAAAAGCTTGGATACAATCTGACAAACTCCGTTGAAATGCCCGGGACGACGTGGTCCCTCCATTACTTCGGCCACACTGCCAAGGTCAAAAATGCGAGTATCTGGTTCCGGATAAATTTCAGCTTCGGTAGGAACAAACAAGACATCTACACCAGCAGCATCGAGCAGGCGTGCATCTTCATCGGGAGTACGTGGGTAAGTCTCGAAGTCGCGTGGGTCGTTGAACTGTGTGGGATTCACAAACGCACTTACAACCACAATGTTCGCCTTTTCACGGGCTTTCTGCACAAGACTCATGTGGCCTTGATGAAGAGCTCCCATCGTAGGAACCAGCCCGATCGTATGGCCGTTGGCCCTCTCCTGTGCTATGGTTTTTTGCAATGAGGCAATAGATTCCAAGCGTTGCATACTGAATTGTTTCTTGGATGGGTTACAATTGAGTGAATTAGTTGCGAGGCAAAGGTATACAAAAGGGATCAGGGAGCTCAGCGTATCAGCACAACGGAAGGTCGAATTGCTAAGTAAACGCCAAGACTGTGGCTGAACCCAGAGCGAGGAGCGTGAGGATGCAACCATACAGTAGCGATACCACCGACACTCAGGTTGGGACTTAGGTGGTAATGTAGGCGAGCGTAGCCATTGATGTAGGAGGAGCGTCCACCAGCCAGTGGACGAGCATCTTTGTCCAATCCATTGGCGAAAGGCTGACCGTATGGAGCTACCCAATTTTTTGCCTGCCAATAGCTTAGCCCCAGATCGAGATACGGCTTGGAAGCGTGCAAGTCGGCGAAAAGACCATAGCCTTTATCCAGAGGGTAGTGTTTGCTTCGCTGTGAGTAGCCGAGTAGATAGGCTGCAGCGGAGAGTTTTAGCCCTCCAAAATGAGGAATGTTTCGGATGAACTCCAAGCCGATGGCCCCGTTGATCCAGGTATGTACGGTGTCATCTTGGGTTAGATTGTACTCTCCTCCACGATGTGCGGCCAGTATTTGTATCGGAAGATTGAGCCGCAAACTATCGGCTGTGTAGTCCTTGACGACTGTCCATTGTGATCGCAGCCCTGCAGCGAAAGCCTCCTGATGATCATCACGTTTGTAGATGAAACTTTGCCAGTCAATCCACAAATCCGATTCAAAGCGGTCTCCCGTATAGCGATATTGGATTCCTGTTTCAGGGTCGGCTGTTAAAGCGAGCTCTTGATTGTAGAGAGGCTCGATGAGTTTGTGTGCCGTTCCTCCATAGAGGTTACCGAGGACGAGGATTGATCGAGATGTAGGTTTGAGTTCGGCACGAAAGAATGGCCGAAGCCGAATACCTCTACATGACTTGTCATCGGACCAATAACCCACATCGCGATAAGCAACAGCTGAGGGATAACGGCTTGCTCCCCAATATTGAAGGGATTGAAGACCGAAACTGAGTCCTGCGCCATGAAGCACATCCATACGATGATCCACTGTCATGGAGAGTCTGTAGCCTGGGAGGGTGTAGCCGGTGTAAAGGGAGGAGTTGAATTCGTTGTTGTAGAAAAAGCTCTCTCCTTGCCAGCTGAGAGCCATCACACAGGGTTTAATGCTGTCCAACGCAGGGTCGGAGGGAGGCGAGAGGTAAGGTACCTGTGCTGCTAAGGTAAAGTGGCTTAGCAGGAAAATCAAGTAGGAAAGGGTGATCGTATTACCTCTGCGTTGCATGGGTTTAACGGGCAATCAGCAGGAAATAATTTTTCTTTCCTCGTTGTGCGATGATATAGCGGCCAGCGAGTAAATCTGTCGAAGCAATGATGGCCTCGTGTGAGCTTAGCTTTTCCTTGTTTATACCAACGCCACCAGCCTGCGCTGTCTTACGCATTTCTCCTTTGGAGGGGAAAACTGCTGCTACTTCTGTGAGCAAGTCTATGGCTTTGATCCCGTTCGAGAGGAGTTTACTATCGAACTCAAAGCTGGGTACACCCTCAAAGATGTCCAGTAGTGTTGCCTCATCCAGGCGAGCTAGCTGCTCTCTAGTGCTTTTCCCGAATAGGATTTCGGAGGCCTCCACTGCCGCTTCGTAATCCTCACGACCGTGTACCATCACAGTCAATTCCTCTGCCAATTTTTTCTGTGCCGGCCTTAAATGGGGAGAAGCAGCCTGCTCTTCGCTCAGCTGTGTGATCTCTTCTTGTCCGAGGGTTGTGAAGATTTTGAGATACTTGATAGCATCGTCATCTCCTACGTTGAGCCAGAACTGATAGAATTTATAGGGAGAGGTACGGTTCCTATCCAGCCAGATATTTCCGGATTCGGTCTTCCCGAATTTCCCACCATCGGCTTTTGTGATAAGAGGGCAGGTGAGAGCGAATGCTTCACCTCCGTCTATGCGACGGATTAGTTCTGTGCCGGTAGTAATGTTGCCCCATTGGTCCGATCCTCCCATTTGGAGGCGACAGTTGTAGTGCCGATAGAGGTAGAGAAAATCGTAGCCCTGCAGCAGCTGATAGCTGAACTCAGTGAAGGAGAGCCCTGACTGCGTATTGGCTGCCAAACGCTTTTTCACCGAATCCTTGCTCATCATATAATTGACGGTAATGTGCTTGCCAATATCTCGGATGAAGGCCAGGAAACCATAATCTTTCATCCAGTCGTAGTTGTTAACCAGGGTCGCTGCATTTGGCGCATTGGTATCGAAGTCTAGGAATTTGGCCAATTGCTTGCCAATTGCTTCCTGATTGTGCCTCAAAGTAGCCTCATCCAGCAAATTTCGCTCCTGAGACTTCATAGAGGGGTCTCCTATCATCCCTGTAGCTCCACCGATGAGAGCGATGGGTTTGTGTCCTGCCCGCTGCAAATGTTTGAGCATCATTACCGAGACCAGGTGCCCTATGTGGAGGGAGTCGGCTGTCGGGTCGATCCCTACGTAGGCCGAGCAAACTCCTTTGGATAGTTGCTCCTCGGTGTTTGGCATCAAATCGTGGATCATTCCGCGCCAACGCAACTCTTCTATAAAATTGATTTGTCCTGTCATTGTCTTCTTTCTGCTGGATGTTGATTTTGCCGCAAAGGTACAAAGTCTCGCTTGTTCTCCCGGTTACCTAGTCTTCCATCGGTCGAGTGTTCTGTAGACGAATTTGTTGAAAATGCAAGCGGTGTCTTCTTGCACAAAGAGACACCGCTTGTAGACAGCGGAAAGGCTCACCGATCTTATGCGAATGGCCTCTATCGGCTTATTTGCAGTTTGATGTATTGCGTCTCCTTCACACCGGATAGTCTGAGTTGTAGGACATAATTCCCTTCCGGTAGCTCCTCGGTGGAAAGGGAGTATTCATTTCCTCTCGGATAGCTGACCGAGATTTGTTGTCCTTGCAGGTTGTAGAGCCTCAGTTGCTCTATGGTAGAGGGTGAGAAGATGTGGTAGCCACTTGTCTCTCGGAGCAGTTTCACGCTGAGTTCCTCGCAGGAAGTAATCGATAAGGCATTGTTGTGTGCATTTCTGAGGGTTGGGTAGCCATCATTGACTCCATCTCGAATCATCCATACCTTGTCGAAGTCCCAGCCGGTAAAAGTTGCCTGTGTTTTCATTTCTGTGGTGCCTTTGCCTTCGCATTGGATATCGGCGTGATAGAAACCGCCTACGGCCTTGTCTCGTGCTGATGCGTCTTTGTCCCAATAGCAGGCCGATACAACGCCTGTTGATTTGATCCCGATGAAAGCTCCGGCAAAGGTCTCGTCTTCGGCCACAACAGAGGAGACCGCGTAGCATCGCATCACTCGGCTATCCGAATAGGAGCTACTGCCCAAAAGCCCTCCGATGTTTTGGCTTCCGCTGACTTGGGTGCGGGCATAGCAATCTTCGATAATAGAGTTGTCGTTTTCTCCGATTAATCCCCCAACATAGATACGGCCTTTGACTGAGGGAGCGGTGGAGTAGCACTTGAGGATCTTGGCACTCACGGCAGACCCGACCACTCCTCCGACTTTCTCTTCGCTGCCGACTGTGGCATGAGAGGCACATCGCTCGATTGTTCCGCGGAGGATGTAGCTAGCGATACCACCGGCCAGGCGTGCGGCTTTATCATCTTTGGCGACGCCTTCGACCGATCCTTTCATGAGGCAGTCACGCACCTCACCTTCATTGATCCATGAAACGATGCCACCGAGGTAGTCTTGAGCTTTGACTTCGGCTTGTACGTCACAGTTGCGGATAAGGCTCTTGTCTTGGTAACCCACGAGTCCACCTGCATAGAAATCGCTTGCCCGCACTTTGCTCTCTATGACTCGACAGTTGAGTATCTGTGAATCGTGGATATAGGCAACGAGAGCCCCTACGTTCTCTTTCCCTGTTACATCTGCTTTTTCCACAACCAGATTACGGATTTCTCCGGCATTGAGATAGCCAAAAAGCCCCTGATAATCGAATGAAGGTCGGTTGACCTTGAGGTTCAGGATGCGGTGTCCTCCTCCATCATAAGTACCCTTGAATCCAAACTTCTTCACGATGCTTGCAACGTGGAAGAAGCCTCCGATAGGCATCCATCCTTCACCGTTTTCCCACTGGTGAGACGGGCTCATATCTATGTCGGCTGTCTGGATGAAGAGGTCGCCCGTCATGTCGGTCCCCGTGTTCACTTGCTCGGCAATCCAGAGCAGGTTGTAGATATTCCCTATTTGGTAAGGGGATTCGCTCGTCCCTTTTCCCATTGGTGCTTGTGACAGGTGATAGGGGTATTCCTCTTTGGGCTGATCTTGTGCCTGAATGGGGGTTCCCAACAGCCACGCCAAAACCAGCATGTAAAAGCTGGCTTTGGCTGCAATATTTATCTGTCGTGTCTTTTTCATACCCTTCTGAGCCTAAAATTTTACCAAATCCATACTTTGACCGATTTTTCCGCCTGACGTAGGATATAAGTTCCCCTTGTCAGAGAGTTTGTGTCGAAGCCGGCCACGCCGTGAGATGGAGCGATCGAGGCAAGACGCCTCCCCGCCATATCGATTAGCTCGACTGTTGCCGTTTGGCATGTTTTCACATGGAGTTCCCCCGTGTGAGCATTGTAGGTGTAGTCGAGGTTCTTGTAGGGTTGTGCTGCCGTGATGATGCAATTGCCGAGTTCGGCTTGAGGGACAACTTTTACCGTGAGGTCTTCGTCTGCAAACAAAGAGATCGAATTGTCTGTGATAAGCCCCCCCTTGGCATCTCTGTGGATTTCGCCATTGACCTCCCAGTGGTGGACTTCTACTTTGCCTACTGGGTTGTCGATAGGAGCCACTTGGAAGAGTATTTCATCCCCTGGTGTCACTTTGCTTTCCGAGTTGATTTCGGGCGTTTCGCTTTCGCTATGGTTTTTCACTGTCAAGACAGCCGTCTCGGGTTGTGAGAAAGTGACGGTGCGTGTCTCTCCCTCTTTGTAGAACCGCGCGGAGATAAAAAAGCCTTCTGGGATGCTCTGCTTGTAGAACTGGTCCGGCCTGCTGGGAAAGCGCATGCCTTCACCGAAAGTCCAAGACAGAAGCATATAGCCGTCTTTTGTTTTGGGGTCGAAGTAAGCTCCTCGGTTTTTTGGCAGCAAATAAGTTTCGCCATCGGCTTGAGGCTTGATGATGCGACCGAAGTCTCCCTGCTCCTCGACATTTACTTCTTTCCCATCGGACCCCTCACTTTCAACGCGGAAGATAACAGGGACTAGCTCGCAGATATCGGCAAAGATCTCAATAGGTTGTCGAATGCCTTCGATGATTTGATCCGTGCTGCCGTAGGATTTGGCGATTTCTTTTTCGTTCTGTTTTTCTATCGTTTTCCAAACAAACACGACGTGGTTCACACGTGGGGTTACTTGCACGCGGATGCGAGCATTCATAGGGATCCGATAGGTGATCATATCCGCTTCGGGTTGTATTTCTCGTTCTTTCGGTTCGGATTCCTGAAGCAGGAATACACGACGTTGATCATCGGTATTCATGTCTTTTCCGAAGGTGATAGACAACTGATCTTCTTGGCCCATCGCCGAACCAATGAGATAGAAAAAGGCCACAAGGGCAATCAATTGGGTGGAATACTTTCTCATAAGTGAATGTTTTGGGGTTACGTTTATGGATACCTGACTATACAAAGATATGCAAAAAAGAGAGGTCTCGGGTTCGTCTCTGCATCGAATTCTTGCAGCTCTTCTTTGCCATCCTCGAACAACTCCTCGCCCATCGCGTGGGGAAATCTCACGCGTTGCAGCAAAATCTTCGACACGTCGGAGCAAAATCTCTGACGCGTGGGAATTTTTCCTCTTTCCCTACTCTTTTCGATTTCGGTCGGAAATCTTAAGTAGGATTTTCTTGCTGGAGCAAGCAACGGCTTGGGTAGACCTTTGATACGCTTGCTCTTCTCCTTTTTGTTGCTCCCGACTGGATTATGTATGAGACCCGTCGGAGGGCAGATTCGTTCGGGAATGAGGACACAAAAAAGCTGCTGCGTAGGGATCTCTACACAGCAGCTCAACGTAAATCGGATACCTCCTAATCTCCCTTGGTTCTCCAAGGGGGGTGAAAGATCCTCGGTCTATGCCGACTTAGGCTTTTGATGGAATTCTTTTTAGGAGTAGAAGCAGGTGATCCCACCACATTTGTACGGTCTTGATCTCGATACGTTCGGCCGGTGAGTGGACGTCCCTGAGAGTTGGGCCGAATGATACCATGTCCAAATAGGGGTACTTATCGAGGAAAAGACCACATTCCAACCCGGCGTGGATTGCCTTGATTGCGGGTTTCTTGCCGAAGAGCTCTTCATAGCTGTCCACTGCGGCTTGCAGGATACGGCTGTCCGGATTGGGCTTCCATCCTGGGTAGCCGTCGGAGTGGCGCACTTCCGCTCCGGCAAGTCTGAAAGTGGAAGCCACTTGATCGCAAGCCGCTACTTTGAGGCTCTCGGTTGAGCTTCTCTGACTTGTGCCTACGAGGATGCCGTTGTTTTCGACCATCTTTACCGAAGCTAAATTGGTAGAAGTCTCCACAAGGCCCTCTATCTCGTGGCTCATGCCGAGTACGCCGTGAGGACATACAATAAGGGCGAGTAACAGGTTGTGCTTGGTTGCACAATCGATCTTGAATGCCGGTTTGTCGGTGGTTTCGAGTGCAAGTTTGACAGATGGCTCCACGGTTGCGAGTTCAAGCTCCACAGCAGCGGTAAAATCATTGAGCAAGACACGTACTTGCTCCTTTTCGGAGGAAGGGACACCGATCACGGCGTAAGCTTCACGGGCGATTGCGTTGCGCAAGTTGCCACCATTGATTTCGCACAAGACCCAATCCATGCATTTGTCTACCTTCATCAGGAAGCGAGCCAGCAACTTGTTGGCGTTGCCCAACCCTAAATGTATATCACCGCCCGAGTGTCCTCCACGGAGACCGCTGATAGACACCTTGAGAAATGTATACCCCTCGGGCAGTGCCTCCTGCTTGTAGGTGAAGAGGCCTTGTGTGTCTTTCCCTCCAGCACAACCGATGAACATTTCGCCTTCATCTTCGCTGTCCAGATTGAGGAGAATTTTGCCCTGTAGGAATCCTGGCTGAATGTTCTGCGCTCCGGTAAGGCCTGTCTCCTCGTCCACGGTGAAGAGGCATTCGAGAGGGCCATGCTCAATGTCGCTGCTAATCAGCACAGCCATCTGCGCTGCACAACCAATCCCGTTGTCGGCACCAAGCGTTGTGCCCTCGGCTCTCAACCAATCTCCATCGACTACAGTCTTGATGGGGTCTGTGTCGAAGTTGTGATTTACATCCGAATTTTTCTCGCATACCATGTCCATGTGGCTTTGTAAGACAACCGTTTCGAGGTGTTCGTAGCCTTTGGTTGCAGGCTTGCGCATGACGATGTTGCCTATCTGGTCTTTGGAGTAATCGATTTGGTGTTTCCGAGCGAAGTCTTCAAGGAAAGCAATTACTTTTTCTTCCTTTTTGGACGGACGGGGTACCTTGGTCATTGCATCGAAACATTCCCACAGGAGAGTGGGGTTGAGATCAGTCATCTTCATTTTGTACTGTGTTTAGGTTATATTTTTGTGTTCTATTATTGTTCTACCTTTGTGCAGACAAATATAAGGTTTTGGATGGAGACGATCCTGCTCACGCTGGTATTAGCTTTAGGCCTGGTAGCCTTGGGTGTTGTTTTGCTGGCGATCAAGGTTATTCTGGTCAAGGGGGGCAGGTTTCCTACCGGCCACACGAGCGATATCCCGGCTTTTCGCAAGAAAGGGATCGGTTGCCATCGCTCCCAAATGCGAGAGGAAGAGCAGCGTTTGAATTTGGCCGATCGTCTACGTCGGGAATGAGTATTAGAAAAACTAAAAACCTCGATGAATAGAAAATTACTAAGTATGATTGCGAGCACCCTCCTTGGTTTGGGGATTGTGTGCTCTGCTTCGGGTTGTGGCAAAAAGGCGGAAGAGACGGTCGCAACATCCGTCTCCGAAGAGGCTGGCCAAGTCCAGACCGCTCCTCGGATTGCCTATGTGCGCTTGGATAGTCTATATGCCCAATATCAGTATTACCAAGATATTACTGCCGAATTGACCAAGGAGGCCGAAGCCAATCGCAAGCAGTTGACCTCTAAGGCCAATGCTCTAAGAAAAGCGGCTGAGGACTTTGATCGCAAGCGACGTACCAACGCTTTTTTGAGTCAGTCATCGATGGAAGCCGAGCAGATGAAGCTCGTGTCTTTGCAGGAGCAAGGGGAGAAGTTGGAAGTGCGTCTTACTCAAGAATTCATGCTCAAGCAGCAACAGTCTAATGAGAAGTTGCGCGAACGTATCAAGGCAGATTTGGCGAAATACAACAAGGACAAAAAGTACCAATTCATACTCACCAACGTAGGTGTGGAGAGTATGCTCTATGCCGATAGCAGTTGCGATATTACGGACGAAGTGGTGAAGTATCTCAATTCGTCTTACAAGAAAGATAAATAACGCCCCTTCGGATCGAAGGCTGTGTCGTATTTTGCGAGAGGCTGCTTGCGGCAAATATCCGCAGACGGTCTCTTTTTTTTCTTTTCTCAAACTGATGTCCATCAACAAAGTAATCCTTGTAGGGTTTGTGGGCAAGGAGCCACAGATCCGCTACTTCGACAGAGAATCGCTAGTCGCTCAGCTTTCGTTGGCCACACACGAACGTGGAGGAAAAGATCGAGATGGCAATCCTCTTCCAGAGCGGACGGAGTGGCACAACGTTGTCTGCTACGGCGACGTCGCCCGTTTCGTGGAGAGCCATGTCAAGACAGGCTCAATGCTTTACGTTGAGGGTAAATTGCGCTATCGGAGTTATATGGACAAAGCAGGCATCCAGCGCTATATCACAGAGATTTGGGCGGAGAGGATTCGCTTTTTCGATAGCTATAGCCCGACCAAACCAGAGGAACGAAAGAGTTGAGGCACGGAAACGAGTGTTAATTAAAGATGGCAAGGGATAATTACGACGAGCGGTCATGTGCAAATCATTGTTGCGACCGCTCGTCGTGCTATATAGAGAAAAAGAGAGATCGCTATCAGAAGCGCAAACTAAGCGTGCCCATCAGGTGGATCGGAGCTTGTGGGAACACCCGAAGTTCGTTGTAGGCTGTAAGGTTGCCTTGTTCGTCTTTGCTGTAGCCACAGTCGTAGACAAAACCGTTGTTGTAGTACTGTGTATTGAACACGTTGTTGACGACCAAGCCGATGCTGCAATCCTTAAGCCAGGAGGTGGACAGTTGTGCCATGGCGCGGAGAGACGAGACGCAGTAGGGCGCGATGGCTCGATCCTCGTTCATTGTATTGTCCAGATATTGCTTCCCTACGTATTGGGTTTGCAAAGCCAGTTCGAACCACCTGTAGCGAGTGGTGAAGACATTGGAGAGTACGACACTGGGCGAAAAAGAAATGTCGGTGCCTCTCATTTTTTCAGTGCGTAACTCAAAGTCATCGTTAGGGCCATACACGGCAAAAGTCTGGGTGTACTGGTCAATCTTGTTGCGGCTGAGAGCAGCAGCCAAATCCCATCGGAAGTATTTACAGGGTTCCCATCCGGCAGATAGCTCTACTCCCAAGCGATAACTTTTGGGCACGTTGCTGAAGAGCAGTTCGCCTACATCGCTGTAACGCCCGTCGAGCACCAATTGGTTTTTATAGTCCATGTAGTAGAGATTCACTCCCGCCGTAAGAGTTGGTATTTGCATGCGGTAGCCAAGTTCGTAGTCGATCATGCATTCTTCGCTTGGGTATCCCTTGCTCCCGGCGTCCGTGTAGGCTTTGCGATTTGGCTCACGATGTCCCATCGCCACAGAGGCATAAGCGGTGTGTCCGTCAGAAAATGCATAAGAGAGTCCGGCCTTGGGATTGAAGAAGTTGAACGCTTGCTCGATATTTAGTTTAGCCATCGCTTTGTCCGTGTCGCTGTACTTGTCATCAATCCCACTCATCTTGTAGTCAATTCTTCTGTACTGCAAATCACCAAAGAGGTTGAGGTGCGGAATAATCTCCCAGTTCCCCTTGATAAACGTGGAGGCTTCGCTTTTGCGACTCTTGTTGTCGTAGTAGGTGAAGTGAGGGGGGACAGGGGTGGCGTATTGCCTAATCCAATTTACATAGCCGAAGTGTTGGCCTTCGTATTTGTTGGTAGAGGCTCCCATGCTGATGTCATAGTTCTCTTGACGATAGAGGGCCGAAGCCACAACACCGTAGAACCAGTTGTCTAAGTGTTTCTGACGAAGCAAATCTGTTTTCTTGATCTTTTTGTCGCCAACAGTGAAGGGCTGCAGAGCATATTCCTTGAGGTTGCGACCTGTGCGATACTCATCTGTGTAACCTAGCCCGCGAGTGGCGTGTAGGGTGACATTCAGAGACCAGCTGTCACTTAGCTGTTGAGATAGTATGGCATGGTAGTGTCGTTGGCTGTAGTTGTCGGTATTGTGGTAGAAGTGTTCCCGTCCTTTTTCATCTGTGTACATGTACCCAGCATTGTTATAAGTACGCCCGAGTTTCTCGATTTTTTCGGGGGCAATACCATTCCAAGCAATACCTGTTTTTTCTTTTCCCCCGAAGGTCAATAGTTTGAGTAGGGTTCCTCCGTTGTGATAAGCTGCTTGCAGAAAATAAGATTGGAGGTTTACATCGGCACGCTTGACATACCCGTCTGAAGTGATTCGCGAGACGCGTGCATCGAAAGCGAAGTGGTCGGCTATCCGCCCGCTGCCCACTGCTACAGAGCGGCGTAATGTTCCGAAAGCTCCGCCCGAGATATCGATCTGAGCGTAGGGGGTAAGACCGTATGGTCGAGTGCGCATATTGACTGTTGCCCCAAAGGCCCCGGCTCCGTTGGTTGAGGTCCCGATGCCACGTTGCACTTGTATGTCCTTGAGAGATGAGGAGAAATCCGGCATATTGACCCAGAAGACGCCTTGACTTTCGGAGTCATTGAGCGGTACCCCATTGGCAGAGATGTTGATGCGGGATGCGTCACTCCCTCTCACTTTGATCGAGGTGTAGCCAAGTCCTGTCCCTGCATCGCTGGTCGCAACGACCCCGGGGAGGAGTGAGATTAGATAGGGTAGATCTTGCCCGTAAGCTGATTTCTTGAGTTCGCTACTCTTGAGTTCCGAAAAGCTCATTGGCGTTTTGTGCCCGGCTCGTCCGGCGACGACCTGTACTTCTTCGAGCTGCACTATACGACTGCTGTCGGCTGGTTGTTGAGCCGAAATTGGAGCGAGAGGAAACAGGATCCCCAGACTGCCGAGGGCGAATCTCTTGATACTTGTCTTTTCCATCCTTATATCTTTTGGTTTAGGTATGACAGCATGCCAATATCTCCCTGTCCAACCTCAAGTATGGACGTGAGGTACGGAGATTTTTTGCCAATAGAATAAGTAGGGAAACAGGGTAGGCCGGATTGCTCCAAACACAATCGCCTCACGGATGGTCGCGAGCTACGGCTGGTTAGATGACGAATTCCTACGCCGGCATTATCCGGATCAGGTGGCTAAGGGTTTTATCTCAGCCGGACCTCTTTGCCGTTCGTGGCAGGTGAGGTACAGCACCCCTATCTCCATCTATACTCAATTGGTGACGTGGCAAAGGTACAGTTTTTTCTTTAGTACCTCTTCTTGTGGTAGAAAGGAGTTGAGTCTGGGAGGGGACTCTCAGGGAGTGGCAATGGCCCAGGTGAATAGCGATTCTCCTCTGCTTTCGATATGTACCGTTATCTCTTGTGCTCTAATAGCTTCCGGAAGGGTGACGAAAAAACGAAGTTCACCTGTTGAAGTAGCCGATACGAAGGGGTTGATGGCTGTGGGCAATTGCAGCCTGTAGCTTTGGATCAGGTTTGCTGTTGATGGTCGGAAGAGCTTATATAGGCTTTCTTTAGCCGACCAAAGTAGAGAGGCTGCTATGAGAGGATAGGGAGCAGACTGGACTTGATTGATTTCTTCCGGTGTTGCAAATTTAGGTAATAAGCGTAAGGCCGGTGGGCGGATGTCCTCCACATCGATCCCACATTGGGATGGTCGTTCTACGATAAGGGCTGCCACAGCTGTAGTACTATGGCTAAGACTGATAGACAAATGGGGATATTGTGGCAGATGAGGGGCACCACCTGGGTGATGAGAAAGGATCGGTTCCGATGATGAGTAGGGTGCAAATGTCCTTCTCAGCAGACTGTGCAATGCTTGGCGTTGCATCTGTAATCGGTCCTTTCTGGGTAGGTCTTTACAGTCGATGGAGTCTAGCAGAGGATTTCCCAAGAAAGGGAAGGGAGTGGGCATCGTAGGATTATTTGTCGGTTGGGAGGGGATTGCGGTGCAATTTTACCTCGAGGATGCGTCGCTTGTCCATCGATACGACTACAAAGTGCCATCCGTTGTAGGTCACTTCGTCTCCAGGCAGAGGTAAATCCCGCTTGATTTCCAGCACCAACCCTCCGAGCGTATCGACTTCTTCCCCTAATGGTCCAAAGCTGTCATCCTCAAGGTTGAGATACCTCTTTACATCCGAAAGAGATGTTTTGGCTTCAAAGAGGCAACTCCCATCTGGATAGCGAGTGTAGGGAAGCTCCTCCTCATCGTATTCGTCAGTGATTTCGCCCACAATCTCTTCCAGTATATCCTCCATGGTGATGATACCGCTTGTCCCTCCAAATTCGTCTACCACGATCGAAATATGAATCTTATTGGCTCGAAACTCCTCAAGCAGATCATCGATTCGCTTGTTCTCGGGGACGAAGTATGCCGGACGCATCAACTCTTGCCATTTAAAGGAGGCATCTTTGTTGCGGTGAGGAATGAGGTCTTTGAGGTAGATGATTCCCTTGATGTTGTCCTCGGTATCTTCGTAGACGGGTATACGCGAGTATCCCGATGATACAGCGTGCTGTAGCATGCGCTTGAAGTCCCAGCTAATCTCTATATCCATCATATCTATACGGGGTACCATCACTTCGCTTGCTGTCTTGTTGTAAAACTTCAGGATCTCGCTGATCATGGCTTTTTCCTCGACGTCTGAGCTTCCTGTGGTTAGCAATACGGCCTTGGACAAATCGTCTACCGAGAGATCGTATTGCGGCTTCTCTTTCTTGTTTTCTACCAATCTGGCTGTGGATCGGACCAATAGAAGGCTCATCGGGGAGAGCAGCTTGCATACCACGCTCATGGCCGGAGCCGAGAAACGAGAGAAATGCAGAGGAGAGCGTTGCGCGTAGACCTTCGGTATGATTTCGCCGAAGAGGAGTAAAACCAGTGTGAGGACTATCGTTTGCAGCAGGAAGCCGGCAATGGGAGCTTGGCTGAAGTCGAAAAGGTTGGCCGTTACATAAGTCGATAGCATCACCACGGCCACGTTCACGATATTGTTACCGATCAAGATGGATGCCAATAATTCTTCCGGCTTGTGCAGCAACTGTTTGAGCTTTTTGTCCTCCTTGTTTTTCTCCTCTTGTATTTCGGCCATATCTGCCGGTTTGATGGAGAAAAAAGCAACCTCGGAGGAGGACATGTAGGCCGAAGCCATCAGTAGCAAGATGATGAGAATGAAGACCAGCACGATGCCTATCGTTACTGGATAAACTTGCACCTGTGCAAATATATTACCAAAGGATAAGAGATGATCCAAAATGGGTTCTGCTTAGCGATACGCGAGCAAAGATACAGATTTATGTTTTCGTAGTGCGGTTGTGGCTGGAGGGTCGACCTGCGTGTGCGAGTTCGATGAGAAACAATTGCTTTCGAAAGCAGCTCTGAGCGCGTTTTGTTTCGGGCGAAAACTCTTACGCGTGAGAATAAATTTTTTGACGGGAGAGAGGAGTTTTTCCGACGCGTGGGAGTAGAAACTGCAACGGGAGAGAAGAATTGTGTAGAGGTTGAAGTTTTATCTCTGTTGAGGGTATTGGGGAAATAGACCCCTGCTGTATTATAACTGTTTATAGGGCCACTGTAGACGTAAATATTAATCCGGTTTTGTTTTATCTGAATGATTTGCATAAATTGCCGCCGGAGAAAGAAAAAGCCTGATTGGCTATCTTTCTGTCTTTGGTGTGAGTGGATGGTATAATTTTATGAATGTATATGAATGGTAATACGCGCAATGTGCTATTGGTGCTTGGAATGATTTTTGCTTGTTGTGTAACTGTATCCAAGATGTCGGCACAGAAAAAGGGAGCTTATACGCTCAAAACTACGGAGTATATAGCGACCGATATCAACGGTCAAGAGGTTAACATAGGAGCTGCCCTGAAGAGCGGAAAAAAAGTCTTTCTGGATGTTTCTACCGTATGGTGCAATATGTGTTGGATCTTGCACCATACGGGGCATTTACAGGACTTGTACGCCTTGTATGGCCCTGAGGGAACGGATGAGTTTCTGGTCCTCTGGGTCGAAGATCAGGGGGCAAAGCCCGAGCAGATCAGAGGAGAAGGGAAAACAAAAGGGGACTGGACGATAGGAGGTTCTTTTCCTGTACCGATTGTTTCTGATCCGAATCTCACCCGAACGTTGGGGATAACAATCAAGGGTTGGCCTACAGGCATAGTTCTCTTCCCCGATGGGAGCTATGATTACTTCAGCGGGGATATTTGGAAGGGAGCCAAGGCTCTCTATCAGAAAGTAGGGAGCTTGGAAACTTCGGCTTCTGATGTCCCTGTCGTGCACAGCATTGACTTGAAGAGTGGTTTTGCGCGGCGAGATTACCATGTGAGTCGAGAGGATGCCATTGTTTTTTCTCGTGCCGACGTCACGGCGATAAAATGGGCTTTTGAGGGAGGAACTCCCACGGCATTCATGGAGTCTGGTATTGTTGTGTGGGACAAACCGGGAAAGTACAAAGTTACTCTCACTGCGACCAATAGGAATGGAGAAAGTAGAGAGAAGACCCAGACGATCGAAATACGTCCTCAGCCTTCCGCGATGGAGATGCCTTGTGAGGAGACTTTCGAATCCCACAAACTTTCGGAGGGCTGGTATATGTACGATGCCGATGGCGACGGTTATAGCTGGAATTCCTTTAGGAGCTATTTCGATGGGCTTAAATATACGGGGAATGATTACAACGGGGTCTCGGCTTTTGATGGAAAGGATGCATTGGTTGCTTGGTCTTTTCGGCCTTATGCTTTCAACGAGGTTACCGGACGATGGAGCTGCAAGAAAAACCGGGCTAAGGATTATCTTTTCACTCCGGCAATTCGTGTCCCACAAGACGCTCCCAACCCCATTGCTTATTTTTGGGTCAAGTCCACCGATGCTAAGTATCCGGACTTCTATACGGTGTTGTTGTCCACCAAAGGGCAGTCTCCCTCCTCCCTTTCTACAGTGCTCTGCCCTCTCCGAGAAGCCTCTGCCGAATGGAAGCAGGAGATTATTGATCTATCGCCCTACAAAGGACAAGAAATTTTCTTAGCCTTGCTTCACGAAGCCGACGGTTATTCAGGTATCGTTGTGGATAATTTCGGGCTGAGTGCGGATGGGAGCCAACGCTCCGAAAAGATTTCCGAAGACTCTCTATCCATACGTGTGGCAGGAGGAAAATTGTATATCTCCGGCATAGACGTTCTCTCTGCCTCCCTCTATTCTCTCCAGGGGAAGGTGCTAGGGACTTTTGAGGGATTTGGCAGAGGAAAGGATCTTGAGCTTGATCTTGGTCCTATCTCAGGGCCTGTTGTTGTCTCCGTGCAGACTCCGTCTGATATTTTGTCAACCAAACTTATCCTTTCTTCTCAGCAAGATTGAATACATCCTCTTTATAATCAATTAAATATTACATCTATGAAAAGGAAGACTTACTTAATGGCTCTCTTGAGTTGCTGTCTTGGGTATGTTTATGCTCAGAATCCGAGTCCAGTACCCGAGGGGTCGTTTGTTGTATCTTATTCCAACAACATCCCCGTTTCGGAGGCGAAGGATATGTTTTTTACGAGTGACATAGAGCTCTCACCTTGCCTCTATCTGAAGCCTGACCTTCGGCTCGCAGGTAGTACCATTACACACATTGAGCCTTGCTTGCTGATTGAGGAGGGCAAAAAAATCTCCGGCAAAGTGATGATCGCCTCTGCCAAAACCAAGACGATCTTGTATTCTCAGGAGGTAGAAAGTTTTGTCCGAGGATACAATCTGATCAAGCTGGAAGAACCCTATGAGATCAAAGCGGGAGAGGAGCTTCTTGTGGGCTATACAATCAAGCTCACGAAGCAACCCAGCGGCTATACAGAGCGTTATCTTGCTGTGAACCAGAGCAAAGATACTCCCCACGCCCACGAAGCCACGGCTTATCTCGAAGGGGGAAATCTCAACTATAGTGATAAATATGCAAAGCAGGGCGTATGGGTGATGAACGTTATTTGTACTCCCAAGAAAGGGGTTAGTGCAGATAACCGGATCTTGTTTGAAGGGTTTGAACCGGCGGCACCGTACGTTACCAAAAAGGGCGAGGAATTGCTGTTTAAGACAACTGTGCATAACCTGGGGGGGAATGAGGTCAATTCTTTGACATATGAGTTGTCAGGCTTTTCGGAGAAACCCTTCGTCAAGACAATCACCGACAAGGAGGATCCCAAGTATCGACTCCCGGCAGGGATTCGCAGAGAGCTGACTTTCAAAGTAGGAATCGAAGATTCCGGAGCGTATACGTTCCGCCTTGCCAAAGTCAATGGTCAGGACAATACCTTGACGGGCCTCAAAGGGGAGGGCACAGTGATGCTCTTTGACGAGGCGATGAAAGAGAAACTCCCCAAGCGCCAGCCCCTTGTGGAATATTTTGCCGGAGAGTGGGTCCCTATGATGGGTCGAGGAGAAGATTATCTCAACGAAGTGGCTGAAAAAATGGCGGAGCAGCGTATCGCATACAACCTTTATGCTATCCATGCGGAGTATCCCGATCTTGATCTTTTAGATCCTTTCGAGATCCCTGCAGGTGCTATGATTAACAGCCAAACCGATAAGAATAAGATATTTCCATGCGTTGCGCTTGATAGGATCCCTTACGGAGGGGCCTTGGCATTCTCTACTTCTGAATTGGAAGGCCGTTTGGGGAAAGTGTTTGGCGACACTTATTCTTTTTGGAATTTCGATCTGAGGGTGGATATGGATAAGCAAGACCCCAAGAAGATGACGGCCTATGTGGAGATCAAGGAGCTGGCAAAGCTCAATCTCAGGGATCTTGTTTTCTCTCTCTTGCTTGTCGAAGACAAGGTTAAGCCGGTAAACCAGGTTAACCCTCCGGATGGATATTTGCACCGCAACGTACTTCGAGCAAGTCTCAACGGGGAGGGTGGTGAGCCTCTTGTTATGAAAGACGGTACGTTTAGGAAAGAGTACACGTTTACCGTTGATAAGCTGTACAGCAATGACATCAAGAATATCAAGGTGGCGGCAGTCATCGCACGTCCTATAACGAATGAGGCGATCACTTCTAGAGGAGTCCTCGACTCTCGCATGGTGTCGTATGGGCAATTTACAACTTCGGTGGATTGCCCCACCTCCCCGGCTCTTGGTCGTTACGAAGTTCGTGTTGATGATGGTTTGATTACCGTGAATGGAGAGTATGACTCCATTGAAGTCTATGATCTCAAGGGGCAGCGTGTAGGTCTTCGTCCTGCCTCGTCAGGAGTTTATGTTGCTCGCATTGCTCACGATGGCATTTTCTATACAGAGAAAGTTATAGTCCAATAAACAATAAATGAGAGCACCCTCAATTCTTGCACGGAGGCAGGCTTGAGTTTTGAGGAAGAGAGGTATTCTGATTTGCTGGAATACCTCTTTTTTGTTAAGAGGTCATTCGCTGAGACACATCGATCTTCAGCCGTGTGTGAGACCCTTTGTAATGCACTTTGCTTGATCCGTTTCGTCATCATTCACGACGAGCTTACTTCCCGGAAACTACTTTTCAGCGTAGATCTTTATGTACCCAATCTTTTGCAGGGTCGCCGGGGTTGTTTTTCTGTTGATATAGACTTATTTGTTTACCTTTGCGCGCATCGTAAGGATGCGACTTAAATACTACCAAACAACATATTTATGATGGACTCCAAAATCCAGGAACTGACCGATAAAATTTATCGTGAAGGTGTAGAAAAAGGCAATACTGAAGCCGCAAAGATTGTTTCCGAAGCTGAGGCCAAACGTGCAGAACTGATCAAGCAAGCAAAAGCCGAAGCAGAGCAAATCCTCAGTGATGCTCAAAAGAAGTCCGTAGATATGGAGGCGAAGACTAAGTCTGAGCTCCAGATGTACGCATCCCAAATGCGTGAATCGCTCAAGAGCGAGATAGCAGATCAATTGACCGGCCAAATCGTGAGCTCTAATGTGAAAGCAGCTATTGCTGATCCTGATTTTGTGCGTCAATTGATCCTTAATTTGGCCAAGAACTGGCATGTGGGAGAGCAAATTGTGATCGGTACGGCAGATGCCGAAGCTCTTACTGCCTATTTTGCCGCTAATGCAAAAGATCTTCTTGACAAGCAGGTGAAGATCGAAGAAGTGGGAGGTAAGCCTGCTGATTTTACCATTTCGCCGGTTAATGGTGCCTACAAAGTGATGTTTGGTGAGGAGCAGTTTATCAATCTCTTCAAGAGCTTCCTTCGCCCCAAATTGGTAGAGATGCTGTTCTAAGCGAGCGAGGCAAGAAGCTATGGCTAAGTATTATGCTACTGCAGCCGGCCTGCCTAACATTGCTGTCGAGGACCATAAAATACCCTTTGCGACCAGCGATTACGTAGCCGAGTTGCGCAGTGTGCTCACCAAGAAGGATGAGCATTTGCTTGATTTGCTCCTCTGGGAGTCGGAGAACCGTTACCTACTTTGTTTCCTTAGATCACAAGAAATTGCGAAAGAGGCCACATCTGGACCGTCCTTATTCTCTTACGATGAAATAGAAAGCATCATTGCTGCACACCGTAGCGATGAGTGGGGTGTGCGCGTGCCCAAATACAAACACTTGCCTCGCTACTATTACACATTTGTAGAGGAGCATTTGTCTCGTTTGGAAGAGAATGGCGACAGATCGGTTGATATGGGTGTTGCCTACGAAGACCGGTTGGCTGCGATGTACTTTGCCTATGCAAAGTCTTGTGGTAATGCTTTTTTGGAGGCTTGGTTTGACCTCAACTTGAATATGCGCAATGTATTGGCTGCTCATACTGCACGCCGGTTGGGTTGGGATCCGGCCAACTACGTTGTGGGTGAAGGTCCTGTGGTTGAGCGTCTTCGTTCTGACAAAACCAAGGATTTTGGTCTATCGGATGAACTGGGATATTTGCCAGAGATTATGCGCATCGCAGAGGAATCCAATATAACCAAGCGTGAGCGGATGATCGACCTTTTTAAGTGGAATTGGCTTGAAGAGCAATGCTTCCGTAATGTTTTTGATATCGAGCGTCTCTTGTGCTTTTATTTGCAACTTTCTATCGTGGAACGCTGGGTAAAGCTCGATGAAACAACAGGAGAGAATACATTCCGCCAAATTGTCGGCAGCCTGAAAAAACAGAGTACAGAGTCTCTCGAAGAATTCAAACGAAATCAAAAGAAATAAATCATAATGGCTACTAAAGGTGTTGTTAAGGGCATCGTGTCGAACCTTGTAACCGTAGAGGTGGACGGACCAGTGTCCCAGAATGAAATCTGCTATATCACGGTCGACGGCACTCCTCTAATGAGCGAGGTGATCAAGGTGATTGGTAAGAATGCTTACGTTCAGGTCTTCGAGAGTACTCGTGGAATGAGAGTGGGAGATTCCGCCGAATTCATCGGTTCGATGCTAGAGGTTACTCTCGGTCCGGGTATGTTATCCAAAAACTATGACGGGTTACAGAACGACCTCGATAAGATGGAGGGGGTTTTTCTCAAGAGGGGTTCTTACACTTATGCTCTTGATGAAGGAAAGAAATGGGAGTTCAAACCATTGGCCAAAGAGGGAGAGGTAGTTTCAGCAGGTCATTGGTTGGGTGAAGTGGATGAGAACCATCAGGCGCACAAGATCATGGTGCCATTTGTAATGACCACTAACTACACGATCAAGTCTATAGCTAAGGCCGGAAACTATACTGTAGACGAGACGATTGCGGTGCTCGTGGATAAGGAAGGAAAAGAGCACAAGGTGACAATGGTGCAGCGTTGGCCGGTAAAGAAAGCAATCACATGCTATCGAGAAAAACCTAGACCATTTAAACTACTTGAGACAGGAGTGCGTATCATCGACACGCTTAATCCAATAGTTGAGGGTGGTACCGGATTTATTCCGGGGCCTTTTGGTACCGGGAAAACTGTGCTTCAGCATGCTATTTCTAAGCAGGCTGAAGCCGACATTGTGATTATTGCAGCTTGTGGAGAGCGAGCCAATGAGGTAGTGGAGATCTTCAAAGAGTTTCCCGAACTGATTGACCCGCACACAGGGCGAGAGCTGATGGAGCGTACTATCATCATCGCCAATACATCCAACATGCCGGTTGCCTCTCGTGAGGCATCTGTGTACACAGCGATGACAATAGCGGAGTACTACCGTTCTATGGGACTCAAAGTGATGTTGATGGCCGACTCTACTTCTCGCTGGGCACAGGCTCTGCGTGAGATGTCAAATCGTTTGGAAGAGTTGCCTGGTCCTGATGCTTTCCCAATGGACCTTTCAGCCATTGTAGCCAACTTCTATGCTCGAGCCGGATTCGTGTACCTCAACAACGGAAGTTCTGGCTCTGTCACGTTCATTGGGACAGTTTCGCCTGCTGGTGGAAATCTCAAAGAACCTGTAACGGAAAATACAAAGAAGGTGGCACGTTGTTTCTATGCGCTTGAGCAAGAGCGTGCGGACCGTAAGCGTTATCCAGCTGTAAATCCGATTGACTCCTACTCCAAGTACATTGAGTACCCGGAGTTTGTGGAATATATTTCTGACCATATCGCGAACAATTGGATCGATATGGTGCTCAGTGTGAAGACGCGTCTGCAGAGAGGGAAAGAGATTGCCGAGCAGATCAATATTCTTGGAGATGATGGGGTGCCCGTAGACTATCATGTGACCTTTTGGAAAGCTGAACTCATTGACTTTGTGATCTTGCAGCAAGACGCATTTGACGATATTGACTGCAACACGCCGCTCGAACGTCAGAAATTCATGCTTACCGAGGTTGTCAAGCTATGTGAAGCTGAGTACAATTTCGAGGACTTTGTACAGGTAAGCGAATACTTCAAGCGAGTAATCAATGTCTTCAAGCAAATGAATTACGCGGAATATAAGAGTGTAGACTTTGATAAGTTCTACGCGCAGTTGCAAGAGACTGTGGCTGAACGTATCAAGAAGTAATGTAGAACTTTCGATGTCAACAAAATAGATATGGCTACTCAAGCATTCCAAAAGATATACACGAAGATTGCTAATATCACCAAGGCGACCTGTTCTCTCAAGGCTACAGGTGTAGGCAATGAAGAACTCGCCACAATCAATGGACGGTTGGCACAAGTGGTGAAGATTAGTGGAGATGAGGTGACGATGCAGGTGTTTGCAGGGACGGAAGGTATCCCTACCAATGCCGAAGTTATTTTCCTGGGTAAATCTCCATCGCTCAAGGTAAGTGATCAGTTGGCTGGTCGGTTCTTTAACGCTTATGGGGAACCCATCGACGGAGGGCCAATGCCCGAGGGCAAGGAGATTGAGATTGGGGGACCATCTGTGAATCCAGTTCGCCGAGAGCAACCCTCAGAGCTTATCGCAACGGGTATCGCTGGTATTGACCTGAACAATACTCTTGTAACTGGTCAGAAGATTCCTTTTTTTGCCGATCCTGATCAACCATTCAACCAAGTTATGGCCATGGTGGCTTTGCGAGCCCAGTCCGACAAAATCATCTTGGGAGGTATGGGGATGACCAATGATGACTATTTGTTTTTCAAGAATACCTTCAGTAACGCTGGGGCTTTGGATCGCATCATTAGTTTTATTAACACGACTGAAGATCCTTCTGTAGAACGAATCCTTGTTCCTGACATGGCTCTTGCCGCCGCTGAGTACTTTGCTGTGGAGAAGCATCAGAAGGTCCTAGTCTTGCTCACTGATATGACCAACTACGCTGACGCTTTGGCTATTGTCTCAAACCGTATGGATCAGATCCCGTCTAAGGATTCGATGCCGGGATCTCTTTATTCGGATTTGGCTAAGATATACGAGAAAGCAGTGCAATTCCCAGATGGAGGTTCGATAACGATTATTGCAGTCACAACACTATCCGGTGGAGATATTACGCACGCTGTACCAGATAATACCGGGTATATCACGGAAGGACAGCTCTATCTGCGTCGCGACACCAATGTGGGAAAGGTGATTGTGGACCCATTCCGCTCTCTCTCTCGTCTCAAACAGTTGGTGATTGGCAAGAAGACGCGAGAAGATCACCCTCAGGTGATGAATGCTGCAGTCCGTCTCTTCTCAGATGCAGCTAATGCTCAGACGAAGATGGAGAACGGCTTTGACTTGACGGACTATGATATGCGTGCTCTTGATTTCGCAAAAGACTACTCTTCTCAACTCTTGGCTATTGATGTCAATGTAGATAACACCGAGATGCTTGATACGGCTTGGCACTTGTTCTCTAAGCATTTTAAGCCGGCTGAGGTAAGTATCAAGCAGCAGCTTGTGGATAAATACTGGAAAGAGGCTAAATAACCCGACATAGAGAAATGGCTATCAAGTTTCAGTATAACAAGACCTCCCTTCAGCAGCAGGAAAAGCAGCTCAAGATGCGCGTGCGCACCTTACCTACTATCAAGAGTAAGGAGAGTGCATTGCGTTTGGAAGTTAAGCGTACGCGCAATGAAGTGGAGAGATTGGAACGCCAGCTCGAGGAGGAGATAGGAGGGTACAGGTCTATGGTTGCTCTGTGGGATGAGTTCAATCCTGAGCTCATTTCTGTCAGAGATGTACGTCTTTCTACTCGCAAGGTTGCCGGAGTGATTGTACCTCACCTTGAGGGGGTCGATTACGAGACCAAGCCTTTTAGTCTATTCAATTCTCCTTCTTGGTACGCCGAGGGGATCTCTCTTTTGGAGAGCCTTGCTACGACTGGCATCAAGGCGGAATTTTTCGCTCTCAAGTTGGAGTTTTTGGAGTTTGCCCGCAAGAAAACGACTCAGAAGGTGAACCTTTTCGAGAAAGTTCAGATCCCAGGCTATGTGGATGCGATCCGAAAGATTAAGCGTTACCTCGAAGATGAGGAGAGTCTGTCCAAATCCTCTCAAAAGATTATGCGTGCCAATCTTGAAAAGTATTCTCAACAAACGGAGGAGGATGCCCTATGATATACAAGATGAGTAAGTACTCTTTTTTGATTTTTCATCAAGAGTACAATTCTTTTCTCAGTCGGTTGCGTGATTTAGGTCTGGTACACATCCAGGAATCAAAGGATACGAAATCTATCGAAGAGCTCACCAGATTGGTCTCCCTTCGTCGGGAGGTGGATACTTTTCGTCGTCAGATTATTCGTCGTCGTTCACCTGAAGCTCCGGAGCTTTGCCGAGAGGATATTGCTTCGGAAGAAGTTGGCCGCAGAGTGTATGAGACCGGCTTGGCTTTACTGGATAGAGAGCGTGATCTTCTTCAGCAGATTGGCCAGAAGAAAAGGGAAGTGGAGGCCATGCAGGTGTGGGGACAGTTTGAGTATCGCGATCTCCAACGTTTGGGGGAAGCCGGTTACAATATTCGTTTCCATGCAGTTCCTACAGCAGCCTACAAGGAAGAGTGGGAGGATGAATACGGAGTTGTCCTCATCAACTCGTTCCGTTCACTTAATTATTTTGTTTCTATACAGCCGATCGGTGCAGCTTCGATCCCGGATGTGGATGAGGTTGAACTTCAAGAGAAAAGTTTGAAAACTCTTCTATCCGAACAGGAGTTGCTGGAGAGCGAACTAAAGCAGGTAAGACTGGATATTACATCGTTTGCTGATAATCAATTATCAGAGTTGATTGCTTATGACCGTCTGTTACAAGACCGGTTCAGTTTTGGCCGTGCCGTAGAGCAGGCAGACAGGCAAGCTGATGGTCGTCTGATGATTTTGCAGGGATGGATTCCTACGAATCAGGCTGCTGAATTGGAAGAAGCTCTGGACAGGGAAGGTTTTTATTATCGGCAGATAGAGATCACGGACGAGGATCAAGTTCCGATCAAGCTGAAGAATAACTTTTTTGCACGCTTGTTTGAGCCAATTACCAAGATGTTCTCTCTCCCTAATTACAGTGAGCTTGATCCAACACCTCTGTTTGCCCCATTTTTCATGCTCTTTTTTGCATTGTGCTATGGAGATGGAGGGTATGGGTTGATTCTGTTGCTCGGAGCTTCCATCCTCAAACTGAAAGCGAAGCCCGATTTTAGGCCTGTATGTTCGCTTTTCCAATGGCTTGGGGGAGCAGCCACGGTGGTAGGGGCACTGATGGGAACTGTGTTAGGTTTGGTGATGCCCTGGGCCGGAGACAACTTGCTTGGCAGCGTGAGAGAGGATTATTTCCTCAATCAAGATAATATGATGACGCTTGCCGTTGGTATCGGGTTATTACAGATTATTTTTGGCAAGTTTGTCGCGGGCATGAAGCTCAGCAAACAGCGAGGGGTCAAGTATGGGTTGGCGACTTTCGCTTGGGGTATGATACTGATTGCCGGCTGCATCTATTTGCTTTTGCCTCGTTTGCTACCTGCTGTGCCTCAAGTGGTGGAATATGTATTGTTAGGCATCATGGGGTTGTCCGTATTGGTGGCATTTCTCTACAATACACCAAACAAGAACCCTATTTTTAACATTGGTGCCGGCCTTTGGAATACCTACAACATGGCTTCGGGACTGCTCGGGGATACGCTTTCCTATATTCGTCTTTTTGCTATCGGGCTCACCGGGGGAATCCTTGGTGGAGTGTTCAATAATTTAGCTTGGAATATGACGGAAGGTAGCATCGTGATGCGCATTTTGGTGATGCCTCTAATTTTGATTCTGGGGCATGGGATCAACATCGGATTAGCTACAATTAGCTCCTTGGTACATCCTCTCCGTCTCACTTTTGTGGAGTTCTACAAAAATGCCGAGTTCGAAGGGGGCGGAAAGTCTTACTCTCCTTTCAAGAGATCATGAGCAAACAATAACTAAAACAAATACCAACCAATCAAAAACTTTCAAATTATGAATCTTATTTTGGCTTACATCGGCCTTGGGCTGATGGTTGTTCTTACCGGCATCGGTAGTAGCGTTGGCGTAACGATTTGTGGTAACACTGTCGTGGGCGCAATGAAGAAGAATCCCGATGCAATGGGTACCTACATTGCCCTCTCAGCGTTGCCTTCTTCTCAGGGCTTGTATGGCTTTGTTGGTTTCTTTTTGGCAAACAGCTTGATCGGTAACCTCGTAGCGCAGAATGTATTCGATGGGCCTATGGGTGCGATTGCCGGTTGGGGTATTTTTGCTGCGGGGTTGGCTCTTGGGGTAGTAGGCTTATTTTCTGCTATCCGTCAGGCTCAAGTTTGTGCTAACGGTGTGCAGGCCATTGGTAGCGGACACAATGTCTTCGGTGCCACGATGGTGATGGCCGTATTCCCTGAGCTATACGCTATTTTGGCTCTACTGGTATCTATTCTGATTTTCAATGCAGTTCCTGCGATGGTAGGTATGTGATCACTACCTGTTGACAAGGACCTGACGTACATAGGAAGAGGCTGCCTTGGCTGATTAAGCCATTGGGCAGCCTCTTTCGTTGCGTTTTGTAGGGTTGTTGTCTATACAGAAGGATGAGACCTTTCTCCTACTACTCATCCCCTTTGTTGCGTCTCACAAGATTGTATTACAGCCTCGCGTTCAGCGAAATTTCTTACCGACAAGTCGCTTTTTAATGTCGATGAGACCTTTCCCGATAGGCCCGAGGAGATGAGTGAGACGGTCTTTGAATTTTTGTCCGGAGGACATCCACGAAGCATCGTAATGGTGGATGCTATAAGTCCGATCAGTGATACGGCTTAACCCTGTGTAATAACTTTTGGGACAGAAGTATTCTGTCGGGTAGATGTGCACATCCTCAAGTAATTGGTAGATATCATCCATCTTCAGTCCTTTCTCCTCCAGCAGATCCGTGACAACCCGCACGATTGTGATTACACTTCCCTTGTCGTTCGGATCGGGAAACTTCATCTGTTCGTATTTGTCCAGCAACAAACGGAGCCAGGGGTGTCCCTTGGGTAGAGCGAACCCCAATCCTAAAGCTACAGGATACCTATTGGGTTGCTCTCTTCCGGGTTTCTCCCGCCCCATCCATCCTCCTTGTACGCAAAGATCATCGACTGAGCGGATGAGTTCGACGTCTGTGTCGAGGTACACCCCTCCGTATTCGTGCAGAGCCCATAAGCGAGCATAGTCACTTACAAAGGCATACTTGCCGTGGTGGTATGCCTCCTGCACAAAAGGAGTACAGCTGATATCGAATGTCTTTTCTGTCCATAATTTCAACTCGTAAGCAGGCATGTAGCGTTGCCAGGACTTCAAGCAGCGTTCAGCCAGTGGAGGAAAAGGTTTGGGTCCAAACCAGCAGTAATGAATAATCTTGGGAACCATCACTTTCGATAGATAAGAGAGAGTTTGTTCTTCGCCCAGGAGAGGCATGCCGAGCGTTCCTCGCTGGGCATGCCGAGCGTCCACACAAAGACAGCATTAGCCAATGCACTCAGGGCGGCCAAAATTAGGAGTCCCCACAGATCCTCTGTTGTAATCAGCCAGTCCAATCCAAAGCAGCAAGGAATCGCCACTAGAGAGACCAGGAACACAGGCAGGATCACCTCCTTGATGTATGAAAGCCAGTCGAGAGAGGGCACGAAGCGTCGTAATACTTCATAACTCCCGAGCACAAATAAGAGCCGGACCGCAGTGAGAATTTTGATCGCCCACAGGGCTTCTGCGCCCAAGAGAAAAGCCACATACATAGCCGGCAGAGCCAACAGGGAGATCACACTCCCCACGATGACGAACAGCCGGATATGCCCCACTGCTTGTATCCCGTGCCAAGGTGGAGTACTAAACACATTGATGAGTGCGTAGATGAGGATCCATATGGCAAAGTCTGGGGCTTCGGTCGGTATGTCGCCCAACCAAAGCCTCAAGACGTAGTCCATTCGCAACATTAGAGGCAGAGCCAGAATCAGCATCAGATAGTAGCCGAAGCGGGAACTGGAAAAGACCAGTCGTTTGAAGTAGGCAATGTTGTCGTTGGCGTAGCTTTTGACGATCTGGGGATGGATAGCAGAGAAGAAGTTGAGCGTAAAGCTACCTACGGATGAATTGATCTGATTAGCAATGCCTCGTGATGCATTGACGATGGGGCCGAAGAAGATATTTAGCAGCACATCGGCCCCCTGGTTATTGACAGACCATACGAGAGTAGCCACTCCGTTCCAACCGATAAATCCTACCATACGAGAGAAGATGGCTTTACCTTTCGATATTTTGGCGCGTGCTTCGGGGTATAGGTGGCGCGCCAATAAGACTAATACGATCTTGACGATCATGATCATCCCCACGAACAGCACTCCATACAGTTGTAACTTATCTCCGGGGAGAACAAACAACAGAGCGGCCAGGGAGAGCTTAAGCAAGGCCTCAAGGATGCCTATGTAGGCATAAAGACGCATATTCTCCCGAGCTATCAATACGGATTCATACACGGCTCCTATGAGATACACGGCCAAAGAGAGGATCGTGAGGTGATACACCCACAGTGCTGCCGTGATGCGCTCGGCAGGAATATCAAGACGGTGGTGTATGAAGTACAGACCTACGACTTCACCCACAACCATGGCGGCAGTGGCCAGAGAAATGTGGATCAACAGGGATGCTCCTACGATTTTCTTTGCCTGTTCTATGTCGTTTTGCCCAATGGCGTAGGCCAGAAACCTTTGGGCGGCATTGGAGAGAGAGGATGAAAAGAAAATGAAAGATAAGCCCAGCCCCCCGACCAACACATATATGCCGTAATCTTCCACACCCAGCACTTTGTATATGAGCCTCGAGGTGTAGAATGTCACACCCATTACCAGCAGTAGACGTAAGAATAAGAAAGCGGCGTTGCGGGCTACTTGTCTGCCTCCGTTGCTCTGCTCGTCCTTTTCCATGGGGCAAAGATATGTAGAAAACCGGTCGACCTTTACTCTTTTCCTGAAGTTGCATGAAGGATGCCGAGTTTATGAGAAAAGAACAGACTTACTGCAGTCCGCAAGGATTTGTCGTGAGAGGAGTGACTGGATCTCACCGCATTTTCGACCTATATCCATACCTTTGTCGCGAGTGGCTATCCGAAGTGAGATTAGGAAGTGAGAGTTTGTCGCGGTACGCTGTAGAAGATGGAAAAGGTGCTGAGTGTCGATTTGGCAGGGCAAGTGTATCACATTGCTCAGGATGCCTACGGAGATCTTGATCGATTTCTTGAGAAGAAAAGGGCCGAGGTGAGGGATCAAGAGGCCTATGGACAGCTCGTTTCTGATTTGGCCGATCTCCTTTCGTCTGCTCTCTCAAAGAAAGGGCGGATGGTGATAGATCAAGAAACTGCTCGTGAGGCTATCGAGTGCATTCGTCTAAGCCGAAATTCTTCTGCCGATGAGCGAGAGACGGGAGGGCTTGAACTTCCGGTTGTGAAGAAGTATTATCGTGATCCTGATCGGGCTTTGCTGTGTGGTGTGCTGAGTGGTTTATCCATTTACAAAGGATGGAATCTCACGGCTTTGCGCATCCTGATAGTCCTGTTTACAGTCGGGTTCTCCTTGTTGCTGGGGTTAGGGTGGGCCGCTCCGGTCGCGTATATCTGGGTTTGGTTGGCGGTCCCGTCTGCGGTGACGACTTCACAGAAAATGGAGCTTCGAGGGCTGAGGGCGACGGAAGCGAATTATTCCGCCGTTTTGTCGAACACGGCATCGCACCCTCCCTACGAGCCTGCTCCACTCAAAGTCTTGGGTTGTGTCCTCAAGTTGGGAGTCATCGCTGCTATTGTGATTGCTTCTACCTCTCTCTTGCTTGCCCTTGTTGGTTTTATCTTTGGGGTGGTCAATCGCTTGTTTGTTGCCTCTACATTCCTCCCTTTTGCCTATAGTCTGGGTAAAATTCCGTTGTGGATGCCTATTGTGGCTGTAGTATCGGGTGTGTTTGCTATCCTCCTGCCTCTGGTCGGACTGAGAAAGGGCGAGTCTAGATTTTCTTGGTTTTTGCTGCTTGTTTGGATTGCTTGTTTGGCCGTCTCTTTACTCGTTTGCTTGCAAATGATGTTTCTATTGATTGAGACGTTTAACTTGTTCGGATAGTAGTCTTTCTTGGGGAAGCTACATTGCTCCTTTTGTGGGCTTTTCTTTTCTCGGAGGATACGTTGGAGGGTTGCTTTTTCGGAGGGATGGAGATTACTTGTGTAGGAAGAGACTTTTCCGTCGTGTTGGAGATTTTGCTGCGACGCGTTGGAGGTTTTGCTGCGACGCGTGAGATTTTTTCATTTCTATAGTTCCAGGTTTTCTCCCGCTTGGAGGTCCTGCTTCATGCGGTGCAATCCGACTCGTGGCCGACGGGCAACGCCCTGCATTTTGTACCTTTGCAGGGATGAGAATGCAGGGTGACTGGGTCTTTGTTCCTTCGGTATAAAGTTGGAGGAGTGTTCCGAGGCCCCTGCGCGTACGTATTGAATAAAGAAGACAAAGATGAAAAGACTCGTATTGCTCCGACATGGAGAGAGTGATTGGAACAAACAGAATAGATTTACCGGCTGGACGGATGTCGATCTCACTCAAAAGGGAGTGGAGGAAGCTCTCGAAGCCGGTCGACTACTTCGAGAGAGCGGATTTTGCTTCGATCGAGCTTTTACTTCATACCTCAAGAGAGCGATTAAGACGCTCAATAATGTCCTTGATGCAATGGATCTCGACTGGATCCCAGTAGAGAAAGATTGGCGGCTAAATGAGAAGCACTATGGAATGTTGCAGGGGTTGAATAAGGCTGAGACCGCTGCCAAATACGGAGAAGAGCAGGTACTGATCTGGAGACGTAGTTTCGATATACCGCCTCAGCCACTGGCGGCCGATGATGAGCGTTCTCCTCTGATGGATAGACGCTATGCCGCTATCCGTCGCGATCTGTTGCCGCTTACCGAATCGCTCAAAGATACGATCGAGCGCATTCTTCCTTATTGGAATGAGACGATCCTTCCCGCTTTGGCCGAAAGTAAAGATCTCATTGTCACAGCGCATGGTAACAGCCTTAGAGCAATTATCAAAGAGCTAAAGGGAATTTCAGATGAAGGGATTATCTCGCTCAATCTTCCCACTGCGATCCCCTATGTCTTTGAGTTTGACGATGACCTCAGACTACAGAAGGACTACTTCCTTGGTGATCCCGATAAAATCAAAGCCCTCATGGAGGCTGTAGCCAATCAGGCCAAAGGGGTCTGAGAGAGTTATTTTGATATAACTTTGTCCGCGGAGTCGTGTGCAGCGAGCAGACGGGTGTGGACAGTATAGTTGCGGCAATCACAGCAAAACAAACAATAAGATCTATGAAGAAAGCTATCAATGCTGCAGACTTGGCAGCAAAGTTTAGAGACGGCATGACGATTATGGTCGGTGGTTTCTTGGCCAATGGTACTCCGGAGCGTATTATCGACGAATTGGTAAAGAGTGGCGTCAAGGATCTGACGATCATAGCCAACGATACGTCTTTCCCGGACAGAGGATTGGGCAGATTGGTAGCCTCCAAGCAGGTGAAGAAGGTCATCGCAAGCCATATCGGCACTAACAAACTTACCGGAGAACAGATGAATGCTGGTGAATTGGAGGTTGAGTTTAGCCCGCAGGGTACATTGGCCGAGCGTGTGCGTGCCGGTGGTGCTGGTCTTGGCGGTGTACTCACACAGACCGGTCTCGGTACCGTGATCGAGGAAGGCAAAGATACGGTGGAGGTCGATGGGGTGAAGTATTTGCTTGAGAAGCCCTTGCGTGCTGATTTTGCCTTTATCAAGGGAAGTGTGGGCGATGAATTCGGTAACCTTGTCTACCACGGTACGACCAAAAACTTCCAGCCTCTGATGGCAATGGCTGCAGACTGTGTAGTAGCTGAGATCGAAAAGATCGTGCCCGAGGGCGAGATTGAGCCGCACAACGTCCATACGAGCGGCATTTTCGTAGACTATATCCTGCAATAAGGATCTGTGTTAGCTCATATACGAAGGGCTGCCTCAGTACTAAGGCAGCCCTTTTTTGCGTCCATTTCTTTCGTAGGAGAGCCCTGCGTGGGATTTATTTCTTCATCTCGACTTTTATGGTCCCTTTTACCGTGCCATTGAAGTCGGCATTTGCTCCCATCTGAGATGTTTGTCCATGTAGATTGGCGGAGATTTCTGCATGATCAACCATTCCGGTGGCGCGGTCCAGATAGTATGTGGATTGTTGCTTGCCCTTGAGTTCAACCCCGTTGGCATCGGTCGTGATGTCTCCTTCTGCTTTTACCACATAGAACTGCTCTTGTACTTCTGCCAATGTGCAGACAACCTTCTGCTTGATACTTACCTCCGTTATGTTTTCATTGGCAGGAACATCCATCCCCATCTCGCACTCCCAACTTTCTCCTACGGCAACTTCATGCTCGGGAAAGTAGAAGTTTGTTATTTGCATGTTCTCCGAATAGGCTTTCCCCATAGCTTTTCCCATTCCGGGACTACTGCTTTCGAGGGCGTCAATCAGTTCTGTTGCATCGAATGAGCCGACCCTTTTCCCTTCAGGTGTGATTTCGCAACGGACGGCTTTACCAACGAATGCTTTGAGGGTCTTATTTTGCTCGTTTGTCTGAGCATCATCGGATGAAACTTTCATGCTTTGCCCCATCCCGATCATGCCCATGTCGTACTTTGTGACAGTCGAGGATTGACGCAGGTTGCCGTTGTCGAGTTTTTGGTAGGTCAGTTCCATTTGCAGCCCAATTGTGTTGGTGATCTGCATTTTTTGCCCCATGGTTGATATGTCCATGAGGGTATTGTTGTCCGAGACCACGCTGTATTTGGCTCCTTCGACCGGTTTCAACTCCAATTTGTACTTCTCCTGAGCTGTGGCAGAGATGGCTACACAGACGATTAAACTTAGCACCAAGGCTGCTTTCTTTGTTGTCATAGATTGATTGTTTTGTGGTTATGAAATTATATATGAGGCTAAAGACGATAGAGATAGTTTATTTTGGCGTATCCCCCGAATTCGTTTGCTCTCCCATAGATGTCGCGCTGAGTTGTGGGATAGATGCTGCTGAAATTGAAATATCCTCGGGCTTCCAGCTCAATTGTGCCTACTCGTCCTAGTGACAGAGACAAGCCGGATCCGGCTGTAATCCCCCAAGCAAATTGGCCTATCGTTCGTTGCTCCATCTTTTTTAGTTCGATATCGCTAAATCCATCGGCGGACCGAGAAGTTTGTTCACTTAGTCGAAAGCCGAATTGCGGACCGAGATTGAAAAGTAGTTTTACTCCACCGAAAGGGATATAGAAGTGTGACATTAAGGGGAGTTCCACGTAGGACAAAGTCTTGCTGTAATGTAGGCTGCGTTTTGCATCAAAACGTTCTTTCCACCCTCTTCGGATGTAGTTAACCTCCACACGCAATCCGGCAAAAGACTCTACGTCTACCCCGAATATCACCCCCCCCATTCCATCCATGAGGGGATACTGTTTCACTGTAGGGAAAAAGTAGACCATATTAGCGGATGCACCCCCTCCGAAGCCGGCGTAGAAGACAGGCGCAAAGTTTTTGCTTTGTTGAGCGAAACCCAGCCCTGCCATCCCACAAAGTAAGACGACAAGGAGCAGAGATCGATGTACTCTGCGTCTAAAAGAGAATGCTCTCGCGCAAAGGGCTTTGCCCCACACGCATTGTAACAAAGTAGACATTGCCGTTTATAAAAAGAGATGTACCCTTGGGACGAACGAAATGGAAGTCGGATTGCAATCCGTCTGATGGTATCTGGGCAAGGGATAGGGGAAAACTTGTTCCATAAGAGGCTGTCGCTCGTACGAAATAACGCGCGATGTCGTAGCCCAAGACTGCGTACTTCGGATATGTATCGGGTACGCGATGGCTGTACCAGGCGTTGTATTTGTGCAGGAAAGTGGAGGAGTCCACGGCTGTAGGATCGAAGAAGAATGAAGTGTAGATTGTTGTCCTGAATTTTGCCAGCCGATCCAATGTGAGCTTGTTCGATGCCTGCCACTCAGGATAGCCGAAAAGGTGGCAGTGGCTGTTCTGTGCCTCGAGCTTGTTGAGTAGCCGTTGCAGAAAAGCGTAGGATGATGTAGCCGGGACAACGACTGCATTGCTCTCGAGCGTGCCCACGTTGTCCAAGCTCCGTATCCTGTAGGACACACCAGCCTCTCTAAGCGAGGAAATCAAATGAGGGATGATCGGGTCTTCGCGCATATCCGATGGGGCGGATAGGATGATGATTTGCGAATTGGCGTATCGGCGTACAAACTCTCTTGTGATCTTGGGATAGAGACTCTCCTGCTTGGGGTTGATCTTGAAAAGTGTAGAGAACATCGCATCATCACTGATCTGTGAGCTGAAAGGCACGACATAGTTCAATCGATGGTTGCGGGCGTAGTGAGCCAATGCAGAGATCTCTTCCTCATTGCTCCCTCCGATGAGCAGGTGTTCGGTCAAGAGAGCTCCGCTTTTGCAGATTCGCTCAATGTCCGATGCCCCTCGTACATCGTAGGTATGCAGGATGGTGGATACGCCTGACTTCTTTAGATCATTGAGTCCCATCAGGAAGCCCTCGTAGAAATGGATATATCGGTCTGGAGCAAGTTTACCGAGAGGTAATACGACAGAAACTCTCACCGTATCCGATTTGAAGGTGTTTAGTGTGAAGATCGGATCGATGCTTGGTGTTGTTACCGGAGTGTCGCCAACTTTGGGGACGAGCAGGATGAATCCTTCGGGGTAGCGGTCTGCTGAGATCTCGGGGTTCATCTTCAAAATGTCTGCCACAGACACCCCGTATTGTCGGGAGATAGCCGAGAGAGTTTGTCCTTTGGCTATCCGGTGTTTGATATATCTTGCGCTGGTTTCCTGTTTGAGTTCTTGTGGCTGACGCATTATGCTCTTGTCCGGTAAGATGATCACCTCTCCTTGTCGAAGTTCGCGCCTCTTTAACTCAGGATTCAGTTGGTAGATTTCGTCTATCGTGGTGTGATTCCGCTTGGCTAAGCCATAGACGGTGTCTTCTGATTTTACGGTGTATTTCGTTGTTTGAGCCACTAACTCTTGGGATAAAAAGCATGGGAGTAAAGAGCTTAGCAGCAATACGAGGTGTACGAGTTTCTTGTTGATCACGTCTATTTAACGATTGGTGTTTACCTATTGAACAAAGGTATAATAAATTGTGGCTTAGCTCCCTTGTAGACCTTTTGGGGAGGAGCTTGGATTCTGATTGATGATCCCGATTTCCCCTGGAGAAAACACTGAAAACCGGAGCGAAGAGGTACAAGATATTCTCTTAACTTTGCGACACGGGCTTGCGGAAATGCTTTGTGGAATGCCCCTTGTACTTGTTTTCGCCGTCGAGAGGCAAGGGCCAGGAGATAGGCGGACCGGTGGGTTTGTGTGAGCCACAGTAATGGATGTATCAAGTAATACCTTATTTAGTGTATGGCAAGGATATTGATTGCTTTCGACACGGTAGACGAAGGATTTGAGGAACTAAAACGAAAGCATGAGGTGACGTTTCCTCCCAAGGGACGGGACTTTAGTCGGGAAGAGTTGCTGGACATGATTCCAGAGTACGAGGTTCTTTGTCCCGTCTTCGATATACCGGTAGATGCCGACCTCATCGAACGAGGTTCTCAATTGCGGCTCATTGCCAACTATGCCGTGGGTTACAATAATATAGATCTGCACGAGGCTGCAAAGCATGGTATTGTTGTCTGCAATACACCACATTCGGTGGTGGAGCCTACCGCCGATTTGGCGATGGCTTTGCTCCTCGGCTGCACACGCCGGATATGCGAGTGGGATCGCCTGTTCCGGAAGGAAAAATCTGAGATAGAACGAGGACGTCTGGTCCGCTTGGGTTCAAATCTGTACGGGAAGACGATCGGTATATTGGGTTTTGGAAATATCGGTGCTGCTGTGGCCCGCAGAGCGAAAGCTTTTGGGATGAAAGTTTTGTACAACAAACGCCATCGCCTCGATCCTCTGGACGAAGAACGGTTGGACATCGAGTATATCGACAAAGACGAACTACTGAGACGGTCGGATGTCGTCTCCCTGCACACCCCCTATAGTGGCGATACGCATCATTACATAGGACAGGCCGAACTGAAACTGATGAAGCCTACGGCTATCCTGATCAACACGTCTCGTGGTGCAGTCGTAGACGAGCATGCTTTAGTTGCAGCCCTTCGAGGTGGCCTTATAGCTGCAGCCGGTTTGGATGTATTTGAGTTCAACGATGAGCCTCTGCCGGGGTTGTACGAATTGCCCAACGTGTGCCTTACACCGCATATTGGGACTCAAACATACGATAGTCGGGTGGAGATGGCCGAGGAACTGAGCAACAATATTCTTGGATTTCTGGATGGAGACCGTCCGTATAGTAAGGTGCCTCTGCCTCAATCACGATAGGGGAGAGGTTTCTACGTCCGAGAATAGTATGGAGAGTCCCTTTCCTTGGTTTGTACAGAGGCTTTTGTCTCGTCTTTTCAGCTCTGTGGCTTCCCCATGGTTAAGCTGATAACTCCCGTTTCATTGCCCAATTATCCGAGACGCATCTGTTACCGAGATCGTCTTTTGTTTTTGGGTTCGTGTTTCTCTCGCCACATCGGAGATTTCTTGGTCGATATGGCTTTCCCTTCTTTGGTTAATCCTTTTGGAGTCTTATACAATCCGCTTTCTGTTGCCAAGGCAATTGAGCGTATTGCCAATCCCGAGTTTTTTGATGCTTCCGAGCTGTTCCCTTTTGAAGGACGTTGGCATAGCTACATGCATCACAGCTCATTGTCCCGTTCATCGATAGAGGAAACTCTCTTGGAGATCAATGGTCGACTATCCTCTGCCGCTGCGTTGTGGCCTTCGTGCAGTTGGCTGGTTGTTACGTTTGGTTCGGCTCGTGTGTATCGTTTGCGCGAGGGTGGAGAGGTGGTGACTAACTGTCACAAGCAGCCGGATCGTCTATTCCTCCGTCAGGATATTCCCCTCTCGGAACTAATTGATTGTTGGGAGCCTTTGACTAGGCAACTGCTCGGCAATTATCCCCAGCTTAATATCTTGCTCACGGTAAGCCCGATACGCCACCTTGGGGACGGGATGCATGCCAACGCTGTTAGTAAAGCCAAGTTGCTCCTGCTCTGTGAGAAACTGTGCGAGATGGCACCAGACCGTATTTTCTACTTCCCCGCTTATGAGATTATGATGGATGAGTTGCGAGATTATCGTTACTATGCCGATGACCTTAAGCATCCATCCGAATTGGCCGTGCAGGTGATCAGGGAACGTTTTGTCGAGGCTCTGATAGAGCCACAGGAGAAGACAGCGATGGCGCAGATCGGAAAACTACAGCAATTGCGTAGGCATAGGCTGCTGAACCCGTCTGAGGAGGCTGCTGCCGAATGGAGAGAAAAAATTCGTTTATTGGAAGAGCAGATACGGATTGATTACCCCTATATTGAGGTGTGAAGCACCCATGCAAAATAGAAAAATGGAGTCTGTAAGTAAGATAGCAGAGATATGCAAGGCCGAGAATCGGCTTTTGCGCCGAAATGAAGACATCAGCAGTCTACTCATAGATAGTCGATCGCTGACGAATCCGAAGGGAACCCTCTTCATTGCCATCACGACAAAACAAGGAGACGGTCACCGTTATATTGGGGAGTTGTATGAGGAAGGAGTGCGAAATTTCCTGATAGAGCAACCAATTTCTGACTGGAAGGATTGCTGCCCGGACGCCAACTTCATACAAGTTAAGGACGGTATCAAAGCTCTCCAGCTTATAGCTATCGCCCACCGCAAGAAGTATGATTACCCTGTCATTGGGATCACGGGGAGCAATGGCAAGACCGTGGTAAAGGAGTTCCTCAACCAATTGCTGCGACACGACTTTGCTACGGTACGCTCTCCGCGGAGCTACAATTCTCAACTTGGTGTCCCTCTGAGTATTTGGAACATGGGGCCTGAGCACAATCTAGGTATTTTCGAGGCTGGCATTTCTCGGTCGGGAGAGATGAGTAGGTTAGCCAAGATCATAAGGCCGACTATCGGTGTCTTTACCGGCATTGGGACGGCCCATCAGGAGAACTTCCGTAGCATGGAGGATAAGCTCCGGGAGAAGCTGCTTCTCTTTGCCGATTGCAAGATGCTTATTTACAATGCAGACAACGACTTAGTGAGGAAAGCTATCCGAAATGCGGGCCTCGAAGGCCGATGTTTAGGATGGAGTATGGTGGATCGCTCTGCTCCTCTTTTTGTCGAGGGTGTGGATCCGGGTGAAACTACGACATCCATTCGGGTTTCCTACATGGGGCTTAGTCAATGTTTTGTGATACCTTTTACGGATAAGGCTTCCATTGAGGATGTTCTTCATTGCATAGCTGTTTTGCTCTACCTCAAGCCGGCAATGCTTGATCATCTCGACCGCTTTTTGTCTCTGGAGCCCGTGGCGATGCGCTTGGAACTCAAGGAGGGGAATAATGGCAATATTGTGATCAACGATGCTTACAACAATGATTACGGCTCACTCGACATTGCTCTTGATTTCCAGCAGCGGAGAGTGCAAGACACTACGACCAGGCGAGTGCTTATTCTTAGCGATATTTTGGAGAGTGGGATGTTGCCCAAAACGCTCTATCGCAATGTCGCAGCCCTTATCAGAGATCGTAAAATAGATAAGCTGATCGCCGTGGGGAAAGATCTCTTGCAGCAGAGAAGTGCCTTCGAAGGGATAAACAGCTCTTTCTATGACAGCACTTCTGCTTTGATCGAATCCCAGGAGCTTAAAGCGATCACCGGGTCTTGCATTTTGCTCAAAGGGGCTCGAAAGTTTCGGTTTGAACACATATCGGATAAACTCTCTAAGCAGATACACCAGACCACTCTCGAGATCAATTTGCATGCCATTGTGCAAAACGTAGCACACTATCGCTCTTTCCTTGATCCTCAAACCAAGATTGTTTGTATGGTGAAAGCTCAAGGATACGGAGTGGGATCCTACGAGTTGGCCAAAACACTGCAAGACTGCCATATCGACTATCTGGCTGTGGCTGTGGCCGATGAGGGAAAGGAGCTTAGAGAGAGAGGGGTGCGGATGCCAATCATCGTGATGAATCCTGATCCTACGAGCTGGGACACCTTGTTGGAGTACAAACTCGAACCTGAAATTTATAGCCTATCCCTGCTCAAAATGTTTATGAGCGCAGCTATGGGGCGAGGGCTTCGGTCTTATCCTGTACACATCAAGATTGATAGTGGGATGCACCGCTTAGGTTTTTGTCCGAGAGAAATAGATCAAGTTGCTCAGCTCATCATTCATCATCCCGAAGTCGAAGTCGCCAGTGTCTTCTCCCATTTATCGGCTGCAGATGATCCGGACTATGATGCTTTTACAAAGAAGCAGATCGAGACCTTCGAGCAGGCTGCGGCGTCGATGGCTCGGCAGCTGGGCTATAGACCACTGATGCATATTCTCAACACAGCCGGTATAGAACGATTTGCCCGATACCAACACGATATGGTACGTCTGGGGATAGGCTTGTATGGCATTAGTCCCAATAAGCAATCGGGCTTGCAAGATGTAGTCCGGTTGCGTACAACTATTTTGCAGGTGAAAGAGATTCCGGCCGGAGAGCCGATCGGTTATGGTTGCAAAGGCGTCTCTAATCATCCGATGCGGATAGCGATTCTACCTATTGGCTACGCCGATGGGTACAGACGTTGTTTGGGCTTGGGTGTAGGGAAAGTATTGGTCGGAGAAACCCTTTGCCCCACAGTTGGGAATATCTGTATGGATACCTGTATGATAGATGTGACGAATACAAATGCAGTGGAGGGCCAGCGTGTGACCCTCTTGGGCGATCCTCGGATCCCGATTGAGGGGATAGCTCAGCAGCTCGATACAATTCCATACGAATTGTTGACCTCTTTTTCTCCAAGGGTGAAGCGTCTTTATTATAGGGACTGATGTGATGTGGCAGGATATTGTGGTATATGCCATCGGGATGGTGATCCCGATTTATCTTCTCTACCGCATAGTTCGGTGGTTGCGTAAATCTAAAGACGCACCTTCGGGATGCTGCGGATGTTCCTCTTGCCCTGCGGTAAAAAAAGGCCCTAAGGCAAAGCCTCGCGGGAGTGGACAAGCCGGATGAACAAAGTGGTCACTCAGTCGGTCTATGGCAAACTTCAGGATAAATCAAAACGAGGACCAATGGGAAGCGTGTCGCCTTCCCGTCGGAGTAAAAAATCCGACGGGTCGTAATTTTTGCTCCCACGCGTGCGAGGAATCGTTCTGAGGCGTGAGAATATTACCTACGATGAATCCCCCTTTCAAAGCTGTCTGGTCGGTAGAGGCGAAGAAGGCGGAGCGATACTTGGTGGAATGAGGTACCTCTCCACAGTAGAAAGCAGTTCGCTTTTCATCATTACACTCCGTATTGAAAAGTGCGAGGTCAGACCTGAGTAGTGCTTTCTCATATTTTTGTTATGTTTGCGGACACTAAGTATGTGCCCGAGACCAGATTCGACCTTCCCGGGTGAGGGATGGTGGTGTGCTCGGCAGACTGTGCGTAGCAGAGGCTAAGGCAGAACTCAAATAACATTACATAAACGAAAAAATGAAAAGTAATTTTGTACGGTCAGCCACGCCGTTCTTTGTGGCTATTCTTTTCGCACTGGGGTTGGTCTCATGTCGAGAAACGAAAAAGGTGAAGATTACGCCCAAGAAAGCAGTTGTGGAAGTCACAGTTGGTGAGAAAGTACAGTTGGAGTATTCTGTGACTCCTGCAGGTTCTAAAGTTGGGTTCACATCTATGGATCCTGCTGTTGCGACTGTTGATGCCGAAGGCCTCGTGAGTGCCGTAAAGGTAGGATCGACAAAAATCACGATTGCGTCGCTGGATGGAAAGGCGCAGGCCACGGTTGCTGTGGTGGTTAAGGAAGCCAAGGAAATTAGCATCTATCCACCGAAAGGGTCGGAACTTCCGTGCCTGATCTTTAAACCGAAGGACGAAAAAGAGAAGGAGAGGATGGTAGCTCATGAGAAAGCTTGCCGTCGTGAGCTGGTGAAGGAAGTAGCGGGATTAGGTTTCGTGCCACCTAAAAATCGTGTGGGCTTTGCAAATGAGCGTGGCAACAACAAGCTCGTTATGGCAGCATTGTACGGACTTCCCTTCAACGATAACAGCTTCGTGAATGTAGCCTTGTGCAAAGAGCCTCTTGATAATCCGGTTGAAATAAAGAAGTACCTCCTAGAATGGGGCTTTGGAGAGCCAAGTGTGGTAACTAAGGATGGATCAAAAGCCTTGCAATGGAAGATATCGGCTGTCGGTATCGGGGAAATTGTGGCGAATCTTATAGAACACGAAGTCTCTGTATACAAGACCAAATCAATGCTCCTAATCAGATGTTACCCTAACAAGTGATAAAACAAAAGACAACAGAAGAAAAATGAAAAAGTATCTTAGTTCCTTGACGCTTCTCCTTTTGGGGGCGATTCTTGTCTCTCTCTCTTCCTGCGGTAGTAGTAAGAGTGAACAAGTGAAAATCACAGTGCCGAAATCACAGCAGGAGATTACCCTCTTTTTTGGGGGCGAAGCTGTGACGATTCAGGCCTCTGTCAAGCCATCTAAACAGCTGAGATTCACGTCCGAAAATCCGGGGGTCGCTACGGTTGATGGAAAGGGTGTGGTGAAGCCGGTTGCAAAAGGGGTAACTACGATTAAGATCGAGGCAGACAAAGCTGATCCTGTCTCGGTGAAAGTGCAAGTGCTTGACTTACCCACAATCCCTTCGGTAGAATCAAAGTTGCCGATGTTGAGGTTCTTTTTTGCGAGCGCAGATGAGTTGATAAAAGAAGTCTCTAATCACGAAAAAGCTTGTGGCCGCACCGCAGCTCTGATCAATTTGGGAATCGGACGTGAGTTTAATGGTTTCCAAAATCTCAACGATGACTTTGTGACCAACGTCATTTACGACATGAAGTTCAACGCCGGTGCCGAGTCTCGCATTTGGGTGACATGCCCTGCCAAGAGAGATAAGCTGGTTGATCGATTGGATGGAGAACTCCGGAAACTTGGTTTCGGCAGCAAAAGTGAAGGCGAGCATTCCACATTCGGAACTTCTTTTATCTGGAAGCGTTTTGATGGAATCACTGCATACTTTTTTGATCTTTCCTTGTCAGATTTGAAGGGCGAGAGTACTCTCTTCTTGATTAAAGAGAGAGTAGAGGAGTAAAGTCTCTGTTTGATTCATCTCCACCTTTGATTGAACCAAGAAAGGAGAGGGCTCAACAGCTCGATAAGAGGTGGTCATGCCCTCTTCTTTGTAGTCATAAAGGAAGGGGAGATGTGTCTGCAGAATAACTGTCAATAATAGGTTCGAAATGAAAGCTAATATCATCTCCGTTTTAGTTGTTCTCCTGGCTCTGGGATTGACAATCGGTGGCTCATCTTGCAAGAAGAAGGAAGAATCAGCTGTGATTACCCTCGGGAGTCCCAACGCGCTTTCCCTAGTGATGGGGCAGAGCTGTCAACTGCAAGCCTCTGTAAGCCCAGAGGCGCAACTCAGTTGGGCGAGTGAAGATCCGACGGTTGCTCAGGTCGATGCCAATGGCTTGGTGACGGCTGTCAAGAGTGGTGCTACGAAGATCAGTGTCACGGCACCCCACGCCAAAGAGGTATCTGTCTCTGTGTCCGTGAAAGCCACTGAGTTACCAGTCATTCACTTTCTGACGGATTTGAAAGATCGTCGGAAGGGCTTTGATGACCTCATTGAATCGCATGAACAAGCTGTGGGACGTAAATACAACAAGAAACTTGAGTACAACGCTTTCAACAAGTATCCGGGTTTCGCCAATACAGAGCTTTCCACTATCTCGGCTGTCATTTATTGCATCGCCGGTAAGCCGGAAAGTCCGATCATGTGCTTTGTGAAGGAAGAGTATGACAAAGCTGAACGTTGTGCCCAGATGCTCAAGGATTTAGGATTCGAAGGGCCCGTTCAGCCTGCGGACAAAACACTTAAGTATCGGACTTGGAGCAGGAAAGACGGAGTAGAGGCAAAAATATATCCCTTCTTTAACAGACCCAACGACAGCAAGTCCATGCTGGAGTTTAGACAGAAGAAGAAAAAGTAGCGAGTATGTTGTCGGGGAGATTTTGAGACCTTGATCGGTCCTTTCTCTGACGGAAGAAATCTTAGTAACAGAATATCAATTTCAAAATAGCAAATGAAAACCATGTTTCGCGTAGCCTTTGCGGCTATCGCATGTATTGCTCTCGTAGCTTTCCCTTCGTGCAAGAAAGAGAAAGTAATTATTAAGTTGGTCAATAATCCTGAGGCTCACATTTATGTGAGCAAGGGTGGGTACAACGTAATCGATGTAACAACAAAACCCAAGGCAGCTGTGCGCTGGCGTTCTTTGAATGAGGCGATTGCTACAGTAACCGAAGGTCGAGTAAAAGGGATTAGTGAAGGAGAAACCCAAGTAGAGATCTCGGCAAACAACGCCGATCCCGTGTTGGTAAAAGTGACAGTAACGAAGCCGAAGGATACGGAACTGCCTCTCTTTAACTTTGCTGAAGATCCGAAAGATCCTAAGATTGCGGCTCACGAAGCTGCTGTGGGCCGTGCATATACCGGTGCTGTGAACATCTTTGGTGGAGCTTACCCTGGTTATGTAAATAAGGATCTCAGTACGCTGACCTCTGCAAGCTATGGTATTCGTATTAAGGACCAGAGTGTTATTCTTTGTTACTCAACGGAGTCGGTAGAGTCTGGGGCTCCTTTGCTGAGCACAATGTTTGCAAAAACAGAGATGTTCCCCGAACCTCAAGTTGTGGGCAAGACGCTTGTTTGGCAGGCAGGTCGCATAACGGCTATTCTTGAAGACGAGGCGAGTGGTGCCGATTACAGAGCTAAGTCTATCTTGATGATCCACAGCGGTACTGTCTATCCTATTGTGAAAGAAGCTAAGGACTTTCCTGACCTCAACTATGTGAAGAAAGGTCCTGTAAAGCCGGAAGATAAAAAGCAGGTTGCAGCGTATGAAGATAAGTTGGGCCTTCGCTCTGAGTTGCATCCATTGGACTATGGGACGAAGGACGGTTTGTACGACAAGACGAACATCCGTCGTGTCGTGTATCAACCCTCTCCTTCGGGAGGCGTTGTGATGTGTACCCTCAACTGTCTGAACAAGATCGAGGAAGCCGATGCACCTGAGTTCTTGGCTTGGCTCAAAACCAATGGTATCGACGTACCTGCGTGGGAGAAGGTGTTCAAGGGGAAGGGTCGTGCTTACGATGACGGCAAATACCTTGTATTTGTTCGTTTCAACGATGACGCGAACTTTAATGAGTTCGCTTTGACCATATCACCCTCTATGAAGTGATCCTTCCTCGCAATAGCGAGTTCATATAGACGATAGACAAACCCCTCCCGGAAGAGTTCTACTTCCGGGAGGGGTTTGTTTTGCAAGGAAAGGTTTTGTGTACTTGCTGTCTATCTTGGGGCTACCAAAGAGGGCTTGCTTTGCCGAGAGATTAGCTTCGGATGCGATCTTCAAAAGCCGAGAGGGCTGCCTTGGCTCCCTCGCCCATGGCTACAACAATCTGCTTGTACGGGACTGTCGTGCAGTCGCCTGCGGCATAAATCCCTTTTGTCTGGGTGCGGCAAGAGGCATCAATGAGAATTTCGCCACGTGGGTTGGTTTCCACCAAGTCCTTCACTAATGATGTGTTGGCAGCCTGTCCGATTTGTACGAATACTCCATCCAGGGCCAATGTCCTTTCTTGAGAGCTTTGACGGTCCGATAGAACTATTCCGTCTACTTTTTGTCCATTGCCTCTGATTTCTTTGGTACTCGTACCGAGGATGATATCGATGTTGTCCGTTGCATACGCTTTTCTTTGTAGGACCTCATCTGCCTTTAGTTCATCGAGAAACTCTACCACGGTTACGTGCTCGCAAATTCCGGAGAGATCGATGGCTGCTTCCAGTCCAGAGTTACCTCCCCCAATAACAGCTACACGTTTGCCTTTGAAGAAAGGCCCATCACAGTGGGCACAGTAGGCAACTCCGTTACCGGTGTACTCTTTTTCTCCAGGCACTCCGAGCTTTCGCCAAGAAGCCCCGGTCGCCACGATCAGGGCAGGAGTAGTAAAGACTTCACCCGATGTTGTTTCGATACGAGAGATGCCATTTGTCTGTGTGATCGAGCAGACCGAGCGTGATTCGAATAGAGAGATCGTATTTGCATCAATGTGAGAGCGTAAGTCGGAAGCCAGTTTGCTGCCGGTGGTATAGGGCATTGAAATTAGGTTTTCGATCCCCACCGTTTCATTTACTTGACCTCCTACTCGCTCTGCTATTATAGCGACTTTGAGTCCCTTGCGCGCTGAGTATATGGCAGCTGCGGATCCAGCTGGCCCTCCGCCCACAACGATCGTGTCAAAGGCTTTTGGAGTGTTATGTCCTCCTTCCGAAGGGCTTGATCCGTAGAGAGCCTCGATTTTATCTAAGAGTGAAGCCATATCGCCTCGCCCTACATGGAGGACTTCATTTGCCGTCATGACTGTGGGGACGGATGCAATACCCAAAGCCTCTACTTCATCGGGGAAAATAGCTCCGTCTATCATTGTATGTTTGATCTCCGGGTGGAGGAGAGCTATTAAGTTGAGTGTTTGCACGACATCTGGGCAGTTGGTGCAGCTGAGAGAGATGTAGGTGCGAAGTTCTATCGGTCCGTTGAGTCTACGGATGCGCTCCCGTACTCCCTCATCGGGAATATTCTTACCGATGCCATCACCATTGAGGATCGCCAGCAGTAGAGATGTGAACTCATGACCACCTGGTACGCCTCGAAAGCTCACTCCACTCGGTTTGCCATCAATTAGCAGATCAATACAAAATCCATCGTCCTCTGCATAGGCTACGGAGATTTTATTTGATGTTGAAGCTAGTTCCTCAAGCAGTTCCTTCGCTTCAGGAAGCGAGGGATGTGAAGACTGAGCCCTGAGTAGCAGGCTATATGTCTGCTTGAGAGGGGCGAAGTAAGAGCTCAACTGGTTTAGTGTATCCTTATCAAACATACTTTTGTTGGTTAGAGGTGGTTGATTGTTTGTGGAGCGAGTAACAAAGAACCCCCGACTCGTAAGGAATAAAAAGGTCGGGGGTTCGTAGTTGTGGCATCAGAGATCGGTTATCGAATTCGTAACATAGGTATTAGTTTAGTACTCCCTGTGCCACGTGTTTTCAGGTATCTAATTGATTGGAGCTGATAGCTTGCGTTTTGTCCTTGCTTGCATAGATCAGCTTCGGTGGGGCGATTTAGATCTTTCCCACGAGGTCGATGCTGGGTTTGAGGGTCTTCTGACCTTCGCGCCATTTGGCCGGACATACCTGACCATCGTGAGAGGCTACATATTGGGCAGCCTTGATCTTGCGCAATATTTCCTCAGCGTCGCGCCCTACGCTATTGTCATTGAGTTCAACAATTTTGATCACGCCTTCGGGGTTCACCACAAAGGAACCACGGTAGGCCATTTGGTCTTCTTCGATCAAGATGCCCAGAGCGCGAGTCAATCCGCCAGTGGGGTCTGCGAGCATTGGGTATTGTACTTTCTTGATAGCATCGGAAGCATCCGCCCATGCCTTGTGTACAAAATGTGTGTCACAGCTGCATGAGTAAACTTCCACGCCTATCTTCTTAAATTCATCATATTTCTCCGCGAGATCCTCAAGCTCGGTTGGACAAACAAACGTGAAGTCGCCGGGATAGAATACGATCAGCGACCATTTCCCTTTTAGGTCTTCGTTTGTGATCATTTTGAACTCACCGTTTTGGTAGGCATTGAGTTTAAACTCGGGGAATGTGGTGTTTAAAATAGGTGTCATAGTTGTTTTATTGTTTTCAGTTGTCTTTGTTTCCTTGTTGCTTGTCCTTTCCGGAACTTTCTTGTGCAAAGCTATGGCCTCCCCCAACCTCTAACAACAGATATTTTGTATGTGATCATAGGCTTTGTCTATATTGCCTCTTGCAGGCCTTTATCCAAGGGCTTTTGAGCCTATTCCCTCTCTCTACTTGCAAGGCCTGCCTGATACCCTGCGGATGAGAGAGGGTTAAGCTTTTTTCGGCTTGTCTTGTGGTTTTGGGTACTTGCCCAAGGAGTGAGAATTCTTTCCCGTCGGAAGATTTGCTCCCACGTGTCGGAGATTCTGCTCCGACGCGTCAAGATTTATCTTTCCTTCCGTCGGATTTATCCGTCGTTCTTTTCTCGGCTTTCGAATGATGAGATTTGGCCCGTCTGAGCTGGGTGAATGAGACGTGTCCGGCAGGACTTTTCGCCTATCTCGGAAGGCTTAATTGTCTCATATATTCGTGTTACCTTTGTGGATGTAATCACGTCTCCTTTCAGTAGGTCATTTGTGGTGTGGGTGTAGACTGTTTGTTAAGTCAATAATTATAAATCGAATTATGAACAAAGAATCGATGATCAGACTGCGGATGTCTTCGCAGGATGCTCACTATGGCGGTAATTTGGTAGACGGTGCTCACATGCTCGCTCTCTTTGGGGATGTAGCGACCGAATTGCTTATCATGCACGATGGAGACGAAGGTCTCTTCTGCGCGTATGACAATGTGGAGTTTCTGGCTCCCGTTTTTGCCGGCGACTACATCGAAGCCGTTGGGCGTATCACTTCCGTAGGGAACACTTCTCGTAAGATGGAGTTTGAAGCTCGCAAAGTCATTAAGCCTCGACCCGATATTTCGGATTCTGCCGCAGATGTGTTGGCCGATCCGATCGTAGTGTGTCGTGCTTCCGGTACTTGTGTTGTGCCGAAGAAGTGCCAGCGCATTGAGCATTGAGCAAATCATTCACTTAATACAACATGGAAAAGCTAATTATCACTGCTGCTATCTGTGGAGCAGAAGTTATGAAGGAGCAGAACCCTGCCGTACCCTACACCGTGGAGGAGATCGTACGCGAGGCTAAGTCGGCTTATGATGCCGGTGCTGCTGTAGTGCATGTGCATGTGCGGGAGGATGATGGTACCCCCACGCAGAGTCGTGAGCGTTTTCGCGTGTGTCTGGAGGCGATTCGCAAAGAGTGTCCGGATGTTATTCTTATCCCCTCTACCGGTGGCGCTGTGGGAATGACTGCCGAGGAGCGTTTGCAGCCGACTGAACTGTTTCCCGAAATGGCTACACTCGATTGTGGTACGTGCAACTTCGGCGACGAAGTGTTTGAAAACACGATGCCGATGATGCGGGCCTTCGGCAAGCGTATGATAGAGAACAACATCAAGCCCGAGTATGAGTGCTTTGAGATGGGGCACCTCGATACTGTTGTGCGGATGGCTGCTAAGGGCGAAGTGCCCGGAGCTCCCATGCAGTTCAACTTTGTTTTGGGTGTCCCCGGCTGTACACCGGCGACTGTGGAGAATCTTGTTTGGCTCGTAAACAAAATTCCGGCAGGATCGACTTGGACGGCTACCGGTATCGGTCGCAATGCCTTCACCTTGGCTGCTCCTACGATCGTGATGGGCGGACATGTGCGTGTCGGTTTCGAGGACAACCTTTATATCTCTAAGGGCGTCCTTGCCAAGTCCAACGGTGAGCTGGTAGAGAAAGTCGTGCGTCTGGCCAAAGAGTTGGGGCGCGAAATAGCCACTCCAGCCGAAGCAAGGCAAATCCTCGGCCTCAAACCTCTGGGTAAATGAACCCACAACTCAATAAAAACCACTAATTCAAATAAATTCTTACTCACATGAAGAAAGGTAACAAATACGGTACGCACCGTGTCATCGAACCCAAAGGTGTATTGCCCCAGCCGGCCAACAAAATCGACAACAACATGGATGAGATCTACGACAATGAGATCCTTATCGATGTTAAGACCCTCAATATAGATTCAGCCAGCTTCACGCAAATCGAGGAGCAAGCCGGTGGAGACAAAGCTAAGATCGCCGAAATCATGCTCGACATTGTAGCCAAGCAAGGAAAGCACCGCAATCCTGTAACAGGCTCAGGTGGTATGCTCCTCGGTGTGGTAGAGAAGATCGGTGACGCTCTCGTCGGCAAGACGGATCTCAAGGTAGGCGACAAGATCGCTACATTGGTCTCTCTCTCCCTTACTCCCCTGCGCATTGACAAGATTAAGGATATTCGTCCTGATATCGACCAGGTCGACATTGATGGTAAGGCCATTCTCTTTGAAAGTGGGATCTACGCCAAAATTCCCGAAGACTTGCCTGAAAACTTGGCTCTCTCGGCCCTCGACGTGGCTGGTGCTCCCGCTCAGACAGCCAAGTTAGTTAAGCCTGGTGATACGGTACTCGTGATTGGAGCTGGTGGTAAGAGCGGTATGCTCTGCTGTTATGAAGCACAGAAACGTGCCGGTGTCACTGGTAAGGTGATTGGCCTTTGCCACAGTGAGCGCAGCACCAAACGTTTGCAAGATCTTGGCTTTGCCGATGTTGTTTTCTCAGCTGATGCTACCCAACCGGTACCCGTGATGGAACGAATTGCCGAGATCACCAATGGGGAAATGTGCGATATCTGCATCAACAATGTGAACATTCCTGATACCGAAATGACAAGCATCCTGTGCACCAAAGATACGGGTCTGGTCTACTTCTTCTCTATGGCCACCAGCTTTACCAAGGCTGCCTTGGGCGCAGAGGGTGTGGGTAGCGATGTGAAGATGCTTATCGGCAATGGTTACACAAAGGGACATGCCGAGATCACTCTTCAGGAGTTGCGTGAGAGCGAAAAACTTCGCAAGATCTTTACGGAGCTCTATGCCTAACCGTCTGAACTTCGGTTTACAGCAAGTCAAATCGATTGTCTGAATAGATCATGCTCAGCTCACCTTGTCGTAGTATAGCTATGCGTCCGGCCGTGTGTCGGACGCATGGTGCCGTTATGAAGAGAAGAGACGAGCAAAGGCGGAATGTCTCGGCCGGTCTCTCTCTGACGTTGCCCCCGGGATAAATCCCCTACCGATTTATCACAGAATAAATGATGAACTCATGACAGAAAGTAGAAAGCAGTACTATTTCCCCAACGTGTCGGACGAAGATTGGAACGACTGGCATTGGCAAGTACGCAACCGCATAGAGACCTTAGAGGAACTGAAGAAATATGTTCGTCTAACGCCCGAAGAGGAAGATGGAGTGCGTGAGTCGCTCAAGACGCTCCGCATGTCGATTACTCCGTATTACCTCAGTCTTATTGATCCGGATGATCCGCACGATCCGGTTCGCAAGCAAGCTATTCCTACGGCACAAGAGTTGATCCGCTCCGATGCCGATCTCTTGGATCCTTTGCACGAGGATGAAGACTCCCCGGCTCCGGGGCTGACACACAGATATCCAGATCGTGTCTTATTCCTTATCACCGATATGTGCTCGATGTATTGCCGTCATTGCACGCGTAGACGCTTTGCCGGTCAGAAAGACGAGGCCTCGCCCACGGAGCGCATTGATAAGTGTATCGAATATATTGCACGCACCCCTCAAGTAAGGGATGTGTTGCTTTCGGGAGGGGATGCCCTGCTGGTAAGCGACAAGCGACTGGAGTACATCATCAGTCGCCTGAGAGAGATACCCCACGTGGAGATCATCCGTATCGGCTCGCGCACGCCCGTTGTTTTGCCACAGCGCATCACGCCCGAGTTGGTACAGATGTTGGCTAAGTATCATCCTATCTGGCTCAATACGCATTTCAATCATCCGAATGAGGTTACACCCGAAAGCAAGGCTGCTTGCGAGCGTATGGCGAATGCCGGTATTCCATTGGGTAATCAATCTGTATTGCTTCGGGGAATCAACGATTGTACCACGGTGATGAAAAACTTAGTACACGAGTTGGTGAAGATGCGCGTGCGTCCGTATTACATCTACGTGTGCGATCTTTCGCTTGGTATTGGTCACTTCCGTACTCCAGTGTCCAAGGGTATCGAAATTATTGAGAACCTGCGCGGGCATACTTCGGGATATGCCGTGCCGACTTTTGTGGTGGATGCCCCGGGTGGAGGGGGTAAGATCCCTGTGATGCCCAACTATGTAGTATCTCAGAGCCCTCACCGCGTCGTGTTGCGCAACTACGAAGGTGTGATCACGACCTATACCGAGCCGGAGGATTACAAGGAAGAGTGCTACTGCCCTGACTGTCAAAAGAAGCGTAAGGAAGGTGTCGCGGCCTTACTCGCCGGGCAAAAACTTGCCATCGAACCTAAAGATTTGGCTCGTCACGAGCGTAATAAGTAAGCTCGGATCAAATCCAATAGACAAGCAAAGAGGCTCTGCTCCGATGAGGAGTGGAGTCTCTTTATTTTCTATCTACCGTTCCCTGAAATGTCGATTATCGGAGCATTCTTGGGGTATTCCCTACATTTTTTTATAGAGCTAAAGGGAGTGGATCATGTGAAACAACACTTTTTTTATCTTTACCGGAAAAGTTTGAGTTTTACTTCCCAGTCCCGAATAAATGAGACAAGAAGCGTAGCAGATATGCCCGCTACCGTTTGAGAATTATGAAGAAAAAAATCAAATCCTCAATCCCTTTCCTGTTTTCTTTTGCCCTTGTGACTTCTCTTCTTGTATCCTGTCAGAGAAAGCAAAGTTCGGATACAGGGCAGGCATCTCTTCGGCAAACAGTACAAGCCGATCTCCCTCCTCGGGTAGAGATTGATAGCAGTGAGATCTCGTTGCCAGGCGAAGTTGCTTCCGACGAAAGGCCACAGGGGGAAACGCAGATGCAGCTCTGTGCACAGGACATTCGGTTGCAGAGGAAATTGTTGTATGACCACTATACATTGCAGGATACTTATGCGTATGGAGATAGTACGCGTACCTTGCAATGGGAGACTATCAAGGAACATTTGGCTCGCATCGAGAATATGCAGCTTTCTCACCCCAAATGGGTTGTGATGCAGAACTATAAAAACATGAATCGTGAGGCACCCACCGTACCCAACTATCGGCGTAACGAATACGGGCGTGTGGCCGACACATTGGGTGTGGAACGATTCCAGTCTGTTCCTCTCTACTTGCCACAAGACAGCGTGCAGCCCACCCTTTACGGTCGAGACGGTTCGATAGCCAAATATGTTGAGACGAATGGGGGATATTATCTTGTGGATCCACTTATGGTTGAGGGACAATGGCTCGTCCCCCGGCGATATGTCAAAGAATTGCCGGACACAACTTTTTTCGGTCATGTAGTCGTAGTCGATCGCAATTACCAAAATATCGTTACTCTGGAGCGAGAGAGGAGAGGCTCTTGGCTTATTCGCAGTGCTAATCCAGCCACGACAGGGCAGGCTAAGCCTCCTTATGCACAGAAGACTCCTCTCGGCGTTTTTCTTATTCAGCAAAAGAAAAAACGGATGTATTACTTGCACGATGGCGGCAGCGAGGTTGCCGGATACGCACCTTTTGCCTCTCGCTTCACCAGTGGGGCCTACATTCATGGTGTGCCGGTGCCTGATCCCAAGGGGGCTATCATTGAGTACAGTCCTTCACTTGGTACCACTCCTCGTTCGCACATGTGTGTGCGAAATGCCTCTTCCCATGCCGAGTTTGTCTACAACTGGGCTCCTACAGAGAAGACGTTGGTGATCGTGATAGAATGATTGCCGGGGAGCCGTGTGGGCGATATTCTCGATTTGTCTAAGGTTTTTATTGTTATCCTCTTTTCTCTTCCTCTCGGGAGAATAGCGCCTCTGAGCCAGTGACTGCACTTCCCTACATAACCAGCTGTTTTAGCTGCTAAGCAGGCTGAAAATTCTCACGGGAAAGAACAGAAATTCTGACGCGTCGGACGAATTGCTCCGACACGTCGGAGGGAAAAATGTCACGCCAAGCAGAAGTACCATCTGAGCATTCTCCCCACGAATGGGTAGAGATGCACTTTCTCTTGCGAGCTTTTCTGCACATTTTGCTCTCAGGAGTGCAGTAAGATGGTTTGTATTCCCCGGGAAATTCCTTTCTTTGCAGCACAATTGGCAATTGCAGATAGCAAACAGGAGTTTTATCATATACAAACTGTAATCTAAACATATGAAAATGTCACAATTTAACGGTGGCCTTTGGGAACAGGAGATCAATGTGCGCGATTTTGTGCGTACTAACGTTACTCCTTACGATGGAGATGCGTCTTTCTTGAAACCTGCGACAGAAAAGACAAAAGCAGTCTGGGCCAAGTGTGTGCAGGCGTTGAAAGAAGAAAGAGACAACAATGGTGTGCGCTCAATCGATACCAAGACGGTTTCTACCATCACATCTTTCGCTCCCGGATACATCGACAAAGACAATGAGGTAATCGTCGGCCTTCAGACCGATGAGGTGCTCCGTCGTGCCATGAAACCTTTCGGTGGTTACAAGGTTGTGGAGAAAGCTGTCTCTGAAAATGGCCTTGAGGTGGATCCTCATGTCAAGGATATCTTTACCCATTACCGTAAGACGCATAACGACGGTGTTTTCGATGCTTATACGGACGAGATTCGTCGATTCCGCTCCGAGGGCTTCTTGACGGGCTTGCCCGACAATTATGCTCGAGGCCGTGTGATTGGGGACTATCGCCGGTTGGCTCTCTATGGTGTTGATCGCTTGATCGAGGCCAAGAAAAAAGACCTGAGTACATTGCTCGGTCCGATGACAGAGGAGCGTATTCGTCTGCGTGAGGAAGTAAGCGAGCAGATCAAGGCTCTCAAGGAAATAGCACAGATGGCCAAAGCCTACGGGTATGATGTCAGTGCTCCTGCCACGAATGCCAGAGAGGCTGTGCAGTGGGTTTACTTCGCTTATTTGGCTGCGATCAAAGACCAAGATGGGGCAGCGATGTCGATGGGTAATGTGTCTTCGTTCCTCGACATCTATATCCAATATGATATGGATCACAACGGGCTTACCGAAGAGCTCGCTCAGGAGTTGATCGACCAGTTCGTGATAAAGCTCCGTATGGTGCGTCACCTGAGAATGAACTCTTATAATGAGATCTTTGCCGGAGACCCCACATGGGTAACGGAGTCTATTGGTGGTCGTTTGGCAGATGGGCGTCACAAGGTGACCAAAACCTCGTTCCGTTTCTTGCAAACACTTTACAACCTTGGGCCAAGCCCCGAGCCCAATCTCACGGTGCTTTGGAGTCAAGATATACCTCAGGGATTCAAGGATTTCTGTGCTCAAGTTTCAATTGACACTTCGTCCATTCAGTACGAAAATGATGACTTGATGCGAGATACCAGATGTAGCGATGACTACGGTATTGCGTGCTGTGTATCTTTCCAGGAGATCGGTAAGCAGATACAATTCTTCGGTGCTCGCACGAACTTGGCCAAGGCCTTGCTTCTTGCCATGAATGCCGGTCGCTGTGAGATGACAGGGACACAGATTGTAGAGGGGATCCCGGCTCTGAAGAGTGACGAGCTTGATTTTGATGAAATTTGGGCCAACTACCTTTTGGTGCTCAAGCAGGTGGCTCGCGTCTATAACGAGTCTATGAACATCATTCACTACATGCACGACAAGTATTACTACGAGCGTGCTCAGATGGCTCTGATCGACACCAACCCAAAGATCAACTTGGCCTATGGGGTAGCCGGCCTTTCTATCGTGGCTGACTCGCTCTCTGCGATCAAGCACGCCAAGGTGACTGCTCGACGAAACGAACAGGGCTTGACGGTAGGCTTCGATACGGTAGGAGAGTTCCCCTGCTATGGTAATGATGACGACCGTGTGGACATGATTGCTAAGGAGGTTACACACGTTTTCAGCCAGATGCTCAAAGAGTTGCCGATCTACAAGAATGCTCAGCCCACTCTGTCTGTCTTGACTATTACAAGTAACGTGATGTACGGCAAGAAGACCGGTGCAACACCTGATGGTAGAGAGAAAGGCGTTGCTTTTGCTCCGGGGGCTAATCCAATGCACGGACGCGATAATCATGGTGCGATTGCCTCACTCACCTCTGTGGCCAAACTTGACTACACCGATGCCGAAGACGGTATTAGCAACACATTCTCTATCATACCTCATTCTTTGGGGTCCAACAAGGAAGAGCAGGTAGAGAATCTTACGAGCATGATGGACGGCTATTTCAGCAAGGGGGCTCACCACCTCAACGTGAATGTGCTAAACAGAGAAATGCTTGAGGACGCAATGGAGCATCCAGAGGAATACCCGCAGCTGACAATTCGTGTGTCTGGCTATGCTGTGAACTTCACCAAGCTGAGTCGCGAACATCAGTTAGAGGTTATCTCTCGCTCGTTCCACAAACGTATGCGGTAATAGGGGATGATGGATTCCTTTCCCCCTTTAAGGGTTCATTCATTTGAATCCTTGGGAACTTTCGACGGGCCGGGTATTCGGCTCGTCGTCTTCTTGCAGGGGTGTAACTTCTCTTGCCTCTACTGCGCCAATCCGGATACAATCCCGATTGGTCGTGGAGGCAAGCTCATTACTCCTGAAGAAATCCTTCGGAGGGCTGTAAGTGAGAAGCCATTCTTTGGTCGTCGAGGAGGAATTACTTTCAGTGGGGGAGAACCAACGGTTCAGGCAAAGGCTCTCGTTCCTCTGTGTCGTAAACTGAAAGAGGAGGGGATACATATCTGTATCGACTCCAATGGGAGTATTATGAATGAGGACACCAAGGAGCTTTTCGGCTTGGTCGATATGGTTCTTTTGGACTGCAAGCAGATCAATCCTCAACGGCATAGACAGGTCACGGGGCATGACAACAGCCACACCCTTCGGACGGCCGAATACCTTGCTTCTATCGGTAAGCCAGTACGAGTGCGTTACGTCTTAGTTCCGGGTTATACAGATTTCGAGGAGGATCTTGAGCAGTTCGGGCGAGATTTCTCCAGGTATGGAAACATAGATCGGGTGGAGCTATTGCCCTATCACACCTATGGTGTACACAAATACGAGCAGCTCGGTACCCCTTATCGTCTGAAGCATGTGACTGAGCCTTCCTTTGAGGAAGCACAGAGGGCAAGAACCATATTGGAAAGGTACTTCGCCCATGTGTGGATGCAGTAGGGCATGGAGACAGACAGAAGCAAACGAGGAGCAATCGGGTTCAAACCCGATTGCTCCTCGTTTGCTGTTCATGGAGAGGCTACGGCTACTCCGTTTTGGGCTGAGCTACCGTACTGTATAGGTAAGCATACAGGCATCCTACAAGGAGGGCTCCGCCAATCATGTTGCCCAGAGTGGATGGGATAAGATTGTTCAGCAGGAATTCGCTCCATGAGACATTCGCTCCGTAGAAAATTCCTGTAGGGATGTAGAACATGTTGGCCACGGAGTGTTCAAAGCCAATTGCCACAAAGGCCATCACTGGCCACCAGATACCAACGATTCGTCCGAGCATAGAGCGAGACGAGAACCCCAGCCAAACAGCGAGACATACCATCCAGTTGGCTCCGATTCCCCTGAGGAAGACTTCGTGCCACGCGAGTGAGGTTTTGTATTCCGCTGCATGCGTGATGTACTCTGTGTAGGCGGGGTATGCCATCACTTGGGTCTGGTAAACAAGGAAATAGTCGAATAGCAATGCTCCGATGAAGTTGGCTATGAAAACTGTTGCCCAGTTCTTTAGAAAGTAGGTGCGAGGGATGTCTCCTCGGACGGTGGCAGGCATGAGGTAGGCTGTGTTCCCAGTGAAAAGTTCTGCCCCAACGAGAAGTACTAGCATGAGGCCAAAGGGGAAAGTTGCTCCAGCTAATAATTTGGGGATGAAGGGATTATCCGCACCAATGCCTCCCAGTCCGGCTGCTGACAGGGAGGATAGAAGTCCTCCCATCGCAATGTAGATACCTGCAAGTATTCCGAGTATAAAAAGCTTCAACCACGGGGTTTTGAATTTTTTTATACTCATCCCGACTGTGTGTTCGATTACTTCGTAAGGTGTGTTCATCGTGTAGACTTTTTATATATCCGTACAAATTGGCGCAAAGGTAAGCTTTTGCACCTGACTGTCCATCCCCTAAAATGGGGTATTAAGGCCTTGAGAAAAGAGATGGATGAGTATTTGTGGGAGAATTTTGCTTCTCATGCTAGTGATAGCGATGATAACAGTGGAGGAGATAATGGTATTTGTGGGAGAATTTTGCTTCTCATGCCTGGCTTGTGTCGTCGAGGGAGAGGATATTGTTGGGCAGGGCTCCCGATTGTTTCGCTCTGATGCTGTTTGTCGAGCTTTTGGCTAAGAGAATGATAATGACCTCACATAAGGAAAAGCCCTTGAGCAACAACTTTCAATTTACTGCTCAAGGGTTTTCCGTGTATCGGAGGATCTCCTCTCTTATCTCGGCCGATTCTTCTAATTTGCCACGACCAAACGGTCTCCCATGTTACGCACATGGTAACGCCTTAGAGCTTCTCTGGATGGGCCTTTCTGTGGGGCCCCACTACCGTAGATGATGGAATAAACCGAGTGGCAGGTGGGACAGACAGCCTCCAACGCCTCGTTTAGCTGTACGCTGATGGCTGGTTGGGCTTCGTGTGGACAGCAAAGGTCAAAAGCGTAGAAGACGTCAGCTTCGATGATGGAGTGCACAAGCAATAGGCCCGAGACACCAATATTTTGCACAGCAGTTTCGGGGCGACGAATTTCTACCGCCGATCCGGGTGAGAATAGTTTACTTCCCACTGCCGATCCAAAATGCAATTCATAATAGACGGGTACGGATGGGATAGAACTTTCCTGTCGTGGAGAGCAAGACAACAAGCCCCCGAGTAAAAATAGACACGAGGAGAGCAGAAAAGTTAATAGGCCTTGAATGTGCATATAAAAGCCTATTCGTAGGGTATTACTGCGAGCAGTTCGGCAAGTTTTTCAATGCCGTCTTCCAATTTCTTTCCAATCATCTTTTTGATAAACATGTTGAGCTCAGCGTGTATCGTCAGGCGCAAATAGCAACTTCCGGGCTCTTTCTCTACCAGTTGGATCCAAAACGTGAAAGGCACTGGCGAGCGATCCGTTTGGATCTTAATAGTCTTGTATGGATCTCGTTCTACAATACGCAGTTCCAGTTGTCCCATTGGGTTGAGTTTGAGTGTGCAGCTATCTGTATCTGCTTCTTCAAGACTCACCATTTGGTTGGGGATTTTGTCTTTGTACGCATTGAGATTAGATAAGTCGGACAAACGACTAAAGACCAGCTCGGCTGGTTTGTCGATGCGTTTGATTTGGCTCGTGTATTCTGTCATTGTAGTTGAGGTAGAGGTAAGATTCATCTGGTAGGATTCCAGCTGGCCGGATCTTTTCGCCAACGACTGAGCATCTCGACATCGGACTGACTGATGTAATTCGAGGCCAAGGCCTGGGCTATTACAGTGTCGTAATTGGTAAGGGTCGCGAGCTGTACCTGAGCCTCAGCAAAGCGTGCTATGGGTTCTTTGAAGCCGTGCGTGTAGATAGCGACCATGCCCAATACATCGCTTTGTGCAGCGCGCAAGGCCTCTACGGCTTTCAGGCTGCTACCACCGGTGGAGATGAGATCCTCGACAACTACCACTTTGCTGTGTGGTTTGAGGTCACCTTCGATGAGGTTTTCCATGCCGTGGTCTTTAGCTTTGGATCGTACGTAGACAAAAGGCAAACCCAATAGCTCTGCTACCAGCACTCCCTGTGCGATAGCACCGGTAGCGACTCCCGCTATGTATTCGGCTTGTGGGTATAGTCTGGAAACGAGAGAGGCCAGCTCTGTTTTGATGGCAGCGCGCACTTCCGGATAGGAGAGGGTTTTGCGGTTATCGCAATAGATGGGCGAATGCCAGCCCGAAGCCCATAGGAAAGGTTTGTCCGGTTGAAGCCGCACTGCCTCCACTTGGAGGAGCATGGCTGCGATCTTTTGTGCTGTCTGATCCATGATGTAGTCTTCTATTGAATTGGTCTGTTGAATATTTGTATTCAGTATGTGATGGAGAAAAGGTCCTGATCTTTCCAAGCCGGAAATTTTTGTCTAAAGCGGTGCAGCTCTGCCTTGCTCAGAGAGGTTACGGTCAGGGTCGGGGTATTGGCTTGGGCTTCGACCAGTTTTTTCCCTTTGTAGTCAATTACGAGGGATTCTCCGGTGTAGTTCATACCACTATAGTCATGCCCTATGCGATTGACACCCGCGACATAAGTCAAATTTTCTATGGCACGAGCTTCAAGCAGAGCCTTGTATGCGTGTATGCGAGGCTCCGGCCAGTTAGCTACATTTACCAGTAGGTCGTATTCGTTGTGCACATTGCGGCACCATACGGGGAATCGGATGTCATAACAGATGGATAGGAGGATACGCCACCCGTAGAGCGAAAAGATTTGCCGATGAGACGTGGAGGTAAACAGTTTTGCTTCTCCTGCCATGCGGAAGAGATGCCGCTTGTCTTGAAAGGATGTCTTGCCTTCGTGGGTAATGAGAAACCCCCGATTGTAGAAATGGTCAGCTTCGTAGACAAAAGCCGACCCCATGAGAGCTATTCGGTATTTGATCGCCAGCTCTCGGAGTTCCCCTACGGCCGGATAGGCGGAGGCGCGCACCACCGCTTCTCGGTTCATCGTAAAGCCGGAAAGCACGCATTCTGGTAAGATCAGGACGTCGGCATCCGTTTCAGCCAGAAGCGATTCTACCTGCTCGATATTTGCCCGAGGGTTTTCCCATTCGATGGAGCATTGAGCGATGGCCAAGCGCAAAAGATCTTTGTCCGTATCAGTACTCACGTGGCTCATTGGGTAGGAAATTCTCGGGGATGCGTGCTTGCTCTGCTGAGTAATGCGATGAGATGTGTTGCATATCCCGACTTAGATCTCCTGTAGGATGGTAGATCTCTACTACACCCACCTCCTTCTTTTGGTAGTCGATCATTCCGATTTGTACGGGGACTTGGGCTCCAATGGCGATGCGTAGAAAGCCCGTTTTCCATTTGCTATTAGCCTTACGCGTTCCCTCAGGGGTGATGGCAATATGTCGTTGCCCGTCTTGAGCGAAAAAGGATTGCAGTTGTGCTACGGTAGAGTTGCTCCGAGTACGGTTGATGGGCACTCCGCCCATCGAGCGCAGGATAAATCCGAAAGGAAAGACAAACCATTCTTTTTTCATCAGAAATCCGGCCCGCCTACCTACTGCCCAATAGTACAGCTTTCCGATGAAAAAGTCATAGTTACTTGTGTGTGGAGCTACGCATATCACGCTTTTCATCGGTTCTTCCGGTGGTGTGATGATTTGCCAACCAAACCAACGGAGAACCCTCCGTGCGAATATTTGCCTCTTTGTCATAGGTGTGAGGGGATGAGTTAGTAGGAGACTACGACCTTTCTGCTGTGTGTATCTCCACGACAAACGTGCCCCTTGATTGGGGAGGGAACGGACTGAACTGAAATGAAAGACCGTAAGAAACCTGAAGAATGCAGGTCTGGAACTTCTTGTGAAGCAGGTGGAGAGGATCAGGACTCAAGGCTCTTGTACAGCTCTCCCAACTCGCGTTGTATTTCTTCCAACTCCTTATCGGCTGTGTCGATCAGATTCTTGAAGTACTGACGCACAATTTTCCCATCAGTCTTGCTGTCGGGATGACTTACGCGCCCGAGATAGATTTCGTTCCACGTCGCCACGCGTGCCAGCAACTTCTCGGCTTCTGCTTCGCGCTCTACAGGGAGGATCATTTGCACAAAGAGGATTTCCGAGAAAAGATCTTGGGCTGCCTCTGTGATGTGTTTCTTTAGTCTGCGTTTATTTGCCATGATTGCTGATTATTGAGATTGTACTGGAACAAAGGTAGCAAAAGGGCTTGGATGTTCAACCAAAGAGATGAAGGCGGACGTGGCCTCGGCAGTGGTCCGTTATTCTTTCCCGTTCTGGCTGAAACTCTGACGCGTCGCGGCGTTTCCTCTCACGCGTGGAAATCTTTTCTTTCACGCCTTGTAGTTTCGGATGTGATGCAACAGGGAAAATCCCCTTGGGAAGAGAGGCGAGGCTTTTTGCCTCAGGAGGCTAAGATAGGGTGTGTTTGTCATCGTCCGCAGAGCTTTTTGGCGCAGTGTATCCCTGCGAATCATTACCTTTGGGGATAATATTTAATTCGCGCATAGATCTATGGAGAAATTCAGTCAGTTGGCTGCACGCGTTTTTGCTGAGGCCATCGCGGCTTACGAGGAAAAGAACGATGTGGACGCCCTCTACCCTAATCCGTATCCGGAGCATACGATAGAGCATGACCTCTATCGCAAAAATATGATCGACAACATTCAGTGGCATTTGGAAGATCTCATCCGGGATCCGGATATTGATGCCTCCGAAGCTTTGCTTATCAAGCGTCGCATAGACAAAAGTAATCAGGATCGCACCGATCTAGTTGAGCTAATTGATTCGTACTTTCTCACCAAGTACAGAGACGTCTGCCCTCAGGCCGATGCAACAATCAATACGGAGAGCCCTGCGTGGGCTATTGACCGGCTTTCCATCCTCAAGCTCAAAATTTACAATATGGGCTTGGCTACCAAGCGTACTGACACGAGTGAAGAAACTCGCAGTAGTTGCAAGAAGAAGTTGGCCGTCTTGATGGAGCAAGATCTCGATCTCTCCGAAGCAATAGACCGACTGCTGGACGATATTGTGGCCGGGCGTAAGTACATGAAGGTCTATAAACAGATGAAAATGTACAACGACCCGAACTTAAATCCGGTACTTTTGGACAAAGCGAAAGCCTAATCTCTGTCGCCCTGCTCTCTATGCGCTATCTGGTCATCAGACTTTCGGCATTCGGAGATGTAGCCATGACGCTACCCGTACTCTATGCGGTGGCTCGTGCCAATCCCGAGCACCGCTTCACCTTGCTTACAATGCCGGTGTTGACGTCTCTGCTGCTCGAAGCTCCTCCCAACGTGGAGGCGATGGCTATTGATATCAGACATGATGAGAAAGGGCTGATGGGGCTTCTAAGTTTTGCCTCTCGTTTGGCGGACGAGTCTTTTGATCGCATGATCGATCTACACGATGTCCTCCGATCACGGGTGCTTCGCTACTACCTAAGATTGCGGGGCGTGCGTTCTGTGCATCTGCACAAGCCGAGGAAAAAACGGACGATGCTGGCCACCATTCCCCCTCTGAAGCGGAAGAAACCTATCGGCTCTATGATCGAACGATATGCAGCCGTGTTTCGTGCTGCCGGCTTGCGTTTCGATTTTTCTTTACAACCCGTTTCCCCCACGATTTGCTTGCCCGAAGTGGCCATCAGGGAGGCTGAGAAGCGATCTTTGGCTGGGATTTCCCTTCCGGATGCTTGTCGGAGAGTGGGCATTGCACCCTTTGCTGCACACAAAAGCAAAACCTATCCGATAGAATGTATGGAGGAGGTTGTGGCAGAGCTTAGTCGTGGAGGGGATATACAGGTGTGCCTTTTCGGAGGGAGAGGACAAGAGGCAGAGATCTTAGACACTTGGGCGACGAAATATCCTTGTACCTACTCGGTGGCTGGTAAGCTCAGCTTGCCGGATGAAATCGCTTTGATGCAGACGCTTAGCTGCATGGTATCGATGGATAGTGCCAATATGCATTTTGCCTCATTGGTCGGCTGTAGAGTCCTCTCGATATGGTGTGCCACACACCCATACATGGGTTTCCTGGGATACGGACAATCGATGTCGGATGCCATAACCTTGGATTTAGATTGTAGTCCTTGCTCCGTCTTCGGCAACAAGCCTTGCCACCGACGTGACTATGCTTGCCGGAGGCTACCTCCGTCTATGATTACGGAGAAAATCCTCCGAGCGATAGAGATCGAATATGAAACGGACAAGTCGGATCGTTCGCAGAGAGTTGAATGATCTCCTTTCCCTCTCCCATATGAAAACCCTTACTAATCCGCATGCAAATACGAATAAATAAACTAATCAGTGAAACCGGGCTGGGCTCCCGTCGAGAGGTCGAAGCCTATATCAGGGATGGTCGTATCCTTATCAACGGGAAGCGTGCTGCCTTATCAGATAAGGTAGGCCCCAATGATACCGTGCTACTCGATGATGTGGAGTTGCCCACTGCCGAGTTGATCCGTGAGGTGGAATCTTCAGAAGCTTATCGCCAAGCCACCGAAAAATCTTCACGTTCGGCCGGCCCACGACAGACCAAAGACGCCTATGTGTCACCCAAGAGTGCTTCTCTTCGGTCGGGGAGCAAGAATAATCCGGAAGCCAAACGTCGATATAAGTTTCGGCAACGCGCGAATGCCGAAGGGCAAGGAGGTGTTTACGCAGAGCTTAGTCGTAAATCGAAAAAAACTAAGAGATGAAAGTATATCTTGTGAGGCACACTTCGGTGCAATTGGACGGAAATCATTTTTGCTACGGTTGCACGGACGTAGATGTTCGGGACACATTTGAGCAGGAAGCCGAGACGACCAAAGCTCTGCTTGCCAGTGCTCATTTCTCGGCCGTCTTCACCAGTCCACTTCGTCGCGCACGACTTTTAGCTGAGTATTGCGGCTATCCGAATGCCATACAGGACGACCGTCTCAAGGAGTTCAACTTCGGAGAATGGGAGACCAAGTCCTGGTTAGAAATCCTTGGAGACAACGATATCGCTTACTTCTTTCGTCGCTACATACGGGAGCGGGTCCCTGCCGGCGAATCACTGCAAGACCAGCAAGACCGAGTAGTACATTTTCTCCAAGATCAGAAGGCCAAAGGATACGCCTCTATACTGGTCTTTTGTCATGGAGGCATTATCAATTGTGCTCGGGCTGCCGTCGGGGATTTTTCCCTTGAGCAGGCGTTTGAGCATCTGCCAGGATTTGGCTCCGTAACTCCCATCGAATACTAATCAGGTTAATTCAATACAAAGAAATTCTATGAAGCAATTAAAGATGCTGCTCATCGCAGCCGTGGTCATTGGTATGGCCATGCCTTTGTCTTCGTGTCGCAGCCGAGCCAAAGCCGGTAAGGGAAAAGCGAAAAAGGAAGCCAAGGCTCCGTCTAAATTTGATCAGACGATAGCCGAAGCTCAGAAGACAGACGGCCTTTTTTCTGTCTACTTCTCGAAGAAAAACAAACTCTATTTCGCTATTCCCGACTCGGCTTTCAGCCGTGACTATCTCTTGTCGAGCCGTGTAGCTGCGACCAGTAACACCAAGGAGGTTGTGGCCGGACAGATGAATGCCGACCCATTCTTAGTTCGCTTTAGTAAGGATGCCACGAATGTGTATCTCCACGAGGCTCAGGTGCACTTTACTGTCCGCGAGGATGATGCCATTCTGCCGAGCTATAAGCGCAACTTTGTGGATCCTATCCTCAAGGCCTTCCCCATTATAGATACGAAGGACGGGAAAGTGTTGATCGATGTGACGGAGTTTTTCACTTCGGACGAGAAATGTATTTCTCCTTTGACCACCGCGCCACCCGAATACCAGAAGATGTTTTTGCAGGGGACGTTATCCAAGTCGGCTTCGGTGATGTCTTCAGTGAAAACATTCCCCCAAAACATTGAGATTAAAAGCTCACTGACTTATCTCGTGCGCCCCTATAGCAACCCTTATACACTGGAGATGCACAGGTCTATCTTGCTGTTGCCTGAGAAGCCTGTTCGGATGCGTTTTCAAGACAATCGGGTAGGGTTCTTTCACTCTTCCCGTATGCACTTCACGACTGATAAGGATAAGGTAGAGTTTTACAAACTTATCCACCGTTGGGATCTGCAGCCCAAAGATTCTGCCGCATACTTTCGTGGTGAATTGGTAGAGCCGATCAAGCCGATCATCTTCTACGTGGATTCCGCTTTCCCCGACAAATGGCGCTCGGTTGTGAAACAGGGTATCGAAGACTGGAACATCGCCTTCGAAGCTGCCGGTTTCAAGAATGCAATTCAAGCCAAGGATTATCCCAGCAATGATCCAAACTTCGACCCCGATGATATTCGTTACAGCTGTGTGAAATACGCGACCACGCCTACGGCCAACGCTATGGGACCAAGTTTTGTAGACCCTCGCTCGGGACAGATTATTTGTGCCGACGTGATTTGGTATCATAATGTGATCAGCTTGGTGCATAATTGGCGATTCGTTCAGACGGCTGCCGCGGATCCGCGTGTGCGCAAACATATCTTCGACGATGATATGATGCGCCAGAGTCTTCGCTACGTGGCTTCGCACGAAGTTGGGCACACCCTTGGCTTGATGCACAACATGGGAGCAAGCTACAGTTTCCCTGTGGAGAAATTGCGAGATCCCGAGTTCACACAGCAGTATGGTACAACTCCGAGTATCATGGACTATGCGCGCAACAATTTTGTAGCACAGCCCGGAGATTTCGAGCGAGGAGTCTCTCTTACCCCTCCTATATTGGGCGTATACGACATACATGCGATCCGATGGGGATACAAACTGATCCCCGATGCCAAAACAGCAGAAGAGGAGCGCAGTACTCTCAGCCAATGGATTGAAGAGAAAGCCGCTGACCCGATGTACACGTTCGGAGCTCAGCAATTCCCCACAGAGATTGACCCGACAGATCAGGTAGAAGACTTGGGTGACGATCACCTGAAAGCCGGAGATTACTCGATCAGCAACCTTAAAATTATCAGCGAGAATGTGATTGATTGGTTGCAAGAGAAAGGCAAGCGATATGACGATGTCGAAGTGGCTTACAAGGAAATAATCAATCAATATTTACGCCACCTGCGCCACGTGATGCCCTACATAGGTGGGGTTGTGTACACTGAAAATAGGCAGGGCGATGGGCAGAAAGCGATGACTTATGTCCCTCGTAGCCGCCAGATGGAAGCTATGAAATGGCTAAATCGTGAGGCTCGCACATTGGATTCTTGGCTGATGACTCCGAAGCAAAGAGCTGTATTTGCAGACAATCGGGCATCTTCCATCCATTCCGCTATTCGGGCGATGATTGTAAGTACGTTCTTCAAGGGGTCGACTCTGTTGCGCATTTATCAGAATGGTTTGCAGCAAGAATCCGACAGCTACGCCTTGGCCGACTATACCGATGATGTGTACAAACTTCTTTTCGATGCCTCTATCAAAGGAAAGAAGCTCAGCACTGCTGATATGGACATTGAGCGAGTAGCGGTCAATATGCTTCTCTCCGCCTCTGCGCTGGTCAGCAAAGAAAAGAGTGGTGTGGACAAACTCAGCGAAGATGTAGACCAGTTGCTCTCTTCATTCAAGAGTGAGCAAATGCCTTGTGCACTGGGAGCTCTCCCTGAGTTCTCTATGAAGGACGAAGCAACCTCTTTCTTCCGCTATACTGGCAAATTGGAGCAAATCTCCAGAGATATCATAGCTCCGCTTTGGGTTAAACAACTCAAGGAAGTCCGTCGCATCTATAATGCACGCAAAGGACAAGGTGATAAAGCTCAGCGCGCCTACTACGAATACCAGATATTGCGCCTTGACAATGCCCTCTCGGGCGAAAAGCTCTAAGCAGCGAGTCTTAGTATTGCCATAACCACGTTCTAGCCCGCTTCCTTTCTTGGGAGGCGGGCTATTTTATTCCCACGCGTTGGAGCCGAATTTTTGACGGGAAAGAATTTTTGCTCTCACGCGTCGGAAAACCTGCTCTTTCCCGTGGAAAAAATTCTCTCTTTTTGTAGTCTGTGTATGAGGTACTTGAAGAATGTTTCGTGGAGTGAGCTTCTCCTGTTTTTTTGTTGGGTTGCATAGAGGATTGGTTTAGGGGAATTGACAACTTGTCTGATAAGTTGGCACAGCTTTTCTCTGGCATACTAATTGCCTTTTGCCTTGGTGAGTTCGGCCGAGAAAAGTCAAGTTGAGGAAAGACAGCTTTGCTCCCTGGCTCAGAAAGTAATGGAATGACAGAACAATAACTCATACTTAAAACAACAACGATGAACGTTAAACCATTAGCAGACCGCGTACTCGTACGTCCGGCACAAGCAGAAGAAAAGACAGTGGGTGGCATCATTATTCCCGATTCGGCCAAGGAAAAGCCTCTCAAGGGTGAGGTTATGGCCGTGGGCAAAGGCACCAAAGACGAAGAGATGATCCTCAAAGCAGGAGACATGGTACTCTATGGCAAGTATGCTGGAACCGAAATCGAGATCGAAGGCGAGAAGTTCTTGATCATGAGACAGAGTGATGTGTTGGCCACCATTTGATGAGCCAAATAAGTGCATGACACCGTACAAAAACTGAATAAATCAAACAAACGATAAATACGATGGCTAAAGAAATAAAATTCGACATGGAAGCTCGTCAGCTCCTCAAGAAAGGTGTAGACGAATTGGCAAACGCAGTGAAGGTAACGCTTGGTCCGAAGGGACGCAATGTAATTATTGCCAAAAACTACGGTGCTCCGCATATCACGAAAGATGGCGTGTCGGTAGCTAAAGAAATCGAGCTTGAATGCCCCTACGAAAATATGGGTGCTCAGTTGCTGCGCGAAGTAGCCTCTAAGACGAACGATGACGCCGGTGATGGTACGACTACCGCTACTATCTTGGCTCAGAGCATTGTGAACGTGGGGCTTAAGAACGTAACAGCTGGAGCTAATCCTATGGATCTCAAACGCGGGATCGACAAAGCTGTTGCAGCTGTCGTGGAAGACATTAAAAAGCAAGCTCAGGCAATTGGCGACGATTTCGAAAAGATCGAACACGTGGCCAAGATCTCTGCCAATGGCGATGAAACCATCGGTAAACTGATTGCCGAAGCCATGCGTAAGGTGAAGAAGGAAGGCGTGATCACCGTAGAGGAAGCCAAAGGTATGGATACGACCGTGGAGGTGGTAGAGGGTATGCAATTCGATCGTGGCTATATCTCACCCTACTTCGTGACCAATACCGATAAGATGTTGGTGGAAATGGAGAACCCTTATATCTTGCTCTTTGACAAGAAAATTTCTGTGCTCAAGGATATGCTCGGTATCTTGGAGAAAGTTGTTCAGACAGGCCGTCCGCTCCTTATCATTGCCGAAGATATCGAGAGCGAGGCCCTCGCTACGCTGGTAGTCAATCGCCTGCGTGGTAGCCTCAAGATATGTGCTGTGAAAGCTCCGGGCTTTGGAGACAGACGCAAGGCTATGCTTGAAGATATTGCTATCCTTACTGGAGGTACTGTAATCAGCGAGGAGACAGGTCTCAAGCTTGAGAATGCCGACATTACGATGCTCGGTACAGCTGAGAAAGTGACGGTGGATAAGGACAACACCACGATCGTAAATGGCTCCGGACAGAAAGACCAAATAGCCGCTCGTGTGGCTCAAATCAAGTCTCAGATTGAAAACACAACGAGTGACTACGATCGCGAGAAGCTTCAAGAACGCCTGGCCAAACTCTCAGGCGGAGTGGCTGTCCTCTATGTAGGTGCCGCCAGCGAGGTGGAAATGAAGGAGAAGAAAGATCGTGTGGATGACGCTCTCTCTGCTACACGTGCAGCAGTGGAAGAAGGAACTGTACCAGGTGGTGGTACCGCCTATATCCGATCTATCAAAGCTCTCGAAAAGCTCAAAGGTGACAACGCGGACGAAACAACCGGTATAGCCATCATCCGTCGAGCTATTGAGGAGCCTCTTCGCCAAATCGTGGCCAACGCGGGTCAGGAAGGAGCCGTTGTCGTGCAGGCTGTTAAGGAAGGCAAGGCTGACTTTGGCTATAACGCTCGTACCGAAACATTCGAGAACCTCTACAAAAGTGGTGTGATCGATCCGGCCAAGGTAGCTCGTGTAGCTCTCGAAAATGCCGCTTCTATCGCAGGTATGTTCCTTACCACTGAGTGCGTAATTGTAGAGAAGAAGGATGAAAATCCTGCTCCTGCTATGCCGGCCGGTGGTATGGGAGGCATGGGTGGAATGATGTAATACGCGTTTCGCTCGGCTACCTTCACAGAGCCTTTTAGCTCAAAAGGCTGCATCAACGTTGATTGATGCAGCCTTTCTTTTTGTTTACGTAGACTCCTTTTTCTCTCTGTCAGTTTGGAATTTTCTCCTGCAAAGTGTGCTTGTAGTAGCCCTTTCTTTGTTTATCTCTATATATTTGTGCTTCGGATCAGTTGGGCTGGATGCTGTTTTGCTTCCTTGAAGTGTCTGCTTTTGTTTGGTGTTCAAGGTCTTAGCCCGAGCTGTTTCGTGGTCAAATCAGGTAGAAAACACATTGGATGATAAGCCGAGCAGATCTCAAATGGATCCAGTCGCTGAGCCGTAAGGCAGTGCGGGATAAAGAAGCTCTCTTTGTAGCTGAAGGGAGTAAGGTCGTGAGCGAGCTGATGGGGAATTTCGACTGTGTCTGTTTGCTGTCCACCGAAAAAGCACTGCAAAGCCTGCCGACTTATTCGGCGCAGCGTATTGAGATCATGCCCGAAGACTTCGATTTTGCACGTATCAGCCGACTCGATTCTCCTCGCGATCTCGTAGCCGTCTTTCGCCAACCTCAATATCCGCATCCTCCTGTGCGTTACCTTTCCGGTTTGTCGCTGATGCTTGATAGAGTGCAAGATCCGGGCAATTTGGGTAGTATCATTCGTTCGGCTGCCTGGTTCGGGGTTCAAAGTATATTTTTAGCCCCGGGGACAGCTGATCCTTTTGGCCCTAAGGTTGTACAGGCCACGATGGGTGCTTTGGCGCAAACAAAGCTCATCCCCCTGGGTGAACCGGAGGATTTTCTGCGAGAACTGAGAGAGAAGGATATTCCTGTCTATGGCACATTTCTCAATGGGCCTTCCCTGAAAGAGGCGACCCTGCCTCCGACTTGCATGGATGCATTGCTGCTGATGGGGAATGAGGGTAAGGGCATTAGACCCGAGTTGGCCGCCTTTTGCAACCAACCGCTCTACATCCCCCACGCTCCCAATCCGGCCGGTCATCCTGAGAGCCTCAATGTATCTGTAGCTACGGCTATCATTCTTTACCAATGGCAATCGGCAAACGATCGATTGTCGTGCTGACTTTCAATGATCGGGTTATCGCCTGAGAAAGGATCTGCAATCGGCAAGTCTTGTTTTTCTTCTCACTCTAAAATGAAAGCCCACTACGCAACATGGGCATAGTGGGCCGGTCGATATTTTCAGAGGGTTGCGTTCCAAGCCTTTGCTCTCACGTATTACATGGGTTGCAGTGTGCGAGACAAACGCTTGACGGCAGCCTCGTAGGTGAGGCGAAGATCCTGCATAATGTCTGCCACTGTCTCAGGTTTGTTGATGTGGGATACAGCTTGACCGATCTCAAGCATCCCTTGCTCAAGGTCGCCCTCGAAAATACCCTTCTTTGCTCGTCCTTTGCCCATCATCTCCTGTAGTTTTTCCTTGCTTGCCCCGTCTGCCTCTTCGGCAATGGCCAATCGACTAAAATTGTTATCCAGCAGGCGAGTTGGCGATATGCGCTTGAGCGTTAGCATCGTAGAGCCTTCGCCGGCTGCTCGGCAATATTCCTTGAAAGTTTCGGAGGCCGAGCTCTCTTGTGCCAGAGCGAAGCGAGTGCCGATCTGTACCCCATCCGCACCCAAAGCCATCACGGCTGCGACACTGCGGCCTAAGGCAATCCCCCCAGCCGCAACGACTGGAATCGTAACGGCATTCACCACTTGAGGAATAAGGCACAGGGTTGTGGTTTCTTCTCGTCCGTTGTGGCCCCCGGCCTCGAAACCCTCGGCAATCACGGCATCAACCCCCGCTTCTTCGCTTTTCTTGGCAAACTTTGCCGAACTGACTACGTGCAAGACCTTGCAGCCTGCTTGATGAAGTTTGTTTGTCCATACTTTGGGGCTACCTGCCGACGTGACTACAACCGGAACTTTAGCTGCCATGACGATCTCCATGATCTCATCGATTTGAGGATACATCAGTGGTACGTTTACCCCCCAAGTCTTATCAGTCGCTTTCGCGCACTGCTCAAGGTGATACTTGAGTGTGTCCGGATGCATAGATCCTGCACCAATCAGTCCCAATCCTCCATTGTTACTCACAGCTGAGGCCAGGCGCCAACCACTGCACCAAACCATACCGCCAGATATAATCGGCAGCTCAATATTCAAAAGTCTACAAAGTCTATTCATATGTAACTACTCATTTGTTTACACAGGATTCCCGAAGGCTCATACGAGCCCATCACCCAAAGGTAACGAGAAGTTGAGAAATATGCTTATCTCTGTTCCTTCTTCGAACTCATAGGGACCTGTCAATTGAATACTTGGGAAGAGCTATAGGCTCCTGTGGACCCTTGTTCAAAATTGTTTCTTTCCAGCTTGTTTGCTTGATCCCACCTCAAGATACAATTGAGGATGGGATATAGAGGTGAGGCGACTGGGGGAGTTAGCGAAAGAGTTTGCTGATCAGATCTGCTCTTCCAATCCGTTTGAGTTCCTGCTTGATGCGTGCTGCCTGATCGGGTTTGTACCAGAAGAAGAATTGGCTCTGTGCCTTTTTTTGCTTGTCGGTGCGTGCCGTATAGACCGGTTTAAGTGTATAGGGGTCATAGCCGGTATAGTAAATCTCGGTGGCCAGGGTCATCGGTGTTGGGGTGAAATCCTGCACCTGTTCCAGACGGAAGCCCAACCGCTTGGTAAGGACTGCCAGTTCGGCCATATCGGCCTCTGTACAGCCTGGATGCGAGGAGATGAAGTACGGTACTAATTGTTGCTTAAGCCCGGCCTCTCTATTCACTCGGTCGAAAAACTGCTTGAATTCTCCGAAAAGGTCGAATGATGGTTTGCGCATCCAGCGCAGTACGGTTGGCGATGTATGCTCAGGGGCAACTTTGAGCCTGCCACTTACGTGATATTTCACCAAGTCCTCGGCGTAGGTGAGAGCTGCTTCCTTCAGTTTGGGTTCCTTGTAGGGAGCTAGTAGCAAATCATAGCGTACTCCACTACCGATGAAACTCTTCTTGATCCCTTTTATCTTGTCAATTCGTCTAAGGAGCTTAGTCAATGGGGTATGATCTGCATCCAGATTGGGACAAATTGAGGGGTTGATGCAGGAGAAACGCTCACAGCATGCACACATAGCTTGATTGCGTCCGTGCATTTTGTACATGTTGGCCGAAGGCCCCCCAACATCGCTTAGATAGCCTTTGAAATCTTCCATTGCCACAATCTGCTCGACTTCGCGAATGACTGACTCTTCGCTGCGCGAGGCGACAAACTTCCCTTGGTGCGCACTGATCGTGCAGAAAGCACAACCACCGAAACAACCTCGATGTGCATTTACTGAGTGCTTGATCATCTCATAGGCTGCAATCCGTTTACCACGGTAGCGGGGGTGTGGCAGGCGAGTGTAGGGTAGATCGAAGCTTCGGTCTATCTGCTCTTCACTCATCGGAGGGAAAGGAGGATTGACCACGACTGTTTCTTGCCCCACCCGTTGTAAGATACGGTGTGCGTGGTATTTGTTGCTCTCGGTTTCGATGTGCCTAAAGTTTTGTGCCTGGTTGCGCTTAGACTTGAGGCATTCCTCGTGAGAAAAGAGTTGGATATCTTGGTCCGATACCTCGACTGTGGTGGATGGACGCAGGTAAACGGTCTGTGGCACTTCCGTTAGCTCAGGCAAGGAGCGGCCTGCTTTGAGCTCTTCGACAATTCGCTCCAACGGTAACTCTCCCATCCCGTAAATAAGAAGATCGGCGCGCGCATCGACCAAAATGCTCGGTCGTAATCGATCTTGCCAGTAATCGTAGTGAGTCAGCCGTCGGAGGCTCGGCTCAATCCCTCCCAAGATGATGGGGACATCGGGGTAAACGGTACGGATGCACTGTGTGTAGACAACGGAAGGATACTCAGGGCGGAGGTCGATGCGTCCGTCCGGCGTGTAGGCATCCTCGGAGCGCAGACGTTTGTGTGCAGTGTATTTATTCACCATCGAATCCATAGCCCCGGGGGACACTCCGAAAAATAACTTTGGGCGACCGAGTTTGCGAAAGTCACGCAAGTCGTCCCTCCAGTTGGGCTGAGGTACGATTGCCACCTTGAGGCCCAAGGATTCCAAGAAGCGGCCCACTACGGCAGCACCGAATGCCGGATGGTCGACATAGGCATCACCGGAGAAAAGAATCACATCGGCTGCATCCCAACCCCGCTCGTCCATTTCTTTGCGAGTAGTGGGTAGCCAAAGACAAGGCCGAGAGGTGTGTCGTGGAGGCATGGATTGTGCTAAATTGTGTCGAATCAAAATGCTCCTTGCCAGACAAAACAATCTGCGAAAGATGCTCTCGCAGAGGCTCTTTTTGCCTGTGTTTCACTTTCAAACAAACCGTAGACAGCCGATCCTGATCCGGACATCAAGGAGAAGAAAGCTCCCTCCTGTTTCAGTTCTTCTTTGAGTATCCCGATTCGTGGATGTTCAAGGATTGCCCGCTCCTCAAAGACATTGGATAATAGGCGTGCAGCCTCTTTTATATTTCCTCGGCGAAGGAAGTCGAGAAGATTTGCCGACATTCCCGGGCAAGTCTCGCCCACAGACATCCCAAGAGCTGCGTAGGCTTTTGGAGTGGATATGTCGATTGTTGGACGAACTACCACGGCAAATAACCCCTGCATCAAGTCTGTAGGGAGAGGCTCAAGCCTTTCTCCTACTCCTCTGGCGATGGCTGGTTGGTTGTGCAAGAAGAACGGACAATCCGCTCCTAAGGATAGGGCCAAACGCTCCATCTCCTCCGGTTCAACTTTCAGATGGAACCGATCGTTGAGCAAACGCAGCATGAACGCGGCATCTGCCGATCCTCCTCCCAAACCAGCCATTGCGGGGATATGTTTCTCCAGAGCAACAGTTAGAGGCGGAAGCTCGCGGATCGTTCGCATAGCTTCTATGGCACGCATCACCAGATTATTTGTAGGCTCTGCAACATACCCATGCGAGGTTATGTACAGGGTGTCGTACTCTCGCTCGGTAGGCTCAACCTCCAATACATCATGGAGAGGTAGCGGCACGAAGACCGTTTCCAAAGTATGGTAGCCATCGCTACGCCTGGATGTGACAGCAAGGCCGAGATTCAATTTAGCGTTCGGAAAGCAGATCATCTGTCGTTTTCGCTTGTCATTTGTTTGGATATGGGATTAGCAAAAGTTCCCCCACCGGAGGAGAGCATATGGGCTACTTGTTGGTTTACCCATCGGAGCACTTCTCTAATGCTCCTATTCGTCTTCGAGCAAGCCACCGATTGAGAAGCTTTGCTATATCCGGCCATGCCGGTACCTGTCTCCTCCTTCTTTTTGCAGGATTAAGCAACCACGGCATTCCCTCAGGGGAGAGAGGCTGGAGGGAGATCGGGGGTCGGCATATCTCCAAGTGAGGAAGAGCTTATCCTACAGTCTCCATCGGAAGCCTTATCCACACAAAAAGCCGAGTGGCACTGAACCCCTCGGCTTTTCCTTAAATTGGTACGCGGAATGAGACTTGAACTCATACGCCGTAACCGGCACTACCCCCTCAAAGTAGCGTGTCTACCAATTCCACCACCCGCGCATTAGGTTTATCGCAACTTGCTCATCTCATCACCTCCACTGAGGTGAGTGCCCAGGACAGGAATCGAACCTGCACGTCGTGAAACACTCGCACCTGAAACGAGCGCGTCTACCAATTCCGCCACCTGGGCGTCGATGGAGCGGAAAACGGGACTCGAACCCGCGACCCCAACCTTGGCAAGGTTGTGCTCTACCAACTGAGCTATTTCCGCCAATTGCCCTGCAAAGGTAAGATAAAAATCCAAACAACCAAATCGGATGGTCGTTTTTCCTTGTGTGTACAAATCTCACGGGAGAGAGCTATAATTCCAACGTGTCGGAGATTTTCCTCCTTCCCGTCGAAGTTTTTGCTGTCACGCGTCGCAAAATTTTCACTCTTGAGTGCCATGATCGGAGTTGCCTCCGAAGAGCTTATGCTTTACGTAAATAGGCGTAAACCAGATAGTAAGCTCCCTCCTCTTGGGCGTATGATGCTTTTGGATAGGGTGCCCCAATCGGCTTGTCTCCTTGATGTAACTCTATACAACGAAAAGTGGTGTCTCTGGGGAACTGATCCTTTGTCAACGATAATAATCGCCTCACAAGGAGCAAATTATAGCTTGATGTGGCCTGAAAAACGGGTCCTTATCGGCATAAGGCATCTGTAAGATGGTGGAGGAGTCGCCTCGGACCCACTTGTGAAAAATGTGTTTCCACAAGTGAGCAAATGGAACTAAAAAAGGGCTTTTACTCAGTAAAAGCCCTTTTGGGGTTTGCATTCTAACGCGGGAGCGATGCCCGTTTATACTTGTTTTTCGTAGTCGAATGCCATCATTAGATCTACAAGTCTTTGTTCCGCTTTCTCGAGAGCGTCCGCTTGTTCCCCCGTGGTGAGAATGTACCCTCCGGCTTGTAGGGAAATGAATGTATCCACATTTTTTAGGGCTTCATCTATGATGGGGACAGCTTTTCCAGGGTCTTCTTCGGATAGCTTCGCCCTGATGCTTCCTCCAATGAGGTTCGCGTTGTCTCCGATTGAGATGGCAAGAGTTTCCATCAGACTGAATGTCCGTGACTGGTTGGAGGTTATTCTCCAGTTCACAATCGCTTTCGCCAGACCTTTGATCCATTTCTCGCGCAATTCTTTGGGTGCTACCAAGCATTCGCCGAAGACGTTTCGAGAGGCGATCCACCCCTGTTGTTTCAATTTTTCGATTGTGCTGTCCGACATTTCGGGTTCAAGCTGATTTGTCGAAACACAGAACAGCCGCCTCAAGTCTATCGCAACATCAGAAATGAACAATCCACTGGCTCGTTTATTATCGGGAATCCATTTTCTGCTCAAACTTCGGTCCTTTCCTCCTAGGAATAGAGCTATATCTTCTTCCGTCATTATTTCCCCTCGTTCATCTCTCACAATTACGTTGTTGTTGGCTCTGTCGCTTCTATCAAAGGATATATCCTCAGAATCCAATCCTGAGAGTAAGGGGTGTAGCCCTCTCATTGCGGAGATGGAGAGGGGGCTTCTTCGCTTCAAAGTCCGGTCTTTGCCGCCTTTGGCTGCTTTCATCCATCCGCCAAAGAGTTGGTCTACGTAGGAAGGGTCGCAAGTGCCATAAACTTCACTTTCTTTGAGTTCCCCTTGCTTGGTGATGTCAAAGTGGAAAGTTGTAGGACTCGACATTTCGTTCAAGTACTCGCAAATTGCTTCCAGTATAGACCTCTTTACTTGTTGACCACTGGAGTACGGGATGAAACGACCGAACTGTGTGTCACGGTAGTATTTCTGACCATTTGCTACGCAGAAAACCGCGTGCTCTGCTCTTTTGAGCGTGCGAACATAAATAGTGCTGTGCATGGCTGTATATTTTGTTTATGACTGTTTTTCCGTGCAGGCGTAATCAAATTTGAGCAAGGTGTTGAAATAGATGAATTCTTCGTTGGTCATCAAATGTACCTCCTCTTTCAGCTCTTTTAACTGTTTCAGATCGTCTCCGTCTACTCCGGCTACCATCTTCGTGAGAGCTTCGATAAATGTTCTTTTGGATTTCGTACCAAAGAGGTCGTTCTCGATCAGATTTTTTCTTTCCGTCCCTGACGCCCCCTTTCTATAACGCAGGATCAGGTGAGCCAATCCTTGGGTATAGTCTGTGATTTCTTGTTTGTTCTTTGACAACATAGCAACTAACCAGGTTTTATATGCTTGATAAATGATTGTATCTTCTTTCTTCTTGAATGTGAGGTTCTTCACCTCTTCCATGTATTTCTCCAAATTCTTCGGACGCAAAGCTTGTAGCCCAATGCTCCCCAGTTCGCAAGCCCTTTTGATGTGCCTTCCATACAAGGCTTGAAACTCTTTGTTATCAAAGCGCTCGGCTCCATCGTAGAGTTGTCTGCAAACATCTTTGAGCTTTGTTCCTGATTTCAAATGAATGGGAATAAACCCGATGGTCTGATTAGTTTTCCCAAAACTGTAGATATAGGCGAGTAACTCACCATTTGGGTAATAACGTGAAAGACTAAAATATAAATTGGACCAGTTGATGGTGCTGACCTCTATCGCACCCTCATTGATCACAAATATCCCCTCGCTTTGAAGGTCTGAGAAAGAAAAATCTTCGCGATAATCTTTGCCTAATCTGTAAGTGAGCCATTGCCCGTTCCATGAGTTGATCTGGTACGTCTTCATTTTCGTGAGCGTAGGGTCGTTTAAGAACTTCCGATAGTGTTTCCAGCCCTCAAATACGAAAAGCAACAGTTCAGGGTCGTTGATCAGCAAGTTGTAGCCCCCCGCTACGCCAAGGCTTAGTCCAGATCCAATCCAGGAGCAATAAATTTCCTCTTCATCAACCTCAACCTTAATGTCGGCAATAAGGCCAGACGTACCTGCAAATTCGTTTTGTTCTGACGCAGGATATCCCAATGCAAAACTGGCGTCGGGATATTCCCTTTCTTTTTCTATTTTTCTGTGGAGATCTTCCAGCTTTTCCAATCTTTCCTCGGGGGTCAAAGTGCCGACTTTTTGCCCATTCCTCATCTGAACGAAGGGAGAGTTGACTACCCACTGCATATACTTGGGGTGGTTAAAGAACAGCTCAAAATATATCTGATCAAAGAATTCCTTGGCAGACAGATTCGTACGCTCTTTCTCATTGAAGACCTTCAGAAAGGCCTTGCCGATCACAGACGTTATCATATTATCACTCCTATATTGCTGTTTATTGCGTTGACGTCCAATCCCATTTCCTCGGAATAAGCGCAGTCGGGTATGATGAACGGATGGCTCCCTTTGGTCAGCTGCGCTCTTTGAGCTACCGCGGAAAAATAGGTGGGGATCTCTAGCTGAAGTCTCGTCTCTAAGTCTCCTTTCTCATACTCGTAGACATCACTCTCTGTTATGCAGGCAACACTATCGATGTTTAGTAACTCAAATAATATTGCTTTGCTGTTGTGGGTCAGGCAACCTAGTGAAAACTTGCCATCGGATTTGAAAACAGAATGTTCTTCAATTTCCAGAAAGTCGATAGAGGTAAATACTGCATCTATCTTGGTCTGCAGATCCCTCTCTCGCAGAGGCATCCCGTCGTCTATGGCTTCAAACGATTTTTGGAGGATTTCCATGTCGTACGGCTTAGCCTCTTTTTTGTTATTCGGAGGAGCTATTACGTAGATGTCTTTCAGGGAACCAATACTTTCTTTCCTCCTTTTGCGATTGATCCGTCCGAAACGTTGAATCATGGCATCCAAAGGTGCGCACTCGGTGATCATTACATCAAAACTTATATCTAGGCTGACCTCTACGATTTGTGTTGCCACTACGACACAAGCCTCATCGGAACGGTTGAACTGATGAAGTATGTTGCCTCTTTTATCCAGTCCGAGTAAGGCTCTTTCCTTTCTATTACGGTCCTTCCTTTTGAAGCGACTGTGCAACAGCAAGGAAGGAACCGATGGGTATAATTCTTTTATTTGCTCATAAACTGCTTGTGCTCTCTTAACCTGATTTTGTACGATTAAGACTTTTTCGTCGTTTCGAATAGCCTGCTCTATGATGCAGAAGAGTGATTCAAAGGATGCCGCTTTGTGGATAATGTGACGATCATACGAATCTAGTTCCTCGGGAGGAAGTTTGATCTCCAAAACGTCGTCTCCTAAAATTGCAGTGATCCGATGATAGAGTAGGGATGGCATTGTCGCAGTTCCGATGTGTACCCTGCAGCCAATTCCTTTCAATATTTCAACCAGTTTCAGTACAATAGCTTGAGATATACCTGAGTAGGTATGTACTTCGTCTAAGATGACATCGCATCCTTTCAAATCAAGTAACAAGGCTTCATACCCTTTCATACCAAAAGCCAAGGCCGACAGTTGATGAGGAGTAAGGATTTTGACCGAAGATCCGATGTGCGACTGGAGCACTGTTTCTTCTTCATGTCCTTCGCGTTTTATGATTTGTGAGGTGGAGTGGAGTAGACGGATATCCAGTTCTGGATTATCTCTTCTGAGGTCGGTTGTCACCCTTTGGTACATAGCATTGATGGAAGCCTGATAGGGAAGAGTGTAGAAGACCCGCCCACGGCATCTCCGGAACAGATAGTCAGTTTTGCCTGCTCCTGTAGGTGCAACCACTATGGTGTGCTTTTGAGGGTTGTTAGACTCTAGTAAGGATAGTGAATAAAGGGCGTTTGGGCGGTCGTAGAAGGACAAGACAGGCTTTCTGAATAGTCGAGGAAGAAAGGTTTGTATTGAATTCGTTATGGCGGAGGCAAAGTGATCAGCTCCCATCAGAAGGCCTTTCCATTCCGAAGCGGCTCTTACTTTCGTTCGCTTTTCGCAATACTCGATGGAGTATTGTAGGTTGTCGTAGGCTTCCTTTGCTGATATGTTTCGGTAAGGGATGCCCAGAGTAAGTAGCACTTCCCAGGCTTTCTCGGACCACTCTTCCCATCTACCCAGGTGATGATCGATATAATCACACTCCTCTTCCATGTCAAGTAGTCCCAACATTGAGGTGTCTCTCCGAACAGATTTATGATGGCTTACCACCATCTCAATAAGTGCATCCCACTCTTCTCGAGGAAAAGCGGATAGGAAAAAGAGAGAGGCTATTTCGTGGCGAAAAGGCTTGCCTTGGAGGCGATGGCCAGTGCTTAATCGTTCCTGAAAAAAGTGATGAGCCTTGCCTATATCATGCAGAATGGCTCCATGCCTGGCTATGGTTCTATCCATTGAAAGGTGGTCCGCCATTCTTTCTGCGACTAAAATCACTTGCTCTGTGTGGGCAAGTAATGTGATACCCTCTGGGGGTGATTTGGCAAGTAGATTGACCATCGGTTCAATGCCTAATGGGGTTACCCACTACCTTAAGCCACCCGTACATCTGCTGCCCCGTTCTTCTATTGATACCCACGGGAAAGGATTGATCGTTTCTTTCGAAAATGAGTTCGAATCCGGCGAATTGCTCTCCGTTATCGAATGCGCTTTGAGGTTGCACCAACATTTCTTGAGGGAGCATAATGTCCTCGTTCCTTATGAGACATATGTGCTGAGTCAAAGCCTCTTCAGCATCATGCTGCTCTTTGAAAGCTAGATACAGGATGGGGTTTAGGAGTACACCTCGCACGATAATTGAGGTGGGTCTTTGATACAGTACGTTATTCCCTCTCCCAGATCTATTCCAACCTCTCGTTTGCGTTACTTCCTGTTGTTGAGAGATCTGTTCATAAGAAAGCCTATGACCAACAATTTTCTGGATCCCCGAAACATTTAGGAGTTCGGGAAAGAGCTTCTTCTCAATACCTTCTACTATGCTGGGGGTCAGAAATTGTTGAGAAAAAGTTTCAGAATCTCTTACACTAGTCCAGGGCTTGATAAAACCGAAGGGACCTGTGTATTTCACGATGTAAAGCATCTTGTCCATAATCACCTTTATTTCAGAGCCCCGAATCCGACTCCCGTACTATTGCCGATACCTACGTCCCACGCAAAGGCTACCATCTCAGGACTTCCCTCGACAATCACCGGGCAGAGATTAGCCTTGTTCTTTATATTCTTGTAAGAAACTACCTTGGTTCTGGGATTAGGGTAATTTGAGTCAAAATAGACCACCGTATTCTCAGCGTCTATTCCTGCTATATGAGCCTTTCTTTTCAGTGTTTCTGTCATGAGGCGACTCGCCTCCTCATCTTGAAAGGTGTAGTGTGTCTCTTTGACTTCATTGTGCCTTTTTATGAGGACTGGACTCCCCAAAAGAAATCGTTCTTTGTGAGAAAACTTGGGTGTAGCTTGTAGACGAATATCTATTATTCGAGAGCCTGCGAACATTTCTGGTTGCTCCAGAATACTCCTGATCACCCTCCGAGCCTGCTCTGTGTCATAAAAGTTGAGGGTAAAGAAGGAACCATCTAACAGCTTGATACCTCCCCGAGTTGGCTCAACATTTTGCAACCATGAAAAAGAGTACAAACTTATTTTTCCGTGTTCGCTATTTTCTCTTCCTAGCCACTTATGCATGCATCCCGTAAGCAGCGGTTGGTAGTTATAATTGATCGGCCGATTAGAGGCTGACACTTCTATGTGTAATCTCATGCTTGATAGAATTTACTATTCTCAACAGAGAGTGAACCTTTGTGAACCTATTTTGCTGGTCAAGGCTGCACTCAAGGCTTGCTTTCCTTATCGGCGGGGAGTGTCGGGAATGTTGCAACCTTTTTTTTGTCGCAAGATCAGGATATTGTACCCTCACCACTTCTCGAAAAGCTTTACTGGTCCTGCGTGCTCAATCCAAGAGTTAAATTTACCCTGCTCGGCAAAGATATGAATTATAATGTAACGTTATATGCTATTCGTTAGAGAGCGGATTCTTTGATGTGAACAGTTCAGGCAATCTTTGCAATAAACGGAGTTTTGCTGCATTGGCAAATCCTATTGGTGGAGAATGTCCTTGGGCTATTGTGGGGAGGAAGCCATCTTTAGAATTCGAGGATGAAATGGGGAGTGCACTAGGTAAATAAATCCTCTCGTGGATTTTTCTTACCTTTGTGAGAGACAAACACCCTATATGCTGCATGGATAGCAAGAAAATTCTGTACATCTCGCAGGAGATAAGGCCGTACGTGGACGATAGCGAAATAGCCACTACCTCAAGGCAATTGCCTCAGTTTGTTCAGGAGTCGGGTCAGGAGGTGCGCATATTCATGCCTCGCTATGGACTCGTGAACGAGAGACGGAATCAGTTGCATGAGGTTATTCGTCTTTCAGGCCTCAATCTTATTATTAACGACACAGACCATCCTCTGATCATAAAGGTTGCTAGTATTCCGCAGGCGCGCATGCAGGTCTATTTTATTGATAATGACGATTTTTTTAAGCGCAAGAGTAAGTTCGAGATCGATGGTAAGCCGCATAAAGATAACGATGAGAGGAGCATCTTTTTTGTTCGTGGGGCTTTTGAGACGATAAAGAAACTTTTGTGGATACCGGACATAATTCATTGCCACGGTGCATTTACGGCATTGGCTCTTATCTATCTGAAGCATGTTTACCATGATGACCCGTGCTTGTCCAAGGCGAAGATTGTTTACTCGCTTTACACAGAGGAACGGGCTGTGGAGATGTCTCAGGCTCTTTTTGAGAAGCTCCATTTTGATAAGATAACGGATGATTTGCTTGTCCCCATGCAAGGACAAACTGACGCTGCGGCTCTGAACCGGTTGGCTGTCGCCTATGCTGATGGCTTAGTTCGAGGTTCCAGGGAGTTGAGTCCCGAAATGGAAAAATTGTTGAGCCAAACAAGTAAGCCCGTGCTTTCTTATCAGGAAGAAGTAGACACTGAGGCATACGATGTTTTCTACAACCAAGTATTGCAGAGTAATTAAATGAAGAAGCCTTTTTTTTCCTTGCTTTGTGCAGGTCTACTGGCTGCCCTTGGTGGGTGTAACGATCAGCTGTCCGAAGTGGGGGACTCTCTTAAGTCGGGGGCCGACTTTGTGTCTGCTCGTTTGGATTCGATCCCTTTCATCGCTAAAACGATCCCTTCCGGTAAGGTGTTCAGTCGTTCAACCTACACATTGCTCGGAGATTTGCAAGATGTTGAGTACGGACATCTTAAAGCTGACTTCGTTACCCAGTTGCAGTCTGCACGAGGCTTTCGCTTTTCGTATTCGCCCAGAGACGGAAAGATAGACTCAGTAAAAATGGTTGTTTCATACAGCTCTTGGGCAGGTGATTCGTTGGCCTGGCTTAAAGCGGCTGTCTACGAAATCAAACAGCCTCTCCCAAAGGATTATTACTCAGCAGATTTTGGTGGTCTGATTGATGATCGCCGGTTTTTAGGTGCGAAGGCCTATTGTGCCGCAAATAAGAAAGGGATACATCAATTAGAGATCAGTTTGCCAGTAGAGGTAGGGCAACGATTCTATGATATGAGTCTGAGTAATTCGTCCGTATTCGATACGGATGAGGGCTTGTATCGTCATGTCCTGGGAGGATTGTACGTAACTACGACAACAGGTAGTGGCTCCATATTGAGCATCTATAATAACCACGTGGATATCTACTATAGCTATCAGAAAACTTTTAAGGATAGTCAGGGCCGGGACTCCATTGGTTGGGAGACTGGAGTAGAAACATTCGCTAATACCAAGAAGCAGATTTTGATCAATCGTTTTTCTTACGAGGGAATGGAGAGGCTTATTTCCGAAGGACAAGGCGAATTTACCTATGTGAAGGCCCCTGCCGGAGTGGTGACAGAGATAACTATTTCTAAAGAGGCAATGCGGAGGTCCTTGTTTGATGCGAAGACCAAAAGGCAGATCAACAGGGCAACATTTGGTTTGGATGTGGAGCGTCCATCGAATCAGACCTTGCTTGCTCCTCCTACTTACCTACTCCTTTTGCCCAAGGACTCTATTCCTACGTTTTTCCCTCAAAACCAAACTGAGCGGACTCAGCCTCGAACTGCATATCTTTCTTCGGCTTACAGCATTACGAATCGTACATATCAGTTCGGAAATATTGCTCGCCTGTTGAGCGAGCATATCGATAGGCACGGCAGGCTTGTCGATGGGCAGATGTCTATTGATAAAGATCTCTCCTTCGTGCTCTTGCCTATACGTAGACAGTCTGTTGGCAAGACCATACAAGAGACGACAGCCTTGGACAACTTCATCTTTCCTTCTGCCGCTAAACTACTTGTCGGGAGGGAGGCGAAGCTTGGGGTCTTGACTACCTCTTATCAATCCGTAAAATAGTTGCCCTCTTCTCGGGGGTGCAATATTAGTCTCTTATGATGCACGCGACAAATTCTTCGCTCAAGTTTAGGTTGGTTGTGATGAACTTCTTGCAGTTCTTCACTTGGGGGGCTTGGCTTATATCCCTTGGAGGATATATGATGGCTGAGCTTCAATTTGGAGGGCTACAGGTGGGTGCTGTTTACGGTACGATGGGCATTGCCTCTCTCTTTATGCCGGGTTTGGCTGGTGTTATTGCTGATAAATTCATCAATGCAGAGCGCTTGCTTGGAATTCTTCACCTCCTAGGAGCCGTACTACTTGTGCTGACAACTCAGGTACGGGACTACGCTTCAGTGTATCCACTCATGCTGCTTGTAGCGATGTGTTACATGCCTACGATTGCTCTTGTTAATACAGTGGCTTATAATGCCATGGAGAGGCAAGGCATGAATATCGTCAAAGAATTTCCCCCAATTAGAGTTTGGGGTACAGTGGGCTTTATTTTGGCCATGTGGTTGGTTGACCTTAGTGGTTCGGGGCGGTCAGTGATGCAGCTTTACATAGCTGCGGCTTCTGCTGTAACTCTCGGTGTGTATAGCTTTTCGCTCCCCCAATGCCCTCCTCTCAGTCAGAAACAGCCAACGAAGTCAGGGACAAAAAGAACTTGGGTATCGGCTTTGGGACTGGATGCTCTCGTTCTTTTTAAACAGAGGCAAATGGCAATTTTCTTTACCTTTTCCATCCTCCTTGGCGCGGCCTTACAGATAACGAATACCTTTGGAAATCCTTTTCTTGACAGCTTCAAGGTCGAGTATGCCGACAGTTTTGCGGTACAACATCCCAACGTATTGCTTTCCCTCTCTCAGATGTCGGAGACTCTATTCATTTTGGCGATTCCTTTTGTACTTGGTCGCTTCGGGATCAAGCGCGTCATGCTACTCAGTATGCTTGCATGGGTGCTACGTTTCGGTTTCTTTGGCATAGGTAATCCGGGGGATGGCTTTGTCTTTCTTGTGCTGTCTATGGTCGTGTATGGGATGGCTTTTGACTTTTTCAATATCTCCGGCTCTCTTTTCGTGGAACGTGTATGTTCTCCCAAGATCAGAGCCTCAGCACAAGGCCTTTTTATGATTATGACTAACGGAATTGGAGCAATTATCGGAGGGTTTGCTTCTGGCTGGGTTGTGGATTATTTCACTGACTCATCTTTGGGTACTAGTTGGCAGACAGTGTGGTTTATTTTCGCTACCTATGCTCTCATGATTGCGGTGCTTTTTGCGCTTCTATTCAAGTACAAAGAGTCGCATACAACCCCACCAGAGGTGCTTCTAACAGAGGGTGAGTAACGCGGTTCCCTCATTGTGTTATTTCTTTCATAGATCATGGAACATCCATTACACATATACAATACGCTTAGTCGGAAGAAAGAGCAGTTCGTGCCGTTGCATGAATCCAACGTGGGTTTGTATGTCTGTGGCCCCACGGTATATGGAGATGCGCATTTGGGGCATGCTCGGCCAGCGATTACTTTTGATATTTTGTTGCGCTATTTGCGACATCTTGGCTACAAGGTGCGTTATGTCCGCAACATTACCGATGTTGGACATCTGGAACATGATGCTGATGAGGGCGAAGATAAAATTGCCAAAAAGGCTCGTCTTGAGGAGCTTGAACCGATGGAAGTTGTGCAGTACTATCTTACTCGTTATCACCAGGCGATGGATAAGCTCAATGTCCTTCCCCCAAGTATTGAGCCAATGGCTAGTGGCCACATCATTGAGCAAATAGAACTAGTGCAGCGTATTTTGGATGCTGGTTATGCATATGTGAGCGAAGGGTCTGTGTACTTCGATGTGGAGAAGTATAACAGGGATCACCGATATGGTCGCTTGAGTGGTCGCAATATTGATGACATGCTTAGTAATACTCGTAGCTTAGACGGGCAGAATGAGAAACGCCAGCCTCTGGACTTTGCTTTGTGGAAGGCAGCTCAACCTCAACATATTATGCGTTGGCCAAGCCCGTGGAGCGAGGGTTTTCCTGGGTGGCATTGCGAGTGTACAGCCATGGGCAAGAAATATTTGGGAGAGCATTTCGACATACACGGAGGGGGAATGGATCTTGTTTTCCCTCATCATGAGTGTGAAATAGCTCAGGCTGTAGCTTCTCAGGGGGAAGAAATGGTGCGCTATTGGATGCACAATAATATGATTACGATCGAGGGGCAGAAGATGGGTAAGAGTTTGGGGAATTTCATCACTCTCGACCAGTTCTTTTCCGGAGATCATAGTGCTTTGGTGCAAGCCTATAGCCCGATGACAGTACGATTTTTCATTCTTGGAGCGCACTACCGTGGCACTGTCGACTTTAGTAATTCCGCCTTGCAGGCCGCGGAGAAGGCTCTAAATAGACTGTGGGAAGCTGAGGCATTGCTTGATCTACTTAAACCGGGTGAAATCACGAGTAATCCCGAGGTAAGAGAGCTTGCAAACTTGTGCACAGAAGCGATGAATGATGACCTCAATACGCCTAAGGTTATTGCAGCTCTATTTGACAGCGCAAGAATGATCAATGCTGTGCACAATGCTCAGGCTACGATTTCGACAGAGGATTTGGATGAACTCAAGAGGGTTTTTCGTCTCTTTCTTTTTGATATTCTGGGGTTGGACAATCGATCTGGAGTTGATATGGCTAAGAGGGAGGCATATTCCAAAGCCGTGGATCTGTTGCTAGACATCCGTTCAGAAGCGAAGGCTCGCAAGGATTGGACTACGAGCGATAAGATCAGGGATACACTCACGAAGTTAGGATTCACGATCAAGGATACCAAAGAGGGGACAGAGTGGAGCCTATAACTACTATGCGGATAGCCCCGCGATTGTCTCTTGTTATTCCGGTTTATAATCGGCCTCAAGAGATTTCTGATCTGCTTCGGAGCTTAACTAATCAGACAAATTCCGACTTTGAAGTGATCATTGTCGAAGATGGCTCTACTGTTCCTTGCAAGTTGGAAGTGGAGCATTATCGGGATCTTCTGTCTATTCGTTATCTCTTGACGGCTAATGGGGGGCCATCCAAGGCTCGAAATGTCGGAGTGAGGGCTGCTGCCGGTGCTTACGTTGTGATTCTCGATTCCGATGTGATCCTTCCTCCCATGTATATTAGTTCAGTGCGATCAGCTATTGTGCAAACACAGGCTGATGCTTTCGGGGGGCCAGATGCTGCGGCTGATGACTTCTCCAATATACAGAAGGCTATCAATTACTCGATGACCAGCTTTTTTACTACGGGGGGCATTAGAGGAGGGAAAAGGAAACTTGATAAGTTTTATCCTCGAAGTTTCAACATGGGTTGTAGGAGACAGGTTTTTGCTTCTCTGGGAGGTTTCTCCGAAGACATGCGTTTTGGAGAAGATATTGACTTTAGCTTGCGCCTTTTCAAGGCTGGCTACAAAGTTTGCCTCTTCAATGATGCGTATGTTTATCACAAGCGAAGGGTGGATTTTCGCAAATTCTTTAAGCAGGTATTCAACTCGGGTATGGCTCGTGTACATATAGAGAGTAGACACCCGAACTCCACGAGGTTGGTGCATTTATTGCCTTCTTTTTTTACACTGGGACTTTTTGCTCTTGTATTATCAAGTGTTCTCTGCGTGTGGGCATTAATACCTCTGCTATTTTACGTTGTGATTGTTTTTGTGGATTCTTTGCATAAAAACCATTCAGTGGCGATTGCAGCCCTGTCTGTGCCGGCTGCTTTTATCCAACTGACGGGCTATGGTTTAGGATTTATCAGGGCTTGGTGGTCCAAGACAGTGCTGAAGAAACCTGAATATTTTGCGTTCAAGAAGAACTTCTACGACTGAGGGTTACGACTGCTAAGGCGGTCCAAATTTGATTATACAAATAAATATTTGTACTTTTCGAACTACTAAAGGGCCGACAAGTTACAAACGGGTATAACACGGTACAATTAATAAAAACAAGTTATGAGACAGAAATTATTATCTCTATTGCTGTTGGCTACAGCTTTTACAGCTCAGGCTCAACAAGAAATGACCACTTCGGAGGACGAAAGACAAGTAAAAGAACCTGCGCGAGTAGAGTTTGCCCCTCACATGTACCTTCAATTGAAGGGAGGGGTTGCCCATACAATTGGTGAAACGAAATTCAAGGATTTACTTTCTCCTTCAGCGGAAGTTACTTTGGGTTACCGTTTTAGCCAATACGTGGGATTGCAGCTGGGAGCTTCCGGATGGGAAGGAAAAGGTAGCTGGATCTATCCGAGACAAAATTATGGTTGGAAGTTTGTGCAAGGTAATCTCGATGTAGTGCTTCATCTTTCCGAGATGGTTGCCGGCTATAATCCCGATCGGTTTTTCAACGTTTATGGCTTCATTGGTGGAGGCGTGAACTATACACTGGAAAAAGATCAGCCCAAAGCCCTCACGATGGATGCGGACATTACTCCTAATTATGTGAAAGAAGATCATGACCTACTGGGCTTGGGCCGTGCCGGTCTGGGACTGAGTTTCCGTCTTTCTGAGCACATCGCTTTCAATATTGAAGGTAATGTCAATGTCTTGCCTGACCAATTCAATTGGAAGTATGGTAATAACCCGGATTTCCAGTACAATGCTCTCGCTGGCTTTACGGTTAAGATAGGTAAGGTAGCTCATCGTACCCCAGCTGTTTACTACGAAGTCGTTCCGGTTATGGAACCTCTTGTAGAGGTTCAGCCCGCGCCTGAAGCCGCGCCTGCGCCTGAACCTAATAAGGTTAAAGTGCGAGTTGAGCCTATGAGTGCTAATGTGTTCTTCCGCATAGACCGTTCTGAGATACGAGATTCTCAAAGGCCCGTGCTCGAAAAGCTCATCACATATCTGAAAGAGAATCCCAGCACTGTGGTTCGCCTCGTTGGTTACGCCGATCGTCAGACCGGAACACCGAAGTATAATGCGGCCTTGTCTGCGAGACGAGCTGAGGCTGTGAAGACTTATCTCGTGAGCAGTGGTATTGCTGCCGACCGCATCGAAACGGACTACAAGGGTGATACGGTGCAACCGTTCTCCACGGCCCGTGAAAATCGTGTTACAATTTGTGTAGCTGAAGATACGAACAATTGATGGATAGAGGTTTCCCTCGTGATTGAGACAAGGTAGAGCCACTCTTTCTGAGTTTTCTTTCCCTTTTCTCTGGGACCCCCTCGGGAGAATAATCCCAAACAGAAACCCCTCGAAACGAAGATCCGTTTCGAGGGGTTTCTGTTTGGCATCCTCTCCTCCTTGCATTCGTCTTTAGACGAGGGGGAGGAGAGGTTATTTACTTTTAAAAGGAGGAGTAGTTATCGGTAAAAAAAAGACCGCTCGCAGAAGACAAGGCTTTGCAAGCGGCCTAAAACAACTGTGTAAGAAGTTGTAGAGCCTCTCCTGGCAAGAGGAGAGGAAGTAGGTCAATCTTCGTTGGATGTGCGGAAGAAGGTCAGATCGGCTGAATCGAAGGACTTGATGTAATCCTCTATCTTATTGATCTCAGCTTTGGCATAGCGCAGGTAGACCTGGGCCGATGGTTGGAAGCTGTCTTCATCATTAGCTGCCAGCATCAACAAGTGACCGAACACGCAGTGCCCTGTAGCTTCGACCAAACGACGGGCGTGGAAGTCGAGCAGCTCTTGATCTTTGTATTCTGTGACGTATTCGATCAGTTTTCGGCTTCTATCGTTTAGATGGGCATACTCCTCCTTCATTGCCTGTAGGTGTGGCTTAACCTCCGTTTCTTGATAAGCTGCAAGCTGTGCATGGTAGGTGCCCGTGGTAATATGACGGATGGCGGCTACGACTTGCAGCTGCGTTGTCCCTTCGTAGATGCTGGCAATACGTACGTCTCGATAAATTCGTTCGCAGGCATAGTCCTTCATAAAACCGGATCCTCCGTGAATTTGGATCGCATCGTAGGCATTTTGGTTGGCAAATTCGCTACACATACCCTTTCCGAGGGGGGTATATGCATCGGCCAAGCGGTTGTAATGCTTCTGTTCCTTGCGCTCTTCCAGCGTAAGTTTGCGCTCGCGTGCAATATCATCGTAGATTTTGTACATATCTACGAAACGGCAAGTTTCGTAGAGCAAAGCGCGTGCCGCATCTGTTTTTGCACGCATCATAGCGAGCATTTCATAGACAGCCGGGAAACGGTTGATAGCTTGTCCAAATTGCTTGCGGTCTTTTGCATAGGCTTCGCCTTCACGCAGGGCTGCATCACAGATCCCTACACTTTGCGCCATGATACCGAGGCGTGCACCATTCATCAGAGCCATGACGTATTTGATGAGCCCTAATCGCCGCTCTCCCACCAATTCGGCTTTGGCGTTCTTAAACACTAATTCGCAAGTAGGTGAGCCTTTGATCCCCATCTTGTTCTCGATGCGGCGTACATCCACACCACCATCTTTTTTCTGATAAACGAACATAGACAGCCCGCGTCCATCGTTGGTGCCTTCTTCGCTACGGGCAAGCACCAGGTGGATGTCGGAGTCTCCATTGGTGATAAAGCGTTTCACGCCATTGAGTCTCCAAGTTCCGTCTTCTTCACAGTAGGAGGCTTTGAGGCGCACTGCCTGTAGGTCACTGCCTGCATCCGGCTCAGTAAGGTCCATGGAGAGGGTTTCACCGGCACAGACACGAGGGATCAGGCGTTGTAGTTGCTCTTCGGTTCCAAATTCGTAGATTGTCTCGGCACAGTCTTGCAACCCCCAGATGTTTACGAATCCGGCATCGGCACGGCTCACCATATCGGCAGCCATGATATAGGGCAGGATAGGGAAGTTAAGTCCTCCGAAGCGACGGGGCATAGAGATACCCATCAAGCCCGCATCGACCACAGCTTTGAGGTTTTCTTGTGTACCCTTGGCATATACTACGCGGTTGTTTTCGAGTGTAGGTCCCTCGTGGTCTACGCTTTCGGCATTGGGGGCAATGATGTCGGCACAGATTTCACCGATAACTTCCAACACCTGATCATAACTATCCATAGCGTCTTCAAAATCGACGGGGGCGTAGTTGTATTTATCCTTGTCGGCATATCCACGCTCTTTGAGCTCCACGATGCGCTTCATCAACGGATGGTTGAGATGGTATCTTAGCTGGGGCGTGTCTGTATAAAAGTTAGCCATAGTTTTTTTCTTTGATAAGTCTTACTTGCTGTTTTTCTTGTAGTAGGCAATCATCTTGGGCAGTACTTCCTCCAAGTTGCCGGTGATCACATAGTCAGCGATCGTATTGATAGGAGCTTCGGGGTCGCTGTTGATCGAGATGATCATAGCACTCTCCTGCATACCCGCGATGTGCTGTATTTGCCCGCTGATACCACAAGCGATGTAGAGCTTGGGGCGAACGGTGACACCTGTCTGCCCAATCTGTCTCTCATGCTCTGTGAAGCCTGCGTCCACTGCTGCACGAGTTGCACCCACTTCTGCTCCGATGGTTTTTGCCAATTCATGCAGCAGGTCAAAGTTTTCTTTGGAACCGACTCCATAGCCTCCGGCTACGATGATCGAAGCTCCTCCAAGGTTGAGGCGGCTTTTCTCGATATGTCGCTCAATAATCTCAACAGCGAAGTCTGCATCAGTCACGAAGTCGCTCACCTTGTGCTCAAGGATCTCAGCTCTGCCAGCTTTGGGGGCAACTTCTTTTTTCATCACACCCGGTCGCACGGTAGCCATCTGTGGTCTACAGTCTGGGTTGATGATCGTGGCTACGATGTTCCCTCCGAAGGCCGGTCGGATTTGGTATAGAAGATTGTCGTAGCTCTTCCCTGCTTTTTTATCCTCATGTTTGCCGATCTCCAGTGACGTGCAGTCTGCTGTAAGCCCACTACCAAGCGAAGATGAAACTCTCGGTCCGAGGTCACGCCCGATAGAGGTTGCCCCCATCAGAGCTATCTGAGGCTTTTCTGTTTCGAAGAGCTTGCAGAGGATAGCTGTATGCGGCATCGTGCTGTAGTAGGCCAAGCGTTTATCTGCAAAGATGTGCAGGCGGTCTACACCGTAGGGCATGACCTGCTCGGCCATGCCATCCGCAGAGGCGCAAATAGCGACAGCTTCGAGGTCGCAATTCAACTCGTTGGCCAAAGAGCGTCCTTTGGTTAGCAGCTCCAGGCTTACCTCCTGCACTTGGCAGTCTTCTATTTCGAGATATACAAATAGGTTATTCATAGTCTTAAGCACCTCCTTATCCGATAGTATGGTTAGCAATCAGTTCGACCATCAGCTCCTCGATTCCCTTGTCAGTTGGCTCTATCGTGCGAGCCTCTTTGGCTTGAAATACAACGTTTACGATGGTCTTCACCTTCGTCGGCGATCCCGGTAGGCCACACTGCTCTGTATCTGCCGCTACAGCTTGTGCACTGAGTTCCACAATTTGTAGGTCTGGACGGGCAGCTACAATGCCTCGTATTCTCTCATCACATTCGCTAAGCTCGCTTTGCGTTTTGGCGTGTTTGAATTGTTGTAGCAGCTTGGCATTGCGAGGACGGCAAGGGGCTGCCGATCCATTTACGGTTACCAAACAAGGGAGCGGGCATCGCACAGTCTCCACACCATTGTCCAACCTACGCTTAATGGTCAGTTTCCCGTCGTTGGACGGCACGACCTCTTCTGCATAGGTTACCTGTAACAGGCCGAGCTTCTCTGCCACTTGAGGTCCCACCTGAGCAGTATCACCGTCGATGGCTTGCCTGCCCGACACGATGAGGTCTGCACCCCCTATATGCTTGATAGCCGTAGCCAAAGCGTAGCTGGTAGCTAAGGTGTCTGCACCGGCAAAGGCTCTGTCTGTAAGTAGATAACCACCATCGGCACCGCGGAACATCGCCTCGCGGATGACATCGGAAGCTCGCACCGGACCCATCGTAAGGATATGCACGGTGCTTCCTGGCACTGCGTCCTTGATGCGAAGAGCTTGCTCCAAAGCATTGAGGTCTTCGGGATTGAAAATGGCGGCTAACGCAGCCCTATTCACAGTACCGTCAGCTTTCATGGCGTCCTTTCCCACGGTACGCGTGTCCGGTACTTGCTTGGCTAATACGATAATTTTCATATTGTCTTATTTAGGTTGTTGAGCACTTTGTTTTTGCCTACTACGGCTACGTATTCCTTGAGGTAGTCTGGCTCCCAATAAGCTACATCGACGAAAACCTCTTGCTCCAGAAGTTGCTGAGCCGGGGTAGCCATAGCCATGGCTGTTGGGTAGATACCATCGATAAAGGTTGCCTGAGGGTGGGATAGCAGATCACGGCACTTGCTCACTCCATCGCCTGCGAAGATGAGAGGACCACTGGCCAAGTCTTCGGCAAAAGACGAAGCATTGATAATGACCGCTTCCTCTTGGGTGATTGGACGGAGGGTGGCATCGTACATGGCTGTGTACACTTCCATTCTTCGAGCGTCAAGCAGTATCCTTGTGCGTAGGCGATCCGGATTGAGAGGAGCCACTGCTGCAGCAACGATCTGTAGCGTGGGGACTGCAATGAGTGGTAGATCGTACCCGAAAGCCAATCCCTTGGCTGTGGATGCCCCTATTCTAAGGCCTGTGTAGGATCCGGGGCCGGCACTTACTGCAACAGCCTCGGGCCGGTAACCTTGAGAAGAGGCTTCGTCCAGCACTTCCTTGACAAAGGGGGCCAGCATGGTTGCATGGTTGCTATTGCTTTCCGTACAAATTCTCTCACAGAGCACATCCCCCGATACAGCATAGGCTGCGGAGCAAACGCGCGTGGCCGTCTCGATGAGCAATATTCCCTTTTTTGTGTGCATACCTTACTCTTAAAATCTGTGCACCAGCAGAAGATCGTAGCCCATTTGACCTTTCAATACGCGCTGTATGCTCGGCAAATATACCTCAAGTTAGACAAACAATTGCTATCTGAGGTCAAGAAACTGCACAAAATGAGATAAAGTGAGCAGGCGATAGGGAGGAGTGCTCTGTGCCCGGGGAGAGATAACAAAATATAGCAAAGGCTATTGTGCTTGCTGTCCTGAGGACCCGTTCCTGAATAGCCGAGGAAAAGAGCTTAGGTTATTGCGAGGGGAAAGCATGTTTGAAAGGCCCTGTCAATCGCTATATTGAGAGAGTCTGAAATCTCTCCCGTCATGGCGAAAATTCCAACGCGTGGGAGAAAAAGCTCCGGCGCGTGAGAATTTGGATTCCAACGTGTAGGATTTTGCCATGAGGTGAAATAGCGGGAAATATCGTCTGTGACTTGCAGAGTTGGCTATTTAGAAAGAGGGGGTGATTAAGGGCACCACGGATTGTCGCTATCTTTGTCTACCGTGGGGCCGGATCTTCTTGTATCCGACAACCTTAGTACAGCTGACCGAAATGCACGAGCTACTCAAACAGCCCATTGCCTACCTCCCAAGTGTAGGTTCCAGACGCGCCGAGATCTTGAGGAAAGAACTCGCCATCGAGACGCGGCTGGACTTACTGTTGTACTTCCCCTATCGTCATATAGACCGCTCACGTTTCTACGATACACGTGAGATCCGAGGCGAGATGCCCTATGTGCAGTTGCGCGGTTTTATCCGGCGATACGAAGAAGTTGGTAAGGGGCGACAACGCAGACTTACGGCCCTCTTTTCGGACGAATTCGGTTCTATTGAGCTCGTTTGGTTCAAGGGATACCGTCACATCGAACAAGCCTTTCCTCCTGGTCGCGAGTACGTGGTTTTTGGCAAGCCTACCTTTTACTTTGACGGATACAACATCGCACACCCGGAGATCAGTCGGGCAGACACTTTTAGGGCGACCTCCGGTGGGCTAATGCCTATGTATAATACAAGCGAAGGGATGAAGCGTGTAGGGCTTAACTCACGCAAGCTACAAGAGATCTTGCAAGTACTGGTCCGATCAACAGTTGCCTACGTGGAGGAGACCTTGCCTGAAGATCTGTGCCGACGCTACAGCCTGATGCCTTATCCGGAGGCCATCCGGTCAATCCATTTTCCCAAAAGTAACCAGGAGCTGGAAGAGGCTCGTGCTCGGCTGAAATTTGAGGAACTGTTTTACCTCCAACTGAAACTGAGTGGCACTAAGCATAAGCGGAAGACCCTCTTTCAAGGCGAAATATTCAAGCAAGTGGGGACGCTTTTCAACGAGTTTTATCATCGTCATCTACCTTTTGAGCTAACCAATGCTCAAAAACGCGTGCTGAGAGAAATCCGACAAGATACGTTGGGTGGTCACCAGATGAATCGTCTGGTGCAGGGCGATGTAGGCAGTGGCAAGACAATGGTAGCCCTGCTTTCGATGTTGCTCGCATTGGATAATGGCTGTCAAGCTGCAATGATGGCTCCGACGGAAATCCTCGCCAGACAACACCATCAGGGGTTGAGCGATCTTCTTTCTCCTATGGGGATAGAAGTGGGGTTACTCGTTGGCTCCACAACCCAAACTCAGAGAAAAAAACTCCTACCCAAGCTTGAGAGTGGAGAGCTTCGCATCATCGTGGGGACCCATGCCCTGCTTGAGCCGAACGTACACTTCGATCGCTTAGGCTTGGCTGTCATCGATGAGCAGCACCGTTTCGGTGTGGAACAGCGCGCCAAATTGTGGGTCAAAAATCTTGTCCGGTTGCCGCATGTCCTCATCATGTCTGCTACACCTATCCCCCGTACTTTGGCTATGACTCTCTACGGAGATCTCGATGTGTCTGTAATAGATGAGTTACCACCGGGGCGGAAGCCTGTCTTAACTCTCCATCGCTATGATAGTGACATGCAGACGGTCTTTGAGTTTGTTCATAAGCAAATCAAAGCAGGACGGCAAATCTATGTTGTCTTCCCCATGATTGAGGAAAACGAAAAAGAGGACTACAAAAATCTGGAAGAGGGTTACAGGTTCTACTCAGCCAACTTCGGAGAAGAAACGATCAGTTGGGTACACGGCAAGATGACCCCCAAAGACAAAGCCTCGGCCATGGAGGCCTTCGTGTCGGGACGACGGAAGATTCTCCTTGCGACCACAGTCATAGAAGTGGGGGTGAATGTCCCGAATGCAACCGTTATGCTCATAGAAGATGCCAATCGCTTTGGGCTATCACAATTGCACCAATTACGTGGTCGCGTGGGCCGTGGAGCAGAGCAGAGCTACTGCATTCTCATCACACAGACCAAGATAGGAGACGACTCCAAACGACGTATTGAAGTCATGTGCGAAACCAACGATGGCTTTGTCGTAGCCGAGGAAGATATGAAACAACGAGGCTTCGGAGAAATAGATGGAACCAAACAAAGCGGTCGCGAACTTACGCTACGTATTGCTAATCTTTCCACAGACAGGCAAATAGTGGCCTTGGCTGCTCAAATAGCCGAAGAGATTATAGCTCAAGATCCTCAGTTGAAGCTGGAAAAGAATGCCCTGATCCGCAATCAACTTATCTACCTCAATAGGCACAGCGAAGCTGCATATCGCAATATTAGCTAAGGGGAAGAACTCCTTTTCCGGCCCCTCTTTCGATTGGATCTTCTCGTTCGTTACGGTTGTCTGCCCATGTTGGGCGTATTACTTGATTCCGATTCCCTCGTACACGATTCCATATTGGGGTGGAATATCATAGACATTGCGTCCATCGATGAGCAGAGGCGTACGCATCGTACGACGCAAAACTTCCCAAGATGGCATACGGAACTCTTTCCATTCTGTGACGTGAAACAGAACATCGGCTTCGATCGCTGCATCATACATATCGCTCGCGTAGCGTACACGCTTGCCTAGCCGTCTCTTAGCCTCACTCATAGCTATGGGATCGTAGACCGCTACCTCGCATCCCCCCTTGAGTAGAGCTTCGATGAGGACAAGGGAAGTAGCTTCGCGCATATCGTCTGTTCCCGGTTTGAAACTCAAGCCCCAAACCGCAGCTTTACGCCCCGCAATGTGACCATCGAAGTGAGCCAAAAATTTTTCAAACAGAACCTCTTTTTGTCTCTCATTCACTTCCTCTACAGCTTCGAGTACTTGCATGCGATATCCTTTCTCTTTTGCCGTTCGGATCAGAGCTTTGACATCTTTGGGGAAACATGAACCGCCATAGCCGCAGCCGGGATATAGGAATTTGCTCCCGATGCGCGAGTCGCTCCCGATACCCATTCGCACCATATTCACGTCTGCTCCCACCAACTCACAAAGGTTGGCTACATCGTTCATAAAACTAATGCGAGTGGCAAGCATAGCGTTAGCCGCGTATTTGGTCATTTCGGCCGAAGGTATGTCCATGAAGAGAACGCGAAAGTTGTTCAGCAGCATTGGTTTGTAGAGCTGAGTAAGCAGAGCCTTGGCTCGATCGCTCTCCACGCCCACGACTACGCGGTCTGGCCGCATAAAATCTTCTACTGCATTCCCTTCTTTGAGGAACTCTGGATTGGATGCCACATCGAAGTCAATTTCTTTTTCGCGCTTTGCTAACTCTTCTTCGATGGCCCGTCTGACCAAGCGCGAGGTGCCTACAGGTACAGTGCTTTTGCAGACGACTAGTTTGTAGGCCTGCATTGCGCGCCCAATGCTGTGAGCAACGCTCAGCACATGGCTAAGGTCTGCTGAGCCATCTTCATCGGGAGGAGTTCCCACAGCGATGAAAACGATTTCTACCTCGGGGAGCACCTGTGTCAGATCGGTCTCGAAATGAAGGCGACCGGCTTCCAAGTTGCGTTTTACGATGGCTTCGAGCCGAGCCTCATAGATAGGCACTTGTCCTTCTCTCAGCCTCTCGATCTTCTCTTTGTCTACATCCATGCAGTAGACATCTGCGCCTAATTCGGCAAAACAAGCTCCGCTCACGAGGCCTACATAGCCTACTCCTACAATTGCGATTTTCATTACAGATAGGTATAATCGGGTGGAAGAAACGGTCGGGCTGCGTCAGTCCTTTTTCTGGAGCGATGCCCTTTTGAGGTAGATGAGTTTGTGTACGCCTTCGGTCCAATGAGGGGGGCAGATCCCGTAGGTCTCTCGCAAGAGGCGTGTGCTTAGGACGCTGTATGCAGGGCGCACAGCGGTCGTGGGGTATTCTGCTGTGCCGATTGGGCGGATGTCATACGGTCGATCGGGATAATACAACCTCAAGGCATACGCAGCCAAGTCGTACCAGGAAGCTAACCCACTATCGCTGATATGCAAAAGAGGTTCACGAAAAGAACTCTCCTGCTCGTAGGATAGGGCAATTTGCAGAAGTGCATCGGCCAAATGAGGGGCGTAGGTCGGTGATCCCACTTGATCCATCACTACTCCGAGTGACTCTCGATCGGCTGATAGACGTAGCATACTTAATACGAAGTTCTTTCGGAAAGGTGAATACAGCCAAGACGTACGCACTATAAGTCGGCGACCAAGTGGCAGTGATGCCCTTACCAAATCCTCCCCGCCTAACTTGCTTTGTCCGTAAACTGATAGCGGAGCAGTGGTATCGTCTTCGGCGTAGGGTTGATGATTTTGGCCGTCGAAGACGAAATCCGTACTCACCTGAATCATCCCTGCCTGGGGGATTTCGGCAACCAGCCGAGCCAACTTGCCGGCAGCGTCTTGATTGAGAGCAAATGCCGATTCTCTATCAGTCTCAGCCATGTCTACAGCTGTGTAGGCAGCCGAGTTGATCAGGACAAGTTTATCGGAGGAGGAATCGAAGGTTGAGGGTAATAGTCGTGAGAGTTGCGCACGCAGTGTGTCCGGATTTTTATTCAGATCCAAGGCTTCTCGTCCGACGTGGAGACAAGACAGATTGGGGTAGCGAAGAGCTCTCTCGGCTATAGATAACCCGAGCTGCCCCTCTCCTCCACTGACAATGACATAGAGCATAGTGCAATGAATTATAGATGTGACATCGGAGTCGATGCTTGCCTATCCTCATCCTCGTCCCTTGTTTTGTACCGTTCTGATAGTAGAGTGAGGAAATTACCGACCCGACTAAGGGCCTCCGTCGTATCTTGGCTCACTGGCTTTCCCTGCAATCGTAGTAGCGAGTAGCCGTAGAGAGCTTCTAGCAAGATCTCAATCTCTCCTTTGTCCTGTTGCTCGGATGAAGATCTTAGTCCCACGATATAGGGTAAGATCTGGTAATAGATCGAAGCGTAGAGTTGCTCCTTGGCATTGGCCAGTAGGCTACGGTGCAACTCTTCGAGCTGCATCAGTACGATCCGGTTGACATTGAGGTGTCCACTCTCTCGGAGTCCTTCTCCGAGCATCATCTCAATCAATTCACTGTAGCGACGCGTCAGCTCCTCCGCTTCGGCCCCTTCTACTTGATATTGGGCTATCAGAGAGGTGTGAACTTTATCCGGATCCAGATCGCAAGCTCGTATCAAGTCCTCTATCTGCCACATATAGAGCAGATAGTTGACAATGTGATCGGCGCGTAGTTTATCGGCTGTCGTCATGGTTTGGATTGCAGATTAGAGTATGAAGCACTTTTTGTCACCTTTTCGGAAGGAATCTCTCTGCAACCGGGCGCAGGTAGGTGCTTGGTTTTGCAGTCTCCCAGCTGGGGTAAGAGGATGCGGTCTACATCTTTCTCATCTGCATCGTTGGGTGCAGGTTCAATCCCCAGCAGACGGCATAGGAGAGGATAGACCGCAATGTTCGGGATTGGGTCTTCTATATGATTGTTGGCCGGGAAATCGGGTCCCAATGCCACAAACAGGGCGAACATTTCGGGGTTGATGTTGTCGTACCCATGCGCTCCACCCGTGATGAGTTGAGCGTCTGGGCGGAAGTAGATATAGGTACCAATCTCTGGCACGACTACGATTTCTCCAATGCGTGGGTTACTGCCGTAATGCAATCGGGCCGGTAGATCCGATTTGCGGTAAGCTTTCACGTGTGGTACAGTTGCCAATTGTGCCATCACTTTGTCTATTTTATCTTCATGAGGGTAGAGAAGCGTAGGCACTCCATCCACAACATGGTAGAAATCGTTTCCATCAAGCCATTTGCTCAGATCCACGGACCTTTCCGGCGTGTAGGTGGCCATCCCATGATCGGAGACGATCACAAAATCGATGTTGTCTCGGTTGGGTAAGCTGCGTAAGCGCGCCAGCATGTTGCCAACTACGCGATCCAATTCCTCCACCTTGGCGATTGTCTTGGGACTCTCGGGAGTGTAGGTATGTCCTGTGTGGTCCGGCTCATCGAGGTACCACAGGATGATGCGTGGGGCTACATCCTGCGGCATGCTCAGCCAATGTACGACAGAGTCTATGCGCGTCTGGTAGGAAACGGAGCTGTCGTATATGGACCAATGCGATGGCCGATGTCCTCCGATCGGGGCTTCACTACCTACCCAGAAAAAAGCTGCCGAGCGAAGTCCTTGTCGCTCTGCCGTATTCCAGATAGGCTCACCACCGTAGAAAGCTCCGTTTTCCACTGAGGCCCGATCCCCGATACTATACTTGCCCAGTTTGCTGTCGATAAATCTGTTTGCTACCAGCCCGTGATTGTTGGGGTAAAGACCGGTGACCAGACTATAGTGATTGGGAAACGTGAGGGTGGGGAAGCTCGGTCGTAGACGTCCGGAAGTTCCTACACGCACCATTGAGTCGAGATGGGGTGTATTGGCCCGCTGTAAATAATCGGATCGGAAGCCGTCCATGGATAGGATGACGACTTGTCTGCCGGTTTGTTTCGTATGTTTCGACGCGTGTGTTCTCTCCGAGTCTTTCTGCCTTTGCAGCTCCTGCGCCTTTGCTGTTTTTATCCCTGCAAAGGAAAGGGAGAGTAGTAGAAAGCTGATTGTAAATAGGGGATTTTTCATCATTTCATTCCTCGTGTGTGAATCTCGTGTTGGTCCGGCAAAGATACGCAAAGCCAGTTATTCGTTTTGGAATGTGGAATTTTGCTCAGCCCTTTGTATAACTGCGGAAAGTCCCTGTCTATGCTGTGCGGAAAGCTTTGTTGTTGCGGTGAAAGCTTCGACGCGTCGAAGCTTTTGCTCTCACGCGTGGCGACAAATCTTCCGACAGGTCGGAAATATTTGTTGTTCCCCTTATAGCTTTCGTTCTATGGCAGACGAAAAATATTCTTACTCTTTCGATGCCTTATTGTGCGACTAAGGGCGAGTGCTGAAATCTGGTGTTTCAGTACTCGCCCTCGGAGTTCAAAAAAGGTTGCCTCAAGAATACTTATATGCGGTCGAGCACCAAGTCGATCAGGTTTTCCAAGCTGCTCTTGTAGTCGGTATTCATTTTCTCATTTTTCCGACCGGCTATGATGCAGCAGACTGTCATAGCCCGATGTCCCATCAGAGCCGAAAGTCCGGCCAACGAAGAGCTTTCCATCTCGAAATTCGTGATACGGTGACCATCGTACTCGAAAGCTTGGATTTTTTTGTTCAGCTCGTTGTCTTTGAGATTGATACGCAGTCTACGTCCCTGTGGTCCGTAGAATCCGTTGGCCGCAATCGTGACACCTCTCAAAATATCATCTTGGCAGATTTGCTCTACAAGGCTCGGATCGGAGGTTACAACATAGGGCTTAAGACCATCTATCTGCCAATCTAATTGCTTGATGAGTTGCTGTTCGAAAGGCAGATCACGCACGGCTTCTGTATCGCCGTAGAAATAAATCACGCCATCGAAGCCTACACTCTTGTCCGCAGCTACGTAGGTACCAATTGTGGTATTGTCTTGCAATCCTCCGGAAGTACCTACCCGTACCATCGTGAGCTGACGAAACTGTTCTTTGACCTGACGAGTTTCAAAATCGATATTGGCCAAGGCATCCAACTCATTGATTACGATGTCTATGTTGTCCGTGCCAATCCCATGGCTCAAGACCGTGATCCGCTTGCCCTTGTAGGTGCCAGTGATTGTGTGGAATTCGCGACTGGAGATGCTGCATTCTATCGAGTCGAAACGTTTGGCCACAACATCCACTCTGGCAGGATCGCCCACAAGGAAGATCTTGTCGGCCAATTGCTCTGGCTTAATGTGCAGGTGAAAAACAGAGCCATCTGAGTTGATGATCAATTCGGAGGGTGGAATGATTCGGTTTGTCATAATCGTTGATTTTTTTTGTGAGTATCTGTGTGTTTTTGATTGTTGTCCCTGAGATAAGACAGGGCGGTATTGTTATTCGTTCTTTGTGTGAAGCTCCATTTCCAAACATAGTCGGAGAGCTTCGTCAATGCTTGCTCGTAAAGTATCCTCCTCTGTCTCCAGTGAGAGAATTTGCTCGGCGATTTTTTGACGCTCAACCCCATTTGCCCGACTATAGAGGGAGCGTTTTTCTTTCAGTTCGGCCAAGAGGTGTGAGAGGCGTTCTTTTTTGTCCACGACTTTGCGGTAAAGGTCGGCGGCTTGTGGAGACCGAAAATCCGACCAGCGTGTATAGCTTTGCCCAGCTACAGAGAGCCGAAAATCATCCCGTACCCTGTTGATTCCGGCTTGTGAGGCTGAGGCGATCGGGCTTTTCGTGAAGTTTGGGTAATTCGTATTGGAGGTTCGTGTCAAGGCGATCTGTTTGAGCATAGCTTGGTTGCGCTTGGCTTGTGTGTCCTCTGTGGGCAGCAGGGTGATCCCCTCATCAATGGCGAACGTATAAATGCAAATCCAGCCGTCGGGCTGATAGCGATCTGAGGCAAAGTAGCCCAGACCTCTGTTTTCGTCGTAAACGAGGAGAAAATCGTTGAAAAGGGAGTTGTAGGGCATCCCCAGGAGTGTCGGTTCCATGTATTCCCCAGTTGAGGCATTTTTTCGTGTCATATAGAGATCCAATCCACCCAATCCGTCGGGAGACTTTCGAGCGAAAAAGATGGTCACCCCGTCTTGTTTCATGGAGGGAAAGTTCTCGGTATTCGTTCGGTTTAGTTCTGTCAGAGGTTTGGCATCTGCCCATTTGGAGCCGATGCGTCGCAGCTCCACAAGCTCGGTTGCTCCATCGCCGCCTTTGGATTGTGCTCTGATGGCCCGTTGGCCACGGGCATCGACATAAGTCGAAGTCAGGATCGAGTGCGTACTATCACCGGATATTGTTTCCGCCTCTATTTGCCCCACTTCGCGAGACAAGCCCCTATACCCCATCATGAGGTCGGAGTAGGGTACAACGAGACTATCGATTACTTCCACCTTGGCTACGCGTTCCAGCATGCTGGCTGCACGATCGATTTTCGTCAGGAATGCTTCGACTTCTTGCGTCGGTCTCTTTTTCTTTTTTAGGGTTGTAATGTAATTCTCGGCTTCATGGCGAGCCTCCTCGAATCGGTAGTCGTAGTAGTAGGAGCGGAGCAGTAGCCAGCGCACTTCCGGACTCTGCCCGACTACTCCTCTGAGTAGATCGATGACTTCGGAGAACTGACCCTGGTCGTAGAGTCTTTGGGCTTTGGGTAGATCGAGTTTCCCTCTTTTCGTTTTGCTTCGATTGTTTGTAGCATAGGCTTGTCCTTTCTCGACAATGCGTTCTATCCTCTTGTTTGCAGCCATAGCTGCACAGCTGTAATAGGCTTGAACGAATAGCAAGCAAAAGGCAATCAGGAATGTTTGCGCCTTTCTACATCTTCCAGTTTCCGTTTCGATTATTCTCATCACAAGTGCTTTGAGCATTCACATACCCTTTCCAAGGAGATAGACCACACGAGGCACGCCATATCCGGCAAATCTTCTTTTGACATCAGCTCTCTTCAAACCCCAGTCGCAAAAAAGGCTATGCAGGGAAGCCTCAAGCCCTCTCCTTCGGGTAAAGGTAGTTATTCCCTACAGAAAGCACCAAGAGCGTGCCCGACAAATCGGAGAGCATTGTGTTCAAAGAAAAACTGCCCCGACATCACTTTTGTCGGGGCAGTCCGTCAGTCTTTGATCAAGAGCAAAGCCGAGTATCGGCTACATTGATCTGATTGGATAGGGTCTTCTTATTCAACTTCTGTAGGTTGCCATTGAGCAGCTTCGAGACGCTGATAATTGCGGTACCTCCACTGGGCATTCTTTTGAGCTGCATCGAATAGTTCTTCTGCTTCCTGTGGGTACATCTTGGCTACAGATGCGTAGCGAACTTCACCTTTGAGGTAGTCCTTAAACAGCTCCCACCGAGGTTCCTTGCTATCCAGCAGGAATGGATTTTTCCCCTCGGCTTCAAGCTCCGGATTGTACCGCCACAAGTGCCAATAGCCACATTCGACCGCTTTCTTGCCTTCGGCCTGTGTCTTGCCCATTCCCGATTTAATCCCATGAGCGATACAAGGGGCATAGGCAATTACCAGAGAGGGACCATCGTAGGCTTCGGCCTCCTTGAGAGCTTTGAGTGTCTGCGCTTGGTTGGCTCCGATAGCCACCTGAGCTACATAGACATAGCCGTAAGTCGTTGCGATCATACCGAGGTCTTTTTTGCGGATGCGCTTACCGCTGGAGGCAAATTTGGCAATGGCTCCGATAGGAGTGCTCTTGGAGCTTTGTCCCCCGGTATTTGAGTAAACCTCGGTGTCCAAGACGAGGATATTGACGTTCTGCCCCGAAGCTAAAACGTGATCCAATCCCCCGAACCCTATGTCGTATGCCCAACCGTCACCTCCGATGATCCACTGCGAACGCTTGATGAAGTGATCTTTGAGTTTGAGTATTTTACTTGCCAAATCATTGCTTGGAGCAATGGCCTCTAATTCGGGTACGAGGACATCATAGAGGGCTTTGCAGCGAGAAGCGTCTGCCACATTTTCGATCCATTCTCTGAGGTGCTGTTTCAACTCTTCTGCGAAGTCTCCTGATTCTATAGCCTTGTTTGCCAGACCAATCAGACGTGAGCGGAGCATGTCCGATGCCATGTGCATCCCGAGACCGAACTCGGCATTGTCCTCGAAAAGAGAGTTGGCCCATGCTGGACCTTCGCCTCGTTCGTTGGTTGTGTAGGGAGTAGAAGGAGCACTGGCTGAGTATATGGAGGAGCAGCCCGTGGCATTGGCCACCATTTGTCGATCACCGAAAAGTTGTGAGATTAGCTTGACGTAGGGCGTCTCTCCACAACCGGCACATGCTCCACTGTATTCAAAGAGAGGTTGGGAGAACTGCGAGTTTTTCACATTGGCCGAGATATCTACCAAATGAGCCTTGCTGCTTATTTGATGGAATGCCTTATCCCAGTTCTTTTGCTCCTCGTATTGCGATTCGATAGGCACCATCTCGAGGGCTTTCTCTCCCTTACGACCGGGACATACATCCACACAGTTGGAGCAGCCCATGCAGTCAAGCACGTTCACTTGTATGCGGAACCCCAAACCCTCCAGCTGTTTTCCGATTGCCTTTACTGTAGGGAGGGCCGTCTTTTGTTGCTCTTCCTCGGTAAGCAAGAATGGGCGGATGGTGGCATGAGGACAGACATAGGCACATTGATTGCACTGGATGCAGTTGTCGCTGTTCCATACCGGGACAAAAGGAGCCACACCACGCTTTTCGGAGTCGGCTGTGCCATTGTCCCAAGTCCCATCTTCTCGACCATAGAAAACTGATACGGGTAACTCGTCACCGGCTTGTGCGTTGATTACGCGCACAACATTGTGCACAAAGTCGGTATCCCCTTCGTGGCGGACTTCGGGTTCGTCCGAGAGATTGGCCCAACTCGGATCAACCTTTACTTCCACAACTTCCGCCCCCCGATCTACTGCTGCATAATTTTTGTTTACGATATCTTCGCCCTTGCGCCCATAGCTCTTGACGATAAATTTTTTCATTTGCTCAACGGCCAATTCGTAAGGAACTACGCCGGAGATCTTGAAGAAGGCTGATTGTAGGATGGTGTTCGTACGATTTCCGAGACCTATCTCGCGAGCAATTTTGGAGGCATTGATGATATAGAACTTGATCTGGTGTTTGGCCATATATCTCTTCACCTTCGCCGGGATGTTCTCAGCGACATGTTCGGCATCCCATGGAGAGTTAAGCAGGAATGTGCCGTTATCTTTGAGGCCCTTGAGCACCTTATACATTTTGAGGTAGGCTGGCACATGGCAGGCTACAAAATCCGGTGTTACGACCAGGTATGTAGAGCGTATGGGGGTGTCACCGAAGCGCAGATGGGAACAGGTGAATCCTCCGGACTTCTTGGAGTCGTATGCAAAATAGGCCTGGCAGTACTTATCTGTGTTGTCACCGATGATTTTCACGGAGTTCTTGTTTGCTCCGACCGTGCCATCTGCGCCAAGACCGAAGAATTTGGCCTCGAAGCAATCTCCTCCGAGATGAACGTCCGCTCCCATGGGAAGTGAAGTAAAGGTCACATCGTCTACAATTCCAATGGTGAAGTGGTTTTTCGGTTCGTTCAGTTCGAGGTTGTCGTACACAGCCATGATTTGAGCGGGAGTCGTGTCTTTGGAAGAAAGACCATATCTCCCGCCTACGATGAGAGGAGCACCTGCCTGACCATAGTAGCAGTCCTTGACATCGAGGTAGAGAGGTTCTCCGTTGGCTCCAGGTTCCTTGGTCCGATCGAGAACTGCAATACGCTTCACTGTTTTGGGCATTGATGCAAGGAAATGTTTGGCACTAAATGGACGATAGAGGTGTACCGATAGCAAACCAACTTTTTCCCCTTTGGACATGCGTAGGTCAACTACTTCCCGTATTGCCTCCGTCACCGATCCCATCGCGATGATTACGTTCTCAGCATCTTCCGCACCATAGTAGTCAAAGAGATGATAGTGGCGACCTGTTACCTTGGCTACCTCGTCCATATAGTGCTGCACGATATCGGGTACAGCAAGATAGAAGCGGTTGGAAGCTTCGCGAGCCTGGAAATATATGTCTGGATTTTGTGCCGTCCCCTTGGTTACGGGATGAAGGGGAGATAATGCACGGTTGCGGAAATCCTGCAACGCATCCCAATCGATGAATTGGGCTAAGTCTTCATTGTCTAACGCCTCGATCTTTTGGATTTCATGAGAGGTACGGAATCCATCGAAGAAGTGAATAAATGGAATCCGAGACTTGATCGTGGCCAAGTGAGCTACCCCGGCCAAATCCATTACCTCCTGTACGGAGCCTGTACAGAGCTGGGCAAAACCTGTAGCTCTGGCGGACATCACGTCTTGGTGATCCCCGAAAATAGAGAGAGCTTGAGCGGCCAATGCACGGGCCGAAACGTGGAAGACGCATGGTAGAAGCTCTCCCGCTATTTTGTACATGTTGGGGAGCATCAAGAGCAACCCTTGAGAAGCCGTAAATGTCGAGGTAAGAGCCCCCCCTTGCAAGGATCCATGCACGGCTCCAGCAGCACCTGCCTCACTTTGCATCTCCTCTACTCGTACTTTTTCTCCGAAAATGTTTTTTCGTCCTTGGGCTGCCCATTCATCCACGTACTCTGCCATCGTAGAAGACGGCGTGATAGGATAAATAGCAGCCACTTCGCTGAACATGTAAGCCACGTGTGCGGCGGCCTGATTGCCGTCACAGGTTAGGTGTTTTTTTTTGTGTGCCATTGGTATATGGTTTTAGATCAAATTATTTCTGTTTGTACTCTACTTCAGTAAAGGAATCCGAATAGCCAAAGTGGGATGTGCCGCCCCTTCCCCTTATCAATGTTGGCCACAACACAATAGTCGGCCTGCTTGATTTTTTTCCCTCTCGGCATTTCGGATAGGATGCTGTAGGAAAATTCGTTGTCTACGACAAAGCGAGTCCCTTTGTGATTGGGTATGGATACTTCGTGCTTGGTCTTGAGCTGATTAAGAAAGAATGTCTCGTAAGTTGCCACATCATAGCTGGTCTGAGGGTTGAGTACAAAGCTCAGATTGGTGTTGTGCAAGTAGTATTTGGCGGGTTTCTTAAGAGTGCTTTCTTCTTTGTACAGCAGATTAATTAAGCGAGCATCAGCCAGGTACTGTGTATAGTTGCCCACCGTAGCTCGCGAGAGTTCTAGGATATTCGACAACTTGGAAACATTGGGACTTGCTGGCGCATTGATAGACATCAGATAGAGCATCCTTCTCAGCTTATGTAAGAATCGCTGATCCACTTGCCTAATGAGCAAGACATCTACTTCGAGCATCATGTTGATGGTCTTGAGCAAATTCTCGGAATAGTTGTGCTTCTCCAGAAAAAATGGATAGTAGCCGTGGTGCATGTAGTCGTTAATCCACTGCAGTGGGCGTGCTTGAGCGAGTACCTCTGAAGCAATTTCCTCATGTCGCTCATGCAGATCGGAGAGTGAGACGCTGGGGAAGTGACAATCGGTCATCAGGTTGAGGAATTCCCTAAATGAGAAGCCGTTGAGCGTGTAGGATTGGCATATACCTCTCAGGTGCTCGTTCTCCTCTTTTAAGCGCATTACGGTAGAGCCGGTGAAGATGATCTGTAGCGATGGAAAATGCTCATAGCAGTAACGTAACTCTTCGGACCAGTTGGGATATTTGAAGACTTGATCCAACAGCAAAGTCTCCCCCCCATCATTGACAAACTGCTCGGCGAAACCAGCAATGCTCATCTCGGAAAAACAAAGCTGATTTAGGTTGGCATACAAACAGCGCTTGTCATCTGTTTTGTATCGCTCGGAGGCACAATCCAAAAGGAATGTCGTCTTGCCCACTCCTCGTGCCCCTTTGATGCCAATCAGACGATCTCTCCAGTCAATCTCATCCATCAGTTCCCTGCGAAGTGACGGGCTGCTATTGTTGAGCAGGTGACGGTGCGTCCTGTGCATGTGATCCATGGTCGAATACCTATTAGTTGCGACAAAGGTAGGATTTTAATCTGCTATTTTGCAAACCGCTCTTTACAAAACGATGAAGTTATAAGAGGGGTGATGGAAGATTTGTACAGACAAATAGGTCGTATTTGTGTTGTCACAGGTGAATCTGCTGTCGCAAGCAGGGGCGAAATGGAGTAAAAAGAAAATTAAATAGTGGGGAAGGTGTTCTCTTTTCCTATGCTGGCCCAAACCTACCCGAAGACTCCCTATATAATCCAATGGAGGCTATGTAATTACGAGCCCCATGAAAGTAATTGCGTACAAAGATGTTGGGTTGGAAGAAACTACCGCGCGCGTGAAAAAATGCAGAATGCGAGTAAATGGAAGACTATAGGACAGAGATGGAGGTCTAGCCTAGCGTGGGGTTGAGCTTTGCTACGAAAGAGAATGAAAAGGAAGTCGCAGAGTCTCCTTTAATCTTTGTCCTCCGCACCGTTTTGAGCCTGAGATTCTACGCCTATTTTGCTTTCCTTCGCATGGTGAATAGTCAACTGAGGGAATGAGAATCCGATGCCAATACGGTTGAATTCTGAATAGACTTCTCTATTGAAATCCCATTGCACATTCCAGTAATCCTCAGGTTTGCTATAAGCACGTACCAGAATATTTACTGAATTGCTGGATAGCTCGCCCAGCACAACGTAAGGAACAGGATCGGGAATGATGCGTCCGTCTGATGCGATAATGCCCTCGATGACACTTTTGGCTCGATCAAAATCTTCATTGTATTCGATGCCGATTGTCCAAGAATTTCTCAAAAAATCACCCTGACTCACATTTGTGATTTCGTTGGAGGTGAGTTTGCCATTGGGGATATAGATCGTCCTATTCTCGAATGTACGCACAACGGTGTAGAAAATGCCCACCGCCTCAACCTTCCCCTCGAATCCCGAGGCTGTGATGATATGATCCCCCACACCGAAGGGCTTGCTTAATAAGACAATGAGACCGCCCGCAATATTCTGTAGTTGCCCACTTAACCCCATACCGATGGCAACGCCAGCAGAGGCCAATAGGGCAGCAAAGCTCACGGATTGCACCCCGAGAATAGATGCACTGGCTACGAGTAGGATAACGAGAATGGCAATAGACAAAAAGGAGTGAACGAACGTGATGACCGCTTCGTCTACTTTGCGCCGGCGCATCGCACGACTGACCCATTTGAGAATGAGCGAAGAGGCCAGTCGACCAAGGTAAAATACAACGAGCGCAATGACAACTTTGATGCCGAAGTTGACAATCTTCTCAGGCCAATCTCCTACGAGTGTTTCCACATTCGGGAAGCCCATCTCAGTCATTGACTGAAGCGTTACGGGAGAGTCCGGGACAGGGATACCCGGTAGAGAGAGGAGAGACAATGGGCCTTGGTACATCTTTATTTGTATCTTCACTGCATGAATACTTTCGCGAAAGTACTAAAATTTGCAGCCCTCTTGTGGGTGATGATTGTTTGTCCTCCACTGTTGAGAGCCCAATTGACCTCTCTTTCAGATAGCTTACGGACCGATAGCGTGACTTTCTATGTCGAAGCGCAAGCGCGTGCAATCCGAGAGAAACGGTACGAGGAGGCAAAGGAGTATCTCCTTAAGGGCATTCCAATGTTGCGGGAAAAGCGTAGCCGGGCAATGCTTCTGACCAATCTTGGTACGGTGTACCGACATTTGAACCAGCCTGATGAGGCCTTACTTTCCTATTCGGCAGCTCTGGCTTTGGATGACTTGTTGGCTGATACTCGTGAGAGCCGGGCAATGCTCTATGCTTCGGTGGGGAAGGCGCAACAAGCAATTTTGGATTATAGCCACTTATGCCACCTCTACCCGGAAAATGAGGTCTATCACTATCGCAGGGCCATGCTCTATATCGGAGAGAGGCAATACCTCAAAGCAGAAACAGACTTCATGCATATCCTTGAGCGGAACAGTCAGTCGCTCAAAGCTACAGAGGGCTTGGCCTTGGTATACACGCTTTCAGGGCAGTACGATAATGCCGAGCGGCTGTATGATGGTCTGATAGAGAAATTACCCGATAAGCCTCTCGGCTATGAAGGGAGGGCCAGAATGTTCCTCCTCAGTGGGAAGGCTGGTTTTGCGTTAAGGGATATTGACAAAGCTTTTGAGCGTAGTCCCGAACCAACCGCAGCCCTCTACCAATTGCGTGCAGCCATCAATAGAGCAATAGGGGACGGCAAGGCCGCAAAGGAAGACGAGGCCATTGCCGATCGGATGCGAGGGACAAGCCCTCTCTGAAGACGCCTCTCCTGTTTTTTCACCCACATGATATGGAACAGCCGGATACTTTCTTGCGCTTTGTTGCCGAGACGGCCCTTCTTACCCACAAGATCGAGGACTTTCACCGTCTAACTTTTGTTTTCCCTTCCAGTCGAGCCGGAGCTTTTTTTCTTAGAGAACTTAGTCAGTTAACTGGCGGGAAGCCTTTTTTTGCTCCTCATGTAGAGAGTGTAGATCACCTTATTTCTCGTTTGTCCAATTACCGTTCGATCGATTCGCTTTCACTCCTTTTTGAACTTTATCTGGCCTACAGCGAACTGCTCGGTGATGCGGCAGCTCCATCTTTCAGCGATTTCGCGTATTGGGGAAAGATGATGCTCAAAGATTTCGATGATATCGACCTTTATCTGCTAGACGCTCGTCAAGTCTTCTCCAACATTGCTGATCTCAAGGAAATAGGGGCAGATCAAAGTTTTCTCAGTGAAGATCAGATTGCCGCGATCCGAAGTTTTTGGAAAGATTTTGAACCTTGTTTGCATGGCCAAGAGAAGGTGGGGCGTACTGAGTTCCTCTCGTTCTATCGCTCGCTCGCTGCCACCTACATGGGGCTAAGGGGAAAGCTGCAGAGCAGTGGTAATGCGTATCGGGGGATGATTTACCGCAATGTTTCTGAAAAGGAGGACTTCATCGATCTTCTCTCATCAAGCGAGCACTATTACATCTGCGGCCTTTTCTACCTCACACCAGCCGAAGTGAAAATCTTCAGTCGGATGCAGAAGAGTGGTAAACTGACCTTCCTATGGGACTGGACGGGAGAGGTGGCATGGGATGAGAGGCAGGAGGCGTATAAAATTCTGCAACGCAATAGGGAGCGTTTGGGTGGAACTGTCTTTTATGGTCATAAAGACCGTCGTCCACAGCTTAGTGTACTTGGAGTCCCCTCCTTTAATGCTCAGGCCAAAGCTCTGCCTCAACTTTTGGAGATTGCCGGCATGGAGCCGACCTCATCCCCGACTCAGTTGATTGTGCCGGCCGATGATAGATTGCTGATACCGCTGCTCTCGGCTGTCCCTTCTCGGTTCGACCGTATCAATGTGACGATGGGCTATCCTTTGGCTCAAACATCGGCTGCTTCTTGCCTGCTGCTTTGGTGTGATCTACAACTTTATCTCCATGAGCAAGGGACCGCTCGGCCTGATCGTATCTTGTGGCCGTATCAGAAAGTCCTCAACCTGCTGTCCAATCCCTTGCTCGGCAATGATCCGACAATTCGCCACTCCTCCCTGATGCGAAGAATGGAAAAGGAGCAACTCTACCATCTCCATCTCGACCTGGATACAGAGGATAGTGTACTTATCCGGCTATTGTTGCGACCGACAGCTTCGACCGGAGAATTTCTGTCTCGTGCAATTCAGCTGTTGGATCAACTCGTTGCAATCACTTTACCCGGGGAGCAGGAAGATGGAGTAACGGATGGGAGCGAGGAGCTTCTTTGTGGGATAGAAGCTGAATATTTGCTCCGACTGAAGGAAATCCTACTCAACCTTCATAATCTCTCTACTCGCGTGAAACACCGGATTGATCTACCCACTGCCATCGATTTGCTTCGCACAGAAATTCGGACGGCCACTTTCCCTTTTCAGGGCGAACCTCTCGTGGGTTTGCAGGTGATGGGGCAGCTTGAAACTCGTTGCCTTGCGTTTTTGAAACAGATCTTCCTCGCGGCTGCAGATACTAATCTTCCGGGTAGCTCCATTGTCCCAACTCTCATTCCTTACAACATACGCAGAGGCTATGGCCTGCCGCATGGCAATGTAGAGCAGGCTACTGCAGCTTATCACTTTTACCGCCTTATTGCTACAGCACAAGAGGTTTTGCTTGTCTATGATTCCCGAAGTGGAGGATCCAGTGTCGTATCGGAGGAAACACGTTATATCAAGCAGTTATCCTACGTCTACGGTTACCGAATACAGCAGATTGACCTGAATATCACGGGAGATTTGCCTCCGAATAAACCGATTTCCGTGGTCAAGGATGAGCGCATACAGACTTTGCTCGCCACTTATCTCACCTCTCTTGATGAGTCGATTGAGCCGAGTGCTCCGGCACTATCCCCGAGCCGTATCACTCAATACCTGAATTGTCCACTACGCTTTTACTTTGAGGCTATTGAATCGATCCATTTGTACGATGAACCGAATGAGACCATCGAAGCCAATGATTTTGGTAACATTCTTCACCTTGCTATGGAGAATATCTACGCTCATCTCATGGCTCAGCGTTTACCATCGACATCGGAAGTTTTGCACCCTATTGAGCTGCAACAGATTGAGGAGCTCCTGCAGAAAAATCCTTCGGGTAAGACGGTCGAGGCATTTGTGCAAGAAGCTCATGCCGAGTATTATCGCACTCAAGTGGACAGGCTAGGGGGGATGGCTATCGTCACTGTGGACTTGATCTCATATTACGTTACCTGTATCCTGAAGCAGGATGCAGAGCTGATACGAAGGAGTGATGGGCAACATTTTTTCTACATCGCATCCGAGAGGAAACTAAGGGGACGAATACCCATTACCCTTAGTGGCAATTGGCTACACAGCCAGCCGAAACATCCGGCAGTGCGAATCAAAGGGACGATAGACCGCCTTGATTTACTTGATGGGAGTGTACGAGTTGTAGACTACAAGACCGGTCGCACGACCCTCACGGCCAAGGCTAACGATTCCTATTACTTGACAGACAATAAGGGCAAGCCGTTCCAAAAAGAAATTGACCAGACCCTGCTCTATTCTGAGTTGCTGCTACAAAATACTTCGGCTGAATCTCCACTGCGTGCCTATCCCGTGCGTCCTGTCCTCTATGCCGTGCAGTCGATAAGTATGGAGGAGAAAGATGAGGCTGCCTATGGTGCCCTACGTATTCCTCGAATTAGTATGGATGAATTAGCAGAGGGGAAAAAAGCCGATGGAGAGGACGAAATAACCGACTATCGCAGTCAAGTCGCCACTCACTATCGCAAGGCTTTGCAACAATGCTTGCAAGAGATCTTCGATGTTGATAAGCCTTTTACTCAAGCCCCGGAGGAGGCTGTCACTTGCCGGTCTTGCCCGTTCAGCAGTATCTGCGGCCGCTGAATAACGCTCCTCTCTAAAAACGAAGAAAGCCGGTCCTCACGGATCAGCCCTCTTCTAATTGCGATCGATTTATCACTTCATAATAGAACTCACGTCACAAAAGACGCTATTTCACTCACTCAATTACAACAGCAAAGGTAAGTTCGCACACCATTGTTGACAATACCTAATAGAGAGTAAACAGCACCCCTGTCGTACCTACTTGTGAGTCCTTGCCCAACAACATTCGGCTTTAGCCCCATTGTCCGATTGGTTGTTGCCTCTTTAGCCAAACGGTCTTTGTATGATGTCTAAAAACCTACACAATATTGGCGATTTCTATGCTTGTTGGATGAAGTGAAGAATCCGACCCGTCGCAGTTTTTATTGTCACGCGTGGGAATTTTTGCTCTCACGTGTCCGATTTTTCTCTGCGATGGCATTCGTTTTTGCTCCTTGCTTTCGTCTTCGCATTTTCTTAGCCTCGTGGATGGAGGGAGATAGTGTACAGGGATCGTGTTTGTCAAGTAGAGAGGAGATAGCAGGATTTGTGCTCTGTTCTGTATCTTTGTTGCCCGTACCGCGGTGATTACCGCCAAGACAATGTTTATTAGACGATATAGACCGCATGGAGACAACTCGTCCAGCAGTATTGGATCGTATCCCCTATCGCTTTGCCGGGCTGATAGCTGCTGTTTTGCTTATCTGTTTTGCCATAGTGCAAGGATTGCGATTTACTTCCGTTTTGCCCGTGTCGAATGCAGACGAAATGTTGGGGAGCCATTTGGGGCATGGTAGTCACTTGCTTCGCTATATCTATTTTGCTCTACCGCTTACGCTGCTCCCTTTGATGGGTCGTGGACTAATCTCTCGTGTCGGTAGTTGTCCACGTCGATGGATCCCTTTGGTTGCAGCCCTTTCTGCCTATTGGTGGTTGTTTACTCCCTTGTTTTGCCTTTATGGGATGTCGTTGTTGGTTTTGTTGGCTGTGGCTGATTTGCTGAAAGAACGGCGCGACTTGATTCGTCCGACGGCCTTTCATTGGACCTGGTTGGCGTTCGGTTCCTTACTCCTGATAGGGATGCTTTGGGGGAGTTCCGACTATGCTTGGCAGACGGGGCGTGTACGCATTGTGCTTACAGCATTTCCTCTGATCACGTGTCTGTATAGGCCCACCCGTGCAGAAGTTGTTCGTTTCTTGATCCTCACGGCCCGCCTGTTTATGCTCTATTTGGCTTTCAACTTGGTAGTGTATCTCTTCTATACAGCTGCGTTGGATAAGTCTGTTTTCTCTGCGCTGACTTTCGACAAATATTACCTGTCTACAGAGCAGACACCCTTTATATGCTATCGTCTCTTACTCTCGTGGGCTGGGTCGATACAACCTACTTTCGCCATGTGGCTGATGGCTACTGTGTGGCTGTGTCACTTATGGATGTGGCGGAAAGGAAACCTCGGGCTGTCTCGTTGCGAGTTGTCGCTCTATTTCTCGATGATGGTGGGGTACAGTTTCTTGCACCAGACGCGATACGGTTTGTTGATTGTGGTTGTGTCCGGTTTGCTGTGTCTATTCTATGTTTTCTCCTTTAACTATCGCTTCTCTTTCAGGCAGCGAGTTCTGTGGGTGTCGGGATTTTTTGCATTCATCTTACTTGTTTTGGGAGGGATGCTTTACCTGCGACCTTCTTTTTGGCAGGATGGTATTCGTATGCAGATCTTCGAGGGTTGGAAAACGTATTACCTTGATCGTTGGCTCCTGGGCTGGGGGACGGGTGGAGAATTGAGCAAATTGGGTGTCCGGCACTTACACAATGATTTCTTGTCCACCCTTTTCAGCTATGGTTTATTGGGCCTCCTCGTTCTTCTTGTTTGGATCGGGAGCTGGGCTTGCCGGGTGTTGCGCACACGTAATGTCGTCTTGTCAGCTTTGGGGCTGACAACACTTGCTCTTATGTGCATAGATGGTCCTCTCTATAGTCCTTTCGGTGTGAATGCCCTCTGTTTGTTGCTACTATTTTACCCCCATGCTCCTTCCATACCAGTGGGAGAAGCCACGACTTCGTGTGACCACGGGGCGGATAGAGGCTCGAGAATGTTGGACCGGTAGTCTCAACAGTTATCTTTCCCATATGATACTCGCTTTTGATGCCAAACGCTTCACTCACAATGGGACGGGGTTGGGCAATTATAGCCGCTTCCTCCTTAAGGCTCTTGCGGAGACTTACCCGGAGCACGATTACCGATTGTATACTCCCTCTTTGGGCAGGCCGGATTTGTACCACCCCCTCATGGCTCATTCTCGGTTACGTCTGTGTACTCCGCAATCTGCCTGGAGCAGAAGTTTGCAGTCTGTATGGCGTTCGGTAGGCATGTTGAGCGAGGCTGAGCGAGGTGGGGCAGATATTTTCCATGGCCTCAGCAACGAGTTGCCGTATTCGATCCATTGCAAGATCCCAACTTTGCTTACAGTGCACGACCTAATCTATGTGCGCTATCCCGAATTTTACAAGACGATTGATCGGTGGATCTACAAGCGTAAATATCGCAAGTCTGCCGAGCGAGCAGATCGTATCGTGGCTATCAGCCAAGCGACGAAAAGGGATTTGGTGGATTTTTTCGACATTCAGCCAGATAAAATAGAAGTTGTCTACCAAGGCTGTGATCCTTCTTTTGCCCAAGTGTGTGATGCCGATGTGCCTTGGGTACGCGAGTTGTACGATCTGCCTTCGGACTATATCCTCTTTGTGGGCAGTATCGAGGATCGGAAGAATTTAGCCCTCATCGTGGAGGCCTTATCCATGATGCCTTTGTCCGACTTGCATCTTGTAGCTATTGGGCGATACACCCCTTACTCTGATTTGGTAAGGGAAAAGGTGAGGAAATTGCACCTGGAGGATCGTGTACACATCTACCACAGCATTCCTTTTACTCACTTGCCGGCCATCTATCGAGGTGCTCAAGTATTTTGCTATCCTTCCAAGTTTGAAGGCTTCGGTATCCCTATCGTGGAGGCTCTCAGTTGCGGTATCCCTGTGGTTGCGGCTACGGGGAGTTGCCTGCGTGAAGCAGGAGGTCCTGCCCAGTTCTATACCGACCCCGAGGATCCCACAATGCTTGCAACGCTCCTTGAGGCAGCCGTCTGCGACACGTCCAAGCGTGAGGATATGATCCGTGGGGGGAGGGAGCACATTCAAGCCTTCCTGCCTCAGCGTATTGCCTCTGATATGATGGCGGTTTATCGATCCCTCTTGTAGCTTTTGCTTGACTGCATTTCTGTGCAATGTTGGAGGGGATACAAATAGATTTTCTTTTTCGTTTTTCTCTTCCACATTAATAGGTTATGTTGGACTTGCCTCTCTAAAGAGGGTGCCTGATTCCCATTCTCCGGAGTTTGTGTCGGTCTATCTTTTCTGGTATAGGGTTGTTGTCTCCCGATGAGTAATGATTTATCATCTTGAACTTATTACCTTTGCCTCTGCTGTAATTAATGATTATGGGGATTTGAGGACTTGTGTAACCTCCTCCGGAGGATGAAAGCAGTGTCCTCTCAGCCAAATCCCACGGATTTGAGTATCCAAAAGCCCGACAACAACATGCAAGACAGTTGCAACAGACCCGAAGCTTCCGTATTACTCATCTACACTGGCGGTACCATAGGAATGATGGAGAACCCCGAGACCGGAGCTTTGCAAGCATTCGATTTCGCCTACCTGTCGGAAAATGTACCCGAGATCAAACGGTTTGGCTTTAAGATCGATTCGATACAGTTTGACCCCCCGATGGATTCAGCGGCAGTCAATCCTACGTTGTGGTCACAGCTGGCTGAAACGATCGCGGAGAAATACGATGAATACGATGGCTTTGTGATTCTTCACGGCACAGATACAATGGCCTACACAGCCTCTGCCCTCAGTTTCATGTTTGATGGTCTGACCAAGCCGGTAGTGCTTACTGGAAGTCAGTTGCCGATAGGCAAATTGCGTACCGATGGTAAGGAGAACCTGATCACGGCAATTGAGATAGCAGCTGCGGGCAACTGCTACGGTGCCGTGTGTGTGCCGGAGGTGTGTGTCTTCTTTGAGAATTATCTGATGCGTGGTAACAGATCGACTAAAGTCTCGGCGGATCAGTTCAGTGCTTTTGACACGTTGAACTATCCTCGTCTGGCCTTTGCATGCATCGATATTCGCTATGAGCCTACTTACATTGCTCATATGCCACCGAAGGATAAGCCGTTTGAGGTGCGCACGGGGATAGACTCTCATGTTACTTTCCTCAAGCTTTTCCCGGGGATTTCTCCCGAAGTGGTCCGCGCTACCCTCGAAATTCCCAATCTCAAGGGTGTTGTTCTGGAGACTTATGGTAGCGGCAATGCCCCGATGGAGGACTGGTTCCTCGAGTTGATCCGAGATGCTGTGCAGCGAGGTATCGTCATCGTTAATGTATCCCAATGTATGATTGGCTATGTGGATATGGATAGATACGAGACGGGACTTCGTCTCAAGGAGATAGGAGTTGTCTCTGGCCATGATCTCACATCGGAGTGTGCTATCGTAAAGCTGATGTATCTCTTCGGCCAGGGTTGTACGCATGAGGAAGTGTCGTGTTTGATGAGTATCTCTCTTCGAGGAGAGTTGAGTAATGATCATATCATAGCCCAGAGACATTACGCAAAGAGTACTCAGACTCCCGAAGCTATAGGCATATAAACTCTAAGCACCGTTTGCATGATCAGATTCATGAGTCTTGCCAGCGGGAGTAGTGGCAATTGCTACTATCTGGAGACAGAGGATGGGGCCTTGCTCATCGACCTCGGGATCAATCTGCGTGTTGTGGCATCCTCCCTCAAAGCTGCGGGGATAGACTTGCAGAAGCGTCTGAGAGCTGTTTTGCTTACTCATGATCACGCTGATCACATCCGGTCGATCGGCCGTTTCTCTCTCAAGTACAACCTTCCCATCTATGCCACGGGAGAGGTTTTTTCTGGCATAGACAGGAGTCGCTATGTGACAGACAAGCCTGCCCATTCGCTCAGACATGTCGTGAATAAGGATGAGCCATTTGAGCTTATTGGCTTTTCTATTACACCGTTTGATGTGCCGCATGATGCTTCCGACAATGTAGGATATTATGTCGAAGGAGAGAGAGACTTTCGTTTTTGCTTCCTTACGGATGTAGGGCATATCACTCCGTCCATCCGTCGGTATGCCCACTGTAGTAAACATCTCGTGGTGGAGGCTAACTACGATATGGAGATGTTGCTTGCGGGGCCTTATCCTGAGTTTCTCAAGCAGAGAGTATCCGGACCCAACGGACATCTTAGTAATCAAGAGGCGGCCGATTTCCTTGCCGAGATCTATACACCCGAGATGGAGAATATTTGGCTTTGCCATTTGAGTAAGGACAATAATCATCCTGAGCTCTGTTGGAAGACAATCGAGAACCGGCTTTTCTATGAAGGTATACGTGTAGGCAAGGATGTAAGCCTCACAGCTCTTACACGTACACGCCCGTCTCCTCTTTACGTGCTGCAAGACTGACTTTATTCCTTTGTCATGTAGTTTTGCCCAATGGTACCGTGCGCTGTCACAATATGGCAGGGAGGAAGGCCGTTCCCTCCCTTGGAGCGGAAGATGCTGTGTGTGGCACAATTCGCTATTTTTGAGCGCGGAAAAACAAACTTATCAATCAAATATACAGATGAAAAGTATCAAGACTATTTCGATCGTGGCAGTCGTAGCAGCTGTTTTCAGCTTGACTTCCTGCTCTTCCAAACTCCGTCCGTATGATAAGGACTTGGTGAAAGTAACTCCCCGACCGTTAGAGCTTAAGGGAGGCAAAGTCCCTGTGTCGGCTACTGCCACGTTTGCGCCTAAGTGGTTCAAAAAGAAAGCCGAACTCACCATCACACCCGTTTTGCGCTATGCCAGTGGAGAGGTGTGGGGACCGAAATTTAAATACCAGGGAGAAAAGGTGCGTGGTAACGCCCCTGTTGTCTCCTATGCCAATGGGGAGGTAGTGAATATGGATTTCCAGTTCGACTATTTGCCGGAAATGCAGAAAAGCGAACTCTATCTGGATCTGAAAGTAAAGAAGGGGGCGAAAGAGTACGCTTTGCCAGCGATCAAGGTCGCTGATGGAATCCTTTCTACTGAGGCCCTTGCTTCGGTGAGCAACGCTTCGGCAGCTATTGCTCCGGATGCTTTTCAGCGTATTATCAAGCAGGCGCATAATGCCAATATCCTCTTCTTGATCCAGCAAGCTGAGGTGCGTAGCCGTGAATTGGGCAAGAAAGAAATTGCAGACTGGCGTGGCAAAGTGAAGGATGCACAGGAGGCTCCCAACAAACGCGTATCAGTGGAAGTGCAAGCTTATGCTTCACCCGATGGTGGGGTAGAGCTTAATGAGCGTCTTAGCGGTAAGCGAGAAAGCAATACGACAGCTTCTCTCAAGAGAGACTTTAAGCGCAATAAGATCAAAGACGTAGATATCAATGCTCATTACACCGCCCAAGATTGGGAAGGCTTTAAGGAGTTGGTAGAGAAGAGCGATATCCAAGACAAAGATCTTGTGTTGCGCGTCCTGCAGATGTATCCGGACCCCGAAGCCCGTGAGCGTGAGATCAAGAATATCTCAGTTGTGTTCAGGCAGTTGGCTGATGAGATTTTGCCTCAGCTCAGACGTTCCCGATTGACGGCTAACGTGGAGATTATTGGCAAAAGTGACGATGAGATCCGTTCTTTTGCCGAAAGCAAGGCTGAAGAACTTAGCATCGAGGAACTCCTTTATGCAGCCACATTGGTGGAGATGCCCACAGATAAGGAGACAATCTACCGTAAGGCCATTTCGATATATCCAGATGATTACAGGGCCTACAATAATATAGGAATGCTCTGTTATAAGGCCGGCAAGATGACTGAGGCTGGTGAATGGTTCGCAGCTTCTAATGCAAGAAAACCGAATAACCCCGAGGCTGGGATGAATATGGGGCTTTTGGCTCTGATGGATGGTGATTCTGATAAGGCAATGCAACTTTTCGGTGCTGCCGGTAACGTGCCGGAACTGAATGAGGCTCGTGCATTGTTGGCCCTCAGTCAGGGCAAGTATGCAGAAGCGATATCTATTTATGCCGATACAAAGACCAATAATGCAGCTGTTGCTCAGATACTTGACCGAGATTATAACAAGGCTATGCAGACGCTTAATGCAATTGCTAATCCAGATGCAATGACGTCCTATCTCAAAGCCATAGTTGCTGCTCGTACCAACGATGCTATGTCCGTTGTCGAGAACTTGCGCAAAGCGATTGAGCTTGACCGCAGTTTGGCTGCGCGTGCCGCAAATGATCTGGAATTTAGCAAGTACTTGGGAGATGTGGCTCTTCGGCAACTACTTTACTAAGTTGTTCGTTATTACCTGATCAGTCACTAGACGGGTTGTTTTTGGGGCGTGTATGTCTGTGCAGACATACACGCCCCTATCGTATTTCTCTCTTGTCTTTTCGACGAAATTGCCCTTTGTGCTATATTTGTGAGGAGCAATAGTCTGTGATGTGGGATTTATGAAGAAGTTGATTTGTTCAAAAAGCCTTGTTCTTGTGTTGGCCCTAGTTTTGTGTGGACAACGAGAAAGACTGTTTGCGCAGGGGTATTTCGATCGCCCTATCAGTCAGGACTCAATGATGCTGATGATCGTAGAGGGGCGCGATACGGTTTTTTTGACAATGTTGCCGAACTTGATAGTGAGAGAACATCGGTACAAGTCGCTTACACCCCAAGAACGGAGTGCCCTATGGCGGCGAATACGCGATGTTCGTATTACACTGCCTTATGCCAAGGAAATAGCGGCTCAACTGATTGAGACCTATGAGTATTTGCAGACTTTGCCCAACGAGAAGCTGCGTAGGAGACATCTTAAACAGATAGAGAAAGACTTGATGACAGCTTACAAACCCAAGATGAAGGGGCTGACTTTGCGGCAGGGTAAGCTACTCATCAAGTTGATTGCAAGACAATGTAACCAAACGAGCTACCAAATTGTCGATGCCTTCTTCGGTGGTTGGAAAGCTACATGGTGGAACTTCTTTGCGGGCTTTTTCGGAGCAAGTCTCAAGACTAAGTATAATCCGGAGAGTGACCCGGATGATGCTACCACCGAACGTATCATTATGCTTATCGAATCTGGACGGTTGTAGCTAGGGCATTGGGTTCTCTACCCTGTAGAGCTTTGTTTTCGTATATTTGTACGCCTATCAAGTCCAGTATCAAGAGAAAGAGTGTATGTCTAATACCGCAGCAAGCCGAACGAAAGACCTTATGATTGACGTTGCGCGTCAACTCTTTGCCAAACTAGGGATCTCCAACACTACGATGAATGATATCGCGGATAAGGCCCAGAAAGGTCGTCGTACCATCTACACATATTTTCGGAGTAAAGCCGATATCATCACGGCTATTATCCAAAAGGAACTCGACACCATGGCCGACAATCTGCGAGCTGCCAAGGCAAGTAAACTGAGACCGGAGAATAAGCTTATTCTTTTCATATACACTCACTTGGAATCTATGAAGGAAATTGTGGAACGCAACGGTTCGTTGCACGCAGAGTTTTTCAGTGATATCCATTTGGTAGAGCGCACGAGGCGCTCATTCGACAGAGAGGAGCAGATCATGATTCGTGATATTTTGGACGAAGGAGTTGTCGGTGGGCATTTTTCTATTGTGAACACCAATATCGCGGCTACCGTAATAATGGGTTCTCTCAAAGGTTTGGAGGTCCCGTATATCTCCGGACGGATTCGAAATAAGACGGGAGAAGACTTTGATGAATTTCGCTGTACGGTAGAGCAGATGCTTCTTAATGGCATACGACCTCCACGGGGTGTGCGAAGTAAATATTTAGCAAGTGAAAGCAATTAACTACTAACTACTCAACACTTAATAAAACATGAAACTCTTAGATGGTAAAGTAGCTTTGGTCACGGGTGCCGGTAGGGGCATTGGTCGTGCCATTGCTAAAAAGTTTGCGCAAGAGGGCGCTTCAGTGATCATCACAGATCTCAATATAGATGAACATGTGAGACAATTTGTGAGCGAATTGGAGGCGATGGGTGTCAAGGCAAAGGCATATGCCTCTAATGCTGCTGATTTCGATGCTGCACACCAGGTGGTGGATGCCGCGGTAGCTGATTTTGGCCGCGTAGATGTACTTGTCAATAACGCAGGTATCACACGCGATGGTCTGATGATGCGGATGACAGAAGAGCAGTGGGATATGGTGATCAATGTGAACCTGAAATCTGCGTTCAACCTGATTCATGCCCTAACCCCCGTGATGCTTCGCCAACGTTCTGGCAGCATTATCAATATGGCTTCGGTTGTGGGTGTTTCGGGCAATGCTGGTCAGTCCAACTATTCGGCATCTAAGGCCGGTATGATAGGCTTAGCCAAGAGCATTGCGAAGGAGCTTGGGTCTCGTGGGGTACGGGCCAACGCTATAGCCCCGGGCTTTATTATTACCGATATGACTAACGAGTTGAGCGAAGAGGTGCGCAAGCAGTGGGCTGCTCAAATACCGTTGCGTCGAGGTGGCACTCCGGAAGATGTAGCCAATGTTGCTACTTTCTTAGCTTCGGATCTGTCTTCTTATGTTACTGGCCAGGTGATTCATGTCTGTGGTGGAATGAATTGCTAAGAAAGGACCCTCACTTGAACGTGAGAGTCTCGTTTGGCGCAAATACTCGTAAGTACTCCTTTGGAATGAAACTGTTGGTTTCTTCCGAAGGAGTTTTTGCATTCTCCGATTGCTACAAAAGCATTCGTTCGATTACGAGCTATTTGTGCTACATTTGAGCTGCGTTTGCGCTCTTCAATGGGAGTGCTCTCTGGTTTCCTCCCATGACAGATGGTGTGACACCCCACATAAATACATATATTTGTGGGCTAAATTGATGAAATATAAAAACAACAAATAGTATAGAATGGCAACACTCGAGAAAATTCGAAACCGGGCCGGTCTACTCATCATCGTGGTAGGTCTTGCCCTTTTGGCTTTTATCCTTGGAGACTTTTTGCGTTCGGGGTCTACATTCTTTCAGCAGAGTAAGAATGTAGCACTCAACATTGATGGAGAGAAGGTATCTGCACAGGAGTTTCAAGAAAGACTTCAGCAAGTAGAGCAGATGCAGGGCAGTGGGGTTGCTCTTGACAATGAGCAGAAGATGTCGATCAATAACGGACTGGCTTCCTACTATGTGACGAAGCACATGTTCGATAAAAAAGCCGAGGAGATTGGCCTTTCCGTCTCTGCTAAGGAAGTCGCAGCGATGCTTTATGGAGAAGGGATGCAGCAGGCTGCTATGTTGGGGCAGTTCCTTTCTCAAATCGGAGTTGACAGCAAAAATCCCCGATCCCTTTCTGAATTTTTGGAAATGATCAGCGAAAAATCTCTTAAAGGGAGATCTCAGGAGGAGCGGAGCTACTTATCCAATATCCGTTCTCAGTTTGAAATTATGCAGGAGCAGACTGCCAGTGATAGGAAGAGAGAGAAGCTTTTCTCCTTGTTGGAACGTTCCGTCGCAATCAATAAGATAGATGCGCATTTCTATAGTGGGGTTCCCAATAGGGAGGTTGCGGTGGTGCGTACCTCTTCGGCTTCGATACCTGAAACAGCAGTAAAAGTGGAGGATGCGGATATCAAGAAATACTACGATTCTCACAAGGAGTTGTACAAGATGAAGTATCCGACTACAGAAATGCAGTACATCAGTGTCGAAATACGTCCAAGCGCACGAGACTTCAAGGCTGCGGAGACTGAGATGACGGCTACACTCGCGGCTATGCAAACTGAGGCGAACGTAGAGGATGCTCTGCGCAATACCTCGGATAAATTCATTGCTCAAAGTTATCTCACTCTCAAGGAAGTAAAAGATCTACGGATTGGTAGTGAGGTGGAGGATTTCCTCTCTACAGCTCAGGTTGGGCAGGTAAATATGCCCGAGCTTGTTGCGAACAACTACACTTTGATCAAGCTCATTGGAAAGAAGAATACTACCGAAGGTGTGCACTTGCAGATGATGGCATTGGACTCGGCTTCGATGGACAAGGTGGATAGCATTCGTACACAATTTGCTGCTGGTACGTCATTTGCCGACCTTGCAAGGAAATACAGTGCAGATCCTGCGACAGCCTCGAATGGTGGATACGTGCTTGTGCCCAATATGTATGGCGGAGCAGATAGTGTCATTACCGAGTTCCAGGCTCATCGAATGGACTTAGATACAATCTTCAAAGCACCCGTGGGGCAACTTTTGTCTATTGAGCGTAATGGTTTCTCTTTGTTGGCCCTGACTTCCAAACCTCAGGCTGCTGTTGATAAGTATAAGTTTGCTGTGGCAAAGCTTGCTGCTACGTTCTCGGAGGAGACCTACAACGAAGCCTACACCAAGATCAATAATATTTTGCTCAATGGAGGCGGAAAGTTCGACCACATGGCAAAGGCTGCCAAGGAGCAGGGATTGCGTGTGGTTGAGAGTGAGATCGTGACTCACGATGCTCCTATGCTCGGTCGTATTCGTTCTTCTCGAGAGATTGTACATTGGGGGCTCAATGCCAAAGCCGGAGCTGTGAATGATCGCATTTTCCGTTGTGGTCAGGACTATTTGGTGTTGGCAGCGGTAAAGAATCAGTACGAAGCGGGCTACAAGCCTATGCAAATGGTACAAGACGAAATTCGTATGAAGTTGTTGAATGACAAGCGGAGCGAAAAGTTGGCAGCCGATCTTAAGGCTAAGAATTTGACAACTCTTGAGGATTATGCATCGGCCATGCAGAGTTCGATTGATACACTGAGCGGTATCAGCTACCTCGTGCGCGGAGCTCAGCCTGCTGAGCTGAGTGCTTATGCCATGACGACTGCTATGCAGCAACTTTCCTCTCCGTTTGTTGCTGGTAGTGAAGTCGTCGTACTGAAGCCAATGAAAGAAAATAAAACATTGGCCGGCCAGACGCAGGAGGATGCTCTACAGCAGATGCGTCGCTCACTGAAGTACCAGATGGGCGAGCGGGCTTATACTTACCTGCTTGACGTAACTCCGGTGACGGATAATAGGGGAAAATTCTTCTGAGAGATGAATGATAAGTAAGCGACATCTCTCGATGTCGTGGTTATACGGGGGCTGCACTTTTTTTTCGGAGGGGTGCAGCCCTTGTGCGTCCGGGCCCTATGATTTTGGACGGCATCCTTTCACTTAGAATGAGGTATGCAAAAGTCTTTAACTTTGCCCTCTATAAACATTGTAAACTCCCCAGATTCGATAAGCCAGATGAATGGTAAGGCTTTTTCTGTTCTCGTTTGTCTTTGGTGTGGACTTTTTGTCTCGGTTTTTGCCCAGTCCTTTCCGAGCAAGCACTTAATTCCTCTTTTTGACCGGACGGGCTGTACTTCTTGGAGTTGCTTGTTCGATAGAGCTGAAGATTATCCGGGCGATTGGCAGGGTGATCTGACCGATTTTGAGATAAGTGGCAACGCACTTGCGCACAAAAGCGGCAAAGTCTCGGGCACACAACTCTCCTATATCTATCATCCTGCACCTATGGGACACTGCGTCGTTTGGGAGGGATCGGTTCGGTTGAGACAGTCGGTCTCAACTCGCCATCATTTTAGTCTCTTGCTGTGTCCGTTCCGAGAGGATGGAGATTCGGATCTCAAATATATCTGTTTAAATTTTGGTCGTCTCAATCGTGGGATACGTCTCGTTGTGGCCAGCCTTTTCCCCCAAGGGAATGGGCGGCAGACATTGAGAGAAGAGGGAACCTTAATAACCGATTTTCGGCACCTGCTTGCTGCAGGTGACATCATCCGATTTAAACTAAGCTATGAGGCCACTCGCGGTTGGATTTTGTGGGTTCATACAGAGGGAGAATCAGTATCTACCGCTCCTGTAGGAACATCTCTTTTCTTGCCACAAGGTATTGAAAAACATAGCTATCTGGGGATTGCGATCAGCTATACCAACAAAACGAGAGAGAGTGTCTCCATCGATCATCTCTCTGTTTCTGCTTCGGATACGCCGGATGACAACTCTCCTATTGTACCCGATCCTGGGCAGGATAACGATTACCTTCCTTCCGATTGGGCTGGTAAAGTCTGCATCAATGAAATTATGGCACGGCCTCTTGGCGGATCTGCTGAGTATGTAGAGCTTTACAATACTACCGAGGCAGAAGTCGATCTTAGCCAGATGGCTTTGGGGATTGTACGCAATGGAGAGGTCAAGACCTACTACCCATTACCCGAGGGAGTGAAGCTATCCCCCAATGGCTACATTGTACTGACAGAGGATGCGACTTCACTGGGTACGACTTACCCTCATGCTCCCAAGGAACTCATGTGCACAATGGAGCGATGGCCAAGGCTTGCGAATGAGAGGTGTACTATTGCCTTGCTGTACATGGGTGAGAACCCATTTGGTGTCGATGTAGCTGAGTATGATGTATCCTGTTTTGACAAAGGTCTGAAGCGGAAATCCGGTGTTGCTGCTGAGAAGATAAATCCAATGATTGATGGTTCACGAATCGCCTCCTGGAAGTCTGCTCTAGCTCCTCTTTATGCAAGTCCAGGCCAAGCGAATACTCGGCTTGATTCGCAGATCAGCCCAGATAAGGAGGGAAAGAACGACAAAGAAGATTCTCAGCGCAAGGTAGACGATCATTCCCAAAGTCCTGGCTCGATCTCTCCTAGAGCCTTAGCTGATCTGCTTTCCTCTACCCTTAAAAAAGACAAAGGACTTCGGTCTCGACTTCTTATATATGATCTCAATGGGCAACTATGTAGGCATTATGGCCACAAAGAGACGCTTCATTGGATGCAATTGCAGCGGGGAACTATTGATTTTAATCTCGCAAGTTCTCTGAAGCTGTTCCAATCAACTTACATCGTGCAAGTGAGGATCGGGCGCGAGGGAAAGTCGGAAAAGGAACTCGGTCATTCGGTCTTGTCTATTCGAAATTGAACGGCTGTTTTTCTCCTGATAAGGTTATATCTCCGAGGCGTCGGAGCAAAAGTTCCGACGCGCTAGACTTTTTGCTCCGACGCCTCGCAGTTTTTGCTTCTTCCCCAGAGGATGACAAGTTCCTTATTTCGTGTTTACCCTTCGGCTTGTTTGCCCAATTATTCGTATCATTGCATCTATATTTTGAAAATGTGCATTGGCATAATATCCAACAACAGCGATGAAAAATAAGACAAACAAATTGTTGCTGAGTGGAGCCCTCTCGATTGCTATCGGTTTGGGTTCTCTTGCAGACTTGTCCGCTCAGGTTAGTTTTGGCGGTCAGCCTCGAAGTTTCTCAGAACCGGTACAGGAGGGGCTTCGGTCTGGTTCTTCTTTTCAGGAACCGGTGATTAGGCTTGCTATGATGCAGAATGTAGACGACTTGTTGGCGCAGTCCGATTGGGATGGTGCCGCTCCGTCCATTCGTCCCTTTGTTATCGGGCAGCGTATTTCTACATCAATAGATATGGCGAAGGAGGCCGAGCAGTTTCGTCTGCAGGACGGGACGACGATTTATCGTCTTACTCTGCAGTCCGATGGAGCTAAGGCTCTCTATCCGACATTCGACCGCTTTTTGATACCTCAAGGAGCACGCCTCTATGTCTACAATGCTGATCGGACAGTTGTACATGGGGCTTACACCTATGAATCTAACCCTGGGGGAGGAGCTTTTGCGTCCGTGCCGGTATCCGGTGATAAGATGATCCTCGAATATGAGAGCAATGTGGCAGGGGATGCTCCACAGATCGTTCTGGATGGTTTGGTCTATATCTTTCGGGAGCAGGTAGCCAAGATGATGGATGTTCGTCCTGGTGAGAACGAAACCGAGTATCCCAACTGTATGGTGAATGCAAACTGTCCTGAGGGCGAAGCTTACTATGATCAAAAATCCGGTATAGCGCAGATATTTATCATTACAGGAAATGGCTCAACGACCTCTTGTACGGGTACTTTGCTTAACAATACGCAGCAGGACTTTACCCCCTATATCATCACTGCTGCTCACTGTGTGGGAAGCGAAGCCGATTTCCCTTTGCAGCAGAAGATCCTGGATCAGTGGGTTTTCTCTTTCCACTATCTGAAGCCAGGATGCTACAATGGGGCTTCTGCCAGCTATTATGGCAAGAGTATGGTTGGCTGTACTAAGGTGGCTTATTTGCCAACGAATGAGTATTCAGACGGCTTGCTCCTGAAGCTCAAGACGGAGGTACCTGTGGATTATCGTGTCTTTTACAACGGTTGGGATCGTAGGACTGCGTTACCTTCTCACGGAGCTTGCTTGCATCACCCGATGGGGGATGCAATGAAAATCTCTGTCTTCAAGAGACCTGCTCGTCTTGCGAGTTGGCGCGAAATACTCAGCAAAATATACGGAGCTGCTAATGCCCATATGCAAATATCATTCGAGACTGGTACAGAGGGTGGATCCTCTGGCTCAGGCTTGTTTAACCCGGAGAGATTGCTTGTTGGTACCCTCACGGGAGGCGGTAGCCCTTGCACAAAACCTCAATTGGCAGAGGACTACTATGGTCGATTGGCTGCTCACTGGGATTGGTTTAGCTCAAAGGGCCAAGATCGGCAAATGGCTACCTTCCTTGATCCTGTGGGGAAAGGAAAGGCCGAAACCCTGAGAGGGACCTACCGTGATGGAATGAAACATTTCTACCCAGTGGCGATGCTCAATGCTTCTCTCAATGGTAGCAACAGTGTCTTGCTGAAGTGGAATGCTCCTTCCGGAGCTGACCTTAGTGAAGCGTCAATCAAGTACAAAGTGATGCGTAATGGAGAGGTTTTGCCTGTGGAGATAGAGCACCAGAAAGGGAAGACCGTATTGGAGTATAGGGATGATATAAGCTCTGTCCAGGCAACGAATGAGATGATTTCCTATCAGGTCCGTGCAGTCTATACAGATCTGAGTGGGGTGAATGAGACAACTTGGTCTCCTCGTACATCCGCCTTAGTTGGTCAGCTTACGAAAGAATTGACACCTACTGTGAAAGCAGCTGCCGGGGCTAAGACCTTAACTTGGGACAAGCCAGCGCATTATGCCGAGTGGTCGAAGATTGGCTATCCGGATAACGCGAAGTTTAGGACGGTACCTACGGCGCGATTCGAAAAGAAGGAGAGTGCAGCCCAAACTCTATCCAAGCTTACTTACAGTGAGACATGGCAGATAGGGGGAGCCATGCAGGAGGTGCAGGATGAAAGCGAGAAAATGTACATTGTGCAATACAATGTCTTGCCCACAAAAGCCGGAAGTAAAATCTATGCTTATGTGAGGGATCTGTACCGCAAAACGAATTCGCCAAGCGTCGAAATTAAAGTTCCCGATACATGGAAAGATGGAGAATGGCTCTCAGTACCTTTGTCCACTCCTCTGCAGATTAGGCCTCACACCATTTTTCTTGTAGGATTCTCAACGGACAATGACAAAGATGTACCGTTCTCTATTGCCTATGCAGATGGATCGGCTGATGAGTTCTCTCGATACGAATCTTCTTATTTCTTGGTTCCCAGGAAAGATGAAGATAAGCCGTTTGAGTTTGTCCCCTTACAAGAGGCAGGAGTGGAGACCTTTGGAGGTAATTACTTGGCTATACGTCTAGTCTTGTCCGAATCTTCCACAGCCCTCAAGGAGCCGATGAAGGATGTTAAGTGGGGTAGTAATGGTATTTTCGCTTTCCCGAAAGTGAAGGAGTACATTGTCAAACGTAATGGCCAAGAGATTGCCCGTACAAGTGCAACGACTTACAAGGATAACGAAGCTGGCTTGTCCGAGGCTGATTATTCAATAGAGGTTGTTTACCGAGATCCGATCAACAGCGTCTCTATCAGCGACGTGGAAGAGCAGCAGGTGAGTGTGTATCCCACTACAGTCGTGGATCGAGTTAATATCCTTCACGCAGCTCAGGCAGATAGGGTAGACCTGTACACTGTAGACGGCTCTTTGCTTAAGTCTTGGAGTAGTCCCTCTGATGCTGAAAGTTATGATCTTTCCAACCTGCAAAGTGGGACTTATCTCATGCGTATCCATATGCCGCTTAAGCCACTTGTTGTTAAGCTAATTAAGCGATGACCGCTGAGTAGAACCTCGTTATTGGGTCGCCCCACATGAGTTTTTCTGCTTATGTGGGGCGATTTGTTGTTGGGCAACTTTTTCTTTTTTCGATAAGCCCGATTTGTAAGTTGATGTAGAAATAAAAAATCCTGAAAGCCCGTGGGCTCTCAGGATCTGTGCAAGTCCTTCTTGAAGAGGTACCTGGCGGATTCGAACCGCCGTACACGGTTTTGCAGACCGTTGCCTAGCCACTCGGCCAAGGTACCAGTGTCCTTTAGAACGCTGCAAAGATAGGCAAATATTCGGAAGTGGCAAGGGGACCGCCTTCTCTTTTTTCTTTTCTGCTTCTCTCTACACGGGTTTCTATTTATGTCTGATGCGAGGCCGCTGAGGATGTAGCAATGCAAGTATATCTAAGCAAATGATGAGCCTTGTCAGTTATGAAAGAGAGGAGATAAACTTTATAGCCTATCTCCTCTCGTTGCTTACTGCCCGATGAACTAAGAGGTCCTCTCTGTCGTATCCTCCTGTCAATCTTTAAGGATTTGTCACCTGGTACAAGATTCTGGCAATACTCCTTTTGATTGTCCGGATCTTATCAATTCATGGTTTTGCGAGGACGAGATCCAATGAGCGCATAGAATAGCATAAATAGCTCTCCGACCAAAACTAAAATCCATGTTAGATCCCAAGATCCCAGCTTGTCTGCCCAGAAGCCTTGGGCAAAAGGCAGTATGGCTCCTCCGACGACTCCCATCATTAGCAGGCCAGTAGCTTTGGCTGTGTATTTGCCCAATCCTTCTACAGCAAGACTAAAGATAGCACCCCACATCACCGAGTGGAAAAAGCCCATGGATATCAAGAACCAAGGCTCCTTAGTGAGCATGGCCAGCAGAACCAATAGGGCTGCGGCCGATGTGGAGGCTGTGAGGAGGACGCGTGCCGACACCATAGACAGAAAACTGCTGAGGAAGCGTCCGATAAGTAGTCCGAGCCAATAGATCGTAACCATTTGCGCAGCCTCTGGGCCACTCATCCCCAAATCGGACTTAGCATATAGGTTGAAATTGCTTCCTACACATACTTCCACTCCTACGTAGCAGAAGAGAGATAGAACTCCCAGAGCAAGATGTCTGAATTTCCACGGTGAATCCTTAAGGACTTCATCTGCTTCGGCTTTTGTCCCTTCAATGTCTGGCAGTGTCAGTTTATTGATCACAATATATAGCAGGAGCATGGCCGCAATGAGCAGGCCCATGGGCCACAAGATTGACTGTATATCGACCTGCGAACCCGCTTGTCCATGGAAAATCGCATAGGCTACGAAGAGAGGGCCGAGCGTTGTCATGATACTATTGCCTGTTCCACCAATATTTTGCCTTTGCACTGGTGAGGTCCCTTTTACATCACAGGCGATTAGGTATGGGTTTACGGATGATTGTAGGTAAGTAAGCCCTGCCCCACTCACAAAACTACCTAAGACGAAAATAAAATAGCTGAGGGGAATCTGCGCATCGCCAATAGCAAAAAAGACTGGTCGGCTGCTATATTTATACTGCAGAGCCGATCCTAAGAAGATAGCAAAAGCCAATCCGAGAAAACTTACACCTCTTAGAAGCGTTTTTTTGTAGCCTTTTTTCTCTAGATACCGCGCAGCAATAGGCCCGATAAGCAGGTAAGCCAAGAAAAAGGCAAATACCAAAAGCGTGGAGAATGTGTTGGCATAAGATGCAGCTGATTGCAGATAGGCCGATTGGATTGGCAACTGGAATTGTTGGTTGATGCTGGTGATGAATCCGATGAGAGCCATTAGCACAACCATTGTGATGAATGGCCCGACATAATTGGTCTTGCCGATTATTCTTGTATCCATGAAAAGGTTGTAGGAGAGTCTACGATTACTTTTGCCGTATCAGGTTGAGGAACTCTTCACGAGTCTTGGCCTCTTGGAAAGCCCCAGTAAAGTCGCTCGTGGTAGTGAGGGCATTCTGTTTTTCCACACCTCGCATCTGCATACACATGTGTTGCGCTTCAATCACCACGATCACGCCAAGGGGATTGAGGGTGTTTTGTATGCACTCTTTAATTTGGGTTGTCAGGCGTTCCTGTACTTGCAGGCGACGGCTAAAGATATTAACTACACGAGGAATCTTCGATAGGCCAGTGATGTACTTATTGGGAATGTAACCAACATGAGCCTTACCGAAAAAAGGGAGCATGTGATGTTCACAGAGAGAAAAAAAGTCTATGTCTTTGACGATGACCATCTGCCTGTAATCCTCTTTGAACTTGGCGCTGAGCAAAACTTCTTCAGGGGATTCGTTGTAGCCCTTAGTGAGAAACTGCATAGCTTTTGCTACACGCAAAGGAGTCTTGAGCAGCCCCTCCCTGTGACGGTCTTCTCCGAGAAGGTCGAGTATTTGCTCGTAATGTCTTTGTAGTTCCTCTTGGACTGGGGTGTTGGTTGTGTCTTGCATATAACGTTGTTGGGATAATGAATAGCTCTCCCTCGGCTATGCTGCTGAGGGCTTTGCAGTGATATTTTTCAGTTGTAGTGCCGGATCCTATTTTTGACTACGTAGATCTCATGAGCCATGTCGGGCATGCTCCTTTTGATGGATTTGGCTAGACTATAGGCTTCCTCGTGAGAGAGAAAGTCACCTACGAGTAGCTTCCAGAAGGGAGCTTTGTAGGTAACATAGCATATCTGCTCAGGGAAGACATGGTTGATACGCGCAGCTCGTGAATAGGCTTCATGTTTGGAATCTTTGAGGTTCCCTACATAAACTTGCACCCTGTATCCGCTGCGTAGCGATATATTGGATTCACCTCGGAGAGATTGCCCGTACTGAGAGTGTACAGACCCCACCCGTGTGCGGACTTCATCTGGAACAAAAACGATGACTTTGCCTTCCCCCGGTTTGGACGAACCTAACACTTCAAAGATGGATGAGGGGAGAGTGCTTTGATCATTGGTAACAACATTTTGGGCTTGAGTGATGGCATGAACACCCAGAAAGGCCACGACCATGGTCACGACTTTGTGTGCGTATTGTAGGGAGAGGAAAGCTTTTTTGCTCATAGGTGAGAGGTTGTTTTATTTGTCGAAAGCCTCAATAATAGGCATGAACTTAGATGCCTCTAGCGATGCTCCCCCGATCAAGCCCCCATCCACATCCGGCTTGGCAAAGAGTTCCTGAGCATTATCCCCATTGCAGCTCCCACCGTATAGAATAGAGGTACATTCTGCTACTTCAGCTCCATATCTGTTGGCGATGTGTTTCCGGATATGGGCATGCATCTCCTGTGCCTGCTCGGCTGTGGCCGTTTTGCCCGTACCTATTGCCCACACAGGCTCGTAGGCTAAGACGAGGTGCGCAAATTGCTCTGCGCTGAGGTGGAAAAGAGAGGATGAGATTTGGTCTGCAACGATGTCAAGAAAACTCCCATTTTCTCTTTGCTCGAGAGATTCTCCGACACAGAAGATGGGACAAAGTCCTGCCAATAGGGCCTGATCTACCTTCTTTGTCAGCATGGCTGCGTCCTCGTGATGGTAGCTACGGCGTTCGCTGTGCCCTATGATTACGTAGGAGGCAGCAGTACTTGCTATTTGTCTAGCCGAGATTTCCCCAGTGTAAGCTCCCTTATCGTGGGTTGAGCAGTCTTGAGCCCCGAAGTGCAGCTTGCTGTCGTATTTACCAGCATCAAAAGCTCCAAGGAAGAAAGAGGGAGTACACAAGATCACTTTGCAATTGACTGGGCGATCCTTGACTATGGCCCAGATGTCATCAATCAGTGAGAGACCTTCTGCCAGCGATTTGTTCATTTTCCAGTTTGCGGCTACAACTTTGCGTGTTTTCATATTTCTGTGTGTTACGTGTTGTTTCGTGCTATGTCCTCAGTTCTTGTTTTCGCCTTGGGGAGCTTTGGAGGGCTTTTTAATGCAATGAGTTTGTATATCAGAGCAACAAGGATAAGTCCTGCCCATCCCCAAAGAAGAATTGTGCGACCAAGAGGGAAGCCTTTGTCTACATAGACGGAATCTCCAGACATTCTTCGTTGTACAAAGGAAGCCAGAGTAGCCTCATCTTTTGGGAGACTGAGGAATGAATATTTACCTGCAATTAGCCCCTTGGATAGAATCATCAAAGAGGGGTTTGCCCGAGCCATTGTTTTTAGGATTGTAGCATCGGATATGTAAGTGGATATGGTGTCTTTTGCCTGATTGCGCCAAGCATTGATCTCGTTTTCATCGGATCCTGTGAGTAACCCGAATGGAACATCTATTTTATTGGCAATCTTCTGAAGCTGCTCGATGCGCCCAGCCGTTGACGGATGCATTTCGGAGAGTTTTGGAGAGAGAACCAAAATCATGCCACCATAGCCCATGTCCGTGATGTTGTTCGCTGCTTCGATAATTTGTTTTGTAACGTCCTCGCCATCCAAAGTAAATGCAGTAAAGTCCGGTACTGGGGGCTGGTAACCTTTCTTGACTAAGCGCTCGCGTCGCTCCACAAAAGTCCAGGTGGAATCTGGCAGCGAGTCCAAAGGAAAGTCTTCCTTCAGGCCATCTTGTTCATAGACAAAGACGTAGTCGTAGATGTCTGCTTGCTCCCCTTGTGGAATGGTGACGATAGCTTCAAAGTTCGCACCCACCTTGAATGGACGGAAGTCAAACGCTGGCAGATAGCGGTAGTTGAGAAAAGAGAAACTTAAGATCCCGGCCAGAGCTAATCCCGTACAGACATGCCCCATTCGCGGACTCGTCAGTGGCCAAACATGTCGATAGTTGAAAGCCAACACGATGGAGGCAAGAAGCAATACTACATTTTTGCCAAATGTCTGCCAGTTCGTCAGTTTGATGGCATCCCCAAAGCAACCACAATCTTTCACCGGATTGAAAATAGCCAAGTAGAGTGTGAGCCCTGTCATGAAGGCTACGAGCCATAGCAGCAAGCGGGAGTTGAGCTTTCTATACGTCCCGACAAGGGCATTTGCACCCAGCATGAATTCAAGAGAGGATAGGGCGATTGCAAATGCAACTGTGAGCCCGAAAGGAAGCGAAATGCCTGCAATACCGAGATACTCCCCGATCTTGATTGCCGATCCCATAGGGTCTACGGACTTTACGAAGCCGGAGTAGAGAAAGGTCGCTGCGAGCAGCAGCCGAGACACTTCAGCCGAAAGGTGTCGAATCTTTAGCATAGAGTGAGGTCGATAAGGGCAAAGACGGCATAATTGACCATATCAATGTAGTTGGCATCAATCCCTTCACTTATGAGTGTTTCTCCATTGAGATCCTCTATTTGCTTAGTGCGAAGGATTTTTGAGAGGATCAGATCCACAAAAGAAGAGACGCGCATCTGTCTCCACGCCTCACCGTAGTCATGATTTTTGGCCAACATAAGGGCTTTCGCCTCTTGAGCCTTGAGGTCATACATTGCCAAGGCCTCCTCATTGTTCATGGATACGGTGCCTTCTTCTGGCCCCAACTCCAATTGTATCAGAGCGATGAGACCATAGTTTACGATACCTATAAATTCCGACTCCACCCCTTCGTTTACCATCCTCTTTCCTTGCATTTGGATGCTACGGATGCGATTGGCCTTGATATAGATTTGGTCGGTGAGGCTGGAGGGACGCATGATGCGCCAAGCAGCCCCGTAGTCGTGCAGTTTCTTCTCAAATAGCTGGCGACAGCACGACAGCACTTTTGAGAATTGGGCTTCTGTATCTGGCTTCATCTTCGTGGGGTTTGTAGGTTTCTTGAATACTTAGTCGATCAACGCAAAGCTCAATACCTCGTCAATATTGTCTACATAGTGAAAACTCAACCCTTGCAGGTACTTTTCGTTGATCTCCATTATGTCTTTCTTATTTTCACTGCAGAGTACAATGTCTGTGATACCGCTGCGTTTTGCTGCCAATATCTTCTCTCGAATTCCCCCTACCGGCAGGACTTTCCCTCGCAGGGTGATTTCACCCGTCATGGCCAGATGCGAACGGACTTTCCTCTTGGTCAGGGCCGATGCAATGGCCGTAACCATCGTAATACCCGCCGATGGTCCATCCTTAGGGACAGCTCCTTCCGGCACGTGTACATGCAACTGATATTCATCGAATATAGTCTCATTTACTCCGATCTCCAGGGCGTGTGCACGGATGTAATCCATGGCTAGAATAGCCGATTCTTTCATCACATCACCCAGGTTCCCGGTGAGTATCAGTTTGGGCTCTTTGCCTTTGTGCAGGCTTGCCTCGATGAATAGAATTTCACCTCCTACCTGAGTCCATGCCAAACCAGTGACAACTCCCGGAAGTTCGTTCCCCTGATATTTGTCTCTACTGAATCGGGATGAACCCAAGTACTCTTTGAGTTCTTCTGGCCCTACGCGAGAGGGTAGAGCGTCCCCATAAACCATTTGTTTGGCCATCTTGCGTAGCAGTGTGGCAATCTGCTTGTCTAGGCCTCTCACACCCGATTCCCGTGTGTAGTCTTCTACAATCCTTTCGATCGCTTTCTTAGAGATCCGCACTTGGTTTTTCTCAAAACCATGATTGTCCAATTGCTTAGGAATAAGGTGCTTGGCTGCAATTTCTACTTTTTCTTCCAAGATGTAGCCATTGACTTCTATCAGCTCCATGCGGTCGAGTAAGGGACGTGAGATTTCGCTGAGGCTGTTGGCTGTGGCGATGAAGAGTACTTGGGAGAGGTCAAAGTCCACATCCAAATAATTGTCGTGGAATGCTGTGTTTTGCTCCGGATCCAATACCTCAAGGAGAGCCGAGGCCGGATCTCCCTTGAAGTCACTGTTGAGTTTGTCTATTTCGTCCAGCACGAATACGGGGTTCATCGTACCGGCTTTTTGCATACTCTTGATGATACGCCCAGGCATTGCCCCGATGTATGTGCGCCTGTGCCCTCGTATCTCGGCTTCGTCGTGTACACCACCGAGAGACACGCGCACATACTGTCTGTTAAGACTCTCTGCGATACTTTTTCCCAACGATGTTTTGCCTACTCCAGGAGGGCCGTAGAGGCAGATGATAGGGGACTTCATGTCTCCCTTGAGTTTGAGTACGGCCAAATGTTCGAGGATGCGTTCTTTCACCTTCTCTAGGCCAAAGTGGTCACGGTTGAGTACTCGCTCGGCTCGCCTGAGGTCGAAATTGTCCTTGCTCTTCTTGCCCCAAGGCAATCCTATGAGGGTTTGTAGATACTGAAGTTGTACAGAGTAGTCGGGGCTTTGTGGCATGATGCGCTCCAACTTACGCAGTTCCCGCTCGAAAGTTTCTGCAATTTCCTCGCTCCACTTTGTTTTGCGAGCTTCTTTTCGCAACTCGGCAACTTCAATGTCGTTGATGTTGCCACCGAGCTCCTCTTGGATGGTTTTGATTTGCTGCTGCAGGAAGTATTCTTTCTGCTGCTTGTCCATCTCCTCTCGGGTCTTCATTTGGATGGTAGCTTTGAGTTCAAGCATTTGAAGCTCCTTGTGCAGCAAATAAAGTAGGCGATAGCCTCGGTCTCGGATGTTGTCGATCTCCAGCAATTCCTGTTTGACGGATGTGGGGGCAGAGATGCTGGCCGATGCAAAATTGATTTGATAGAGCGGGTTTTTGTTCTTTCGCAGAGTTACCAAGATCTCTTTGGGGACATCTACATTGGCCACGTGGAGCATCTTGAGGCTCATGTCTTGTATCGTTGATACCAAAGCGTCAAATTCTTTGTCTTTTCCTTTGCCCCTTTCTGGCAGCCCTTCGGATAAAAGCTGTACCTGCCCTCTCAGGAAAGGATCTTTGCTAGTAATCCCCTCGAGCCGAAAGCGCTGGTGTCCTTGTATAATTCCGGTCGTGCTGCCATCGGGCATCTCGATGAGCTTTACCAGTCGGGCAATTACCCCTATTGAGTAGAGGTCGGCAAAGTCGGGGTGTTCGATGTCGGGATCCTTTTGCGCTATAGCGCCGAAGAACCCATCGTGCTTTTCCATGTAGCGGATTAGCTTCATCGATTTTTCACGCCCAACCAAGATTGGTACGGCAATCCCCGGGAAAAGGGTCATGTTTCGCATGGCCAAGATTGGGAGGTCTTCAGGCAACTCGGCCGCATCAATCTCGAAATCTTCGTTGGCATCGCAAACAGATAAGACGGGGAACACTACAGGACAGCTGTCGTCCTCGTCCCCGTTGAACAGGTCTATATGATTGTCTATCATCATTCTTTAGTTAGAGGGCTTCTTCTATGCAGAAAGAGCCAAAGCTCCGCAAAAGTACAACTTTCCGACGAGTTGCTCCTCTGTATTCTTTGAGGCAAGAGCCTAGGTATTGCAGTAGGGTTGGATGTCTTGTGCCATAGTTGAGTTGAGAAGAATGGTAAAGGGAAGGGGGAGAAGTGCACACTAAGGGGCAGAAGATCCAATGCAATGGGGAGCTAAATTGATAGCTGAAATAGACGTATATAATTAAGGTGTGCTCTCTTCTTATTTGCCCCTTCTCTTTTGGGGCTTGTGCGGAGGAGTTTGGCTTGCTTGCCGTTTAGGCAAAAAATCCGACACGTCGGATTTTTTGCTCTTACGTGCTAGAGTTTTTGTTTCGACGCGTAGGAAAATTTCCTTCTTCCCTTCGCTTTTGCCCGTCTTCTCTGATCGTTCCTTTCGGTTGCTCCAACGCTGTATGTGGCTTGATCATTGGATGAAGATATGTCTGTGAGGGTCTGTGGGTGGGAGGAGGCTGATCGATTGTTACTTCGTTCTCAATTCTTGCTTGTTTGAGAACTCTTCCCGATACGGTTTCGGCCGGAGAGTTTGCTTGTTCATAAAATAGTATTACCTTTGCCAGCCGATAGTGCGCGCCTCTTTGTGCGGAAAGGTCTTGAGGTGCTTCTATTGCACAGGTGAAGTAAATTATTTGATGGTTAATAACAGATAGAGTAAAAGATGCCTACAATTCAGCAATTGGTTAGAAAAGGCCGTACTACTTTCGCAGAAAAGGGCAAGAGCCCTGCGCTTGAGGCTTGCCCTCAGCGTCGTGGTGTTTGTGTGCGTGTGTACACGACGACCCCGAAGAAGCCAAACTCTGCAATGCGCAAGGTAGCTCGTGTTCGCCTTACAAATGGTAAGGAGGTGAACGTTTATATTCCCGGGGAAGGTCATAACTTGCAAGAGCATAGCATCGTATTGGTGCGTGGTGGTCGTGTGAAGGATTTGCCCGGTGTTCGCTACCATATCGTACGAGGCACACTGGATACTGCCGGTGTAAACGGTCGCACGCAGCGCAGGTCGAAGTACGGTGCTAAGCGTCCCAAGGCAGGAGCGGCTAAGAAGTAATCTGTGTGAGGATTTGACGACTGAGCGATTGCTCAGAGTCGGCTGTTCTTAGGGAGTAGCGTGATACTCCTTGTCGGGTAGAGGCCCGATGTTTAAGTCCACTGGCAGGTGGCGCATATTTTAAGAACCAGTTTTGTGTTCATTGGATACGCTATAAAACGGGTTGAGTAAATGCCTCGGTGGGGGCGTTGAAGGCAAGTTAATGGGCAACCAATCGACGAAAACGATTTTGTTAGTACAACAATGAGAAAGACAAAACCCAAGAAGCGTCAGGTACTACCTGATCCTGTGTTTGGTGATGTGAAGGTGACCAAGTTTGTGAATCACCTGATGTATGACGGCAAGAAGAGCATTGCGTTCGATATATTCTACGGTGCTCTGGATATCGTGAAAGGTAAGCTGTCTAATGAGGAGAAGAGCCCGATCGAAATCTGGAAGATGGCTCTTGATAATGTTACTCCTCAAGTGGAAGTAAAGTCTCGCCGTATAGGTGGTGCTACTTTCCAGGTTCCTACGGAGATCCGCGCTGATCGCAAGGAATCAATCTCTATGAAAAACCTTATTCTATATGCACGCAAGCGTGGAGGCAAAACGATGGCAGATAAGCTCGCAGCCGAGATCGTGGATGCTTTCAATAGCCAGGGTGGAGCTTTTAAACGCAAGGAGGATATTCACCGTATGGCCGAAGCTAACCGTGCATTTGCTCACTTTAGATTCTAATCGATCTTATGGCTGAAAAAACATCATTAGACTTGACGCGTAATATCGGCATCATGGCGCACATCGATGCCGGTAAGACCACCACAAGTGAGCGTATCCTATTCTACACAGGCCTCTCTCACAAGATTGGTGAGGTGCATGATGGTGCTGCCACCATGGACTGGATGGAGCAGGAACAGGAGAGAGGAATTACGATCACTTCTGCTGCAACGACTACTTTTTGGAACTATGCCAACGAGAAATATAAGATCAATCTGATCGACACTCCGGGGCACGTGGACTTCACTGTAGAGGTAGAGCGTTCTTTGCGTATCCTCGATGGTGCTGTCGCTGCGTTCTGTGCCGTGGGAGGGGTAGAGCCTCAGAGTGAGACCGTATGGCGTCAGGCTGATAAGTACAACGTACCTCGTATTGCATACGTAAATAAGATGGACCGCTCTGGTGCCAACTTCTTCGAGGTAGAGCGTCAGTTGAGAGAGGTTTTGGGGGCTCACCCTTGTCCAATCCAGATCCCCATCGGGGCCGAAGAAACTTTCCGCGGAGTCGTGGATCTGGTCCGGATGAAAGCTCTCGTTTGGGACGATGAGACAATGGGTTCCAAGTATGATGTTCTTGATATCCCTGCTGAGTTGCAATCCGAGGCTGAGATGTGGAGAGACAAGATGCTCGAAACCTTGGCCGAATGTGACGATGTGCTGATGGAAAAGTTCTTCGATGATCCTACCACGATTACCGAGGAAGAAATCCGCGCCGCAATTCGTAAGGGTACCCTTGCCATGCAGATCAACCCAATGTGTTGTGGGTCTTCCTTTAAAAATAAAGGTGTTCAAACATTGCTTGATGCCGTATGTGCTTACTTGCCCAGTCCGATAGACACGCCGACGATCGAGGGTCACGATGTTTCTGATCCCGATCAAGTAGTTGTGCGTAAGACTTCTCCGGACGAGCCTTTGACCGCCTTGGCATTTAAGATTGCCACAGACCCCTATGTGGGCCGTTTGTGCTTCTTCCGTGTTTATTCTGGTCAGTTGTCAGCTGGCTCTTACGTTTACAATGCTCGCTCTGGCAAGAAGGAACGTATCTCTCGCCTCTTCCAAATGCACTCAAACAAGCAAAATCCCAAGGATGCGATTGGTTGTGGTGATATTGGTGCCGGTGTGGGGTTCAAAGATATTCGCACTGGGGATACTCTTTGTGACGAAGGACATCCGATCTCTCTTGAGTCCATGGACTTCCCCGATCCCGTGATTGGTATAGCTGTAGAGCCCAAAACGCAAAAAGACCTTGATCGTCTCGGTGTGGGCCTCTCCAAGTTGGCTGAGGAAGATCCTACTTTCCGTGTGGAAACGAATGAGGAAACTGGCCAGACTGTGATCAGCGGTATGGGTGAACTTCACTTGGAAATTATCATCGACCGTCTGCGTCGCGAATTCAAAGTGGAGTGTAATCAGGGTCGCCCACAGGTTTCCTACAAAGAAGCTATTACAGGTTCTGTTGAGCTTCGGGAAACTTATAAGAAGCAAACTGGTGGTAGGGGTAAATTTGCCGATATGATCGTGCGGGTGGAACCTGCCGACGAAGGTTTCGAGGGCGAATTGCAGTTCATTGATGAGGTGAAGGGTGGTAATATCCCCAAGGAGTTTATCCCTTCTATCCAGAAAGGCTTCGCTAGAGCGATGGAGAATGGAGTATTGGCTGGTTACCCTGTAGACAAGCTCAAGGTGACAGTGATAGATGGTTCGTTCCACCCGGTGGACTCCGACCAGCTGTCGTTTGAGATTTGTGCGATCCAAGCATTCAAAAATGCCTGCGAGAAGGCTCGCCCTGTGCTTCAGGAGCCCATCATGAAAATTGAAGTTGTGACTCCAGAAGAAAACATGGGGGATGTGATTGGAGACCTCAATAAGCGTCGCGGTCAGATAGAAGGTATGGAGAATAGCCGCACTGGGGCTCGAATCGTCAAGGCAAAGGCTCCTTTGGCAGAGATGTTCGGCTATGTGACGGCTTTGCGTACGATCACCTCTGGTCGTGCTACCTCTACGATGTCGTTCTCTCATTATGCCGAAGTGTCCAGCAACATTGCTCGCGAAGTTCTCACAGAAGTGAATGGCCGAGTAGATTTGATCAAGTAAAAGCAATACATAATCAATAATGAGCCAAAAGATTAGAATTAAATTGAAGTCTTACGATTATATGCTTGTGGATAAGTCTGCAGAGAAGATCGTCAAGACTGTGAAAACGACTGGAGCTGTAGTCAGTGGTCCTATTCCATTGCCTACGCACAAGAGAATTTTCACTGTGAATCGCTCTACGTTCGTGAATAAGAAGTCTCGCGAGCAGTTTGAACTCTCCTCGTACAAAAGACTTATTGACATCTACAATGCCACAGCCAAGACCGTTGATGCGTTGATGAAACTTGAGTTGCCCAGCGGTGTGGAGGTCGAGATCAAGGTTTGATTTTGTAGCATAACCCCGACTAACAATTAAGAAGAAATGCCAGGTTTATTAGGAAAGAAAATCGGAATGACATCCGTGTTCAGTGCCGAGGGAAAGAATCTTCCATGCACTGTTATCGAAGTAGGTCCTTGTGTGGTGACCCAAGTAAAGACCCTGGAGAAAGACGGTTACGAAGCTGTGCAAGTCGGCTTCCAAGAGGCGAAGGAGAAGAATACAACCAAGCCTTTGGCCGGACATTTCCAGAAGGCTGGGACTGCCCCCAAGAGACACTTGGCCGAGTTCAAAGATTTTGAAAACACACCCAACCTTGGAGATGTGTTGGATGTACAGTTTTTCGAAGGTGCGACTTTTGTGGATGTTATTGGTACATCTAAAGGTAAAGGTTTTCAGGGCGTTGTAAAGCGTCATGGCTTTGGTGGTGTGGGTCAGACTACCCATGGTCAGCATAATCGCTTGCGTGCTCCCGGTTCTATTGGTGCGTGTTCGTATCCTGCGAAGGTGTTCAAGGGGATGCGCATGGCTGGTCAGACTGGAAACCAGCGCGTTACGGTGCAGAACCTCGAAGTGATTAAGATTATGCCCGAGCATAACTTGCTCCTTGTTAAGGGCAGTGTGCCAGGTGCTAAAGGTTCAATCCTTCTAATAGAAAAGTAATGGAACTGAGTGTATATAATATCAAAGGTGAAGATACCGGTCGTAAGGTCGTATTAGACGATTCCGTTTTTGCCATCGAACCGAGTGACCATGCTATTTACCTCGATGTGCGTCAGTACATGGCAAACCAACGCCAAGGGACTCACAAGGCTAAGGAACGCTCGGAAATGTCTGGTAGTACGCGTAAGCTGATCCGTCAAAAAGGTGGTGGTGGAGCTCGACGTGGTGATATAAATTCACCTGTTTTGGTAGGTGGAGCTCGCGTTTTCGGACCTAGACCCCGAAGCTACGGCTTTAAGCTGAACAAGAAGGTGAAAGATCTTGCTCGCAGATCTGCTCTTACGTACAAGGCTCGCAAGGGAGAAATCCGGGTAATAGAGAATTTTGAGTTGCAAGCACCTAGGACGAAAGATTTTATAGCCATCAACAAAGCTCTTGGCTTTGAATCTTCAAAACCTCTCTTTGTATTTGAAGAAATTGCTCGCACTACTTATCTTTCGGCTCGAAATATTCCGTCTACTAGGCTAATGCGGGCGGATCAGCTGAATACTTACGCGGTGTTGAATAATTCAGTTTTGGTTTTGACCGAGCAGTCTGTTGATTTGCTCAATCAGCAACTTAAGGCTAAAGGAGAATAATCGATGGGAATCATACTAAAGCCAATTATCAGTGAGAAAATGACTGCTATCACCGAAAAAATGCCTCAGCGGTATGCTTTTCGAGTTTCTCCTACGGCCAATAAGATTGAGATAGCAAATGCCATTGAGGCAATGTATAATGTTAAGGTCGAGTCTGTGAATACGATGAGATATATCGGTAAGGCCAAGAATCGCTATACACGTAGCGGTTTGATAAAAGGGCGTGCTGCATCGTTCAAGAAGGCTGTTGTTACCCTTAGAGAAGGTGATGTGATCGACTTTTTCAGTAATATCTAAGGAAAATGGGAATACGTAAATTGAAGCCCACAAGCCCGGGGCAAAGACATAAGATTATTGGAGCTTTCGATAAGATCACTGCGTCGACTCCAGAGAAGTCTCTTGTTGTAGGTCGTAGAAAGTCAGGCGGTCGTAACAACACCGGTAAGATGACTATGCGTTATATCGGTGGTGGCCACAAACAGCGCTATCGCTTCATCGACTTCAAGAGAAGGAAGGACGGCATTCCTGCCACGGTTAAGACTATTGAGTACGATCCTAACCGTTCTGCGCGTATCGCTTTGCTTTACTATGCGGACGGTGAGAAGACATACATCGTAGCCCCTGATGGTTTGGAAGTCGGACAGACAGTGATGTCTGGGGAAAATGCAGCCCCGGAGGTGGGGAATGCACTCCCTTTGTCTAAGATCCCTGTAGGTACAATTATCCACAATATTGAGCTTAGGCCTGGCCAGGGTGCCAAAATGGTGCGTTCTGCTGGAGTTTTTGCCCAGCTGACATCTCGTGAAGAAAAGTACGTGGTGATTCGCATGCCGTCTGGTGAGACTCGCCGTATCCTTTCTGCTTGTAAAGCCACTGTGGGAAGTGTAGGTAATTCAGACCATGCGTTGGAGCGTTCTGGTAAGGCCGGTCGTACGCGTTGGCTTGGTCGTAGACCTCGTGTGCGTGGGGTTGTCATGAACCCTGTTGATCATCCTATGGGTGGTGGTGAAGGACGTGCCTCTGGTGGACATCCTCGTTCACGCAAAGGTTTGTATGCTAAGGGACTCAAGACTCGTGCTCCTAAGAAGCATTCGTCAAAGTATATCATCGAAAGGAGAAAGAAATAAAGTTTTAAATCACGCGAATTATGAGTCGTTCAATTAAGAAAGGCCCCTACATCAACCTCAAGCTCGAAAAGAAAATACTCGCGATGAACGAGAGTGGCAAGAAGGCAGTGGTTAAGACTTGGGCAAGAGCATCGATGATATCTCCAGATTTTGTGGGACATACCATCGCGGTGCATAATGGAAATAAATTTATTCCTGTATTCGTAACCGAGAATATGGTTGGTCACAAGCTGGGTGAGTTCTCTCCTACGCGCACATTCCGTGGCCATGCGGGTAATAAAAAGAAATGATCTTTCGGTTGAGATTATTTGATAACAACTCAGGAAACTGATCAAAAACAATTAGAACAATGGGTGCTAGAAAAAGATTATCAGCCGACAGAAGAAAGGAAGCTCTTCGCACTGTCTCTTTTGCACAGTTGCGGAATGTGCCTACTTCACCTCGAAAAATGCGTTATGTCGCTGATTTGATACGAGGCCTTGAAGTTGATAGAGCTCTCGGTGTATTGCGGTTTTCTAAAAAGGAGGCTGCAGGACGGGTAGAGAAACTTCTTCGGTCTGCTGTGGCGAATTGGGAAGAAAAGAATAAGCGTAAAGCTGAGGCTGGGGAACTTTTTGTTTCTCGCATTACGGTAGATGGAGGCATGATGCTAAAGCGTCTTAGGCCTGCGCCTCAGGGTAGAGGATATCGTATCCGCAAAAGATCCAATCATGTGACTGTTTTTGTGGATTCTGTTAGTAACAACGAAACCAACAATTAATCGGGATGGGACAAAAGACAAATCCAATTAGCAATCGTCTGGGAATTATTAGAGGTTGGGATTCCAACTGGTTCGGCGGTCGCAATTATGGGGAAACTCTGCTTGAGGATAGCAAGATAAGAAGCTATCTGGATGCCCGTCTTGCGAAGGCGAGTGTTGCAAGAGTAGTTATAGAGCGAGCTCTTAAGCTTGTTACAGTTACTATTTGTACGTCTCGCCCTGGGTTAATTATTGGCAAGGGCGGTCAAGAGGTGGATAAGCTGAAAGAAGAGCTTAAATCCCTAACGAAGAAAGATGTTCAGATAAACATTTTCGAGATTCGTAAGCCCGAGCTTGATGCTAAGATTGTCGCTGATGGGATTGCCCGTCAGCTCGAAGGCAAGATCAATTATAGAAGAGCAATTAAGATGGCTATTGCTTCCTCTATGCGTATGGGAGCGGAAGGAATTAAAATCCAGCTTTCTGGCCGTCTCAATGGAGCCGAAATGGCTCGCTCTGAAATGTATAAAGAGGGTCGTACCCCTTTGCATACACTTCGTGCGGATATTGATTATGCGCAGGCTGAGGCACTTACAAAGGTTGGACTTATCGGTGTGAAAGTCTGGATTTGCAAGGGGGAAGTGTACGAAAAGCGAGATCTTGCTCCTGTCTTCAATAATGCAAAAGGTCCTGGTCGCCGCGATTCAATAGGACGCGGAGAAAGAGAGCGTGGTGGTCGCCGTCGTTCTAGTGCTAGGAGAGGTAATCGCTAACATTTAGAAGTGAACTAAGAAATGTTACAACCGAAAAAAACAAAATTCAGAAGAGCACAAAAAGGTCGCATGAAGGGCAACGCTCAGCGTGGTAATCAGCTCGCTTTTGGTTCTTTTGGGATCAAGGCTCTTCAGAGCAAATGGATTACAGGCCGTCAGATAGAAGCCGCTCGTATCGCTGTTACTCGATATATGCAACGTCAGGGGCAAGTGTGGGTGAGAATTTTCCCGGACAAGCCTATTACGAAAAAGCCTGCAGAAGTACGTATGGGTAAGGGAAAAGGCTCTCCTGAGGGCTTTGTTGCTCCCATTACTCCTGGTCGCATGATCTTCGAAGTTGAGGGTGTAAGCTATGAAGTCGCTAAAGAGGCCTTGCGTTTAGCCGCTCAGAAGTTGCCCGTTACCACTAAGTTTGTGGTGCGTCGTGATTACGATTTTACCAAGTAGAATATACGTATTAGTTATGAAGATTGCTGAAATCAGGGAATTGACCACGAGTGAATTGCAAGAGCGATTGGCTGCAGTGAGTGCAGAGTATGACCAAATGCGTATTAATCATTCAGTCTCTCCGTTAGATAACCCTACACAGTTGACGACATTGCGTCGGACTATTGCAAGAATGAAGACTATCCTTGCGGAGCGTAATAATAACAATGACTGACATAATGGATAGAAATCTTAGAAAAGAACGTATGGGGGTGGTGTCCAGCAATGCAATGGATAAGACCGTTACTGTTTCTGTGAAATGGAAGGAGAAGCACCCCATATATGGCAAGTTTGTCAATAAGACAAAGAAATACCACGCTCATGATGAGAAGAATGAGTGCAATGTCGGCGATACCGTACGCATTATGGAAACTCGCCCTCTCAGCCGTACTAAGCGTTGGAGAGTAACCGAAATAATTGAAAGGGCTAAGTAATGATACAACAGGAATCTCGTCTTTCTGTAGCAGACAACAGTGGTGCTCGTGAAGTTCTCTGCATACGTGTTCTAGGAGGTACGCGTCGTCGTTATGCCTCTGTTGGGGACATTATTGTTGTTTCTGTGAAGAGTGTAATACCTTCGAGTGAGGTAAAGAAGGGAGCTGTGTCTAAGGCTATCATTGTGCGCACAAAGAAGGAGATACGTCGACCTGATGGCTCGTATATCCGTTTTGATGACAATGCATGTGTGCTGCTCAATAACGCTGGAGATATGAGAGGCAGTCGCATATTCGGCCCTGTGGCTCGAGAGTTGCGAGCTAAGAATATGAAGATCATTTCTCTCGCTCCCGAAGTTCTCTAATCGAAAAATGAAAATTGTAGGATGAGTAAGTTACATATAAAGAAGGGTGATGCTGTGATGGTAAACACCGGCGAAGATAAAGGTAAGACAGGGCGCGTCTTACGTGTCTTGGTCGACAAAAATAGAGCCATTGTGGAAGGTCTCAACATCGTGTCTAAGCATGCTAAGCCCTCAGCAAGAAACCCGCAGGGGGGGATTGAGAAAAAGGAGGCTCCGATTCATATCTCCAACTTGAATGTTGTTGATCCGAAGTCCGGCAAGGGCACAAGAATTGGGCGACGTTTGGGAGCTGATGGCAAATTGGTGCGTTTTTCTAAAAAATCTGGGGAGGAGATTAAGTGATGAGCCAGGCAATAGTTGTAAATCTCAGACAAGAGTATCGGGAACGTATTGTGCCAGCTCTTATGGAGCAATTTGGCTATTCGTCTGTGATGCAGGTCCCTGTCCTTCAAAAGATTGTGATCAATCAAGGTTTGGGGATAGCTACGGCAGACAAAAAAATTATTGACATTGCCATAAATGAGTTGACGGCTATCACAGGGCAAAAAGCTGTGGCTACATTCTCTCGGAAGGATATTTCAAACTTTAAGCTCAGGAAACGTATGCCTATCGGTGTGATGGTAACTTTGCGTCGAGAGCAGATGTACGAATTTCTGGAGAGATTGATTCGCATAGCTCTTCCTCGTATTCGAGATTTCAAAGGGATTGAAAGTAAGCTTGATGGAAGAGGTAATTATACTCTGGGTATTGAGGAACAAATCATTTTCCCTGAGATAAATCTGGATTCTATTACTAAGATTTTGGGAATGAATATTACCTTTGTGACCTCAGCGCAGACGGATGAGGAGGGGTATGCTCTGCTCAAGGCTTTTGGTTTACCGTTCAAGAACGAGAAAAAAAATATTTGATATGGCAAAAGAATCAATGAAGGCTCGTGAGGTGAAGAGGGCTAAGTTAGTGGCCAAGTTTGCCGAAAAGCGTAAGAGGCTGAAGGAGGAGGGGTGTTATGAGGAACTTCAACTTCTCCCTCGCAATTCTTCTCCTGTGCGCCTGCATAACAGATGCTCTCTGACTGGGCGTCCAAAGGGCTTCATGAGACAGTTTGGGATTTCTCGTATCCAATTCCGGGAGATGGCTTCAAAGGGACTTATCCCTGGAGTGAAGAAGGCCAGCTGGTGAGCGAGTTTAGGTTGTTCTTGTGAGGTGCTTCTTTTCTGGCTTTGTGTGTTACAGAACAAGGGTTTTGGAGGCCGGTGCATCTGATGAGAATGATTGGTTTAAATATTGTCTGGCTTAGAACAGATTAATTTAATCAAGTAACAATTATGACAGATCCTATTGCAGATTATTTGACGCGATTGCGTAACGCTATTAGAGCGAAACACCGAGTGGTGGAGGTGCCTGCGTCTAATCTAAAGAAAGAGATTACCAAAATTCTTTTTGAGAAGGGGTATATCTTGAATTATAAGTTTGAGGAAGGGGTTGGTCCACAAGGCTCAATCAAGGTTGCCTTGAAATATGATTTAAAAGATAGGGGTAGTGCGATCAGATGCCTCAAAAGGGTGTCTCGACCCGGACTGCGCCGCTATGTTGGATATCGTGAAATGCCTCGTGTCCTTAATGGGTTGGGTATAGCCATTCTGTCGACAAGCAAAGGCGTGATGACCAATAAAGAGGCTGCCATCCTCAAAGTCGGAGGAGAAGTATTGTGTTATATCTATTGATTGAGGAGAAAAGTATATGTCAAGAATAGGAAAATTACCCATTGCCCTCCCATCCAATGTGACTGTTTCTTTCGATGATGGGGTGGTTACGGTGAAAGGACCCAAGGGAGAACTCAGTCAGCGAATTGACCCTCGTATTACCGTGCGAGTAGAGGGTGGAAATGTTCTGTTTTCCCGTGACAGCGAGAATCGAGAAGATCGCTCTTTGCATGGGTTATATAGGGCTTTGGTTAATAACATGGTCATTGGTGTGAGTGAGGGGTATAGCTCCACCCTGGAACTTGTAGGGGTGGGGTATCGAGCCGCCAACACTGGGCAGGTTTTAGAGCTTTCGTTGGGGTTCACTCACGCAATCTATTTCCAGCTACCTAAGGAGATTACTGTGGAGACTAAGAGTGAGCGAAATAAGAATCCTCTCATCATCCTTCAATCTGTAGACAAACAGCTTCTTGGACAGGTTTGTAGTAAGATCCGATCTTTCCGTAAACCGGAACCGTACAAAGGAAAAGGGGTGAAATTTGAAGGAGAACAAATTCGCCGCAAATCGGGAAAGGTTGCGGGTAAGTAGTTTTTTTGTATAAATAAACATGGTGATCATGACAACGAAAAAAGCAAGAAGGCTAAAGATAAAATCACGTATTCGAGGTAGGATAAGTGGCACTGTGGAGTGTCCTCGCTTGTGTGTCTTTAGGAGCAATAAGCAGATATACGCTCAGGTGATAGACGATGTGGCTGGTCATACGTTGGCTGCCACGTCTTCCCTTGGCATCGAAGAAAAGGTTACGAAGAAGGAGCAGGCTGCCAAGGTGGGTGAGGAGATTGCTCGCATTGCTCAGGAAGCGGGTGTTCAGAGGGTCGTTTTTGATCGGAGTGGATACCTTTTTCACGGAAGGATCAAGGAATTAGCTGATGCGGCGAGACGTGCAGGGCTTAAATTTTAGTTAAAGAAATGGCGGAGATAAATAATAGGGTTAAGTCGACCAACGACTTGGAACTCAAAGAAAGATTGGTTGCAATCAATCGTGTGACAAAGGTTACGAAGGGGGGGCGCACTTTCACTTTTGCTGCTATCGTAGTCGTTGGTAATGAAGATGGGGTGATTGGCTATGGTCTAGGAAAGGCCAGCGAGGTGGCTACTGCTATAGCTAAGGGTACGGAAGCTGCTAAGAAGAATCTTATCAGGATCCCTATACATGCGGGGACAATTCCCCATGAGCAGACTTCTTCTTTTGGTGGAGCACGAGTGCTGCTGAAGCCGGCAAGTGCTGGAACCGGAGTTAAGGCCGGGGGAGCCATGCGCGCTGTCCTTGAGAGCGTTGGTATAACTGATGTGTTGGCTAAAAGTAAGGGCTCTTCGAATGCTCACAACTTGGTAAAAGCAACTATTGCAGCATTGGCTGAAATGAGAAGTCCTCTCATGGTGGCTCAATCTCGTGGTGTATCTGTAGAGAGAGTCTTCAGAGGGTAATCCTTTCTCATATCTTAGATTTGTTACAATGGATAAGAAAGTAAAAATACAGCAAGTACGTAGCCGCATAGGGATGCCCGCTCGTCAGAAAAGAACGCTTGATGCACTCGGTTTGCGTAAGAATAATAGAATAGTGGAACATAGTGCAACTCCTCAGATCCTTGGCATGGTCCGGGTTGTGAGGCATTTAGTTCGTATTGTAGAAGAATAAGTTTATCGTACAAGAAGAGATGGATCTTTCCAGTTTAAAGCCTGCTCAAGGCTCAGTGAAAACACGTAAACGTATCGGTCGAGGTCCCGGTTCTGGATTGGGTGGGACCTCTACTCGAGGACATAAGGGAGCCAAGAGCCGTTCGGGGTATAAGAAAAAGTTAGGATTCGAAGGGGGACAGATGCCAATTCAACGGCGTTTGCCTAAGTTTGGATTTAAGAATATCAATCGCGTGGAGTATCAGCCTGTGAATCTGAACGCTCTGCAGGAGTTGGCTCAACTCAGACAACTAGATCGGATCTCGTTGGATGACATGAGAGTCGCTGGCCTAGCTGGTAAGAGCGATTTGGTAAAAATCTTGGGGCGAGGGGAGCTTTCTGTCAAACTTGAAGTTGAAGCAAATGCTTTCAGCAAGTCTGCGGAAAAAGCTATCGTTGACGCAGGTGGGACAGCCATAAAATGCTAAGCTATGCGAGTGTTTGATACGGTGAGAAACATATGGAAGATCGAGGATCTGCGCAAGCGAATCCTCATCACCATATTGTTTGTCTTGGTGTATCGTTTGGGGTCTTTTGTAGTAATACCAGGAATAAATCCTGCAGACTTATCAGCTCTCCAAGATCAAACGGCGGAGGGGCTTTTGGCCCTTCTTGATATGTTCTCTGGAGGTGCGTTCTCCAATGCATCTATTTTTGCGTTGGGGATCATGCCTTACATCTCGGCTTCGATTGTCATGCAGTTGGCAGCTATAGCTGTTCCTTCCATGCAGAAGTTGCAACGGGAAGGAGAAAGTGGACGACGTAAGATTAATCAATGGACCCGTTATCTGACGGTTATAATCTTGCTTCTGCAAGCTCCCACATACCTGATAAACTTGAATGTTCAGCTAGGTTCTGTGGGTTCTTCTTTACCAGGAGGCTTTTGGTTCCAACTTTATGCAACGGTTATTCTTGCCGCAGGCAGTATGTTTGTTTTATGGTTAGGTGAACGTATTACGGACAAGGGAATAGGCAATGGTATATCATTTATCATTCTAGTCGGCATTATTGCTCGCTTGCCACACGCTCTCCTTGCTGAGTTTACATCTCGTTTGAGTAGTGCTGCAGGTGGGTTGGTTGCCTTCTTGTTTGAGATTGTGTTCCTCCTATTTGTCATAGCTGGAGCGATCCTCCTTGTTCAAGGGACCCGTAAGGTGCCCGTGCAATATGCCAAAAGGGTGATTGGAAATAAGCAGTATGGAGGGGCGAGGCAATACATTCCTCTGAAAGTGAATGCAGCGAATGTCATGCCGATTATATTCGCCCAGGCCATCATGTTTATCCCAATTTCGATAATGGGGTTTGCTAACAAGGAAGCAGGATCTTTTATGCAGGCATTTATGGACAATACAGGCTTTTGGTACAACTTCGTGTTTGCTGTGCTGATCATTCTGTTCACCTATTTTTATACAGCGATCACAATTAACCCAACCCAAATGGCGGACGATCTAAAGCGCAATAATGGCTTTATTCCTGGAGTGAAGCCTGGCAAGCTGACGAAAGACTATTTGGATGGTATTATGGATCGGATCACAATGCCTGGGGCGTTATTCCTCGCTCTTGTTGCTATCATGCCCGCATTTGCGCAGATTCTCGGGATAAGTGGGGGGTTTGCTCAGTTTTTTGGAGGAACTTCTCTACTGATCTTGGTTGGAGTGGTGTTGGATACTCTCCAGCAGGTGGAGAGTCACCTATTGATGCGTCACTACGATGGCTTGTTGAAGTCTGGTAGGATCAAGGGGCGTACGGGGGCTGTTTCTGCTTATTGAATTAAGGTCTGATACTTCATGATTTATATCAAGACGGAGGAGGAGATTGAATTGATGTTTGCTGCCAATCAGCTAGTTGGTAAAACTCTGGCTGAGGTTGCTAAGCATATTGTACCGGGAGTGACAACTAAACAGTTAGATAGTGTCGCTTACGAGTTTATCTGTGACCATGGGGCTAGACCTGCATTCCTTGGTTACGAAGGATTCCCCGGATCTCTGTGTACTTCCGTGAATGATCGTGTGGTGCATGGAATTCCTTCCCCAAAAGATATCCTTAAGGAAGGCGATATCATTTCTGTGGATTGTGGCACCAAGTTGAATGGCTTTACGGGGGACTCTGCCTATACGTTTGCAGTGGGGGAGATCTCGCCTGAGGTGTATGCTCTATTGTTGGAGACGAGGGAGTCTCTCTACAGGGGAATAGATGAAGCTATTGCAGGTAAGCGTGTTGGAGATATCGGTTTTGCTGTGGAGTCCTATTGCACTTCGAGGGGTTATGGCGTTGTCCGTGAGCTTGAGGGGCATGGAATAGGGCGGAAGATGCATGAATCTCCGGGTGTCCCCAATTATGGCAGGCCTCATACTGGAGCTTTGCTTCGGTCGGGTATGTGTATCTGTATAGAGCCGATGATTACACTGGGTGCTCGCAATGTGGTATTTGAGAAGGATGGTTGGACTGTCCGGACAAGAGACCACAAGCAGGCAGCACACTTTGAGCATTGTATTGCTATCACGGACGAGAGGCCTCGTATTCTTTCTTCGTTTGATTTTATTAAGGAAGTATTAGGAGAAAAAGAATTCTGATTATATGTCCAAACAGGCAGCAATAGAGCAAGACGGGGTTATTCTCGAAGCTTTGTCAAATGCAATGTTCAAGGTCCAGTTGGAAAACGGGCACGAGATTACGGCGCATATTTCCGGCAAAATGCGTATGCATTATATCAAGATATTGCCAGGAGACAGAGTAAAGGTTGAAATGAGTCCGTATGATTTATCTAAGGGTCGCATCTCATTCAGGTACAAATAAAATTACAATTCAATATGAAAGTAAGAGCATCAATAAAAAGACGTTCGGACGATTGCAAGATTGTTCGTCGAAAGGGACGTTTGTATGTTATTAATAAGAAGAATCCCAAGTATAAGCAACGTCAAGGGTAAGTAACTTATCGGGCTATTAATTATTAAATAAAGATATGGCTATAAGAATTGTTGGCGTTGACTTGCCACAGAACAAAAGGGGGGCGATAGCCCTAACCTACATCTACGGTATTGGAAGAAGCAGTGCAGCTAAAATTCTTTCCAAGGCTGGCGTAGATGAGAATATCAAGGTCCAAGATTGGACCGATGATCAGGCTGCGGCTATACGAGAGGTAATAGGCTCTGATTTCAAGGTTGAGGGAGATCTGAGGGCTGAGGTCCAGATGAATATCAAGCGACTGATGGATATTGGTTGTTATCGCGGAATTCGTCACCGTATAGGTCTCCCTTTGCGTGGACAGAGTACTAAGAACAATGCCCGTACACGAAAAGGAAAGAAGAAGACAGTTGCAAACAAGAAGAAAGCTACCAAGTAAATAGTTTGATATGGCTAAGAAAACAGTTGCAAAGAAGAGAACCGTAAAGGTTGATGCCTTTGGTCAGGCTCACATCAGTTCCTCTTTCAATAATATTATTATCTCTATTGCCAATAATGAGGGGCAAGTGATTAGCTGGTCTTCTGCTGGCAAGATGGGTTTTCGCTCTTCGAAGAAGAACACTCCTTACGCGGCTCAGATGGCTGCGCAGGATTGTGGGAAGGTTGCCTATGATTTAGGGATGCGCAAGGTAAAAGTGTTCGTGAAAGGACCGGGTAATGGCCGAGAGTCTGCCATCCGTACGCTTCATGGGCTTGGCATCGAGGTAGTGGAGATCGTCGACGTGACACCTATGCCTCATAATGGTTGTAGGCCCCCAAAGCGTAGACGAGTTTGATTTAGTAGCACTGTCTGTGTGAATGAATTTTTACTGGGTATCTCCTTATGTTTCATCCTTTTGGTGTTTGCTTTTGATTGATCCTTTCTAATTTGTAGTGAGCCTTTCCTCGTTTACCGTGTTGCGATGTGGATAAGAGTACCTAAGCCAACAACACTTATACCATCTCTCATCTTTTTGGGTACTCGCGGCTGCACATTTCTCGCATTGGGTACGGAGAGAGGCGTCTCAAATTTTGGATGGATCCATGCTATGAAAGGGATAAGCTTGGAGATCTCATAATACAAGAAAACAATGGCAAGATATACAGGACCTAAGAGCAGAATTGCACGTAAATTTGGTGCTCCTATTTTTGGACCGGATTGTGTTCTTTCGAAGAAAAACTATCCTCCCGGTCAGCACGGTAATAACCGTCGTCGCAAGACGAGTGAGTATGGTCTGCAGTTGCGTGAAAAGCAGAAGGCTAAGTACACCTATGGGGTTCTCGAGCGTCAATTCCGCAATATGTTTGAGAAGGCCCAGCGTAGCAAAGGTGTCACAGGTGAGGTTTTGCTGCAGCTTTTGGAGCAACGTTTGGACAATGTAGTTTACCGCTTGGGCATTGCTCCAACGAGAGCTGCGGCTCGTCAGCTTGTGACGCACCGTCACATCGTGCTCGATGGGCGAGTGATGAATATTCCATCTCATTTTGTGCAGCCTGGGCAGATCATAGGGGTGCGGGAGCGTTCCAAGAGTTTGGAAGTGATTGAGGATTCATTGGCAGGCTTTAACCACAGCAAGTACCCTTGGTTGGAATGGCAAGAGGCAGGCAAGTGCGGCAAAATGTTACACATTCCCGAGCGTGCTGATATTCCCGAAGACATTCGTGAACAGCTCATCGTAGAATTGTATTCTAAATAATCCGTAGTACCATGGCAATATTAGCATTTCAAAAGCCCGATAATGTATTGATGATGGAGGCTTCGGACTCCTTCGCAAAGTTTGAGTTTAGACCTTTAGAGCCTGGCTATGGCATTACCATTGGCAATGCTCTTCGCCGAATTTTGTTGTCCTCGCTCGAGGGCTTTGCAATTACATCGATCAAGATCGAAGGGGTAGAACATGAATTTGCTACTATTCCGGGTGTGTTGGAAGACGTCTCTAACATTATTCTCAATCTGAAAAAGGTTCGCTTCAAGCAACTTCAAGAAGTGGCGGAGGAGACGATTCGTTTTCAGATAGAAAAGAAAGTTGTTTTCAAGGCCGGAGATATGAATGAGCACCTTACTGGATTTGAGGTTCTCAATCCGGAGCTTGAGGTGTGTCATCTTGACTCCTCCGCTTCTATGCACATGGAGCTTACGATCCAAAAGGGTCGTGGCTACCAGACTGCAGACGAAAACAGGGTAAAGGCCGAAGAAAACAGATCGGATTCTGTGGATCTCCATGCAATTGCTATCGATTCCATCCATACTCCTATTCTCAACGTGAAATATGCTGCTGAGAATTATCGTGTGGAACAAAAGACCGACTACGAGAAGCTCTTGCTGGAGGTAAGCACCGATGGTAGCATCCACCCGAGGGAGGCTTTGCGTCAAGCTGCCAGTATCTTAATTGAGCATTTTGCTCTCTTTGCTGGTGATAATTTCGCTGTGATAGAAGATGCTGTAGGCAAACAAGCTTCTGAGTTGAGTGATGAAGAGCTCGAGATACAAGAGCTCTTGAATCGTCAGCTTAAGGACTTTGACTTATCTGTGCGTGCCTTGAACTGCCTGCGTGCAGCTGAGGTTGAGACGTTGGGTGAGTTGGTGAGGTGCACCAAGGCCGACCTTCTCAAGGTAAGAAATTTTGGACGCAAATCTCTTACTGAACTCGAAGACCTCTTTGAGCAGTTCAATCTTTCTTTCGGGATGGACGTTAGCAAATATAAATTAGACAAAGAATAAAACTCAAAGCAATGAGACATAACAAGAAAGTTGCTCACTTGGGCCGTACCAAGAGCCACCGCGAAGCGATGCTTTCTAATATGGCTACATCGTTGATTCTGCATAAACGCATTTTCACCACAGTAGCTAAGGCTAAGGCCCTTCGTGTGTATGTGGAACCGATCATCACTAAGTCAAAGACCGACTCTACTCACTCTCGTCGTATGGCTTTCTCCTTGTTGAGAAACAAGTACGCTATAAAGGAACTTTTTGGCGATGTTGCTCAGAAAGTAGCGGATAGACCAGGCGGATACACCAGAATCATCAAGACTGGTTATCGTTTGGGGGATGCAGCAGCCATGTGCTTTATAGAGCTTGTGGACTATAATGTGCATATGGCAAAGGATACGGTAGCTGCCAAGCCTGCTGCCAAGCGTACACGTCGCTCTCGCTCGAAAAAGGCTGAGACTTCTGCTGTAGAGGTAGAGTCACAGGCTGAAACGAAAGAATAAAGTAGAGTTCTCGTCTCGTTAAGACGTTTGCACTATCAAAGCCCTCACACCGTCGTTCGGTGCGAGGGTTTTTTGTTGACAAGAAAAGTCCCTTCTTTAATGGGGATTGTGATGGGAGTTTTATTCTTCCTATGCGTACTTTAGTGCATTTCGTCTGTTTTCCAAGGGAGGAGGATTGGGTTTTCGTGATGTAATTACATCGGTTGAGCTGATAATACTCGCTATCGTGAGTTGCTACAAGTTGTGAAAGGGAGGGAGGCCTGAGACCATTTTTCTGAGTGAGAATACCTTCCAAGTAGCCAGATAGAAGAACCCTGGCGCGAGCCAGGGTATCTCCTTCGAAACGGAGGATGTCTTCCATGTAGTAGATGGGAGAGGGTAGTGAGCCTCTCCGTATATGGATACCTACAAGTTGGTATTATGCTCAAGTGAGGAGAGGCCCTCTTCGTAGCCAAACATCGTCCAATCATCGAAAGAATCAGCTTTTGAGCAAATATTTTCTCCTACTAAATACTTATGAGTTCTTTTTGTGAACAAGGCAATTTGCATACATTTGCTCCGCCTTACCTGCAGAGCAGAGGGTCGGTTGGTAAGCGGCTTGGCTCCTGTTTCTGAGTGACGGAAGAATCATGGTTTTCTTCCTCTGCTTGCGATAGGTATCCCTGTAATGATGAAAAAGCCGACACGGGGAACGAAAGCTGGGGCAATTGCCAGATCGATTGCAGAGTAGTGACCTGTCGCATTCATCGGTAGATATACGTGGCGCGCTTTCGTATGATTATTGGAATTATTCACCAACAACAGAACAAAATAACAATGAATGCACTGATCAAGATTATTACCGTAAGCCTCCTGCTATCGGTCGTGTCAATGGGCCTTATGGCTTGTGGTGGAAATGAACCGAGCCCCGACAAGCCTACACCTACGGTTTCTGAGGAAGAACCAAATCCTCAGGATGGTGAATTTACAAGCTACCCTGCGAGGATAGAGATTGAAATGTCTGAAGGACACCTGCATCCTAACGTTTTCCATGGTAACCCCTCAATCGAAGATTTTCCTCTGAAAAAAGTGCAGCGCATGACACTCAAAAGAGAAGGTAACGGGTACGTACATGCCGGTGGAGAAAAAGTGATCCGATTAGTTTCTCGTACACTTTGGTCTATCATCATATCCCTCTATGATGAAGCTGGCAACCGCATCAACAGCAAATACCTCACATCGGAGGAGGCCAAGATCAACCAAATGTTTTGCTACATCACGAATGTAAAGGACCTTAAGACGGGTCAGGCTAAGACATTGAAGCAAAGTGATATTTTCCCGCCTTTTGTGTACAGAGATACCAATCCGGAAGATAAGATGATCTTCCCGGGAAAAGATGAGGTTGTTCTAACGGAGAGCAATGTGGGCTTCAAGGGTTATTGGGGCGATTCCTACGAAGTGGCTAATGAAGACTATAGTGGAGAATCGTTCGGTGGAGGTATCAGAGCCAAATACATCACCTTTGATATCAACTTCTTCTTCATGAAATTCAAGAGTGCCGAAGAGAAAGCTCCCAGAGGTAAGGTTCATTCGGCCTTTGACACAAATGCAATGAAGAAGGCTTCTCTCATCTTCAAGTTCAAGATCCCCGCCCGAATCTTCGCCAATCGGCCTTATTCAGACAAGGAACAAGAACAGGAGATCTTGGACTATATGGAGGAATTTGGCAAACCACGCGATGAGATGGAGCGCCTGATCGACGAGTATAACAATATGAACTCTGAGTCTGCGGTTTATTTCATCTAACGGTTGGACAAAGAAAGGGACAGATAAATCTGTCTAAGCAATACAGAAAGGGGGAGGGGACTATGGGGTCCCTTTCCCTTTTTCATTTTGTTTTGTGGGGGACCCTCTTCCTTCACACATCGGTGCTCCAGTAGACCAAAGAGGGGGCGTGAGAGCTAACGAATCTCCCTACGCATACGACCAACCGGATAACCCAACCGTTGACGATATTTGGCTACTGTGCGTCTGGCAATTCGGTAGCCTTGCTCACTCAGTTTGTCGGTGAGGGCCTGATCCGAGAGAGGCTCTTGCTTGTCCTCGTTCTCGATGATGTGCTTAAGCTCTTCCATAACTTCCATATTGGAAACTTCATCCCCTTCGTCTGTATTCATCGCTGAGGAGAAAAACTGCTTGAGCGAGAAGATTCCGAAACTTGTTTCTACATACTTACCGGAAACAATCCTCGAGATCGTACTAATATCAAAGCCTGTACGGTCAGCTACATCCTTGAGAATCATGGGCTTGAGATCGGATATTTCACCGCTTCGGAAGTAGTCAGCTTGCAAGCTCACAATCGTACGCATAGTACCGATGAGGGTATCTTGTCTCATTCTGATGGCTTCGATGAACCACCTGGCCCGCTCTATCTTATGCTTTACAAAGGTGAGGGTATCACGACGTTCGCGACTTCTGTTGGAAGGTAAGGCCTTGTAGTCATTGGCCATATCAATGTATTTGGGATTGACTCGCAAAGGAGGAATATCCCGCATCCCGGGCATTGAAATAGAGAACTCTCCATTTTCCTCCGTGACTACGAAGTCCGGGTTAATGCGCTGTATACTCTCTGGAGCATCAAAATCAAGCCCATTGCCAGGCTTAGGGTTGAGACGAAGGATTTCATGCGACACCTCGGCTAAATCTGCACTCGTGATTCCTAAAATGGAGATCAGTTTGTCGAAACGCTTATTGGCAAAGTCTTCAAAATAATCTCGGATGATGCGAATTGCCAAATTGCGCCTTTCACCTTGGGGTTGCCGCACGAGTTGTAGCAAAAGGCACTCTCGCAGATCAGATGCAGCGATTCCCGCTGGATCGAGAGTTTTAATCAAGCTCACGATCTCTGCGATTTCTTCCGCAGAGGCTTCCACACCCATGTTGAATGCAAGATCATCTGCAAGGTCAGAGGGAGAGCGACGCAAGTAACCATCGGAGTCGATACTTCCTATCACGAAGGGAGCGATGCTTCGCTGGCGGTCGGTCAAATTCGTCAGTTCGATTTGTCTGAGGAGTTGCTCGGCTGCAGTCTCGGCTGCTGCAGCAAAGGGTATATTGTCTTGTCGTTCCTCTCTGTCTTGTATCTGCCTGAGCTTGTAACTTGGGATGTCGTCCTCGTTGCTGTAATCGTCCAGAGAGAAGTCTTCTTCGTTGGGTTCACTCTCTGCTTCCGATCGATCGAGGGGGTCTGTAGCCTCCTCCAAGGCTGGATTATCCTCTATTTCTTTCTTGATACGCTGCTCGAGTTCTTGTAGAGGTAGCTCCAGCAACTTGATTTGTTGTATTTGTCTGGCAGTTAGCGACTGCTCTTGCTGTAGCTGAAGGCGATTTTTCAGCATAGAGGTACTATTTTCTCTAGTTGGATACTATTGGAGCCTTTGATCAAAATCAAACTTCCATCGATTGGCTTCTGTCTCAAATCGGCAATGAGGCAATCAACATCTTTGTAGCAAACTCCTTTCTGAGCGAGGTCCTCACTCGATTGCGACATAGCCTCCCCGAAAAGAGGACCTACAAGGTAGATCCGGTCGAATAGTTTGGGGTCGATCTCTTTGAGTACCCCGACATGTTCCCGAGGGCCATCCTTCCCCAATTCTCTCATATCGCCCAGAATCAAGACTTTGTTCTCTTTCGCTTGGATTTTGGTTATATTTCGAATGGCGAGTGCCATACTCACAGGATTGGCATTGTAGGCATCGACGATCAGCGTATTGTGCTCTGTAGGGGTTAGCTGGGATCGGTTGTTTTGCGGTTGATATTCGGTCAATGCATGAAGGATACCCGCTGTGGCAACATCGAAGAAACGACCCACTGCTACTGCGGCAAGGGCATTGGGTAGGTTGTAGTCACCGACCAAGCGCGTGGAGATATCGTGAGGGATCGCCACCTGCCTCCAGCGAAAACTAAGTGTGTAGGGTCTGGCATGTATGATGCGTCCTTTGAATGTGGCCGACTTACTTGTACCATAGCTCACAATCCGCAAGCCGTGAGATAGCTCTACAAGGATAGGGTCATCTATGTGGACGAAAGCGATTCCATTGTGCTGTCGGAGGTAATCCATCAACTCGCCTTTGGTCTTTTTCACTCCTTCAATCGATCCAAAACCCTCGAGGTGAGCTTTCCCCACATTGGTGATGATACCATAATTCGGACAAGCAATCTCTACCAGCTCTCGAATATCATTCGGGTGAGAAGCCCCCATCTCAATGATTGCTATTTGATGCTCGGGTTTCAAGCGAAGCAATGTGAGGGGTACTCCTATCTGGTTATTGAGATTGCCCTCTGTGGCTAACACGTTGTAGGCCATCCTAAGTACGGCTGTGACAAGCTCTTTCGTCGTTGTCTTGCCATTGGTTCCCGTAATGCCGAGTACCGGTATGCCCAGGCGTTGCCGATGCAGGTGAGCCAGTTGTTGTAGAGCCAAGAGAGAATCATCTACAACAATGTACTGATGGTCTCCTTGTGCAGGAACGACAGACGGATCGTCTACCACCGCGCAAGTGGCCCCTCCGGAAAGAGCTGCCGCTGCAAATTTATTGCCATCGAAATTGCTACCCTTCAAAGCAAAGAATAGGCAACCGGCATGTACCCGACGGCTGTCTATACACACTTCGGGATGCTCCAGATAGATTGAGTATAGCTGATTTATATCCATAGAAAGGGGATTGCTATTGAGTATTGTACTTGAGAATGGAAGAGAAAACTCGATCGAAAGGTTTTGGCTCAAACGAGTTGTTGCCCCATCCTGAGCTCCAGCATTGCCTGTGGTACAGAAGCTCGCAGGATACGCTCCATCTCTTGCAAAATACGCCTGCGCACAAAACTTTCGCGATAACAAAGCACAATTGGGCGAGTTGGGCGAGGCAAAGCGAAAGGACGCACTAACTTGCGTTGTTCCGGAGAGAGGGTTTCGATCGCCAACTCGGGTATAAAAGTCATCCCATCTCCACTCTCCACCATATGCATGAACGTAGAGAGGCTGCCATTGCTGTAGTTGTATGGCTTATTGACATAGCTTTTGAGTTGACAGAAGCGTACCAGCTGGTCCCTAAAGCAATGGCCCTCGTCCAAGAGCCAGAGCCTTCCACCATCAACCTCCGTACTGCGGATCGTTTCCATCGAGTAGAGCGGTTCACGCTCGGATATGTAGCCAAAAAATTCTTCAAAGTAGAGCACTCGCTCCTCCAAGCCTTCGGTCTCTGCCTTGCTGGCAATGATTGCCACATCGATCTCATTGTCGAGCAGACTACTCAAGCACTGAGACGTTTTTTCTTCTTTGATCTCAAAATTGACTTTTGGCAGGGACTTGAATAGACCATCCCTCAATCGAGGCAACAAGAATGGGGCGATAGTAGGCAAAACCGCCAATCGAAGATTTCCTTTGAGGCTATCCTTCTCTTCCGCCACCAGCTCACTGATTTTGGCGGATTCCCCAACCACAATCTCGGCCTGCGCGATTACTTTCTCACCAATGAGGGTCGGCTGTATCCCTCCTCTGTTGCGATCAAAGAGCTTCACCCCCAGCTCGCTTTCCAGTTTTTGGATCATCGTACTTAGCGTTGGCTGGGTCACATCACAGTCCGAAGCTGCTTTGGCAAAGTGTCGATGTTTGCTTAGAGCCAAGATATATTCGAGTTGTTGGAGTGTCATTGGTACAATAAAACAAGTTTGTTGGCATACGAGGAAAGCAGCACAACGGGGAGGCCGATCAGCCAATCAGCTTCGGCCCCCTCTCCTGCCCCTCTGCGCTTCAAAGTTAATTAAAAAGAACTCCTCTGCATTCTCGCAACAACAAGGATCGGGTAGGGCTTTCCCTCTGTCTTGACTTCAGGCTACCCCAGCTAAATACTCGGGTGATGCAACCTCTTATTTTCTCTTTTATTCCTTGATACCAGCAATGAGGTTGCAAAAAAGAGTGTGAAGACCAAACTATTCCATCCCCCTGCCAAAACAATCAAGATTGGCTGAGGCAAATGCTCCCACACGAGACCTAACCACACTGATACAACAGGGGTGACAAAGATGATCCAACGGGGATAGAGCGTCCGTCCACGCAGGACTAAATAGATAAAGAGCAACCAACCAATCCCAATAAGCAAAAACAGCGCGAGACCCAGTGTTTTTGCATATTCCAACAAAGCTCCTATCAGCTCGGGATGCCCTTGGGTGGCAACGATGCCGAAAGCAGGGAAAAGAGAATGGTATGCTCCGCCCACCACCAAGGCAAAAGCGAGAAAGACTAGCATTGACTTGGCAACACCTCCGCGAGGTATCTTCACAGCAAGGTAGACGTGATAAAAACCGACCAAATACAAGCAAGCCGCCAGTGGGCCAAGCAAGCCGCCAATGAACATTCGACCGGAGGGAATACTACCCATACTCGGCAATAGCTCCCGATCCAGATCGCCAAAAGGCTGTGTCGTGAAGTACAACAACATATCTCCGGCAAACATCAATAAACTGGCCAATAGGCCTATGTATCCCGCTATCCTAAACCTTTTCTTTTCTTGCATGATACTCTAGCATTTACAATTATCTTAAAAATATCCGACAAGGAACTTCCTTTAGTGGTATCCCTTTTCACCATGAGTCCGCATAGGACCCAACTACCTGCAAGGCCGTAGGAGAAAGGGAACGCCACTGCGGTCGAGATTCTTCTCTATCGACTTCAACGTCCTGGTTACAAGGATAGAAGATTCGCTGGGTACATGCAATCACCATTTTGAGGGATTTGGCGTAGATAGGCTCCTCATGAAGGTGTAATTTTTCCGACGTGTCGGAGCTAGATTTCTTACGCGCCAGAAAATTTGCTGCGACACGTGGAAGCAAAAATTCCGACACGGCAGATTTTTAGCGAGGTCAGAAAGCCCGTTTAGAAAGGAGGGATACAGTGAGACCTTTTCTCTCTTATGGTTCTCATCCTCCCCTCTCAGAAAGCATTCCTCGAATCGGAGATGAGGGAAGCCCTCATTAGTCTCACTTCTTTCGTCCAAAGCTGAGACGATGAAGGGGTGTTGGTCCCAGTCGCTCCAGAGCAGCCTTGTGTTCTTTGGTTGGATAACCTACATTCGTCTCCCATCCGTAGCCGACATAGCGAAGCGATGCTTCTCGCATATAACCGTCGCGGTAGGTTTTGGCAAGGATCGAGGCTGCAGCAATATTCTGGTATAAGGCATCCCCATGTATCACACAGTGGTGAGGTATATCCTCGTAGGGTTTGAAACGATTGCCATCGACCAAGAGCAACTCGGGGCGAATAGAGAGAGCTGCTACTGCCTTGTGCATAGCCCAAAATGATGCTTGCAAGATATTGATCCGGTCGATCTCCCCCGGTGAAACCTCGGCAATGGCCCATGCTATGGCTTCGGCCTTGATCAGGTTACTCAACTGTTCTCGCTTGATTTCGGACAGTTGCTTTGAATCATTGATCATATCGCAGGAAAAATCTGGCGGCAAGACGACAGCTGCTGCAACGACAGGGCCAGCCAAACATCCACGGCCAACTTCGTCGCAGCCGCATTCGATACGATCGTCTGTGCTATACCGTGGTTGAAGCATCGTCAAAGGCTAAAACATCGTCTCTACTCTCTTCACGGCTCGAAGAAATCCCTCCACATCGTCCACTGTGTTATACAGCCCGACCGAAGCACGTATGGTACCGGTGATACCGTAATACTCCATCAGGGGCTGCGCGCAGTGGTGTCCTGTACGTACAGCTACTCCCTGCTGATCAAGCAGCATCCCCATATCATAATGATGAATATCTCTGATATTGAACGATACGACACCTGCACGCTCTTTGCTCGTCCCAAGGTAGTGAATGCCAGCGATCTCATCCAGGCCGGCTACCAACAGATGGGACAACTCGGTCTCGTGTTTTGCAATTGCATCCATCCCGACCTCCTCTACAAAGTCAAGCGCAGCGGCCAATCCCACCGAGCCGATGTAGTCGGGCGTCCCGGCTTCAAACTTGTATGGCAATTCGTTGTAGGTCGTTCTCTCAAATGATACCTTTGCGATCATCTCTCCTCCTCCCTGATAGGGGGGCATGGCCTCCAGCAATTCGCGTTTCCCATAGAGAACTCCAATACCATTGGGACCATAAACTTTGTGAGCAGAGAAAGCGAAGAAATCGCAGCCCAACTCCTGGACATCCACCTTGCTGTGTGCAATCATCTGCGCCCCATCAACGAGAAAAGGAACGGCGTGGCGGTGTGCGATCTCTATCATTTGCTTGACAGGGTTGTGCAGGCCCAATACATTGCTAATGCCCGAAACTGCAACCATGGCGGTGCGCTCGCTAAACAAATGCTCGTAGACCTCAATATCAAGGTGCCCGTCCTCTCTTAGAGGGATGACCCTGAGGCGAAGTCCGCATTGCTCCCCGGCAATTTGCCAAGGCACGATATTGGAGTGATGCTCGGCCGTACTAAGTATCAACTCAGCCCCGGGCATAAACGTGGTCTTGCCATAAGAGGATGCAACCAGATTGATGGCTTCCGTTGTACCACGTACAAAGAGAACACTTTCGGGCTCGGGAGCATTGAGATAGCGAGCTACTCGCTGGCGAGCGTCCTCATGTCGTTCGGTTGCCATTCGGCTCAGGTAGTGTACACCACGATGAATGTTGGCATTGTACAGACTATAACCTGTTTGAATTGCTTCCAGCACAGGCCTTGGCTTTTGTGTCGTGGCAGCGTTATCCAGATATATATATGGCTTACCATTTACGGGGTTGCCCAATAGAGGGAATAGCTCCCGTATCTCATTCGTATCATACATAGCGGGGACAAAGTTACAAAATGGCGAGTCTTCTATCGTGTCTGTCAGATTCACTGCTCCTCCTTTGCAAACAGAGAGAGGAGCATGGTTGTGCTCGGACAACCTCCTATACAAAATAGCGGAGGCTGCTCCCAACGGAGCAGCCTCCTGTCTTACAAATTGCCTTGGACGGTCTCTTCAAGAAGAGAACCCGAAGGTTTCGTCTGCTGTCTCAGGCTTCTGATTTAGAAAGTATAGCTCTTGATGAAGGCTGTAGCCTCTTGAATCTGGCGATACATCACCACATCGTCCTCCACCTTGGGCACATCTGTACGCAAGGCTTTGAGCATAGCTTCGAGCTTGGGTGATGTCTTCGTCGGGCGTCTGAACTCAAACGCCTGAGCTGCGTTGAGCAGCTCGATTGCGAAGATTCGCTCTACATTTTCGATCAGAGGGATGAGCTTTGTTGCTGCATTGGCTCCCATGGATACATGGTCTTCCTGTCCATTGCTGGAGACAATGCTGTCGCTGGCAGCCGAGTGGCAATACATCTTGTTTTGGCTTACCATTGCAGCCGCAGCGTACTGTGGAATCATGAACCCACTGTTCAGCCCAGGGTTGGCAACCAAGAACTCAGGAAGTCCCCTTAGTCCAAGGATCAGTTGGGCAACACGACGCTCAGAAATATTGCCAAGCTCGGCCAGAGCTATCGCTAAGAAGTCATAGACCAGGGCTAATGGCTGGCCGTGGAAATTGCCGCCAGATACCACCATGTCATCGTCCGGAAAGACCGTGGGATTGTCCGTTACGCTGTTGATTTCTGTTACGACCACAGAGGTTACATAATCAATCGCATCGCGGCTGGCCCCGTGTACTTGAGGAATGCAACGGAAGCTGTAAGGGTCTTGCACCTGCTGCTTGGGTTTAGCTACCTGCTCGCTACCATTGAGCAATTCGCGCATATGGCGAGCAACTGTGAGCTGTCCCTTGTGCGGGCGTATGGTGTGCAGTCTGTCGTCGAATGGAGCTACCAATCCATCGAAAGCGTCGAGCGAGAGAGCTCCTACGTAATCGGCAACATGAGCCAGGCGACGGGCTTTGAGCAATGCATACACCCCATGAGAGCTCATAAACTGAGTGCCGTTGAGCAGAGCCAGGCCCTCTTTGCTTTTGAGCGTTACAGTGTCGAGCTTAAGGTCTGCAAGCACTTCCTTGGATGGACGCTTGCTACCCTTGTAGTTCATCTCTCCTTCTCCGATCAACGGGAGGAACAGATTGGCAAGTGGAGCTAAGTCGCCGGAAGCACCGAGTGAACCACGATCATAAACTACGGGAAGAGCGTCGGCATTCAAAAAGTCAAGGATGCGCTGTACGGTTACCACCTGCACGCCACTGTTGCCAATAGAGAGGGCATGAGCTTTGAGCAGAAGCATGAGACGCACGATGTCTTGAGAGACTTCGTTGCCACAGCTACAAGCATGGCTTTTGACCAGATTTTCTTGCAGACGGGTGAGCTCATCGGCACTGATCGAGCGGTTGCACAGCGAGCCGAAACCGGTAGTGATACCGTAGAGAGGACGGTCGCTATCTTTTACCTTGTTGTCGAGATAATTGCGGCAATGCTCAATGCGACGGATAGCAGCCTCGGAGAGGCGCAATTCAAATCGGTCTTGAAGATATTGCTCGAGAAGATCAAGTGTGAGGTCCTGCGCCCCCACTTCGTATACTGTCTTAGACATCGTTGCTTATAGTTGAGTTTTGGTGTATTCGATGATTGCGGCTTCGCGTTTGGTCACATCGGCTTCGATGCGATCAGCTTCCTGCTGTAGCTGACTTACGAAATCCTGATCCTTGATTGACCCGAGGTTGATGCGCACATTGAAGAGAGCTCCGTAAATAGCTGTACGAGCGCACATCATTGCCACGCAACCATCGGTAATCGCATTTTGATTGCCGAGCTTCACAACCTGCTCAATCATATCGAGTAGCGAATAGGTGCGACGAGCTACTTCCATCGGTACGGAAGCCGCGATCTTCGTTGTCTCTTGGATTTTAGCTGAGCGAGCAGCTTTTTCTTCGTCTGTTTCCTTCGGCAATTTGAAAGCAGCGAAGACTAAGTTGTATGCATCACTATCACGGTCAATGTCGAGTACCAACTCTTTTTGGATGGCAGCAGCTTCTGTTGCGATTTTCTTCATCTGCTCTTCCACTTCGGCATACTTCTTTTTGCCGATTGTCAGGTTTGCCACCATTTCGGCAAGGGCTGCAGCAATCGAGCCATTCAAGGCAGAGATACTACCGCCTCCGGGTACGGGTTCCTGACCAGCCGTTTCGGCCAAGAATCCTTTTACTGTCAAGTCTGTAAGCATAAGGCTTATTCGTATTATTTTATGTTAGGTTGAATATTTAGAGTTCAACTCTTGGCCAAGCATACACGTGACCATCTTTCACCGTTGCGGATACGAGGTTCATCGCAAAGTGATAAGAAAGGAACTTGTATGAGGGATAGCGAATGATACAAAGGTCCCCAGGCTTGCCCTCGTCTATACTGCCGATCGTGTCGGCCAAGCCGAGTGCTGCCGCACCATTGATTGTGAGGGCCGTGATTGCCTCTTCGACTGTCATTTTCATGTAGATGGTAGCCAGAGCGATCAACAAGGGAACAGAACAGTTAAAGCAAGAACCGGGGTTCAAATCGCTGGCCACAGCTACGGCGCAGCCATTGTCGATCATTTTACGAGCCGGAGCGAAGTCTTCTTTGAGGCTGAAAGCCGTAGCCGGCAGCAGTGTTGCTACCGTATCGGATCCGGCCAAGGCAGTGATACCCTTGTCCGAGATCTGCAAAAGATGGTCGGCAGATAGGCAACCGAGCTCGGCGGCCAACTCGGCTCCACCGAAAGAGACGATCTCATCGGCGTGCATCTTGACTTTGAGACCGGCCTCCTTGGCCGCACCCAAATAGCGACGGGTTTGCTCATGGTCAAAGACCCCCTTCTCCGTAAAAATATCACAGCAACGAGCAATTCCCTGCCTCATCACAGTCGGCAAGACTTCGCGGTTGAGATAATCGATAAATTCATCCTCGCGACCAGCGTATTCGGGAGGTGTACTATGTGCGCCCATGTAGGTTGGGAAAAGGCTGATGGGGTGTTCTTTTTGCAATTCGGCCACCACTTGGAGCTGCTTGAGTTCAGCCTCAAGTTCCATCCCATATCCACTTTTAGCTTCCACAGTGGTGACTCCTTGCGCCAACATCGCATCCAGATGCATGCGAGCTGCTTCCTTGAGCTGTTCTTTGGATTCGCTGCGCGTGGCTTTCATCGTGTTGTTGATACCACCACCACGCTCCATGATACTCATATAGCTATCCCCTCGCAGACGCCACTGGAACTCGTCTTCGCGGAATCCTCCAAAAACCAGATGAGTATGGCTATCGACAAAGCCAGGCAAGACGCAGCAGCCAGTGGCATCATAAGTTTCGCAGTCGTTCACGGACTGAGCATCGATACCGGCCATCGAGCCAGCGTAAGTGATCTTCCCATCTCGTATCACTACTGCAGCCGGCCCATCGATCACTCCTATGTCATTCATTGCATCGACCCCGCGCTTGGCAGACCAGCCGGAACAGGTCACCAACTGGGCTATATTCTTGACAAACAGATTCTTGCTCATATCGAAATGCGTTGTTGTATTACTTCCGTTACTAAGCGTTCTTCGCGTGGGCTAAAAGGCCCGCTTGCGAAGCGACATAACACTCTTGCAAAGATATAGCTAATAAGCCAAGCAGAATACAAAGTCCCCGGGTAATCCGCAGATAAGATTTCGGGAGATAACAGAAACACTCTCTAAGTGAGTAAAAATTCCGACGTGTCGGAGATTTTGCTCTGAGGCGTCGTAGCAAAAATTGCTACGGGGCCGAAATGTCTCTCTCTCGTGTCAGGCTGAGAACCACGATTGGGATCGGCAGAAAGAAAGACGAAAGCGAAAAGAATCGGTCTGAG
>JAXFND010000011.1:0-184004 GCA_034181285.1 Porphyromonas sp. | reverse complement strand
AGTAGCGATGATGGTCAGAGTGGCCCCCTTCTTCACTTTGCTTCCAGAGGCTACGGCCTTGTCACCGTCTTTCACTTCGATCTTCCCGTTCTCAGGAGTAGCGTTGTAAGTAACCGTCACTTCGTCGGTCGTAGCTCCCTTTTTCTTGAAGGTAGCTGTAAGGGTGCTGTTCCCTTTTACGGTATAGAAGCCAGAAGAATACACCCCGAAGTTCACCATGAAGACGGCTTGTCCGTTATTATCAACCACCTTATCCAACTCATATCCACTGTTGGCCTCTGTCCGGACAAGAAGTTTCGTGCCTTTCTTTACGCTGGAACCGGAAGGTACGATGGTCGTCTTATCCTCCAACAATACAGAGATCTTGCCATTCCCAGGAGTAGTGTAGGTTATTGTCACCTCCTCAGAGGGAGTGCCTGTTTCCTTGAAGGTAGCAATGACTTGCACGGGCTTGTCCTTCACAACAAACTTCTTCGTTTCCAAGATGTCTTCCTCTCCGGCTTTCAGAGACTCCAGAGCGTAACCAGAGACAGGCTCTCCAACAACAAAAACCTCTGTACCCTTGGGCAACTCTGTACCGGAAGGAATATCTATACCGATAGCATTGAAGAGAGAAACGCTACCATTCGTCATTTTCGCCAAGGTCACAGCGAAACCCGGAACATTCGTATCCCGAACGAATGTTGCAACGACCTCCACAGCCTTGTCCTTTACCGTGAAAAGAGAATCGGCCATGTTTACCGCTTCGCCTCCAGCCGTGAGCGTAGAGAGCTTGTAGCCTTCAAGAGCCGTGGGCACTACTTTCACGTTCTCACCTTCTTCTAGTTCTGTCCCTGAATGGATCTCATAGATGCGATCTTCATCCATCAAGACGACCTTACCATATTGGCAAGGGGCTACATTTACAGCATGCTTTGGTTTGATAGTAGGAGTGTCTCCCTTGAGAAACACAACGGCAAGATCTATTCTCTTGTCCACAACGAATTCGAATCCGTTCACAGGTTCAACAAGGCCGTGCAATCCGATAAAGGCTCGGGAAAAGTGACTGCCTTCAGCTGGTTTGGGAGTGAATATCACTATGGTACCTTCAGGAACTGTACTCCCAGCCTCAATGGAGGAATTATCAGCCTTGTTTTTGAGCTCGACAACACCCGTGCCGTCTCCCTCGTACCTGACGTTTACGGCGAACATCTTGGTAGATGGGGTGTCATCTTTCACGAAGTCTACTTCGATCAAGGTCTCGGCCGTACTTGGAGCAACGATGCCTCCAGACCATGAAGACATGCCTCCCTCCTTGGACATAGGTACGTCTGTCTTGTTCATTGTCACCACCGGCTTGTAACCATCATTGGGGACAACGACAACGTCATACATCTCTCCTGTTGTGAGAGTAGCTCCGTCTTGGAACTTCTTTTCATCCATATCCATCAGGTAGCTGAACCTCCCATTTTCAGCATTCTTCACAACGACCTTGAGCTTCGTTGTTCCCGTTGCTTCTTCGCCCTCCTCGGCTTGAAGACTGGCAGCGAACGCTGTCATTGACAAGCCCACGAAAAGGAGAGAAATCAAGGGAAGGAAGATTCTCTCTAAAAGTAATTTTCTCATGACACTTCAATTGATATTAAACATTAAACACTAAAACGACCTCATCTCACGCAATTCACATAAGTGGGAACTTCTCGATTAAATCTCCACACTACCTGTGTTGAGGACCACAATAGACCCTACCGCACCAAAGGTAACAAAAATCTGCACCACAAACTTTGACCCAAAATGTGCATCTCGTTCTAATCCCAGCCGAACAAGAAAATCGGACTAATCTACTGGAGCATTACCAATAAGCAGACATCCTACCATGGTTCCGCACTTCCGCCTCATTCCTCTACCTGATTCCTCAAAAATCAGGATTCTGCATCGTAAGAAAGATCCTATATTCATCACCAGGTGGATAAGTTTCAAGGCTTGACCTTTGGAGCCGTAGGAAGCAGGTCGCAATCTTTTTTTCTTCTCTTGCCTGATACTCCCCCTGCCCTGGGACCACATCCAAAAACAAAAAAAGGAAGCCGAAAGGCCTCCTGACGCGGAAGATGTCGAGCGCATAAAGCGCAGATTTAGTGGCGCTTAGTCTTGCCCTTACCCTTTAGATCGATAAGCCCAACGCCCACAAGATAAGCGTAACTAAGTACAACCGCTCCGATTATAAACAAGATCATATAAACCTCCTTGCTTTTACGACACTAATATATGTCGAACACTTTTAGTTTCCAAATTACTCTCTCGCATGGGGAACGACTCACGGACTTGATGGAGAGCTTTAGGTCTTTGCACGTTTCAATTCACGCTCCCGCATAGGGAGCGACGCAGGGCAAGTATAGATAGAATTAATGAGACATTGAAATAGTCGTTCTGCGAAGTCGTGGATGTTTATCCCAAAAAGGACCCTGATCGATAACTTGGAATTTATAAGTCATTGGGATTCAAAGGGTACGAATAAACCGCAGAGATGCTGTGCACTCCAGCTTCGCATATCATTTAGAAGACTAATTCTCCTTGAAAATCAAAGGATGTAGTACGCCCAAATATTTCTATTTTTGACTCATAGCTATTACCAATATGATAGAAGCGAATGCTATCTTGTTCCCTAACGATAATTGAAAGAAGCTTTTCTTTTAGTTCAACATAGCTTGCTGGTTCGACCAAGCATTCGAATACTGAGTTCTGTACTCTCTGACCATAGTTTTGGCATACTTTCGCTACGTTTCTTAGTCTTTTTGCTCCACTTGGAATTGTGGTGTTTACATCGTAGGTGATAAGTATATACATAGTTTATGAGGCGATAAAAACAGGGTAGTCATCGAGAGTTCCCCTTATATGTTTTGCAAGTGGAAGAGCCTGGATATAGGGCAATAAACCTAAAGGTGTACTCTCGAGGAGGTAAGGGTGCTTTATCTCATCTCTTTTTCTACGTTGCCACGCAGAAAGAAGTTTGCTCTTGCTGTCATCAGTCATGAAGACTCCTTTTTCTCCTTGCCAGCTAAAGTCTTTGGACGATACTTGCCTATTATTGATCATGGAAAGCACAAACCTATCCACGAGATATGCTCTAAACTCTTCTACAATATCGAGAGCCAAGCTACTACGCCCCGGTCTATCTGCATGCAGGAAGCCGACATAGGGGTCAAGTCCTACTGTCTGTAGAGCTGCTCTACAAGAACTACTGAGTAATGTGTAGAAAAAAGAGAGCATAGCATTGACAGGATCCGTAGGCGGTCTACGACTTCTACCAGAAAAGGAAAAGTCTTTATTGAGTATTAAATGACGAAAAAGTTTAAAATATCTCCGTGCTACGGAGCCTTCGATCCCCATGATGCAACCAATATCTGTAGTTGTCTGCAATTCTTTAAGTGCATGTCTCGTAAATACTTGGTTTTCATTAAATTGATCCGCAAGGATACCATCTGGGTGATAATCCCGAACAAAGCGATTGAGGACTTTTTGTTGGTTCACTACTTTTCCTGCCGCAAAACGCTGAGCCAAAGCTCCTGCTTCATTTGGATTATCAGCGATTTTGTATTGAGCACGACGAAGTAATACATTCCCTCTAGCTCCACAATCCAGTGATGCTATATAAGAACCAGAAGGAGACAGGAAGGTAATTCCTACATTATGCTCTATACATAGTTTCATTGATCCAGGTGAAGCTCCAATCTGAGAAAACATTACCACGTCCTCTAGATTTCCAGTTGCAAAAGAATAAGGTGATAAGAGGGTGTCCTATACCACCGACAAATAACTTATCGAGTGATGCTGGGAGGTTTGAGGACTTCGTCCAATTCTTGCTGAGAAATAAGGACGTTCCGACCTTGCTTTAGTTTAGGAACATTATAACGTTTGGTATATTGATAGAGCTGGTCACGAGTAAGACCAAACTTTTCCATAGCCTCCCGAACGGTATAGTAGCTTGGAGCTGTCTTATCAAGTACTCCTTTAGCTGCTTCGACATGTTTGGTGGAATAGTAGCTTTTACCCTTAACTTTCTTTCTGGGGATGTTGTGGTCAGAGACGAAGTTGTAAACGGCTGTAAGCGTCATATCGAATCTTTCTTGTATCTCCCGGCTGTACACCATTCTTCGATATGAGAAGCAGGAGCCTGTTTAGCAAAATAGGCATCTATATGCCGTTTGCTCCAATAATTTTTGCCTCTATTGTAGGTCTTGGGTATGTTCTTTTTCTTGGCTATACTAAAAAGAGTCGTATGAGATATGTTGTATATTTCACAGACTTCTTCGGTAGTGTAAAGTTCTGAAATAGTTACAGCATCTCGTGGTTGACGTTTTTCATAAGGAACTATTAGGGGGAAGGGCATTAGGGAGAGGATTGCGGGTAAGTAAATGGAAATGAGAGGGATTTGCACGATATCTCTGTGGTTTGCACTGCGAGGTAAAGTGCAGAAAGCGTGGAATTGTGCAGAAGTTCCGTTACCAAATCGTTAGCCCATTCTCCGAATGGTAATGAAGAGGTAGGAGCAGGTAACTGACGGAAGTGTATTAGGTAAGTGAACTCCCTGCAGTTCTGGTTCTGTTGCTCTGATATACAACGCTTTGCATAGCTGAGGACGCTTCGGTAACGGGTAACTTTGCCCATAAAAACAGAAGCGTATGCAAACAGACAAAATGAAGGTGTTGCTCTACCTCAAAAAGAGCGGATTGGACAGGTCGGGGCTAGCTCCGATTATGGGGCGGATAACCTATGGGCGAACCATCGCCCAGTTCAGTTGCAAGCTCTCGTGCGACCCCAAGCTGTGGCAACAAATGGCAAGTTGGAGCGTTTGCTTCTCTCGGCGCAGTCGGCTTATCAAACCCTTTGTGAGCGAGGGATTGTCTTTACAGCGACTGACATCAAGGAGTTGCTGCAAGGTAGTATGCAAAGCCAAATCACTCTCTTGGAGCGGTACGATCGAATGGTTGAAGAGATGAAGCAAAAGGTGGGTGTCGAGATAAAGGCAACAGCTCTGAATAGTTACTTTACTATTCGAAAGCATCTGAGAGCCTTTATCGAGGAGAAGTTCCACACGACAGATATTGCTTTCAGTCAGATTGAAGAAGACTTCTTGGAGTGCTTACAACACTACTCTGTCGGCAAGCTGGGGCATTCGCAAGGTCATTATCGTAAGATGGCATTAGCGGTGAAGAAGGTCTGCCGTTTGGCATATCGTGAAGGGTTGATAACGCGACAACTGTTTGCTCACGTAACGATTGAACGAGGAGAGAACAAGCGACCTCGTGCATTGGACAGGGCATCATTGAATAAGTTGCAGAGCCTGACCTTTGAGCCGTATGAAGTGGAGCTGGAAACTGCTCGTGACCTCTTTCTCTTCGCTTGCTATACGGGTGTTGCCTACTGCGATATGGTTGCCCTTAGTCGGGAGCATCTCTTTACAGATGATGAGGGGGCATTATGGCTTAAGTTCCGCAGACAGAAGACCAATACGCTTTGTCGTGTGAAACTCTTATCTGAAGCGGTCCGTCTGATAGAGCGGTATCAATCGGAGGAACGCAACACTCTTTTTTGCACCTATTGCTTATTCAGCTTATCTCGTTCAGCTCAAAGCTCTGCATTTTCGGGCGAATATCTCCATTCCCCTTTCGGCACACCTTGCAAGACATACGTTTGGCACGCTAACGCTAGAGGCTGGTGTGCTTATTGAGAGCATCGCTAAGATGATGGGGCATTCGTCTATTGCCAGCACACAAATCTACGCCCAAGTCACTGACCAAAAGATTGCAAAGGATATGGAGAGGTTGATCAAGAGAAAAACGAACTAGAGTGTACAAGAAGAGTCCTTTTACACGAATATTAGTGGGTGGAATGTACGAAATCGCAATCCTTCTATTGAGATTTGGTTGTTTGCTTTGTATTTCATACTTTTACTTCAAAGTTCACTCAGTAGTCGGTTTGTTTTCTGATAAGAGTGGAACATATATAGGTTGATATGGCAAGAAAATCAAGCAAAGAGAATATACTAAAAGAAGCATTTAGGCTTTTCATTTTAAAGGGATATGACAGAGTTAGTATTGCCGAAATTGAGACTGCTGCAAATGTTTCAAGAGGATTAGTGTTTTACTACTTCAAGAGTAAAGAGGATATGTTCAAAAGTGTGGGAGACATGTTCTTCTTCAATCATATCTCTTCTTCAAGTGAAGGATCTCAATCAAAGTATTCCACTTCAGAAACACCTTTGAGAGACTTTATAGTAGAACAACTCTGTGCTATTAAGAACAGAATGGACTCCCTAAGTCAAATAAACAAAGGAGAGGCGAAGCATTTTCACTTCTATCGATTTATTCTTGAGCTCAAAGCTTTATATCCAAGTTTTGAAGATGAAATGAAAGCCTATGAGGAAAGAGAGTCCTCTTGCTGGATAAATATTATCGAATTGGCTAAGTCCAAAAAGGAGATATCGTCAAGTGAAACAAGCGAAGATATAGCTTCTTTGTTTAGGCACACTTATATAGGTCTTTCGTTTAAAGACGCATTATTTTCAGGCTTAGATATTGAGCAGCTGGACAAACTTTGGAATACTCTATACTCACAAATCAAAACACATTGATATGGATAGGAAAGTTTATATAAATCGGATTGCCTCTTTTTTTGCCCAATTCTCCTATTTCTAATGACGAAATGGAAGAATACATAGGACTGATTGGGGGAAATAAGTCTCGAATAAAATCAATCGTACTTCGCCAAAATGGAATTCAACAGAGATATTATGCTCTAGACAAGAACAGCAAACTTACCCATACAAATGCCCAACTAGCAAAAGAAGCCATTGTCAAGCTATTTGATAATGGTCAGTTACCTCAAAACGTAGGGCTGTTGGCATGCGGAACAAGTACCCCTGATCAGCTATTACCTTCACATGCTTCAATGGTTCATGGAGAATTAGGAAACTTCCCGATGGAGATATTCTCTTCCGCAGGTGTATGTCTGACTTCATTACAAGCTCTGAAGATTTGCTATAGCAATATCCTCGCAGGGTTGCACGACAATGCCATTTGTTCAGCTTCCGAACTGACATCCCCAACTTTTATGGCAAAATTTTACGATGCAGAGTATGAGGCTATGCATAGTGATGTAGGCAAAAATCCCTACATCGCTTTTGAAAAAGATTTTCTAAGATTTATGCTCTCTGATGGAGCTGGAGCTGTCCTATTAGAAAATGAACCCAAGGGGGATCTTTCTTTTGAAATCGAATGGGTTGAAATGACGTCATACGCTAATGAGTTACCTGTCTGTATGTTTATGGCAGCGGAAAAGGACTCTGATGGCACGTTAAAGGGGTGGAAAGAGTATTCCTCTGAAGAGATTAGAGAGAAGGGAGTGTTTGTGGCAAAACAAGATGTCAGAATTCTCAAAGAATATGCCACTAAGTACTGTGTCAATCATATTGAGAACGTTCTCAAGAAGCATAATGTAGATCCCAATGAGATCGACTATGTCATTCCTCATATTTCATCAATGTTTTTCTATGAGAAATTAAACGATGAACTCGCCTCACGAGACATCCCTCTCACTAAAGAAAAATGGTTTACTAATCTAACTTCTGTGGGAAATATCGGCTCTGCTTCCATCTATGTGGCATTAGAGGAATTCATAAGAACAAATAACATAAAGAGGGGACAGAAGATACTCCTTCTTGTCCCTGAGAGTGGAAGATTCTCGTTTGGAACAGCGCTTTTGTCTAACTGACAATCAAAAACTTGCACTTAATAATCACATATAACACATAGAAGTATGAAAAAGAAATTACTGCTGTTTATGCTGTGTTTGAGCGTTGGAATGACTGCTTTTTCACAAAACAAGACTGATATCTATGGCCTATTGACGACCATGGATCATCCGTCAAAAGCCACTCAAGGAGCTATCCTTGCAATTATGACTGATAGTCAATATATCCCGATTGAACTGAGTACAGGTGAGTATGTCCCAGTCTCTACACCTCAAATGCTTTGTGGTAAGCCTATTCAAATGGATAGCATCTACCACTTTGTCTGTAGGCAAGATGGTGATGTCTACAGCTACGACTTCGAGCAACTCCATAAAGGCGCAAAATACGTCACTGTAGAGGGTTGCTTTGTGCATGAGACTATGGGACCATCAGAACCTGGGGGCGAGCCGCTCCCTGGACTCTACTTTTACTTTCTGACAACGACTGGACAGAAGATGATGCTTGCTGGCTTTTCTGGACGAGATGAGGCTATAATCACTTTAGGAGGGTGGGGGCTTGCTCATTCTTATGGCAAAAACTGGTATGATTCGAGTGTTTCCCCAGACACATTATACACAGTAAGATTTCTCGAGCTAGAGACAGGATACTATCAAGGTCGCTACATTCCTACTCATCTGCTGAAGTCTAAGCCTGCAGGGGTACAGCAGATGGGAGATGAGAATAGACCTCTGATAGAGGTTGAACGTGGTAAACTGCTCATTAAGAGTGATCGTCCTATGAAGTGCATCACACTCTCAAATATCGCAGGCTACACAAAAGCGTATGATATAGCCAATCTGCAGAAGTTTGTCTTGTCGCTCCCATCTCCTAATCAGCCATATGTGATTCATATAGAATTCACCGACGGCTCAACTCCATTCACTCAAAAGATACTACCGCTATGAAGAGGTTTACGTTGTTGGTCAGTTTCTTGACCTTGCTTTGTCTGAATATAGACGCTCAAAACATTGAGCTTGGTTGAGCTTGGTGAGATAAGACAAATCTCTAGCAATATGTTTACAGAGGAGGAGTATAGGGCTAGTACTTCTGTTGCTCCACTCTGTACAGACAAGCTGTCGTGGCGTATCGCAAGGCGAGTATACTCGTCTAGATATGCATTGAAGAATCAGCAAGATACCCCTTCGCTGTACCTATTAGTCGTGGAGGATAAGCTATACCCATATGTACATAACAACCTGAATGACTATGCTCAGATTGTATCGGCTAAAACGGGGTACGACATTGAGGTCGTAACAGTTAATAGCAGAGGCTCTGCAGTGGAGCTTCGCAAAAGGCTCTCTGACCTAAGACCAAGACTCCTAGGTTGCTTCTTTATCGGGGATGTTCCATACGCTCAGTATCAAATAGAGAATGATGACAATTCGGGGATTAATACCACATTCCCATGTGACCTCTACTTTATGGACTTAGATGGCACTTGGCTTGATGAGAAAACAAGTCCTGGAGATGAAGGTGCTTTTACTACTGGTGCCGATGGCATCTTTGATCGACATATTGAACGAGTTAGTCCTGAAATATTCATTGGACGACTCCCATACTACAAATCTTCAGATAGTAAGCCGTTTCACCAGCTACTTAACCAATATCTCAAACGGTTAATTCGGTATTGGGAACAACCTGACGGCATCAAGCGAAAAGCTCTCAGTTACATAAATCATGATTGGGCTACAAGTTATGAGCATGCGAGACAAAACGTCTCTAGACTATCCCCTCTAGAAAATGCTGGCTTTACTATTGATGCATACAACGAAGCTAATAATCCACGGAATATTAGTGCTGGTGATTATCTGAGCAAAATAACCTCAGGACAATACTCCTTTGTACACTTGTGGGCTCACTCGGACTGGACTTCTCATGAGTTTGGTCGGAGGAAGGTTAATGAGAGTTATCTGTATTATCCATGCTACAAACTCTAGTTTGCAGTACTCACATACTTTTTGATTGGAATTTTGCTTGCTGTCATTTCGCTATATTCTTGTTGTATACTGTCTATCGGTGTAGCACCGTGTCTCATTTGTCCGGCATCTCGGTATATACGCGAGGGGCTGTCGGGTGGGTGAGGAGCCTGCGGTACAAATGCGGTACAGAAATGGGCGAAAGAACAGCGTCGAACGATGAATAACGAGCAGAAAGGGCAAAAGAAAAGGCACTCATTATGAGTGCCTTTGTGATATTTGGTGATGCTTCTTTATCGCCCGTAATCAGCGACTACTTGCCGATGCAGAAGTGAGCGAAGATATGGTGGAGGATGGAGTCTGATCCGATGCGACGGCCGGTGATCTCTTCGATATTATTGATGCAGATTCGGAGGTCAGGGCTGAGGAAGTCAGGGCTAATCCCATTCTCTAAACCTCCAATAACTCTTTGGAGAGCTTCGGATGCATTCAGCAGGGCTTGATAGTGTCGAGTGTTGGTTATAACGACGCTTCCGCTTCCTTCGGGGAGTTTAGCAATTCGCACCAACTCTTGGCGGAGTTCTTCTACTCCTTCATTGCATTTGGCGGCAATACGTAGACAGGGTACATCCCTTAGGCAACAGGGTAGGAGGGAGCAGAGCTCAGAAATTGTGGCCCCTTCAACCAGATCACCTTTGTTCAATAGGAGTAATACGGGAGTGTCGGCAGCTATATCCATCATCTTTTGAATCTCACATGAGTTTAGCTGACTAATTGTCTGCGTGTCAAGTACGCATAGAATAATGTTTGCTTGAGAAATGGCGGAGAACGAGCGTTGAATGCCTATTCCCTCAATTTTGTCATCCGTTGCACGGATCCCGGCTGTATCTATTAGCCGAAAGAGAATGCCGCTAATACGTAAATGATCCTCGACGGTGTCGCGCGTAGTGCCAGCCGTGTCGCTCACGATAGCTCTTTCTCGTCCAAGCAGTGCATTGAGCAAGGTTGATTTACCAGCATTTGTTGGGCCAACAATCGCCACTGCGACTCCTTCTTTGATAGCATTTCCAGCCGAATAGGTTGCGAGTAGTTGCTCCATTTTTTCAAAGGCTGTATTGGTAAGCGTTATCAGTTTGCTGCGGTCAGCAAACTCGATATCTTCTTCCGAGAAGTCCAATTCCAGCTCAAGCAGTGCTGTAATTTCAATTAGTTCATCTGCCAACTTGTTGAACGCTGCACTGTACGAACCATCTGCCTGTTTGCGAGCCAAACGTAATGCCTCGGAAGATCGTGCCGATATAATATCAGCCACAGCCTCCGCTTGAGAGAGGTCGATGCGTCCGTTGAGGAAAGCACGTTTGCTATATTCCCCGGCTTGTGCTATTCGGCATCCGGCGATAAGCAATGATTGGAGTATTTGATCTTGTATGTATAAGGACCCATGACAAGCAATCTCTACAGTATCCTCTCCAGTGAATGATTGAGGAGCACGGTACACCGTTACGATCACGTCGTCCAATTCTTCTTTACCGTGGTAAACATATCCATATCCGGAGCGGTAAGCAGGCCATTGCTCAAGTGGCCTGTGTGAAGCTGAATGAAAGATGCGTCCTACAATGGGTATTGCTTCTGGGCCACTCACACGAATAACGGCCAATCCACCTTCCCCGGCCGGTGTAGCTATAGCACAAATTGTGTCTTCTCCAACAATGGGATTAAGATCCATCCTCTAATTGTTTTTCAGTTTATGTACGACACTATCTATGTAAAGTCTTTGTAGCTCTATTGAGATACCAGCCTTGAGTAAGTCGCTAGAATCTTGCTGGTAGGCCCTAATCAGATTCTCCAATCCATCATTGCCATACAATTCTGCAGCCTTACAATAATGTTCAATAGCTTCCTTTTTAGATGAAGTGGCAGCCAAACAGTGTCCGAAGTTAAGTTCGTCAGAGGCAACAACCGATGGATTCTGACACAGTTGTTCGTAGAGTTTTTTCGCTTTGGCATAGTTCCTGGTACAAAAGTAGCACCACGCTAAAGGTCGTGACGAGAGTATATCTTTCGAACCCTCTTTCCGGTATTCGAGGTATAGCTCAATGGCTCGACGATATTCTTTTTGCCCTACAAGAAGGGATGCTGCAGCTAAATAGGCTCGTTTCTCACCATCGGGTTGAATGGCTAACTGTAGGTAAATCTTGACAGCAAGATTCCAATCTCCCGTGGCTGACGCGCAAGCGGCCATTTGCTTGAGTAGCCATTTGCTTGAGTTCCCATTGGACAAAATATCGGCTCTTGTGTAGGCTTCAAGAGCCCTATCCTGCATGCCGGCATGCTGATAGGTATACCCAAGTTGCTCGTAAAGTTCGTTTGACGGATGTGACTGCACCGCTCGCTCAAAGAAGGGGGCAGCCGAAGAAAATCGGTTATAAGCCAATAGTATATTGCCCAAGTGAATATTGGCACTAGTCGACGCCAGATAAGGAACAAGTACCCTCGGCAATTCAAGATTGGATTCGAAGATATCTTGGAAATGTTCCTTACGGTAATAGAGCTTGTGGAAGCGATACAGATTTTCTACATATCGTTTGATTGCCAAATTCCTGAGCCCAGATTGGGTTGATACCCCCTGTTTCTTGATCTCATCTATTTGGTTGTACATCTCACCCATGTCAAACCCCATGTGAGCGAGAACTTTCTCTCGTCCCTCCTTGGGCATCTGCATCATTGTCAATAAAAGGGAATAGATGTCGGAGTCGCACAGCATGTGAGGGAGGACTGTGAGCATATCCGATATGGCGGAATTTTCTTCGAAAAGTTGCCGCAGCGGTGCCGTTTGGGAACGGAAAGGTCGGAACCAATTGTGGATATTGTTGAAAAAGGAATGACCCTTTAGATGTCTGAAAGATCCGAACACTACGTCTTCTCCTTCATTTTGTAGGTCGGAAATGCGTCTCATTTTGTCTTCTATACCGGAGTTCTGAATTTTGCGCATCCATTCGGGATCCGTGGCCGCTTTCTCAAACAATCTCTCAATCTCTTGACGACTACTAATCGGTCGATGATGGTCTGTCCAAAATGATTGTACGGTTGGTAAGATTTCCTCTTGCAACTCGTGTGTCAGTCGCTCGGTATGCTGAGCCCGAAAGAATTGTTTGTAGAGCCGTTCTAAAACGCCTGACAAATCTAAATGCTCTTGGATAGCATCCAGACGCAGACCTAGGGTAGCTTCTTCCAGCTGTGCGTAGAGGGGATGGGCAGACAGGATAAGGACAAATTCGATAAGAGCTCTCATCTTGTCTTCATCTGTAGAAGTCTCTTCCGTCACAAAACGAAGCAAGTAGAGTACATCCGCCGTGCGCCACCAAGCACGTAGTCCCAATCCCAGGGCGGAGATAAGGATAGACCGTGGTGCACCGGTGGTAGCAATAATCGCTTCCTTATCATCTGGACTTAGCCCCCTGCTTGTCCATACCCGAAGGAAGAGTGTTTTGAGAAGTTCTTCGTACTCGCGCTCTCCCTCTTGAGTTTTTTCCAACAGATCAATCAATGCCCTAACACTTTCCTCAGCAAATCCCTTTTGCAGTCGAATCGTTTCGTAATAAGGAGAGCTATCGGTGAGAATAAATTCATGCTGGCAGACCTCATCGCAAATACCTAATAGCTGGAGTTGCAACTTTCGCAGAATATCTTCCCTGTCGGGGTCCGGTGCATCGGTGGCAAAAAATTCCAACATGCGCTCATAGGTGTCGACGACTTTGTTTAGCTGAGGTTCAACTGCAAGGTATCTCTCTTGGAGTTTCTCTCGTATTTGCTCGATTGCACTCCAAATACATCGCTGAGCCACTTGTTTGTAGACATGCTTCCTCCAGTCATTCATGTGGGCAAATGTACAAAGACCGTCCGAGATCATAGTGACTTTAGGGATGCTCTTAGTGTATCCGGAGGATGCATGTAGCACTCTTTCTGAATGCTTCTTTGGCACCTTTCTTTGGATCGATTTGCCCCGTATCAATCGAGGCTTGTACGCAATATGGAAGGTGGCTTTTGTCGTAATCTGTTGTACGACGTTGAGTTCGGAGAATTGGAGAGGCGTGTGCCTCACGAAGAGGAGAGAGAAAAAAGAAAACCCGAGCCTTTTGGGAGGCTCGGGTTGACGTTCCGTTGGATAAAGGGGAGTAAAACCCTAATTGTATTGGATTTGTACACCACAATCTGTGAAAAGGGAGGCTCCTTTAGTTCTTAGTGAGCATTGTGCTCTCTGTGGCGTTTGCAATTCTGCGAAACCAATCACTCTTATTTCTGAGAGGCTTTGGCCGCCTGTAGTGTATTGAGCATCAAGCACGCAATAGTCATGGGGCCGACTCCTCCGGGTACAGGGGTGATGTACGAAGAGAGTGGAGCTACCTCGTCAAACCTAACATCCCCCGTAAGACGAACACCACTCTTGCGAGTTGGGTCAGGCACGAGTGTCGTCCCAACATCGACCACTACCGCTCCGGGTTTAATCATGTCTTTCGTGACACTCTCGGGGCGTCCCATTGCCGCGATCAAGATATCGGCAGAAGCGGCTATTTCCTTAATATTTTGTGTGCGGCTGTGGCATACTGTCACGGTGCAGTCCCCGGGCTTTGCCTTTTCCATCATCAGCATCGCCATAGGCTTGCCTACGATGTTACTGCGTCCCAAGATAACACAGTGTTTCCCCTGCGTTGGGATATCATATCTGCGCAGGAGCTCAATGACACCCTTGGGCGTAGCGGATATGAACCCCGGCAACCCGATACTCAAACGTCCGACATTGATGGGATGAAATCCATCCACATCCTTGGAGGGGAGGACAGACTCAATCACTTTTTGTTCATCGATATGCTTTGGGAGAGGCACTTGCACAATGAAGCCATCGACCTCAGGATCTTTGTTTAGGCGATCAATACAAGCGAGGAGTTCTTCCTCACTGACAGTATCTTCAAAGCGAATAAGCGAAGAACCGAAGCCCACTTCTTCGCAAGCCTTTACTTTGCTGGCAACGTAAGTCTCGCTGCCTCCGTCATGCCCCACTAGCACGGCAGCCAAGTGTGGAGGTCTGAGGCCGGCCTCGACCATCTGCTTGACCTCGGTAGCAATTTCCTGCTTGATCTCCTGTGAGACCCTCTTACCATCGAGCAGTTTGTAGGTTGTAGAATGGTTGTTGTCCATAGATTATAATTGATTACTTGTGTGTGATCAGAACATGATCGTACAGTTATTGGTTCAGCTTTTTCGCTCGGGTTGCTCGTAGTATATGCCGTTTGCCTATGGGGCCTGGCAGTTTTTCCAAGTCAAATCCAGCAGCTATGAGTCTTCGTCTTACTTCCCCTTTGGCACAGTAAGTGCTGAGGATGGCTCCATCATTGGCTACGCAAGCAAATCGCTCGAATAGTTCACGGCTCCACAATTCGGCCTGAGCTTCGGGCGAGAAGGCATCCATATAGAATACATCGATATTTTCCGGTAATCTTTTTCGCAACACATCTCCCTCCATTTTGTGTAGAACGAAGTATGGTGTGATAGCGATGGGTTGATCCCACTCCGATTGGTGCATTATCTGCAGATAGTTGTCGATCAACAGTTGGTCAGTGTTCGGAAGGGCAAATGAGAGCTGCTCGTAGATGTCGCGTTTCACGGGATATTTCTCTATTGCGTAATAGATCACACGTTGCCTGAGACGCTCGGCCTCTGCAAGAGTAGCTAGTGCATTGAGTCCGGTGCCGAAGCCCAGTTCAAACAGGCGTAGAGGCTTAGCCGCACAGAAACAACAACCGATCCCTTGGCTTTCTATCCAATGGATGAACGCGGATTGTATGAAGACATGCAGGCTCTCGGCCACGGCTCCGTGGATGGAGTGGTAGTGCTCCCTACAGCTCGGGTTGTAGAGAGTGGGAGATCCATCTTCGGTAAAAACAAGAGGAGTAGGTAGGTCTTTTGTCATAATCGAAGCCTTACTTCTCGGTTGCAGATGGATGGATATGCCTCGGGGTTCGCGGAAAGAAGGTTGGGTCGATAGGGTCGAGGTCGTCTCCTATTCGCATGAAACGGTATCCTTCGGAGAGTAACCACCTTACGGCTTTGGGCATCACGATACGCATATTCTTTTCTGCCTTGAGTGAATCATGAAAGACGATGATAGAGCCGTTGCGCGTGTAGCGATACACATAGTTCATGATTGTATCGGAGGAGAGAGACGGGTTGTAATCCCTTGTTACGACATCCCACATGATGAGGTCGAACCGATTGCTCAACGCCCGAACTTGTGAAGGTTTGAGGTGCCCGTGAGGAGGCCGAAAAAAGCGCGAGGCAATCAGTTCATCGGCTTTTTCCACATCGGCCATGTAGCTACGAGCTGAGTGTTTCAGCCCTTGGATGTGGTGGTAAGTGTGGTTGCCCACTCCATGCCCGCGTTTGATGATCTCGGCAAATAGCTCGGGATACTTGCGAACATTGTCCCCAACGCAAAAGAACGTAGCTTTCACTCCCAAGCGATCCAATTCATCCAAGACCCAGGGAGTAACCTCTGGTACAGGCCCGTCATCGAATGTGAGGTACACACTCTTTCCCCAACGGGCCGGGATGCGCCAGCGAGCCCCAGGAATGAGGGCTCTATACCACATCGGTACTCGGCAAATGATTCGGTCTATCAAAACGTGTCTTATAACCTCATTCGGTCAACAATCCTGTGCTATCGCTCGGTCGTTCTTCTGTTTGTTTTTCGGCTTCGATTGCTTGTACCGGATTGTCTCGGCGAGCCTCTATTTCCTCACGAGGCTTGCCCGAGAATATACTGTATATGTGTTTGAGCTCTTCCTCTTGCGTCTTGAGAATATCGCGTTTCATTGCTTTGGACAGCGCCAAGCATTCTGTTGCTGAGTAGAAACATAGCTGTACATCTCCGTCGGATACGACGCGCTCTAGTTTGGATGGATTCAGGCGTAGGAACCAGCGCAACGACTTGAGAGCCGAGTTGCACAGCTGCAATACTACTTCGTCAGCCTCTTTGCCCATGTCCGCCATGTAGAGAGCTTGGGCGAAGGCAATAGATCGCACTTTGTCATATGGTACAACCTCGGGGCGTATGCCGTGGAGCGTTTTGCGTAGTATATCCTGAGCCTTTTTCTTCTCGCCTTTGCTTGCGAGGGCCTTGGCCAAAGGAGCTGCCACGTTGGAGCGGATAGATTCGGCCATTGGTCGAACGTGGGCATCGAAGTAGACGGATGGATCATGAGCTCCACCAAAAGCAAAATTTTCCATGAATATCTTGTAGCTTCGCTCCAGATTGCCTAGCGAGGTGGATTGTCGTCCGAGAGCAGGCTGCATGCGGAAGTTCATCCCCTCCTGTACCATGTAGTCTCGTAGGTTGTCGAAAGCATCTGTAGGCGAGGAGATACACCAGTATAGCGGACGTTTCCATCCGTTGTGGCGTAGCAGATCCAAGATAGCCAACTCGGTACGGCCTACATAGCCACGCCCCTGAAGCGAAATTTCCATCTGTGGCAAGAAGTAGGGTTGCAGATCTTTGGGCAGTTGATTTGCTGTTGTACTATCATTCCTCAGCAGTAGGCGAGCCGAAGGCATCAGCGGATATTCCGATGCTTGATCCTTGTAGGTTGCATCCAAGGCCTCTTCGATAGGGATCGGAGATCCATTGGGGTTGATCCGTACCACGTTGTGTAGGCCATAGAATGGTGCTCCATAAGTGTTGAGTGGTAGTGGTTCGCTGCGGTAGGCCTGTTGTTTCATTTGGTCTATGTACCAGTCGGCTCCCAGATAGCTGAGGTTGCAGGCTCGCACGTCGGTACGTATGCCTTCGATTTCCTGACAGTACCATAAGGGAAACGTGTCATTGTCGCCGAAGCAGAAAAGGACCGCGTTCTCCTCACAACTTTCGAGGAAGTTTGTCCCGAAATCTTTAGCAGCCGTACGGCCGGATCGGTCGTGGTCATCCCAGTTTTGTGCGGCCATCTGCAGAGGTACCAGTAGGGCCAAAATAGAGGCCAAGGCGGCAGATACTGGCTTGGGGAGGGCTTTGATCTTGGCCAATAGCTCGTAGAGCAATCCCACACCAAAGCCGATCCAGATACAGAATGCGTAGAAAGAGCCTACGTACGAGTAGTCTCGTTCGCGTGGCTGCCCTGTGGTCTGATTTATGTAGAGGACAATGGCCAAGCCCGTCATGAAGAAGAGCGTGAATGTGATCCAGAAGGCTTGATTGCCCCGTTCTCCTTTCAGAACTTGATAGATGAAGCCTAAGAGCCCCAGAATAAGGGGAAGGAGATAATAGACATTGTGCCCCTTGTTGTTGGCTATCTCGTCCGGCATATCATCCGTCGGCCCGATTAAGGCGTTGTCAATGGGAGCGATTCCCGTCATCACATTCCCTTTGGTCAAAGAGCCGTCCCCATGCAGGTCGTTTTGCCGCCCGACGAAGTTCCAGAAGAAATAGCGCCAGTACATGTAATTGACCTGGTAGGAAATGAAGTACTTCAAATTGTCGAGGAAGCTCGGAGTACTCAAGTCTTCAGGATTTCTGCCCATCCAGATATTGTAGCCGTGGATATGTGCGGGCGTGGGGCTCCAGATGCGAGGAAACAGCATCTGATCCTCACTGTGATATTTGTAGTCCGGAATATCCTTATTGAGGGAGATATAGCGGTTTTCCTCTGTAGCGGTAACGTCTTTTTTGTACGTCTTGCCGTAATCAAATGCGTATGCTCGGGCTGCAAATGTGGGTCCGTAGACTAGGGGGGTGGACCCGTATTGCTCACGAGCCAGATAGGAGCGCATGGCGAAAGCATCGGAGGGGTCGTTCTCATTCATCGGAGGTTTGGCTGCAGCACGCACCAGGATCACTCCGTAGCAGGAGTAGCCGATTACCAGTACTGTGAGGCACATCTGTACGGTATGTAGTAGCTTGATATTGATCCGTTTGGTTGAGAATAGATACACGGCTAAAGCCAAGGAGAGAAAGAGCCATAACCAAATGCTAGACCCCACAAATGGGATCCCCATCAGTATAATGGATAAAAAGAAACTCAGCTTGAGACGAAGCGAATTTCCGGTCTCGCCTTTTGCTGCTCGGTCGGACTCGTAGATCCCCCATGCCAGGGAGAAGCCAATCACAAGGAGATAGATGTAGATGCCGGAGTTGAACGGTAATCCGATCGTATTGACAGCAAACAGGTCAAATGCTCCGGCCACTTTGGCTACGCCTTGTATCACACCATACATCATTACACCGACCAAAGCCAAGCTCAGCAGCATCGTTCCAATCCACCCCTTGGTCGTGGTTGTCCGAGCCTTCCGATAGTAGTAGATCAAGGCCATGGCCGGTATGCAAAGCAGATTGAGCAGATGGACACCGATGGATAGCCCCATTAGGTAGGCGATCAAGATCAACCAGCGGTCGCTCCGTTCGTTGTCGGCTCGATCGGCCCATTTGAGCATCAGCCAAAAGACGATAGCTGTAAAAAATGAACTGAATGCATACACCTCGGCTTCTACGGCATTAAACCAAAAAGAGTCCGTAAACGTGTAGGTAAGAGCTGCCACCAGACCGCCTCCCAGGATGGTGATTGCTTGCGCAAGCGAGATCGGTTGCTCTAAATATCGAGGCGCAACGACCCTGCGAATGAGAGCCGTGGCTGTCCAGTACAGGAAAAGAATCGTGAATGCCGATAGCAAAGCCGAGGTTGCATTGCAAAGCAGGGCTATTTTGGACGGATCCGAAGTAAGATGGCTTACCACGTTGTAAACCAACATGAAGAAAGGTGCTCCGGGGGGATGCCCGACTTCGAGTTTGTTTACACAAACAATAAACTCGGCGCAATCCCACAAACTGGCCGTTGGCCCAATGGTAAGAAGATAAACCACTGCTGCCACCAAGAAAGAAAACCAGCCGACTAAGTTATTGGCCAAATGATAGCGTCTCCATTCCATACGTGTACCTATGATCAGTGATCCCGCTCCTCAAGTTTTGTCTCGGTGCGAGGACCCCTATTTTACATGCCTGCAAAGATATACAATCTGTACAGAGCGGTTGTATTTTTGCCATGTTGCTCTGTTTGCTAACCAGATTGTCCGATTCCCTTCGTGAGTGGCATCGAAAATGCCTCCCCTCCGGCCGGAAATTGTCTCCTGTAAGAAAAAAAGCTCTCACGGGAAGGAGCTCTTGCTCCGACGTGTCGGAAATTTCGTTAGATGGGGGACGAGCAACAAACGGGCCGAGGAAAATCTTTGTCTCTCCCCAAAAGCTTATTACCTTTCCCCTTATGTGTATGGAATTACAGAAGGTTAAAGCGAAACGGAGGTTGGATTGCCCTACATTTTGTCATACATTCTTTTGGATGGTGGTACCTACTCCATCTTAGGTTCATATGGCTCATCGTTTGTTGCCTCGTTTGAATAAGTGGCGGTGTATCGCGATTATGTTTGTTGCAAAAATGGGAAATAGTTGTACCTTTGTCAGCGTTTTGCGGTAAGCTTGCAGGAAACGGGGTGTAGCGCAGTCCGGTTAGCGCATCTGCTTTGGGAGCAGAGGGTCGAAGGTTCGAATCCTTTCACCCCGACAATATGAGGCGTAGCAGACTCGGTGGAGGCTGTTGCGCCTTTCTGTTTTTGTCCGGATGTCTCTTTTTGTGTCGTTGTTCAATAGCTCGTACCTTTAGGGGCGAATATGAGTACGATTAAAGACAGCCTTTTGTTCGATGGAGGCTACCATACAATTTCCCTAATGCCCAATTGTGAGCATTCGGCATCGGCACCGGTCTTGGAAGTTAATAAAGTCCATTCGAAGGCCCTCCTCTTGGTCACTTTCGGTAGTACTTACGAGGGACCGCATCGGACTTATGCTCGGATGTTATCTGCATATAAGGAAGCCTTCCCCGAGTATGATATCTTTTTGGCTTTTACTTCTACGATCTGTATTGAGAGGTGGGCGCGGAAGAGTGGGAACCAATGTTATACTCCGGATATCTGGCTCAATGCTTTGGGGCGAGCTGGCTATGAGGAGATTTTACTTCAGTCACTCCACATCATTCCTGGCCAGGAGTATTTGCTGATGAGGGATACCTATGCCCGTCCTTTTGCTGCTGCATATCCTGCCATTCGGCTGCGTATTGGAGAACCATTGCTAAGCAATGAGGAAGAGGCTCGGCGAGTAGCACAGATCTTGTACAAGATCTTTTTGCATCAATTGGAGCAGGGGGAGGCAGTTGCTTTCATGGGACATGGTAATGCGAATAATGCCGACTACGAGGTGGGGAATCGCAGTTATCACTACGTCCAGGAGGAGTTTGCTCGACTCGATAGTCGCCTGTTTCTCTCAACCGTTGAATATCCAAACATGACTTATGAAGATCTGTTGGCTGACTTGAACGCTCTTCCCTCTCCGCCTCGTGCTGTGAATTTGGTGCCACTAATGTCTGTGGCCGGAGACCATGCCTGCAATGATATGGCCGGTGACTATGATCCCGACGAAAGCGAAGAAGAGCAGAGCTGGAAAGTGAAGTTGAGGCAGAGTGGCTATGTGTGTGCAGAAGAGCATTGCCATCTCAAGGGCTTGGGGGACTTCCCCGAGTTACAGCAGGTATGGATAGAGCATACTCGCCGAGCACGAGAGCTTTTTTGCTCGGAGAGGGAAGATTGAGTTCGGTCCTCTGTTAAAAGAAGCAGAGGTCAGTTGTCCCCATTCACCGTCTCTACAGTCATCTTCACGAGCACTATCTTAGTGCTTGTGGAGCGTAGAACATCAAATTTGTAGGGGGCTATCTCCACCGTTTCCCCATTGCTGGGTATATGCTGGTAGTGGTGGAGGATGAAGCCGGCGATCGTGAGGTATTCTTCGTCTTCGGGTATCTGTAGGTTGAATTGCTCATTGATATCGTCAATCTCCATACGACCGCTGAAGACGTAGGTGTTGTCTGAGATCTTTTTCGAGATCAAGTTGCTTTTGTCGTGCTCGTCTTCGATGTCTCCGAAAATCTCTTCCACAATATCTTCCAGTGTGACCATGCCGGATGTCCCTCCCAGCTCGTCTATCACAATTGCCACGCTACGGTTGCGTTGCATGAGTTGTCGCATCAGTTTATTGGCAAACATGCTTTCGGGGACAAAGAGGGTAGGGACAATGCGAGACTGCCATGGCTCGGGCTGGAACATCTCTGATGAATGAATATATCCCATCACATCATCTATGTTCTCCTTGTAGACAATCAACTTAGATAGGCCGTTGGTCGAGAACTTTTCTTCCAGTACCGCAATATCTGCGTTGTATTCCACTCCCACGATCTCATTGCGAGGAACCATGCAGTGTCTAGCTTGTACCTTGGAGAACTCGAGCGCATTTTGTATGATCTTGACCTCGGTATTGAGTGCACCGTCCTTATCTTCGCCTATGTTTTCGGATAGGTAATGGTCCAGGTCTTCCGTAGAGAAACGTGGGAGTACTCCCCCCATCTTCTCGTTTTGCTTACGGCCAACAAGGAGGAAAAAGAGCTTTGTTAGTAGTGTGCAGCACTTGGTAATCGGGAAAAGAACAATGTAGAAAAGAGATACAGGTAAGGCGAAGACTTTCATCATCTGATTGGACTTCCTGCGAAAAAGCAGCTTGGGCAAGAACTCACCGGTGACTAAGATGATCAGAGTGGAGAGGAGCGATTGTGTGAGTAGTACCAATGCATCGTTGTCTGCGACGTAGCTCCTAATGGGATGCTCCAGCAGTTGGGCCATCAGTAGACCGTAAATGACCAACACCGCATTGTTCCCTACCAGAAGCGTTGTCACGAATTCATCCGGCTTGCGAAATAGTAGGCCTAAAATTTGGCTTACAACTCCTTTCTCTTTGCGATCGATTTCTAAACGCAACTTATCTGAAGAGACAAATGCTATCTCCATACCGGAGAAAAATCCTGAAAGAATGAGCGAAATGAAGATGCCGATGTATATCATGCTTTGAGCGCGTTAGTCTCCTAATTTATTGCTCGATAGTGGTAGAGGCTCTTGTGGCGTTTCTTGTGAGGCTTCGTCAAGCTCTTTTTCTTCGTAGTCTACTACTGCGGAGCTATTGTAGAAAGAATACGAGCTTAGGTCTTGATTTGCTTCGAAGGACTTACCGCGTAGCACTCTGTCAGGAGCCTTGATATAGACAGAGTCTTGCGAATAAACACGAGCGTTGCGACTATCCCAAAACATTCGGGGTGCATAGAAATCAACACCGGACATATTGCGGATGTGTACATGACCTATCAGTTCCCATAGGTCCTCACTTGTGTAGTGGTAGGCTGTATCTGCAAGGACTTTGGCTATCGGTCGCTTGAGAGTATCAAAACGTTCGAAGTAGATGCCCCTGGGAAAGTACCAGTAGGGTCTCTCCCCTTTGTCGTAAATGCGCCACTCTTTAGTGTCTAGTCTATATTGGGTTAGTCCTGAATCGGAAATCAGAGTGTGCACATCGTAAGTACACATCTTGTAGATCGTATCCAGGTGTAGGTCGTTTTTATTGATCTCCACCTTGCTCCTACCACACCCGAGGAGGAGGGTAAATACAACGAGCACCGCCCAGACCGGGGAGGTCAGGGCAGTGCTTCGTCGTGGTACGGCAGGGGTGTTTCGCTTGAGCATCTATCTGATAGATCGCAATGTGTACTCCTTGCACTCTGTTCGAGGAGGAAAGTCGGCTTTAGCGAATCACAACAGATTCTCCAACCCATCCCCCGATGTAGAGGCTCTTGCCTTTTTCCAACTCGGGATGCATGAAAATATCGGCAGCCGATGGAAGGTATTGTCGGTACTGTCCGATCAAGCTGGCTGCTTTGCCTGCCACTTGAGGATTCATCTGGCGTGCACGCTCCAGTTTCTCGATAGCCAGATAGTAGACACAGCGTTGTTTGAGTCGATCCTCAGGGAAGATGTTTGATGCTGAACTCGCGATCATTTGTCCGATGTTGAGCATTGCTTCTCCCATGGTCGAGTCTTCGGCAATTGCTTTGTTGAAGAATTGTCGAGCCTGCCCGTAGCTACGTTGGTTCATGTAGATGACCCCGATCGTATAGTTGCATGAGGCACGCATTTTCGCTGTTTTGGCTAATCCGATAGCCTGCTGCAAATAGTTGATAGCCTCAGACGGGTTTTTGTTGTCCAGTGATTCCTTTGCCAAGCCCATGGCTGCTTCGGCCGATGGTTTGATTTGGAATAGGTACTTGCTCCCTTTTAGGTAGAGAGGGCTACTTTCGCAACCGGAGATACTCATCATCCCAAGCATCCCGTTTAGAAACTCAGCGTTGGACTTGTTTTCCTCAAGGCGCGTACCGTAGATTTTATCCATCATTTCGCAGCTTGCTAACCCACTCTTAGCAAAAAGAGCTTCCATCGGCTCTTTCATTGCCAAGATCTGCTTTTGTTGTTCTTCGTCAGCCGTCTCCAACTGAGCTTCGAGAATGTTGTTGCCTTTTACGAAGTCTTGGATGTACTGCTCGTGCCAAGCTTTGTCCTTGATCGCCTTGTTGAGAGAGGCAAATACAAAGTAGTAGACTGCTTGTGGGTCAGTGCTGTTTTGTAACTTATCCACGACAGGTTTAGTCCAGTCATAAATCTTGTTGTAATCGACCTGCTCTCCCATCAGTGCGATGTAGTCCGATACACGAGCCGATGCGATCCAATCGATACCGTATTTGGGGTCCTCGCCAAAATATTTCACTCGGTTGTCATATAGTTGCATCAACTTGTCCACGATCTGACTCCGTTTGGCCGGGTCCGTCTCTTGCTCAAGCTGCCATTTATAGATACGAGCTCCATAGAGGTAGATATTCTTAGATGAGCCCGGACATTCCTCGTAGGCTTTTTGCCAAAACTCCACGGCATCTTTCATGGAGCCTCCCTTGATGTAGGATGTGAAAAGGCTGATGTTTTGCAGGCAGCGAATGCTGTCTTCTCCACTACCGTAAGGTGTGCCCGAGGCTACTCCTGTTTGAGCCGAAACCACTGTAGTGCTCGCGCACAGCAGCACGGCCGCGATAAGTGTCTTAACTGCTTTCATGTTGTTCTATGATTTGCATTGTTGGTTACTAAACTTCGATCCTAACAACTTGGTACTTGGTGCACGCTTTGTCTGATCCTAATCCTAAGATAAGGAATTGGTCTCGCCCGTTCGTTCTGCTTAGTTGAGCTTTAACTTTCTAAACCACCCCTCATTGAATGTGAGACCGAGGGTGAGACGAATACTGTGTTCGGAGACCATGTCCCTGTTGTTGGGGAGTAATCTGTCGTATTCCAGCCCCATTTGTACGAAAGAACGCCTGTCTACTAGCGGTATTGAAAGCCCCGCAGATAGACCTACTCGGTGATACCCCTCAAATCCATTTGCTGTTGGGAGTTTCAGGTAGGAGTTTCCCATTGATATGCCAGCTCGGTAGCGGATTTGCTTGAGCATGCTGACGTCATTGGCGTTGGGTATATACTGAGTTCCTAAGGCTACGAACCATTGATCCTGGTATTTGCATTGAGACTGATAGAATGAGGCTTCATTCCATTTGCTATACTGCACATCGATTCCTGCCATGACCTTTTGGGAGATGTCCACGCTTACCCCCAGACCAAAAACGTGCGGAGTGGAGTAGAGATTGTTTCCCTTGATGGTATCTGTTTGGGTGAATTCCATGACCTTCCCGCTTGAGACAACGTAGTGATCGGTGTACAACTTGCTGTTGAATTTTGTGGGTATCGTGTAGGTGGCCCCAATCGTTATACGTTGGTCGCCTTTCGCAATGGGACGTGAATATTGTAATCCGAGATTTCCCCCAATCCCCTGCAAATGAAGCCTAGATTTAATTGTCGGATCTAATGTTTCTCCCGAGGAATAAGATACATGTCGAGAGTGGTCGTAGCTACCAAACATATAGTTGAGGTTTGCCCCCACAGATAGCCCTTCGAATGGCTCTATCGCGGCTCCGATATATAGTTTGCTCAGATTGCCTGTTCCCTGATGGATTTGTTTGTAGGTGAGATTGTTGGATCCTTCTATTGGTTGGGAACTCCCATACTGGTAACCAGCTGTGGCCATGGGTAATAGGCCTATGCTTGCTCCGATGCCTTTTGAGATAGGGAAGAGCATCGTAGCATACTCAAAGTTACCGAGTAATCTGTGGGAGGAATGTCTATTCTCCTTACTCCAGTATGCACCGGCGGAGGCCCCGAAGTCGAATACAAAGGTCATCGAATCTACGGCTGAGTAGGAAGCTGGATTCGTAGGATTGGTACCTTGACCTCCACGGAGAGCAATGCCAAGGCCTCCCATCCCTCTGTTGTAGGCATGCCCAACTCTCTCAAAGTTTCCCAACCCAAAACGCGTGTAAGGGGACTCGCTACCATTGTTTTGTGCAACAAGGGGAGAGGGTAGCCCGAGTATTATACAAAGGATAGGACACAAGGTCCGTATGTATTGGTTGATAGTCTGTTTCTTTTTAAGCATTCCTATATTGATAGTCTAAGATACAGTTGAGCCCTTGCAATACAAGGTCCCTAGCTGCAAAGGTCTGACATTTTAATTCTTTCTCAAAGTACCCCATCGCTCCACCTGTGAGCAATACGAGAAGATCCTGCTGCTGTTTCCGCGCAAGAGAGATGTAGCCCTCCATTTCTAAGAGTATGCCTCGGACTACCCCAAGGTGTATCGCGGATGCGGTATCTTGCCCCCACAGAGGGAGATCTGTTGTTGCGTGTTCAATCAACGGCAATCGCGCGGTGTAGTGGTGCAGGGCCTCGAAACGGATCCTTGCGCCCGGGGAAATGGTTCCTCCCAAATAGCAACCAGAGGCCGAGAGCCGCTCGTAAGTAATAGCCGTGCCAGCATCGATGATCAATACCTCTCTATTGGGGAAAAGTGCGTACGCACCAACTACAGCAGCCAGCCTGTCCGAACCTAATGTACGGCGATCGTAAGAGGTTGTAATAGGAACGGGAGTATGCTCCTCAAGTACGGTGAGATGATGAGAGTAGAAGTTCGCAAGATCTTGCTGTATAGGGTCTTCGTCTGGAGCCACAGAACTGTATATGCAGGTTGTGCATTGCAATTCTTCAGGAGAGAATAGGGAGGTCAGATCTTTGTATCCCGAGGCACACAGACTTCTGCGAGAAACGATCGCCTGCTCCTCAAAGATAGCGGCTTTGAGAAGTGTGTTGCCTCGGTCTACGATCAGTTTGCGCTGCATGGGATCTTCTTATCTAAACTGGGTGGGCCAAAGGTAACTAATCTTCATTAGCTGAGGGATATTCATCGGGGGATGATTGCCAGAAGCGTAATCCCACAGCTTCCACTCCATCCAATTGGGCCTGGTGGAGGTCTGGTGTCAGCGAAATATGGTAGATCCCTGAATGAGAGAGCCGTTTTGCCCTGAAGAAGGGGACCGAAGTCTCTATCTGTGAGATACCTCTTCCTGCCCAGCGCAACTCCTTGAAGGCGAGGGGTATGCTTATCGTATCTCCCCAAATAAGCTGATCCCTCGTGTCTAAAAGGTAAGCCCGCAATCTGATCTGCTTGTATTTGTAGTGGTTACTGTGTCTTAATATGAGGGATGCTGAGTACCTCTTGTTGTAGTCGGGGACTAAGATCTCGAACTTGTATTGTTTGCCAGCCTGCCAGCAAGAATGCTCCACCTTTTGAAAAGAGAAGTATTCGTTTGGCAAGGGCTTCCTTACGCAAGATGTTCCTCCTACAACCCAGCTTGCCAATAGGAGGATGGAGCCTGCAAGGACTAACGAAGCTTTCTTGTTATTCATCGACACTTCATATGGAATATCGAGAATCTGATGGTGCCTGATCCTTTTTTGCCTGCAACTCTTCGGACTTCCCCTTTTCATTTGGGGTAGGCCTTCTATGTGATCGATCGAATTTATTTTTGGGGCGCTGCCCTGTTGGAGCCTGCTGTACTGGTCTTGGCCCTCTGCCATTCTCTGAAACTCGTTTGCTTGGTTCGAATGGCTTGCTGTTGTTATCAGAGGCGTTCTGCTCTTTGCCTTGCTCTTGGTCCCTTTCTCCCGATTGATCAGAACTTGATGCCCTCATTTCTTTTTCGGCTGAGGGTGATTGCATCCTTTTTTTCTTATTACGCTTGCGCTTGTTAGAGTCGAACCGTGTAAGGCTGTCCCCTAAGATGTCGGCTGAGCGTTGCTGTGGCTGGTGCTGCTTGTTGTCAAACTCCAAAGTCTCGGGTTTGATCCCTTTTTTGTTGAGGCTCAGGACAGCGAAAGCCCGTTCGGAGGATATTGTAATTAGGTCTGATGCCAAATTTTTCTGCTTAGAGTAGGTGACTTGTCGTTTCAGAATGTCTACTTTGAACTGGTAGTAGGTCCCTTCCTCTGTCTCCAGTGTTGTGTCTCGGTGAGGAAGGCGGTGTTTGGCTTCTGCATAGACATCCACCTCGTGATTGAGACAGCATTTCAACTTGGCGCATTGACCTGTGAGTTTCTGAGGGTTCAGAGAAAGATCTTGCAGCCGAGCAGCTGTCGTGCCTACTGAAACGAAGTTGTTCATCCAAGACGAACAACACAGAGGGCGACCACACGAACCAATCCCTCCTATTCGACCTGCTTCTTGTCTGGCTCCGATCTGCTTCATCTCAATGCGGATCTTGAAAGCATCTGCCAGCACTCGGATAAGTTGTCGAAAATCGACACGTCCGTCGGCTATGTAGTAGAAGATAGCTTTTGTGCCATCTCCCTGATACTCTACATCTCCGATCTTCATTTCCAATCCTAGCTCTTCGGCTATTCGCCGAGATCGGATCATCGTGTCGTATTCCTTTGCCTTTGCTTCCTTTTGTTTGTTCAGATCTTCCGCCGTGGCTATGCGCAATACTGTGCGTGGTTCACCTTTTTGCGTGTCGTGCCTATGGTGCAGCATCGCTGGGACAACAAGAGGACCGGTGAGAGTAGCCATTCCCAGATCATAGCCAGGATAGGACTCGACAACGACCATGTCTCCCTTGTTTAAATCCAGCTTCTGCCGATTCAGGAAATAGCCTTTGCGTGTATTCTTGAATTGTACCTCAATGTATTCTTCTCCATCCTTTGGATGAGGAATATCACTGAGCCAATCATATGTGTTGAGAGGAGCCTTGTGTGTGCAACGGCATCCTTTGGATGACATTCGGCAACAGCCCCCGTTGTTATTGCTTTGCTTATAATCCATATATATGATGTGTACGGAGCGAGTCCAAAATAGACCAATCCAGCATGGCCACAAAGGTAGGAATTATTGGCACGCTCCCAGATTTCGCCTCAAATGAGATGCCGCTGTATTTCCTGAGCCGAGGATTTGTCTTATTTTCCTATGCCCCCTTTCTTCTCCTATTACTTGGTTTATAAAATAAACTTGTTTATATTTGCATTGGTTTGGGGAGCGAGATTTGCGCGCTACAGCTCCCAAGCTAATATAAATCTCTAAGAAAAAGATCGTTATGACTGAAAAGAAATTCTCTGAGAAGGAAAGTTTGGAACTTATCTCTCAAATGATTGAATCTTCCAAGGAACATTGGGAGTTGGGCGGAGCTAAAGCGATGTTAATTTATGGCTACTCGACCGTCTTTTTGTCCTTGCTTGTCTACCTATTGCTTTACTTCACACACGAACCTCTATGCTGGGTTCTGTGGGTGCTGATGTTCGTGCCGGATCTTGTGATGCGACTAACTAAAAAGCATCGAGAGCCGAAAGTAAAGACCCATGTAGATAAGATGATCAGGCAAATGTGGCAAGTTCTTGGTTCGCTTTTCGGACTTACTTTTGTGACCATCGGGCTGTTGAGCTTTGTTGTGGGTCAGGCAGATATGTTGCTCATGTTGCCTCTTTCCCTGCTATATGCCGGCATTGGTATCAGTATCATGGGGATCGCCTTACGGGAGCCGGTGATGGTTGTCCTTCCTTTTGTGGGGTTTGTTGTTTCCATCTATATGTTGATGGTAATGGTCTCTCCCACTCAACCATCTATTGAGTGGAATCTCTACTTTGGTTTCTCCTTCTTGCTGATGATGGTCATTCCTGCGCACTTGTTGTATCGAAAACGTGATAAGGTATGCTTCAAGAATTGAACCCTCTGATTCATTCGCAGCTGCGTCTATCTATCATGTCGATACTTCTGTCCGTAGAGGAGGCCGATTTTCTTTTTCTCAAGGAAAAAACCGATGCAACCGCCGGCAATATTAGTGTGCAGCTCGAGAAGTTAAGCACTGCCGGATATATTGAAGTGCGTAAGGAGTTTGTGGGGAAAAGAACACGGACCAGCTGTCGGATAACTGAGCGAGGGCGGCAAGCCTTTGAGGAGTATGTAGAGGTGCTGAGGGGCTATCTTGATTTGTAGTGTGCCTATGCTGTAGCGTGTCTGTAGTAATGCTGTTGGAGTTTAGATGCAGTCTGTGGGCGGAGGAGGCTTCTGTCTCGCAGCTTAGGATTTAGCTTCCCTTCTAAGTCTAACCTGCTACATGATGTTTGCAAACATAAGGTGCGTAATCTCTCTGCTCTGATGAACAAGGTCGAAATCCTCCACTTGGATTTCGACCTTGTTTCGTTGGGATGTCCCGGCTTTTCATTGGCACTGTCCAAATCCTTACCGGGGGATGCAATAGCAACGTCAGATTGACGTGCCGATAGTTGCCCCCAAGTTTTTCATTGGTCCGGACAAGAGTGATGCCAAACGGAGAAAGAGGTCGAAGAAAACCATGCGACTATTTACGTTTCGTTGGATGTGGAGCAAGGCTAAATCAAGTTCTGATGAAATGCTTCGGACATTCCGACTGCTGATTACACCTTTCATACGGTCGGCCAATCGTAGCTCTTGCGAAGTGAGATAGGAGATTTGCTTCAAGTTCAGAGGGTAGACGTAGAGTTCCCTAAAGTAGGATGCAAAAGCTGTGAGTAGTTCCGACTGTTCCTCTCTGCTTCTGCCAGCTAAATCATCGGCCAGATGCCGCATCCCAAGGGGATTCGCTGGGTTAAAGAGGGAAAGCATGCGTAGAAAAAGGGCGAAATCTTCATCACGTTCTTTGTCGCCTGTCAGGTAGGCTAATGCTTTTCGCATTGAGCCTTCAGATAGGTGTGCCGCTTGTCGTCGCTCAGCATCTGAGGCCCCTATGTGAGGATCTTTCGAGAGCAAGTCATAGATTTCGGATTCGCTTTGTATCGGGAGTTCGATCCGCTGTGTTCGGCTAAGAATCGTAGGCAGGAGTAACTGAGGCTCAATAGAAACCAGTAGTATAAGCGTGTGTTTTGGTGGTTCCTCGATAAATTTCAAGAGCTTGTTGCTCAACGTTTCATGCATCCGCTCGGGCTGCCAAATGATAAGGACCCTGTATTGCGCCTCTGCAATTTGGTAGCTTAGTTGGCGGTCAAGCGATTCACTTTCCTTGCTGTAAATGAGAGGTCTACTGTTCCCGGCCTTGATGGCTCGTAGCCAGTCGGTGGATGATAAGTAGGGTTGCGAGGCATACTCTCGCCAAAGAGGGAGGAAATCTTCGGTAGAAGTCTTGTCTCCTCCCACAATAGGGAAGAGGAAAAAGAGGTCGGGGTGTGCCAGAATGTTGTATTTGGCACAGGAAGGGCAATGTCCGCAAGGTTCCCCGTCTTTCGGGGAAAGACAGTTAACGTATTGCGCCAAGGCCAAAGCCAGGGCCAAGGCTCCACTACCATCTGGGCCACACAACAAAAGGGCGTGTGGCAATCGTTTTTCTTCGGCCGTCTTTCGTAGCTGTTGCTTGAGCCTCTCGTATCCGCCAATATTGTCAAATCTCATGCTGTATGGATGTAGAGGTGGGTCATTCTCCTTCTCGTAGAATATGGCATTCACCATTGGAACAGTCGATGATCGTCGAGGGGTGTCGATCGATGATCCCGGCATCGACTATGAGAGCAGCCTGTTCGTTTAGGTGACGAGCAGTATTGCGCTCAGCGATCAACTCGGGGTTAGTAATGTACTCAGGCTCCTCGTCTTCTTCCGTGGGAATGGATGCGAGGATCAATGGGGCCTGAAGATCCGAAAGGATGGCCCTCTCAACAGGGTGAGAGGCTAGGCGTAACCCAATTTCTTTTCGGTCTTTGATGCTTTTGGGGAGTTTGCTCAGAGCCGGCAAGACAAAGGTATAGCGTCCTTGATGTTTGCGGATAATACGAAAGGCTTCGTCATCGATGCGACAATACTTGGAGGCTTCAGCTATGTCCAGGCAAAGTACGGCCAAAGGACGTTTGGTATCGGAGTAACCTTTGATTTGGTAGATCCTATCGATTGCTTTGGGTTCCAGTGCATGACAGGCGTAGGCATAGCCTGTTGCAGTCGGAATCACCAGTACCTCATTTCGTTTCAAGAGGGAGACCAGCAGGCGGACGGCTTTCTCGTCTGGTCTATCGGGGTACACTTTCAGAAGTTGCACTGTCTATGATGGAATTAGGAATGGCGAAATAGTGACTTAGGCGTATGCTGTCGTCTTTGTTGAAAAGGCCGCTCGCAATGAGCTGTTGCCAAGAGCTTACATATCCATTGTATCGAAGTAGTCGTTCGATTTGAGTACGCTGTTTGTAGTTCAAGTAGGGATGTTTGGGCAGCTCTTTCTCGCCCGATTGGCGGAGGAGTATTTTAGTCGGTTGCCGATGGATGGTAAAGTATGGCTTGATCTGCAAATAACGCTCGTATGTCATCCCATAGATTTCTTGCAGTTGCAGCAGCGTGTAGTAGCCTCCCAAACGTTCTCTGTAGGCCACGATGCGCCGAGCAAAAGCTGGCCCGATACCTGGCACGCGGGTCAAAGTTGCGGAGTCTGCCACATTCAGTTCCAAAACGCTGCCTATGGGTAGAGATTCTTTAGGTTTGTAATGGATGTGTTGGGGAGGCCCTACATAGTCGGCCGACCGCTCAAATGTATCTTGGCTGAGTTTCTCGGCAGTGCCCCCTTTTTGTGTTTTGCTTACTATGCTGTCGGCGTCAAGTCCCGCAGTAACAGGCTGAGCGACATCGCTGGCTCGCCCTTTGGGGGAACCTTCGAGTGTTAGCACCAACACGATGGCTGCAACGAATGCAATCGCCAAAACGACCAATTCGGATTTACCTATGTGTAGCCAGTTATTCATCAGATCTTATCTTCGCCTTGTCGGATGGCCTTTATTTTGCCGTCGGAGAGGCAAATGTATCTATCACATTGCTTAGCCAGCGTTTCATCGTGGGTGACGATGAGGAATGAGAGACCTCGCTCTTTCCTAAAGTTGAAGAACAGGCGATGAAGTTCTTCCTTGTGTTTGGAGTCTAAGCTGCCCGAAGGCTCATCGGCCAGCACGATGGTAGGGTTATTGATCAGAGCCCTTGCTACAGCCACACGCTGCCGTTCACCTCCGGATAATTCCGCAGGTTTGTGAGTTTTGCGTTCGGACAAGTTGAGGTAGTTAAGTAGCTCTGTTGCAGCTCGCTCGGCCTCTGTACGTTTGCGTCCTGCAATTAGAGCCGGTATTACGACATTCTCCAATGCAGTGAATTCTGGTAATAACTGGTGTTGCTGAAAAACAAAGCCCAAATGTCGGTTGCGCATTTCGGCCAATTTGCGTCTCGTCAGCAGGGATGTGTCAATCCCTCCTATTTGCACGATCCCTCCTGGGTTGGGTCTGTCCAAAAGGCCCAAAATCTGTAGCAAAGTCGTCTTGCCGGCACCCGAAGGTCCTACTATCGCTACGATTTCGGCCTCTGCCACACTAAGATCGATCCCTTTGAGAACCTCCAGATGATCGAACGTTTTGTGTATTCCTATTGCTTCAAGAACAAGCATCACCTCGTGAATATAATACTTAAAAATTCCTCAGATCAATTTCCTATCCAATAGTATGCGGATGGCTTCCGCAGCCATTCGCATACCGAAGGCAGCCGGCATGTAGCTGAGTGTACCCGCTGTGGATCGTTTGCAACACTCTCCAGAGACAGAAATCACGGCTTCGCTATGTGGAAGCTCGGTGGAGTAAACCACAGAGAAACCCTTGTGAATTCCCAATGGGCGCAGTCGCTTACGTACGGATCGTGCCAGTGTGCAGTTATGACTTCGGCTGATGTCGGCCACTTGGATCGCCGAGGGATCCCATTTGGCTCCGGCTCCCATCGAACTGATAAGGCGCAGGCCTTTGCGGATGCTTAATGCTATGAGGTAGACTTTGGGGCTTAGTGAATCGATAGCATCCAATACTACATCATACTTAGCTCTGTCGAGTAGTTCGTCAGTGGCTTCGTCTTTGACAAAGAGCCGGAGGACATGCAGCTTGATTTCGGGGTTGATCTCTTGCAGCCTCTCGGCCAGGACATCGCATTTTGGCTGCCCGATCGTCTTGTGTGTGGCAACCAATTGTCGGTTGATGTTGGACGGAGCTACCACGTCGGCATCGACAAGGGTCATCTCGCCTACACCGGCACGCGCCAGCATCTCGGCAGCCCAGCCACCCACACCACCCAATCCTACGATTAGGATGTGGGCGCGATTTAGAATCTCTACACTGTCTGCTCCAACAAGGAGTGAAGTGCGCTCTTTCCATTCGGGGATATTTGCGCTACTCATTTGATACCCCTTCGATTGAGTTCGGCTTGATACTTTCGTGCATTGGCTTGGTGAGCTGTGTAGGTAGTCGCAAAGTTGTGATAGCCAGAGAAGTCTTCCTTGGCACACATATACAAGTCATTGCTCGGGTGTGAGTGTAGCACACTATCCATTGTGCTAGCTCGGGGTAGGCGGATAGGTCCGGGGGGTAACCCCTCTTCCCGGTAGGTGTTGTAGGCAGATCTGACTGATAAATGCTCCGAAGTGATGCGCCTAAGATCAAAACGGCCAGTTGCAAACTTGACGGTTGGGTCAGCCTGTAGCTTCATTCCTCTGTGGAAACGATTGAGGTAGAGTCGAGCTATCCGAGCATGTTCGTCACTCTTTTGAGATTCTTCCTCTACAATTGAGGCGATGATGGCTACCTGTGTAGGAGACAGCCCCAAACTGTCGGCCAAGGCTCTGCGCTCGGCTGTCCAAAAATCCCGATAGCGTTGCTGCATGACGTCAAGCAATTCATCCACACTTACGTTCCAAGAGAATGTGTAGTCTCCTGGCAAGAATAAACATCGGATATTCTCGGTATCGAATCCTCCCAACTGTCGGCAAAGGGCCGGGTTAGACAATGCTTCATCGAGTTCTTCCTCCGTTACGGCCAAATAGGTGGCGAAGAATTGTAGCACCTCTTGCTTGGTGCGAAGTCCTCTGAGTGTTAGGCTTACCGAGGTCTCTCCGCCCGAAATCAATAGGTTGGCGATTTCTTGCATACTCATGTCGGGAAGTAGGAGATATCGGCCGGATTCGATTTTGATCTGCCGACCCCTGTGCTGGATGTAGCGATTCGCTATGCGAGGATTGCGTAGCATGGCCTTTTGGGCCAGTTGTTCAAAGGCATCTCCCAGGCTAAACCCATCTTTGACGTAGAGCTGAGTTGTATCATTGCCTATCACGGCTGGCACGTAAGCCACTTGCCGGTAGGCGTAGCCGACTACCAATAAAGCGAAAAGGAGTATGGCAAGTGGAATAAACCAAAGCTTATGCCACTGCTTCTTCCTACCCGAGTGCGACCGATGTCGGTAGCCTGAGCGTGCATTTCTGCGATGGCTTGTTTTTCGTTTTGTTTTCATTGCTCCAAAGATACAAATAGCCGGCATTGCCACCGGCCATCCATTGCCCTCGGCTTCTTTTACGTGAGATTTGCCTCTTTCTCCGGTTGGAGCAAAAAGTCCGACAGGAGAGAGCAAATTCTCTGACGTGTCGGAGATTTTGCTGTAACGTGTGAAATTTTAGCCTCGGTCTGCAAGTACGGTTGGCAAAGGAGGGAATACGTTTTGAGAAATTATGAAAGGGGCTTGTTTAGGCCTTGCCTAAGAAAGACTTGGCCATCATCCTGGCCTCCAGATCGGTGGCTATGAGATCGTCCAAACTCGGCTGCTCTATAAAGGCAATTCGTTGCAGACAGCATTCGATCAGGGAGGGCATTGCCGAGAATGCGATTCGCTCCGAGAGAAAAGCTTCGACTGCAACTTCATTTGCTGCATTAAGTGTACAAGGGGCATTTCCCCCTTTGCTAATGGCCTCGCAAGCCAATGATAGATTAGGGAAGCGGTCAGTGTCTGGGGGTAGGAAAGTGAGCGGTTTTTCAAAGAAGTTCACCCGAGGATAATCGTTTGCAATGCGTTTGGTCAACCCGAATGCATAGCTGATCGGCAGACGCATATCAGGGATTCCTAATTGGGCTTTTACGCTTCCATCTGTAAACTGTACCATCGAGTGAACGATGCTCTCCGGATGGACAAGGACTTCGATCTTGTCGATCGGGCAACCGAAAAGCCAGTGTGCCTCAATCAGTTCAAAACCCTTGTTCATCAAGGAGGCCGAGTCGATTGTGACTTTTGCTCCCATCTCCCAATTGGGATGCTTGAGAGCATCCGCAACAGTGATCATATCGAACTGTTCTTTGGGTAGGTGTAGGAATGGTCCCCCTGATGCTGTAAGGAAGATGCGTTCGATGGGATTGTATTCACCTACTAAGCACTGAAAGATAGCGGAATGCTCTGAATCCACAGGGACAATCGTTGCTCCGGCTTTTTGTGCTCGACGCATTACCAGATCACCGGCAACGACCAAGGTCTCTTTATTGGCCAATGCAATAGTCTTACCCTTATCCACTGCTGCCAGGGTAGGGGACAGACCCGCATAGCCGACCATCGCTGTCAGTACAATGTCTACGGGGTCGCAACTCGCTACCTGAGAAATGGCGTCCGCTCCGCTCCAAACTTTTATGGGTAAGTGATCCAGAGCTGTCTTGACTTTGCTGTAGTACTCATCGTTGGCAATAACAACAACTTCCGGCTCGAACTCAATGGCTTGGGCTATCAGCAAGTCGGCACTGTTGCGTGCCGTGAGAGCATATACAGAAAGGGTTGAGGGATTGTTGCGGATGATGTCGAGGGCTTGTGTGCCGATTGATCCGGTGGAACCCAGAATAGCCAGCTCTTTTCGTTTCATAGATCTAATAATCCCTCAGGTATGGTGTAGTGTATGACTTTTTCAGCGTGATCGATCTTTTGTATGAGCTCTGCTGCAGCTGGTAGAAGCAGTGTCTGCTTGTTGCCGGAACATTGTAGCCTAAAGAGGGGATTGATTGTCGATTCATCTATTGCCATGACTTCTCCTACGTCTTCCCCCTCTTGATCCACTACGCGATAGTGCAGGAGTAGGTCAAGGCTCGGGGGTGTCTCTTTATCTTCGCAGAGGTAGTCGGATTCGATCAGGATGCGGCAGTCGACAATTTGCTTGGCCTTGTCGGACGAATCCACTCCAGCAAAACGCAGCAGTGCCATCTCGCCTTTGGGGCGACATTTCAGCAGACGGAAAGGGACAGGAAGGGACTCTAATTCGATGAATAGGAAGAACGGCACTCCATCCTCCAGTAGTTCGGATGGGTCGATATCCAATTCGCAAGTAACTTCCCCTGCCAAAGCGTGTGGCTTCAATGTCCGCCCTACGGGGATGAGCTTGGCCGGATCTATGCGTTCAAGACAAGCGCGAAATGTGGGCTCCGATTGCATTGAGTCGATGTTCTATATTCTGGTATCCTCTGTCGATCTGGTCAATGTTGTGAATGATGCTCGTTCCCTTGGCACTCATGGCTGCAATCAGCAGAGCAATGCCGGCACGGATATCGGGGGAGGTCATCTCGGATGCCCGAAGGCTATAGTGTCTCCCCAAGCCTATGATCGTGGCACGATGAGGATCGCATAGGATGATTTGTGCTCCCATATCGATCAATTTGTCTACGAAGAACAAGCGACTCTCGAACATCTTTTGGTGGATCAGTACCGATCCCCTGGCTTGCGTGGCTACGACCAAGAAGACACTGAGCAAGTCCGGAGACAATCCCGGCCAAGGAGCATCGGCTATGGTCATGATAGAGCCGTCCATGAATGTGTCGATCTCGTACACATCTTGCTCGGGTACGAAGAGGTCATCGCCACGTTCTATAATTTCGATTCCTAAGCGGCGGAAAGAGGGAATGATAATCCCCAAATCGGGCAAACTCACATCTTTGATCGTAATGCTTGATCCCGTCATAGCGGCCATTCCGACAAAACTCCCCACCTCGATCATATCTGGCAGGATGCGATGTTCGGCCGCATGGAGCTTGTCGACGCCTGTGATCGTGAGGAGATTGGACCCGATCCCCTCTATCTTAGCACCCATAGAGACCAGTAGCTTGCACAGCTGCTGCAGATATGGCTCGCAAGCTGCGTTGTATATGGTGGTTGTACCCTCGGACAAGACCGCGGCCATCACAATGTTGGCCGTCCCAGTTACGGAAGCTTCATCCAAGAGCATGTAGGATCCTTTTAGCCCTTGTGGAGCTTTCAGCTCGTAGCTGTGCTTCTCTGCTATGTAGTCGCACTCGGCTCCCAATGCCATGATACCCATGATATGCGTATCCAAGCGGCGACGACCGATCTTATCGCCTCCAGGCTTGGGGAAGATAGCATACCCGAATCTTGCAATCAGTGGGCCGACAAGCAAGACAGAACCACGAAGCTTGCGACTCTTCAGCAGGAACGTTTCGTCTTTGATGAAGTCCAAGTTTATCTCAGCTGCTCGGAAGGAATAGCTGCCCACCCCCAGGCGTTCTACCTCCACACCCATTAGTCGAAGCAACTCGATCAGATTGTTTACATCCAAGATGTCAGGTATATTGTGGACCGTGACTTTCTCTCCGGTAAGCAAGGTTGCGGACAAAATCTGCAACGCTTCGTTTTTAGCTCCCTGAGGGATGATCTCCCCTTTTAGCTTGTATCCACCTTCGATTGCAAAGGAACTCATAATGATCGTTTTGGTGTTATCGTTTGGCTGCGGCCCAGAGTGTTTGTTGGACGGGGGGATACTCCATCTTTACGTACCCCGCCTGGCCGCTACTTCTTTTTCTTTTTCTTCCCTCCTTTGGGAGAGGCTTCTTGTACAAAGATCTCAGGTTTGTTCAAGATGTGCGTCCCCTCAGTGAGTTCGATCTCTCCATCCGAAAATTCGTAGAGATCCTTAAAGATCCGATAGTCCGTGACTTCGGGCTTATTCCAGTTCACGTAGGATTGTTTCATCTGATTGGCGATCATCATGGCCAAGGCCTCTCGCTCTTCCCCTTCAGGCATCTCCATCGCTTTTTTTATCAGCTCTTGTGAGATATGCCCATAGTGCCTGTATATAATATCGTTGTCGGAATAAGGAACTTTGGAGGGGTGCCTCTCCAACTGGTCTTTGTGGATGATCTCGCAAGGGTAGTCGATATCTAGATTGAAGTCGGCCATGATAGCCAGGTGATCCCAGTAGACATTGTCTTTGTTTCCATTGTTTGTCTTGAACTCGGGAAACATACCCGACATGATCCGTACAATAGAGTTAGCGCAAAAGTTGCGCTCATCCCGGTCTTGGATTGTCAGGCAATGATTGACCATGTTCTGTATGTTACGGCCATACTCAGGAAGAGCCAAAGCCGGCTGCTTGTTGTATTTCATTGTAGGATTTGTCTTGTATTTTTCTGTTGTCTATGTTTCGGAAGGATCAGTACCCGGGTTTGTGCAGTAGTCGGAACGTGTTGGTTTTGTAGTTCTCTACCCCAGGCTGATCGAAAGGGTTCACTCCCAGCATCACACCACTCACGGCCACCACTGCTTGGAAGAAGTAGAGCAATTGTCCTATCTGGTAGGGACCAAGCTCGGGGATACCGATATTTAGAACCGGAACACCCCCTTCGGTATGGGCCATGTGACTGCCGAGTAATGCCTGGCCGTTGATCTCGTCAGGGGTATATCCTGCCATGTAGTTGAGTTGATCAAGGTTTTCGGCTGAGTGGGGCAGTGTTAGTTTGTGTTTACTACCTGCGACCGTGAGATAAGTTTCGAAGATGCTTCGTTCCCCGTCCTGTATCCACTGCCCCATCGAGTGCAGATCGGTCGTAAGCGTAACGGCTGCGGGGAAAAGTCCTTGCAGCCTTTTGCCCTCACTCTCTGCAAACAGCTGCTTCCACCACTCCGAGAAGAAGTGCAACTTGGGGGTGGAAGTAGCCAATATCTCTATCTTCTTCCCACTTTGGTAGAGAGCGTAGCGAGCAGATGCCAGTTGCATGGCGAGGTTTTCCTCGTACGAGTTTTGTAAGAACCACTCTCGGGCCGATTGGGCACCTTCGATCAGCTCTCGAACATTGATCCCTGCGGTGAGCATTGGCAAAAGGCCTACGGCTGTAAGAACAGAGAACCGCCCTCCCACTTTGTCCGGTATGCCAAGTGAGGGGAAGCCGTACCGCTCAACCATGGTACGCAAGGCTCCTCTATCGTAGCTTGTTACAGCTACGGTGAGTTGGTTGGCGCGCTTTTCTCCCTCTTTGCTTATAAGCAGCTCTCGCAAGAAGCGGAAAGCAATTGCTGGTTCCGTGGTCGTGCCACTCTTGGATATATGCATGATGCCGAAGCGTCTATCTTGTAGCAGCATCATTAGTTCGTATAAGTAGTCTTGACAGATATTCTGACCGGCAAAAAGTATTTGTGGATGTGTATGGTTTTGCTTGTAGGCTTCAAAACTGTGGCCGAGGGCCTCGATTGCAGCTCGTGCGCCCAAATAACTTCCACCAATACCGATGCAAACAACGAATTCGCAGTCACGAAATGTAGACGCAACCTCCTCCAGACGGGCGTAGTCATTGCATTGCCAGTTTGCTGGGACATCGACCCACCCCAGCATACCTCCACCGGTTGTGTACTCTCGCATGAGGCTCTCCCAAGACTTGTACGCCTTCTCCCTAATCCCGGTATTTATCAACCCCGATGCTGCTTGCAAGTCCAGACGAAAATCTTTCATTTTGCCCTAACTATTCTTTCTCCAAATAAAACAATTAGCGAAAATGTTTAGTCAGTGCCGAGATGGCGTCGTTTGCATCTCGCTTGTCGTATAGGATTTCGTACACGGTATCCATGATAGGCATATTCACTCGAAAGCGTTTGTTTACCTCTCTCACGCACTTCGCTCCGTAGTATCCCTCGGCAATCATCTCCATTTCCATCTGAGCGGCTTTGACACTGTAGCCCTTGCCGATCATGTTGCCAAACGTGCGGTTGCGGCTATACTGCGAATAGGCTGTGACAAGCAAGTCACCCAAATAGACGGAGTCTGTGATCTGACGGTCTACTAAGTGAACCGTATTGACGAAACGGTTCATCTCGCTGATTGCATTGGACATCAACACCGATTGGAAGTTATCTCCGTATTGCAGTCCATTGCAGATACCTGCAGCGATAGCATAGACGTTTTTCAGCACGGAGGCGTACTCGATTCCCACAACATCGTTACTTACGGCACAGTGGGTGTAGTCGGTGCGAAGAGCCTGAGCGAACAACTCTGCTTTGCTCTCATCGAAGCACCCTACGGTGAGATAGGAAAGCCGGTTTTTTGCCACCTCTTCGGCGTGGCAAGGGCCTGCTACGGCACCGATCATTTCCTGAGGAATCTCCATTTCGTGCTGCAGGTAGTCCGATATGAGGATATTCTCATCAGGTACGATCCCTTTGATAGCATTGATGATGAGTTTATCTCGCACGCTGGATGAGCGCAGGCGTTTGAGGTACGACTTGATGAAAGGTGAGGGAGTGACGAGTATGACTGTGTCGGAAGCTCTGAAGAAAGCATTCAGATCCGAATCGCTAAAGAACCGAATTCGACTTGTGTCGAATCGCACAGAGGTCAGATAATCGGGGTTACGACCGGACGTCTCGAAAGCTCTCACTTTCTCCGTACGTCGCACGAACCAATTGATGCTCGGCTGTGTACCCAAGACGATCTTGGCCAGTGCCGTAGCCCAACTGCCACTACCCAATACCCCTATGGTACCTAACTTTTCCATACGAATGCCGTTCCGCACCCAGAGACAGAGGAGAGACCCTTTCAGTCTACCTCTCCAGCTCTCGGGATGTATTGCTATTACTATTCCTTAGGGGCGACCCATGCCGATACTTCGTCTAACTGTAGCCCAGCCAATCCCAATTTGTTTTTTTTATTCAGGTCGGTAAGAGTCTGCAAGATCTTGCCGGGTCGCTCTTTCCTCATCGCCTCAACCGTGAGGTAGCCAGCTTTGTAGAGTACCGGTACCCAGGCGGAAGGTACTCCGGTTGCTTCGAATACTTCTGTACTATCGCGCTGAGGTTTCTTTTCGGGTCTCATTTGGGGGAAGAGTAGCACCTCTTGGATGCTTTCCTGACCCGTAAGGAGCATTACCAGCCGGTCCATCCCTATCCCCAGACCGCTTGTTGGGGGCATACCATACTCTAGAGCACGTAGGAAATCCTGGTCGATGTACATAGCTTCGTCGTCCCCTTTTTTTGAGAGTTTGAGCTGCTCTTCAAAGCGTTCCCGCTGATCGATCGGGTCGTTTAGCTCACTGTAGGCATTCGCAATCTCTTTGCCATTAACCATTAACTCGAAACGTTCGGTTAGATCAGGGTTGTTGCGGTGTACTTTGGTGAGTGGGGACATCTCTTTGGGATAGTCTGTGATGAAAGTCGGCTGAATGTAGCGACCTTCACATTTCTCTCCAAATATCTCATCAATCAGCTTGCCTTTGCCCATTGCTTCGGTTGTCTCAATCCCCAGATCCTTGCAGACGTTGCGCAGGGCATCCTCATCCATGTCTCTAATATCGACTCCGGTATGCTCTTTGATCGCATCGATCATGGTTACGCGCTTGTAGGGAGCTTTGAAGTCAATCATATTCTCCCCGACCTTCACTACGGTTGTTCCCAAGACTTCGAGGCAAATATGCTCAAGCATTTGCTCCACGAAGGCCATCATCCAATTGTAGTCTTTGTACGCAACATAGATCTCCATGGCCGTGAACTCGGGGTTGTGTGTGCGGTCCATCCCCTCGTTTCGGAAGTTGCGACTGAATTCGTACACCCCATCGAAGCCTCCTACGATCAACCTTTTGAGGTACAGCTCATTGGCAATACGTAGGTAGAGGGGGATATCGAGTGCATTGTGGTGCGTGACGAAAGGCCTCGCTGCTGCACCTCCGGGGATGGGCTGCAGGACAGGTGTATCGACTTCAAGGTAGCCACGCTCGTTGAAGAATGCGCGCATTGCGTTGAAAATCTTCGTTCGCTTTACGAAGATGTCTTTCACTCCCTCGTTTACGATCAGGTCTACATAGCGTTGGCGATAGCGCATTTCTGCATCGGTGAACCCATCGTAAGTGACACCGTCTTTGACCTTTACCACGGGTATAGGCTTGAGGCTCTTGGAGAGGAATGTGATCTCTTGTGCGTGAACGGATATTTCGCCCATCCGAGTGCGGAAAACAAAGCCTTCCACTCCGATAATGTCACCTATATCCATGCATTTCTTCACCACAACGTTGTAGAAACTTTTGTCCTCGTCGGGGCACAAGTCATCCCGTGTAGCATAAACTTGGATGCGTCCGTCCTTGTCTTGTAGCTCAATGAATGAGGCCTTACCCATGATGCGACGGCTCATTACTCGGCCTGCGATGCGTACTTGGCGAGGAACCTCTAATGTATCATCGAAAGTAGCTTTGATGTTGGCCGATGTGTCATCCACCACATATTCGGCTGCCGGATAAGGCTCTATCCCGATCGAACGGAGTTCGCTCAGGCTATTGCGTCTGACGATTTCCTGTTCGTTGAGTTCTAATATATCCATGTATTTTGAAGCAAGTACTTGTTCGCGTATTTGTAGCGAAGGTAACGATAAAAAACGAAAGCGGCTAAAGGAGTGGCCGGGAGCGGTCGGTTGTTTGGGTAGCTACTGCTTTGTCGTACAGATGTTTGTTGTGAACTCGGAGCATTTTTGTCCGTTCAAAAGAAATTGGAGCGTGATCCAGTTGAAACTCTTACGGGTCGGAATAAAACTTCGGACGCGTCGGAAGAAAAATTCTCACGCGTCGGAGTGCCGAGGTGGATTGCATCCGGCTTGGGTTGCTCCAGAGGAGCAATCGAGTAGTTTTTCGTCAAGTAGAGAATAAGGGTGACTTGCGTGGAATTCTTCGTCGCTTGCCTGTTTCTGAGAGGAGATGGATTCTTAATGCCTTTTCGCCAGAGCTGTCGTATTTCTGTTCTCGATTATCCGTTACCTTTGTACCGTATGGACTGGCATTTGATACCGACTTTTTTGCAGGAGAACGCAGTGCAGCTGATCGCCGCAGCGGTTACATTTTTGTGGGTCTACTTCGAGATCAAGGCTTCGATGTGGATGTGGCCTTTGGGAGTGCTGCTGCCACTTCTTTGGATTTATCTCTCGATCGAGTCGCGCTTCTACGGTAACGTGGCCGTCAATGCCTATTACCTCATTACCACGATCATAGGTTGGATAATATGGGCGCGTAATTCGGGAGAGCAAGAAGGAGGGAGGATCCGAACACTCAGTCTCAAACTTTTTTTGCTCAGTCTCGTGGGAATGGCCATTGTTTCTGTACCGGTTTACGGTTTGCTCAGCAACTGTTGGTGCTGGTTCGATGTGCCAGCCGACCATTGTAGCTCTTTGCCCTGGGCAGATACTTTGGCCACACTTGTCAGTTTTGTGGGGATGGTATGGCTTGCGCTCAAGGTCCGAGAACAGTGGTTGTGCTGGTTTGTGGCCAACATCTTATCTGCGGTGGTTTTCTTTCATGCTCACGATTGGATTTCGGGAGCTACCTTCGCTGTCAATGTCGTCTTGTCGGTCATTGGTTATGGCCGGTGGTGGAGGATGCAGAAAGCCCAAATGCAGACTGCTTAGAGTTAACTTTCAAGATGCTGCTCCATGAGTTTTCACACTATAGAACCTACAATAGAAATCCCGCATATCTCTGTTGCCAATGTGCCGGCTGTCTCCATCTTGGCTGCCGGTGAGTTCCCCAAGGTCGGTAGCCTTGGTGCTGATATATTGGCTGCTTGCTATGCCCGAGGGGATCGACACCTCGTCTGTTGCGATGGGGCTTTTGACAAGTTGCAACGGGCTGGCTACTCATTGCCTGATGCTGTGGTGGGAGACATGGATTCGATCTCGCAAGAGAACCTTCGCCTATTGGGTGAGCGTGTACATCGGGATCCGGATCAGGAAACTAATGATCTGACCAAAACTGTCTGTTTTGTTCGTCGCAAGTATGCCCCCTCCTCGCTTTGCATTTTGGGACTGACTGGTTTGAGAGAAGATCATACATTGGGTAATATCGCCTTGTTGCCCACTTATGTGCGAGGCGGGATTGATTTGCTTATCGCTCCGACCCCCTATGGTTGCCTTTTTGCCTTTGAAGGGACGGCTCTCATCCATGGACAAGCAGGCAGGCAGGTCTCAATCTTCGATTTCTATCGCAGTGCAATCTCTACGCAGGGACTCAGGTGGGAGCTGAATAACCGCGTGTTGAGCGAGTTGTGGATGGGTACGCTTAATCGAATGGAGGGCGATCGGTTCTTAATTAGCAGTAGCAAGCCTATTGTATTGTCGCTGCAAAATGAAATCAAATGAGGTATACCTTCGTGCAATGTGTCAAACGATCAGTTGAGCTTCGGATTGTAGTAGCTCTATGTGCCCTGTTGTCGCCTGTCTGTTGCATTCCCCTTTCGGCTCAAAATGGGAGCACCGGCATAGAGGGCGTTGTGACGGACTCTGTCAGTGGCTCACCACTGCCCTATGTGACGGTCGTCTTTGAAGAAGATAGACAAGAGGGTACTAATACGGACGAGAATGGACGCTTCAAACTCTTTTCTTCCAAGGGTAATCGCACGGTTGTCATCAGCTATGTTGGCTTCGAGACACAGCGAATCATCCTTAGACCCGGTGAGATCCGCAAGGGTGTAAGGGTGCGCCTCTCTGTCGAGACAATACAGCTATCGACCCTCACAGTCCGCCCCAAACGGCAGCGATACAGTAAGCGAAATAATCCAGCTGTTGAACTGATTAATCGAGCCATTGCCGCCAAAAAGAAAAACCGCATAGAGTCGCAAAAACGCTACCAATACGATACCTATGAGCGGCTGATCCTGTATACCGATGAGTACCGACCAGGCAAAAAGATGCTGGGTATCGATACTGTGCGGGCGAGAACGATGGCTGATACGTCTTCGTTTTCCGAAAAACTTATTTTCCCTCTCTCTGTTCGAGAAAAGCTGAGTCGTGATACGCACAATGAGGTCGATGGAAGACTTACAAGAGGTATCTACCGGAACAATAGGGGGATCGAGGAAGAAGTGGACGAGGGGCCTCTGTCGAACAATATTGATGAGATATTCCGTCCTATAGATATCTACGATGCCAACATTCCTATTTTGTTGCAGCGTATCCCTTCGCCTCTCAATCGTTCTTTCGCTACGGGATTTTACAAGTTCTTTATTCAGGATACTATTCGTGTGCATGGAGCTGACTGTGTGGAGCTGACTTTTGTCCCGTTTGAACCCCATGCTCCTGGCTTCTCGGGGCGCATCCGATTGGCTCTCCCTGAGTGTGCCGTGCAACACGTAGAACTGAATATGCCGGTTGCTGCCAATGTCAATTGGATTCGCAAGCTAAGGTTGAGGCAGGACTTTCGTCCTATTACGGTACCTGACTCAAGTGGACATGCAATCTCGGAAAGACGTATATGGATCCCCGACAGGCAAACGACAGAGGCTCTCATTACGGCCAAGGACCTTTTTTTGCCTGGAGGAATAGAGGCACACCAGGCGAGGATTTTTCACAACTTCAAGTTCGACAATGAGGCTGAGCCTATGCCTGAGACATGGAAAGCGCGTCCGGAAGGCTACATTCCCTTCCTTGCCGATCCTCAAAAGTGGGATACCCTTCGCCCCCAACCGATGCCCAAGAGTGGTCTTGCCGTGTATGAGATCATGGATGAGTTGCATAGAGGTAAGGTCTATCCGCTTCTTTCTTTCTTTGCTCGGTCCGTTATCTCCGGGTATGTCTCTTTCCCAACGGGAACAGTAGAGGGGAAAAAGCGAAGCAAGATCGATATAGGTCCTGTGGAGACCTTCATCAGTCATAACGCCGTTGAGGGTTTCCGAGCGAGGGTGGGAGGCTCTACAACAGCCAATCTGATGCAACACTTTTTCCTTAATGGCTATATCGCTTACGGTTTCAAAGACGAGAAAGTCAAGTACATGGCCAATCTTGTTTATACCCCACTGCACAAAGAATATTTTCTTGACGAATATCCGAAGCGAAATCTCTCGATTACAGCACAATCTGATATCCTCATTCCGGGTGAAATCTCGGATGGTGTTTATCGTGGTAATATCCTTGATCTATTTGCTTCGAGAGGGAATAGTAAGCGAACTTACGTGGACAACTATCGGGTAGGGCTGGATCTTGATTGGTCTCGCTTCTTCAGTACATCCTTGTATGCTGACTACCGTATCGTAACCCCTACAGGTACACTCATCTATGAGTCGGTCGATGAGAATGGTGGACTGCACCGGGTGAATAGCTATCGCACGGCCGAAGTAGGTTTTTCTTGCAGTTGGGAACCTATGCGAGTGATATATAATGGAAGGCGAGGAAGGGAGTCTGGTTTCAACCTTACTCGGCGTGGCCCTCTCTTTCGCCTATCGCATCGAATGGCTTTCGCTGGAGTCGCCGGTAGCGACTATGGATTTCAGCGAAGTGATATTTCCTATACCCAAAATCTTCGCCTCTCTTTTCTTGGGTTTGTTGATTTGAGAGCCGATGCGGGCATCTTGTGGACGCGTGCCCCTTATCCTCTCTTGGCGATACCGCCATCCAATACCAATTACATCTACAAACGGGGCACCTATCAGCTCTTGCAGCCGTCGGAATTTATAGCAGATCGCTGGGCTGGGGTGCACGCTACCTATCACCTCAATGGTCTCATCCTGAATCGTATCCCTCTTATCAGAGCTTTGGGACTTAGAGAGATCGTGTCGGGGCATGTGCTTTGGGGCGATTTGTCCGAGAAGAATTTACCTCCGGGTGTTGGCCTCTTTGCTTTTCCAAAAGATGTTGCTCCAATGCAAAATACTTGGTATGCGGAGGGGAGTGTAGGGCTTGAGAATATCTTCAAGGTATTGAAAGTGGAGTACTTTCATCGTTTTACTCAACCGAAGAAAGAGGATGTTCCGAGATGGGGAGTACGCTTGGGCTTCTCCGTTAGATTTTGATTTGGTTGTAAGGCCCTCGGGATCAATTGAAGTATGATCCGTTCCCTCTTGCTCACACTGGGAGCTGCCCTGGTGTGAGTTTTGTTTTATGTCAGAGAAAAAGAGATGAGGGAATAGAAGGAATCCTTATTTCGAAGCATTCTTTCGTTGTTCGAAAATCATCTCCACAATGGTCTCGACTTCTCGTAGCATTAGTCGTCCTTGTCGTTCGTATCCCTCAATGGAGAAGTGAATTTTGTCCGGACCATAGAGCCCCTGTCTTGCCCATTCGGCTGCACCTTCGCTTCCTCCCATCAGAGAATACAAGTCAATGCAATCCAGCCCTTGAGCTTTGCAGTAAGCCCGTATTGCTTCAGCTGCCATCCCGGATTGTGTATTCACCTCGGACGAAGAGCGATAAACGGGCACTCTGCGATATTTCCTCTTTCGTCCTTTTTGGCGTACCGTTTTGCTACCAATTTTGCTTCGGATTGTACAATAAAAGGGAGGAGGTGTAGATAATACGATGTGTGCCTTAGGGCAATGGGAGCGTAGGAGCGAGCAGAGCCTGTCAATCGATTGGCTGAAAGCTTCTTTGCTGAAATTGCGTCCGGAAGATTCGTTCGATCCCAGAGATACAAGCACAATGTCCGGATCGAGTAAGGACAAGCTCCGTACATAGGCATGGGTCGCATATTGATTCATCATGGCACCGTTAAGTCCGATCTCGTGGTACATCAACTTCCCACTGCCGGTTTGTGTGTTTTCTAATACAAATCCGGAATATCCATCCCCCCGTCCCATAGTCGTGGGCTGTGTGGGGATTAGCCGTAGGGATGAGGTTGGTATGTCTAACTGTAGGGTGTCCACAACGATCTCGGTATGCTCCTGAGCTGCGTTTAGGCTGTATCCATTGCTACTGCTAAGTCTGAGGGAGGGGGCTTGTATGCTGCGATGAATATAGACCTTGTCGAATCGCTCCTCCCCTTTGAGAGAGAGCGTGATGTCAAAGTCGCGCCTCGTGGGTCGAACGAGCATCCCTGATGCTCCTACAGCATCCATGAGCGATGCCTGTTGGGTAAGCAGTTGGTAATTCCATCGTGATGGGGTGGCTTGCACATTGTAACCCAATGGTTGGTTGCTGCCATAGAGGCGATGCGGACTTACCCAACCTCTGCCGGCAGAACCGAAGCGTTTTTGTAATTCTCTGCGTAGTACTCCACTCAGATGTCCAGCCTGAATGTGGCTGTCTCCCAAGTGTACCAATACTACAGGATCTGTCGCCTTTTTCTTCCGTAGTTCTTTAAGTGTTATACTGTCAACTGTGGATTTCTCTTCATCGGAAAGCCCTTTGCCACCCAGACAGTAGAGGGAGCTTGGTAGAGCAAGTGCCCCGAAAAGCAGACTCCAGGCAAATCCTCTCCATCTATTCGATCGCTTCATAGTATTCTTTTTCGAGTTCAAATGCGCGCAAAAAGGCCTCTGCAATTTTCTTGCTACCCGCGAAACTGATATGTGTATAGTCCTTAGCTGCCAACCCTCGTGAGACTAAGTTGGCCATGCTACCTTCTCCACCCATTGCCAGGAAGGTGTTCCAAAATACCACACCGCTATCTATGGCAATCTTTCGTTGTGTAGCCAACAGATAATGAATGGCCGGCATGGTTACAAAGCCATTGGCTGTGCGCATGCCTCGGTCCGAAACACCCATTAGCATGATATCCGCATTGGGGAAACATAGTTTTATATGCTTGATAACGGAGATCATACCTTTGTAGTAATGGTCATAGTTGAGTTGCTTACTGTTTGCCACATTCAGCCCGTATTGCAGTACGACTAAATCATAGGGGCGAACGCTACAAAGCGAGGACGACAAGGCTGCGTCTATTTTACTCAAAGCCAAGCCACTATTCCCCCGCAGAGAGAAGTTGTCTACGCTTACGCCACGCTCTTGCTCCAGGCTCATGCCCAAGATGTGTAGACCATCGCTAGAGGGCACCGTTAAGCGCACTCGTTTGGTATGCCCCTGCCAGCGGTACTCGCCCACGCTTCCGTTAGTGGGGGAGATCTCTATTGTATAGCTGCTATCTCCGGCTACTTGCAGATAGGCAGCAGAACGCTTATCTGCTGTGTAGTAGAGCGATACTTGGGTCGCGGTATTGATAGAGGAGCTATCCCCCGGGAGCTTGTAATTGGCTGTTGAGTGCTCTTGATTGGGAAGAAAGTAGTAGCCAGAGGGGTTGTGCCGTCCCTTGCTGTGCAGCATGTTTACGGTCTTCCATCCGTGAAACTCATGTCTTACTGACGAGCGGAAACCTGCAACTTCACTGGTTATCGGTACCCAACCTACACCACCACCCCCATAGCGCCCCTGAAGCATCCTTCTCAGGTGTGCCGTGAATATATCGCCTTCGATAAATGAATCACCCAAGAAAGCTATGCGCACCGGTCTACCGAGAGATTTGCGTTGTCGAAGGGATTTGTATAGACGTATAAGACCTGTGTGCGAAGGACTGTAATCTTCGAACAAGACCCTTGTACTGTCAATCGGTTGTTCAGCTTGTAGTTTTCGGTACACGGAGTCGCGCAAAGCCAGACTGTCGGTCGAAGAGTTTGCCAAGCCTCGTGATGCGGACGTCTGTACAGCCTTTCGATTTTCGATGAAGTTGGTTTGCTGCATACTTTCTTCTGCCAACTTTGACTGTTGCTCATCGTTTCTACGGAGATCGGACAAGAGATCCACCTCCTTTATTTGCCACGAACCGAAATCCTCGGGGAGAAAATACAACCCAATCGTCGCAACGGCTACAAGCAAGAGAAGCAGCCAAGCCCGAAACATATAATCTTTTCTACGCATTCACCACAATACTACAAAACTAAGTGCGAAAGTACGCAATCGTGTTCACTCTTGTCGTTTCAATCCCAGACAGCAGCGAATCGAAGTCCTTTTTGATTGAGGGAAAACTGTCGGGGGTAGGACCTTTGTTGGGCGATTATTTACCGCCATAAAAAAACTGCGTCGCAAAAGAGAAAGAATCTCTCAACGACGCAGCCAAACACATTAACAACAATCTTTTAGCCAAGAGCCGAAAGCCGGACTCGAACCGGCGACCTATTCATTACGAATGAATTGCTCTACCAACTGAGCTATTTCGGCGGAACTCCTTGGAGCTTCCCGATGCACAATCGACATGGTCCCCAAGCAAGGTCTCCCCTCAAAGGCGGTGCAAAGGTAGAAATTAAATTCTACTCTGCAAGGATTTTGGCGATGAACTCATCCAAATCCTTATCGTAGCCTTGTAGGAGAGGGTCGTCAAGACGTACCAGATCATCATCAAGGAAAAGGAGCTCCTCAATCAATTCAAAATCCTCACCTACCAGTTGCACCGATAGGGGGTAGTCGAAGAGTGTGCCATCGAAGTAGCATTCTTTTTGAAGCTCTGCAACAGCTTGTCTCAGTTGTGCCAAACTTTGGGGCTTGGGCTCAGAGGTGTCTTCATGGATCCATGAAAAGATCACTTTGGAAGCAAGCAGATGATCCTCGTCTCCGTAAATCTGCAATTCGCCACGCGAAGAGTCAATCTGTATGAATAGGTCGTGCAGCACTGAGGCCGAGTGTTCGCCCTCCATTCTTTCGGTTATTTGTCGAAAGAGGTCTTTGATAAAGGATACTTCCTTGCTCTGTTCCATAATCGAATGATGCAATTAGATATTTTGTAATGAGCGAATACTTTGCTCAATCGCTTGGATACGAGCTTCGGCATCGGCCTTTTTCTTATTTTCCAAGTCCACAACTGCGACCGGAGCATTTTGCACGAAGCGTTCATTGGAGAGCTTTTTGGTTACTGACGCGAGGAACTTCTGCTGGTACTCGAGGTCAGCCTGAAGTTTTGTCAGTTCGCTAGCCACATCGATAGAGTTGGCGATGGGTACAGCATAGCTCAGCGTTTCGACTAAGAAACTTACCGATCCCTCTGATGGGCGTTCCACTGTGCGGATTTCAGATAGATTGGCCAATTTTTTCGCTATGCTATCTACCGAAGATTGATGGCCAGGCTCTACCTCGAGTTGCAAGGATTCTTTGGGTGAAATGTTTTTGCTCATACGGATGGAGCGCACTGCTGCCACGATGTCGAACATTCGAGCCACATCTTCTAAGAATGTTGCATTGGGCTGCTGAGGTTCAGTCAGTACCACCTGCATGATGCTGCCAACACCCTTGCCTTGCATCAGTTCTTGCCAAACCTCTTCTGTGATGAAGGGCATGAATGGGTGCAGAAGCTCCAGAAGTTCGGCAAAGAATCCTTTGGTTTCACTCAGTGTGGCAACGTCAATCGGGTCCCCATAGGACGGTTTGACAATCTCCAAAAAGCGACCTGAGAAGTCATCCCAAAAAGTTTTGTACAGGAGCGTAAGTGATTCGCTGAGGCGATACTTGGAGAAGAGGTCCTCGAGATCTATTTTCACTCGATCAATCCGCATCCGCATCCAGCGACAAGCCAAGGTTGCACATTCGGGCTGTGGTGCATGGGAGTCAGCTTGCCAAAGCGATACCAGACGGTAAGCATTCCAAATTTTGTTGCAGAAATTGCGTCCTTGCTCACAGAGAGTCTCATCGAAGAAGATATCGTTGCCTGCCGGGGCTGCCATCATCATTCCCATACGCACACCGTCTGCTCCGTATCGGTTGATCAGATCCAAAGGATCGGGAGAGTTCCCCAATGTTTTGGACATCTTACGTCCCTTATCATCTCGGACAATCCCTGTGAGATAGACGTGCTTGAAAGGCATGTCTCCCATGTACTCATAGCCAGCCATGATCATGCGTGCTACCCAGAAGAACAGTATGTCTGGCCCTGTGACGAGGCAGGATGTAGGGTAGTAGTAGCGCAGGTCTTCATTGATTTTACCCGGGATGTGACCGAATACAGACATTGGCCATAGCCAAGACGAGAACCATGTATCTAAACTATCGCTTTCCTGTTTGAGATCTGTGGATGAGAGGTCGTCGCATCCAGGCTTCTTGCGAGCTAAATCGAGTGCCTCTTCGGCTGTCGCAGCCACAACAAAGCTGCCATCAGGCAGGTAATAGGCCGGAATTCGATGCCCCCACCATAGCTGACGGCTGATGCACCAGTCTTTGATGTTCTCCATCCAGTGGCGATAAGTGTTCTTGAACTTTGAGGGGTGTAGCTGTATTTTGTCGCTCATCACTGCTTCCAATGCCGGCTCGGCCAACTTTTGCATGGAGAGAAACCATTGCATGGATAGCTTCGGTTCGATGGCCACATCGGTGCGTTCGCTATACCCAACTTTATTTGTATAATCTTCCTCTTTCTCTATTAGCCCCACGGCTTGCAGATCTTCAACAATGCGACGTCGCACTTCAAAGCGATCCATGCCGGCATATCGGCCACCATGTTCGTTCAGTGTCCCGTTGTCGTTGAAAATATCAATAGATGGCAGGCGGTGTGTTTGCCCCAAGTTATAGTCGTTGATATCGTGTGCCGGTGTCACTTTGAGACAACCAGTACCGAAACTGATATCTACGTATTCATCTTCAATGATGGGGACAGCTCGCCCCTGCGCCGGCACCATTACTCGTTTGTTTTTGAGCCATGTATAGCGTTCGTCTGTGGGGTTGATGCAGACGGCCGTATCACCCATGATAGTCTCGGGACGAGTGGTAGCTACAACGATGTATTTGTCGGGTTCGTTTTCGAGGTAGTAGCGCAGGTAATAGAGTTTGCCGTGTGTCTCTTTGTAGATTACTTCCTCATCGCTGAGGGCTGTCAGGGCTTGAGGGTCCCAGTTCACCACTCGCACGCCACGATAGATCAAGCCTTTGCGGTAGAGGTCTACGAAAACATCTATCACCGATTGCGAACGCTCCTCGTCCATCGTGAAAGCTGTGCGGCTCCAATCGCAGGAGGCTCCCAATCGTTTGAGTTGCTCCAATATGATACCGCCATGCGTGTGTGTCCAGTCCCATACATGGGAGAGGAACTCCTCTCTTGTAAGGTCTGTCTTTTTGATTCCCTGTGCAGCCAGTTTGGCTACGACTTTGGCTTCGGTCGCGATGGAGGCGTGGTCTGTTCCTGGTACCCAGAGGGCGTTAAACCCTTTCATCCGTGCGCGGCGCACAAGTATGTCCTGGATTGTGTTGTTGAGCATATGCCCCATGTGTAGCACCCCTGTCACATTAGGGGGAGGGATGACAATGGAGTAGGCTGGGCGTGTATCCGGTTTAGATTCAAATAGATGCTGCTCTTGCCAGTATTCGTACCATTTACGCTCCACTTCCTGTGGCGTGTATTTCGAAGCTAATTCCATTCTGTGACGTATCTATCGTTTTTGCAGCTTGCAATCGGTTCGAGGGCAAGCCGGTGCAAAGGTACGACAAATGCGACACAGAGACCCTTTTATCACAAGTCGAGATGTCCCTGGAGATAAAACACACCGACAGTGAGTACACGCATGTGTGCTCTTCTTACGTGATCTTCAAATAAGACCATCCGGGCAGCTGATTTCTTATATCTGTATTTTGTACGAGGCGATTTGGCCATTGAAGTAGATATTGAGGATGTAGCCACCTGGTGTCCGTAATTCCCACCTTTTGCTATATTTCCTTAATGAGTTGGTAATGTTGATCCTTGCAAGTTGGGCTGAAAATTGCGAGAGGTCAGAGCGAAAAATTCGTGAGTACAGAGATGTTGCTCTGACCTTACGGAGATATTGCTCTCTGAGGAGAGATTTTTGACCTTTTGGAAGTCGATGTAAATCAGTTGCTTATGAGGGTTGCTTTCGTGCTCGTTTTGAGCCGAAAGGCAAGCCCTCGGAGAGGTACAAATCTGTGGATTTATTCAAAAGTCTCTTTCAATAATCGTTCCCTTAATTCTCTTGTTTTACGATTCTCTCTCAGCAGTGTCCAAAAGAGACAAGACAAGTCCTGTCATATGTTATCCTTCGGCTCGGAGGATAGCTGCAAATGAGGCGTCCGGCTTATTGGCCGATAGGAGTAGATCACCAGAGGATAAACGGCCATCGGCATCGAATGTCGGGGGGATGCGAGTGGGGAGTTGCTGGATAGGGGCAAGGAGGAATTGACCTCGGCTCTGTGGTGATAGCAATTTCTCACAAAGCTCAATGGCGAAGTGTCCCATTGTCATCCGGAGGTTGATCTCCACAGCTGGGAAGTAGCCAATGCCGTCTGCACTGCGATAGAGCAGCTGGTCAATGCCTAATGCTCCCCGGTAATAGGGGGCAATTGTCCGGCGGATGAAGGTTTGGGTGAGCTCTTCCGTTTGCTTGAGTCTTCTCTTCCCTACGCTCTGAGCTAGACTCTCTTGTAGCTCGGATTGAGGTCGAAGTTCATTCCCAATGTAAGCCCCTCGGTCATTTGTCAAGAAATGGGAGTACCCACATAGCTGTACGTCTTGATCTTCCGTAATGAGCCATTCGGAGGCCCAATCGCTTAGTTTGTCCAGCCGAGGCTCTACCATTAGAGATCCGGATCGCTTGAGAGCATTGGCTATGGCCTTACTGTCTTGATCGGAGAGCGGGTAGGAGAGCGGGATGAGGCCACGGCCTGAGCTGGAATAGGGTTGTTTGGCAATAGCTCTCGGCCCGACTGAGGAGGCGAGCTGCTCCACCTCGTCTACGGAGCGAACCTGCCGAGCGACGAGCCAATCGGGATAGTCGGCCCTCTCGCGCAGCCACTGCATCAGATTGGCCGCTGTAGCCCGATGAATGAGTTGCCTCAGTTGAGGGTGATAGCGGGGTATTTGGAGTGAGGAAATCAGTGGGGCGAATTTGTTGCGGTAGGAGGTGAGGGATGAGGCTTCCGGCCCCCATAGTTGCAGTCGGTAGGTTTGGGCGGTCGCGTTGGACGGTATGCTACTTTCCTTGTCCCAGTCAATGGCAGAGACACCGCAGCGTAGGAGCCGATCGCCCGAGGGGGAGGGGTGATAGACAACATCGCTACCTGTCCCCAATACACGTAGCATTGGTGAGAGATCTCTCATCATTACTTGTACAACACTTGGGGGCGTATAGTTACACCCCTCAGGGAAGGCAAAGCCGGCTTCGCTGCCCGGATTGAAAACGAATAGCTTATTCACTTGCGTCCGAAGTCGGCTGGGATTTCCAACCAGTGCTCCGTATCCCATTTGTAAATGGGAGTGGAGTAGCTGTTGGAGCGAAGCCATTTCTCAGCTCGCTCGATCAGGTCAAAGATGGGTGCATTTTCTGCTGTAGGCATCAACAGGGTCTTGCATTTTTTATTTCGTACCCATGCCATTGCCGTCTTGCTGTCCGAGTAGATCGGCAGGTCCCAGTTCCGTTGTTTGCAGAGGGCTAAGCCGTGCACCAGAGCCAAGAATTCGCCGATGTTGTTGGTCCCTCCTGCGAAAGGTCCTACATGAAAAACTAACTCTTTACTCCACGTGAAGACCCCTCGGTACTCCATTGCTCCCGGGTTGCCACTGCAAGCGGCATCAACCGAGAGGCTTTTCCATATGGGGCCATTACTGTGTCCTGTGGTTTCTTTTTCGGTCGTTCTGCGCACTTCTTGCATAGCGGCTCGATACCCCATGTCAAAAGCCTGTAGTGCTTCTTCCCTACTGGGGTAAGAGCGGTATTGAGCCCCGGAAAAACCCTCTATCTGTAGTTTGCAATCTGCCCAGTCATCATAGACACCGGGGTTGAGGCCGGACCATACGACATACCACTTTGATTTTTTCCCGACCATCAGTAGATGCCTCCGCTATAGAGGTTGTCGAAGCTGTTTTTTTTCGTTGTACTGCTACCTGTCTCATTTTCTTTCAGTTCACTGCGCAGGGCTTCTGCTTCTGTGGTTTGACCCAGCTTTGTGTGTAGGTCAATGAGGGTGAGGAGCAATTCTTTGGAGGGGGCCATCCCTTCTTTGGCCTCAGTGAGCATGGCAATCGCTTGTTCCCACTCTCCTTGTTTGTACCGGAGATTGGCCTTTGCGCATAGTGCTTCTACGCAGAAGGGGTTGAGATCAAGTGCGTCTTGATACAGTTTGAAGGCCTTGTCGATCACGTTGTCGCTCTCGGCTATCTGAGCTAAGAGCAGAGGCACACGCTCCTCCTCCGGCAGGAGTGCCCCAGCTTGCAACAAGCTGTCAGTGGCATCCTCCTTTCGGCCTATGGCGATCTCCATCTCTGCTTTCAGCAAATGTGTTTGCCCTATTTCCTCGTGCTGTTGAGCCGTCTTCGCGAGCAATTCGATGGCTTCGCTTGTACGCTCCAAGCCTCGGAGAGCTTTGGCTTTGAGGATGGATAGCTGGTAGAGGTTTAAATCGTCTTTTTCTTGCTCGGTAGCTGTCTGCAGCTCGATCCCTTTGTCGGCATCAGCCATGCTATCCGAATAGCGGTTTAGGTGCAGCAATAGCTGACTTCGCCCAAGTAGCGTCGGGAGGTGGTTGGGCTCTTCGTCGAGGAGGAGATCCATTTGTGAGAGAGCCTCATCTTGTCGGGAAGCCATGAGCAATGCTTCTACATAGTAATATCGTGCCTCAAATTCGTCACGTAGTTCCAGTGATTTTTCCAAAGCCGACAGGGCAAAGCCCAGCTCTCCGAGCTTCATTGCACGTATGGCATCGAATTTGAGCGTGTCGGCCTGTCGATCGGCTTGTTTGCCTTGCTTGTTCTGTCCCTTGTCGGCTGCCGATTCGCTGTTTCCCTCTTCGGTATTCGATTCATTGGGCTGTCTCGGTGTCTCGGTTGTATTTACCCCTTGCCTGCTTTTGCCGAAGAGCTTGTCGAAAAATCCCATAGGTCATTTGTCGTCTATCAATTACTGAAGCCTCGTTTGTGGATTTCGAGGCGGATAATCCCCCACAAAGGTAAGAGTCCCTGTGAGATCTGGGGCAATGAGATTATTTTCTCGTCTCTTTTGTTTGTAACTGCTTGCTCATTTTTACCCTTTTCTCAAGCTGTCCGTCGCCTTTGTTCTTGTTGGACTTTGTTTTGTGAGGTGTCCTACAATAAATTCTCACGCGTGGGAGCAAAAAGTCTCACGTGTGGGAAGATTTTTTCTGACGGGTGATAAATTTAGAGCCGACGGATGCACTGGTAAGGCACTTGGAATTTGAATTCATTCTTGACGAAAAAGGATAGCTTGGCGGTGCATGAGAAAGCCGTATTGTCTCCTCGGGCGTCCTTGCTACAAGATGCCCCGCGGCTATCGAATCTTGATATGGAGGTCTCTTCGCTTGATCGCACTTTTGTTTCGGCCCGGTGATGAGATTACCTTTGCCCTCAAAACAAGGAGATATGTCGATATGCCAAGATTTTGATAAGAGTACCGGAAAAGGGTTGATTGTCGTTTCCGGGGGGATGGACAGTGTCACCATGCTGCATGACTACGCCGATCGCATTGCTCTGGGGGTAAGTTTCGATTACGGATCCAAGCATAATGCCAGAGAAATACCTTTTGCTGCCGAGCATTGCCACGCATTGGGCATTCGCCACATTGTGATCCCCCTTCACTTTATGAATGAGTACTTCCGTAGCGATCTTTTGCAGAGCGGCGGAGAAATCCCCGAGGGAGCTTACGATAGCGACAATATGGCTTCGACTGTAGTTCCCTTTCGCAATGGGATTATGCTCAGTATAGCAGCCGGATTGGCCGAGAGCTATGGGCTTGACGAAATTTACATTGCCAACCATTTTGGCGATCACAGCATCTATCCCGATTGTCGGGCCGATTTTATCCGACCGATGGAGCAGGCTGTGTGCAATGGTACGTCCAACGGAGTGCGCCTGCAAGCTCCCTACACCGGCTGGTCCAAGATTGATATAGCCAAACGTGGGGTACAACTTGGGATTGACTACCGTCGCACGTGGAGTTGCTACAAGGGGGGAGACAAGCCTTGCGGTAAATGTGCTACCTGTGTGGAGCGCATCGAGGCTCTGCGTGCCGCAGGGCTTAGCGATTTCGATTGAATTCTGAATATACGTATGACATGTGCGGAGGGTGTGGCTATTTGCACACTTCCTCGCTGTGTCGGCCTTTTTTCTCTGTGCTGGTCTTCTTTTGCGAGTGGAAGGCTCAGAGGGTTCCCTTTTGTTGTTGCTTACGTAGAAGAAGAGCTTTGTGGTAGACGTCTCGCTTAGCTTGCCCCTTGGGGGAGTCGGTGAAGCTGTCGAAAAGCAGATATTCGGGCAGATCTTTGCCCAGGTCTTCAAATCGGAACACTGATCGGTCTGGAGCATCTACCGGGCGAGTAATCCGGAAGCGGTCTGTCTCTTGCTGGTCAATTGTATAAGTAACGAACTCCAATTGAGTACGAGTGATATGGAGCAAGGAATAAAATGAGGTCCCCGAACCTAACCGATCGAAAATGGGCGAAAATCCATTTTCGTAGCATTTGTCGGAGAAAGAGCTGATCAGATAGACAGGGGGGGCAGCTCGGTATTCATTGTCCTTGGGGTGGGTCGTTCGAGCATAGGCATGGTCGTGACCGGCTAACACAAGATCTACCCGATATTTCTCCAATATCGGACGCAGTAACCTATACATGATTGGATGCGAACGGGAAGAACGTACAGGTTTGACCGAGTGGTGCATCATTACAATCAAGAACGGCTGTCTGGCCGAGGCCAATGTCTCCTCCAGCCAAGAACGTTGTCGGTAAAGGTCGAGGGGGAAATCAACGTGATTGGAATTGAGCGAAACAATTCTGCAGAAGGGATGGTCGATGTAGTACGACAGACCTTCTTGTCCTTTTGGTCCGTTGAGTGGGTAGTGGAATTGTGCAGCCCAGCGTGGGTCCACCCTTTTGAAAAATCCCTTGATGATTTCGTGATTGCCTGGGGTTGCAGCGAAGTTTTTCTTCATCAGTGTCGATCCGAGCGAGGCGTAGACCAAATCCCAATATTTGTTCATTGGTCGCTCAATCAAATCTCCGACTTGCAAGCATAGGTCGACCTCGGAGAGGAAGGGGTGTATTCTCTCGATCTTGCTTTTTGCATCAGATAGGGCAATGTCTTGGAAGTCTCCGAGGTAAATGATCTTGAGGGTCGAGTCTGGCTGTGGCAGTGCGAAAGAGAGCGTATCACTATTAGCGCAACCAGTCGTGTGTGCAGACAGATGGTAGCGTACCCCGGGTTGCAATCGTCGTAGGCGAACGGTGTAGTATGCATCTTTGCCTCCTCGGCTCTCTACCTCCTCGGCTTGTGCCGGCAGATACTTTGCCTCAGAGGAATCCGATGAGAGCATTATCCATCCGCTGCGCAGGGTCGATCCTGCTCGCCAAGAGATGGTTGCATCTTGGCAGATATCTACCCCTGGAGTGAGGGTGAGGCGGTCTACGCTATCTGGTGTGGCATAGGGTTCTTCGGGGTAATTGTGAAACCACGTTTTCCATCGCATCGCTAAGAATATGACCAACACGAAGAGAAGGAAGGTTGGGATGAGGATGCAGATTAATCGCTTACGTGAAATCGCCATGAGTTGTTACAGTTGAGTTGTTGAGGAGAAGGCTCTTAATTGAAGCTCGGAGACCCGTCAATCTCCAGTCGGAGGGTAAGTGTCGGTTCGTCGCAGATCTCTCTTGGACCATAGAAAGCCAAGGGGCCGGTGTAGATATAGCAATCATCTTTGGCCCATTGCTCCCGGTGTTTCGAGAAGTATGCGAAAGGCTCGCCTTTGAGATCGACCAGAGATTTGCGGATTACCGGTTTGAATGTACCAGCCCTTCGCTCGAGGTGCATTAGGCGAGTAAGGGGCACTCCACCTGCTATACACTCGTTTGCTGGATGAGTGGTGTTGGATACGATAGCCATATAGCCGGTAAGTCCTTCAAAAATAAGAGCAACGGATGTTCTCCCCAGGCTGTAGCAGTAATCTGCATCGAAGTTGGATGGGAAAGAGCAGCGACCCTCGTATCCAAAGAAGTGGGTGAGGGCTGCAAACTTGCCGTGGAATCGTCCCTCCTCAGCCATTGTTTTGAGTTTTCTCTCCACAAGTTCCACGAGTAGTGCCTCTGTTTCGATTTTGGAAACTTGCACATTGCCATGTGGGTCTCGATCTTCAAGTAACTGTAAGGCGACATATCGAGGCAGGGAGAGGAGCAGGGCTGCGTTGTCTTGAGAAAGGAGACTGGCCACAAGGGAGAGCCGCTCGTCTTGTTCTTTCTCATTGAGATAGCTGAGTTCTGCATTGGAGAGGCAATCATTTAGTTCATCGATCAGTCGGCGGAAAGAGGGCAGAAACTCTAAAATCCCCTCGGGTACCAGAACCGTACCATACATGAGGCCTCTCTCGGCTCTCTTGGCAATGATTGCGGAGATGTAGTCGACCAAGTCGGTTATTCTCCAGTTGTTTGCTTTGACCTCTTCGCTTATGATGGTGACGTTGGGCTGACACTTGAGTGCGCATTCAAGCGTGATGTGTGAAGCGGTACGCCCCATGAGTTTGATAAAGTGCCAATACTTTTTTGCCGATACGCAGTCTCGCTGTACATTTCCGATTAGTTCGGCGTACAGTTTAGTCGCGGTGTCGAATCCGAAGCTACACTCAATGTCCTTTCCTTTGAGATCTCCGTCGATTGTTTTGGGACAACCGATTATTTGTATCCCAGCATTGATAGACTGATAGTATTCGGCCAGAATAGCTGCGTTGGTGTTTGAGTCGTCTCCACCTACGATCACCAGGGCAGAAATGTCCAATCTCTTTAGAATGAGCAGCCCAGCATCGAATTGCTCTTTTTGCTCCAGCTTTGTGCGTCCCGAACCAATCATGTCGAAGCCTCCCGTATTGCGATAGTGGTCGACAAGCTCTCGGGTGATTTCTATGTAATTGTGGTTAATTAGACCATCTGGCCCCATGAGGAATCCGTACAACTGACTGTCTGTGTGCAGCTGTTTGATGCCGTCGTATAGACCTGCAATCACATTGTGTCCCCCAGGGGCTTGACCTCCAGATAGGATTACACCCACTCTGATTGGTTTGTCCGATTTGTTTCTTCCCTCATTTCCTTCTGAGAACGAGACCTTTCCTTTCCCAAAAGTGTGCGGGAACATCTGTGCGATCATTTCGTCTTCCTCTCTCTTGTCTGCATTAGCTTCTATAGCCAATTGCCAAGCAGAGTGGAGGGCCGATGGGATCTTAGGCGTGTACTGCGCACGCAGTCGCTGAAGAGGACTGATCTTGAGCATGAGGCCTTTGGTTTAAGATTGGAGAAATTTCTTTACCGACAGGAGAACTTTTTCTACGCAGAGGGACAAGTCGTTGTTTACAACGATTTGGTCGAATTTATCGGCATGAGAAATTTCGTACTCAGCCTTGGCCAGTCGTTCTTCGATCACGTTTGGGCTATCTGTAGCTCGGTCTGTAAGTCTTTGACGAAGGGTTTCTATTGATGGAGGCATGAGGAAGATGGATAGAGCCTTGTCTTCGTATTTGCGCTTGATGTTCATGGCTCCGGCCACATCGACGTCGAATAGGACATTCTCACCCATGCTTAAGCGACGGTCTACCTCTTCCTTGAGGGTGCCGTAGAAAGTATCAGTATAGACTTCTTCATATTCGAGGAAGTCGCCTTGACGAATCTTTGCTCGAAACTCTTCGGGTGATAAGAAATAGTATTCCAGTCCGTTTTTTTCTTTCCCTCGTGGACTGCGACTTGTGGCTGAGATAGAGAAATGTAGGTTTAGTTCGGGAGCCATGGACATCAGTTGCTTGATCACAGTGCTTTTACCTGTACCTGATGGGGCTGCAAAAATGATTAACTTGGACATGTTGCGATGGGACTCGTTTATGGACGGGTGAGGAGTTTGCGACAGATGCGGGAGAGGATAGACATTTTTCCCCGGCTGAGTGCAAAATAGGGTGTTTGAATGGCTCCGAATGAACGGAAAAAGAATTCTACGCCACGGATCATCGATCCCTCGAAATCAATTGACCGGGAGCCGTACTTCTCAATCTCAGTACAGATGGCATTGTATAGGCAGTGTGCCAGAGCATCTTTGCATTGAGACTCATCTTGGCCTCCTGCGATGTAATAGGAGCAATGGGCATTGCGTACCATGAAGACGGATGCTACCGTATGCCCGTTTAATGTACTCTTGTATATACTCCCCCTCTGCCTCTCGTGCATTGTTTGGTATAGCTGTTCCAGCCTATCTGCGTATAACAGATGCGTGTGAGAGCGTCCAAGGGAGTGTTCAACCATCACTTTCAGGTCGGAAAAGCAACACTCTTCCTCAAAAGACAATCCCATACGCTCTGCTGTCCGAAGTTTTCGCCTGAGTAGCTGATTGAATTTCCCAGGAAGAGAGGACTGGTCTTCGTTCTGGTGTAATTCCAAAATGTAGGTATAGCGAGTCGTTTGTCGGAACCCTCTCCAATGGAAAGGAAGCCAATCTGTGAGCTGAGGTGAAGTGTGGAGTGAGCAACTGGAGACTAGAGGGAAATGCTCCAGCAGAGCCTCTACCAGATTGCGCTGGTCGGAGAATGAAACTTTGGCTTCCGATGTCGTCGCAATAAGGGGTCCCAAAAATTGGGTGAAAGGAGGTTGAGTGATGGCTGACGGGACCGGGCAATAGTAGGGGAATAGCAAGACTTGCCTATTGTCGGCAACAATACAAATACATCGCCAACCCTCTTTGCCACACACGGCATCGAGCCACTCAGGAGAAAAATAAGGGGCCACGCATTGTGCCGCCAACTGAGAATAGATGGCGGCATACTCGTAGCGTTGTGTGGAAATATGGTACATCGTTCGAGGCAGGGTGTTGCACGCCTAGTGCTTCCCTTGTGTCCGGATTGTCTCGAGGATTTGTGTTGTGATACGCTCGGCAAGCTCTGGATCTTCCTGTACACTCGCTTTGGCAGCATCTCTACCTTGACCCAACTTTTTGTCTTCGTAGCTAAACCATGATCCGCTTTTCTTGATAATGTTGTACTCCACTCCCATATCAATGATTTCTCCGGCACGACTGATCCCTTCCCCAAACATGATGTCGAACTCTGCTCTACGGAAAGGAGGAGCTACTTTGTTCTTTACCACTTTGACTTTTGTCAAGTAGCCTAAAACAGCTTCACCATCCTTGATTGGTGTGCTTTTGCGAATATCCAAACGAACGGAGGCATAAAACTTGAGGGCATTCCCTCCGGTCGTCGTTTCGGGATTACCAAATAGGACTCCGATTTTCTCGCGTAGTTGGTTGATGAATATGCAGGTCGTATTGGATTTGCTGATTGCTCCTGTGAGTTTGCGCAGAGCTTGAGACATCAGCCGAGCATGCAAGCCCACGCGGCTGTCGCCCATATCCCCCTCAATCTCTTGTTTGGGTGTGAGAGCGGCCACAGAGTCTATAACGATGATGTCTATTGCTGATGAGCGAATGAGTTGCTCGGCGATCTCGAGTGCTTGCTCTCCATTGTCCGGCTGAGAGATCCATAAGTTCTCTACATCCACACCGAGGGCTTCTGCGTAGCTGCGATCAAAGGCATGCTCAGCATCAATGATCGCGGCTAAGCCTCCTTGTTTTTGTGTTTCGGCAATAGCATGGATGGCAAGGGTTGTTTTGCCAGAAGACTCTGGCCCGAAGATCTCAATAATTCGGCCACGGGGATAGCCTCCAACACCTAATGCCAAATCCAGACTCAAAGAACCGGAAGGAATTACTCCTACATCTTCAATATTTTCATCTCCGAGTTTCATGATGGCACCTTTGCCGTGACTCTTTTCTATTTTCTCCATTGCCATTCTCAAAGCTTTCAGCTTATTCTCGTCTGGCTGAATACGGCCGGAGTTGATTTGTGCTTGCTTATCTGTTGTATCCATATTTGTTTCGCTATTCTGTTATAATAGGTATTCATTTACTTGTTCAAGGATGCAAAATTTGATTTGAATGTTCTTTTGTCTTCACTTGTTTTCCTCGGATGATTCTTTCTACTCGTCCTTCTGTGTCAATGATAAAGGTGCTGCGTTCCGTTCCCATGTATTTGCGACCATACATGCTCTTTTCTATCCAAACCCCAAACGCTTGTTGTAGCTTGGTTTTCTCATCCACGATGAGGGGAAAAGGAAGCTTGTGTTTGTCAATGAAGTTCAAGTGACTTTTGGCTGAATCCTTGCTGACTCCGATGATCTGATAGCCAGCATCTAAAAGGATGGGATAGTTGTCTCGTAGGTTGCACGCTTGGGCAGTACAGCCCGATGTATTGTCTTTGGGATAGAAATACAACGCAATTTTGAGATTGGGGTAATCCGATCTACGTACTTCTCTTCCCTCTTGATCTGTTCCCAGAAAATCGGGAACAAAGTCTCCAACTTCTATCATGTCTCTTTATTGCTTGGTCGAACTAATAATCCTCAAATCAGTCTAAAAAACGCTGGGTAAGGCCGTCGAAGGCATCAATGCGCCTATCTCTGAAAAAGGGCCACCAACGGCGTACTTTTTCGCTCCGTTCCAAATCCAAGTCCACAACTTGTATTTCTTCTTGCTGCCCGAGATCAGCAATCAATTCCCCTTGTGGCCCGGCCACAAAACTGCTTCCCCAAAAATGGATTCCCTCAGTTCGACCAGAAGGGTCGGCTTCAAGACCGACTCGATTGACTGAGATGACAGGCAATCCGTTTGCTACGGCATGCCCTCTCTGAACCAATCTCCAAGCTTCGCGTTGGCGTAGTTGTTCGGCTGGGGTGTCGCTGCTTTCATATCCAATAGCTGTGGGATAAATTAGGATGTCGGCTCCTCGCATTGCCATCAGGCGAGCAGCTTCAGGGTACCATTGATCCCAGCAGACTAAGACTCCCAAGCGTCCAACGGATGTATCGATAGGTTCGAACCCTAAATCCCCAGGAGTGAAATAGAACTTCTCGTAGTAAGCTGGGTCGTCAGGAATGTGCATTTTTCGGTATTTCCCAGCGATGTTGCCATCTTTTTCCAATACAACTGCTGTGTTGTGGTACAAGCCGGAAGCACGATGCTCAAAAAGTGATAAAACCAATACGATCTGTAATTCTCGAGCCAAGGTTCCAAAGAGTTTTGTTGAAGGTCCAGGGATAGTTTCTGCTTGATCAAATACACTTACGTCTTCCGTTTGGCAGAAGTATAGCCCATTGTGCAACTCTTGCAGAACTACCAGATCTGCTCCTTTTGCTTTTGCTTCTCGGATAGAAGAGATAAGCCGTTTTACATTGTCTTGCCGATCAATGGTATTTGCCTGTTGTATCAATCCGACTTTCATATCCTTTTTCGTTACTTCGGTTCTTTGCTCTTGTCTTAGACTCTGTCGCTTATTCGAAGGAGGGCTGGTAAATCCTTGCGCAGTACGCCTGCCGGTATTTGCATTGTGACGCAATGTAAACTGCCATGCTGTTTGATGAGGGCGCGGCAATCGATTCCTATTAGTTCCTTGTTGGGGAAGCAGTCTTGCAGGGCTTTTTTTGCCAATAGGTCTGTTTCCGTTGCGTAGGTAGGGTACAAAACTACGCTGTTGAAAATGAGGAAATTGGCATAGGTGGCTGGCAGGCGATCTCCTTCATCGTTATATGTCGCCTTTGCCATTGGAAGTGGGTGTAATTCGTAGCCCATTGAGGCAAGGGGTTCAAGTTCTCTTTCCATTTCCTTGAGTGCCTGATAATGTTCGTCTCTGTTATCTTCGGGAGCAGAGACATAGGCAATTGTATGATCATTACACAATCGCACCAAGGTGTCTATGTGTCCGTCTGTGTCATCGCCATCTAATTTCCCATGCTCCAAAATGTGAATCCGCTTGGCCCCCAACTCTTCTGCCATCGTGTTGAGAATTGCCTCTCTTGACAATCCTGGATTGCGATTGCTTTCAAAGATGCAAGAAGCGGTGGTTAGGAGCGTCCCTTGACCATCGATTTCGATGGCCCCACCTTCAAGGATGAAGTTTAGATTTCCTCTTTTTTCGACATTTTGCTGCCAGAGGTCCGTAATAGAAAAAAGGTTGCGACAAATTTGATTGTCATAGCAAGCGGCAAACTTCATACCCCAAGCATTGAACCCAAAATCCACCAATTGCCGCGTTTTTCCATTGGAGGATAAGCAGAGTGGTCCGAAGTCCCGTGCCCAGGTATCATTGGTTGGCATTTCTACAACGCAGAGACCCGAACCTATGTGGGCGTGCAGACTGTCCGGTAACTGGGTTGTATCTGGGCATACAACGAGCAGACGCCCATGGCGGAGTATTGTCAGTGCAATCTTCTCGAAGCAGGTCGACACTTCGCCCAATATCGGAGCCCAATCTGTATTCATATGAGGCCAAGAGAGTAGCACTGCATCTTGCTCAATCCATTCGGGAAGAAGTCGGGTTGAAGATCTGCCGGAAAAGATAAATTCTTGCATCCTTTTTCTGTGTTGTTATTTGCTGTTAAGAGTGCCCAATAGGAACCATGACTCAGGATTGGGGAGCCAGTGTCGATAATCCTTGTTCGAAAGGTATGATGCGCGGATTGCAGTAGATGAAATCTCTATTTGAGGAGCTTGTTTGAGATAGATGCTCCCAGGGGGTAAATCTGCTTCATTGATCTCATGCCCACGTCGAGGGTATATGATCAGTGGCCAGGTGAGCAGGATTCTACTATATGCATACCACTGATCAAACTGAGACCAGTTGTCGGCCCCTATAATCAGATGAAACAAATGGTCAGGGTGTAATACGGACAGAGCTTGTAAGGCTAGTATCGTGTAGTGGGGAGAAGGCAATGTTCGTTCAATCGTGTTGAGTTTTATGCGCTTGTCCCCTGCAATTGCTTCGGAGATTAGTTGGCAACGAACATTGTAGGGAAGCAACTCTGTGGAGTTTTTCAATGGATTCATGGGGCTGGGTAGTAGCCACAGCTCGCTCAGTTCTGTCTCTTCTACGATATAGTTGGCCACAGCCATGTGCCCAACATGAATGGGGTTAAATGAGCCGAAGAACAACCCAACGTGATGTTTTTTTTCTGTTTGTCTCATTCCCCCTCTCCTGCTATTCGTATGTCTAAGGTGCGCATTGCCAGCTCTAACTCCTTGGGGTCTCCTGTATGCTTCCCCAATACATCACTGAGTTTCACACATTCGTGCCAGTCTTCTTTCTTCGTCATCTTGCACCGCCAAAGCTTCATTACGATATTCATAGGCTTGACATCATTGCCAACGTCATTGGAAAAATTGGTTCCTATCCCGAAGCGAGCTCCAATCCTTCCATCGCAGGCCTTCTGTATCTTGATCGCCCTTTCCACATTGAGAGCATCCGAAAAAATGATGTATTTGATGTGAGGGTCTACTCTAAGTTCTCGATAGCGACCTATTACTTTATCAATAAAGCATATCGGATCTCCACTGTCATGGCGTAAGCTGGTATAGAGCATTGCATGTTTCTTACTGAAATTGCGCAGGAATACATCAGTTGTATAGGTGTCAGTGAGTACGGTCCCTAAATCTCCATCATAGACATCAATCCAATGTTCCATAGCCATGTAATTGGCCATTTTATAGCCGTAAATTGCACCGTGGAACTGTACCCATTCATGAGGGTGTGTGCCGCTCACCTTGAGCCCGAGTTTCATTGCGATATAGACATTACTGGTCCCGAAAAGATTGGATCCGGAGTGGGTCTTAAGTAAAGATGTAACGCGTTCCTCCATTTCATAGCTGAAACGCCTACGCATACCAAACATCGAATAGATAATCCCGTGCTTTTTGAGTTCGTGTCCTTTATCTGTGGCTGCACTTTCGGCATAAGACCAGTTGGGTTGTTGATTCGTGGCTTGGTAATACAATTCACTCACAATAGCTAAGATGGGAGTTTCCCAAAGGGTAACACGGTATAAAAGGCCCTCAGCCCAAATGTGTAGATGCCCCTTTTCGTCTTGTTCAACTTTGACTTCTTCAGGATTGAAACGAAAGCCTCGTAGAAAGTCTATGTAAGTGGGAGGAAGATATGGTAGTTCTTCTTCAAGAAAAGAGGCCTCAGTGTTTGCGAGTTTGAGAGTAGACATCGCCTGGATTTCCCGTAGCACTAATTGATTGAAGCCTACCGGATATACAGTTTGATCTCGATCAATGAACCGGAAAGCCCCCATTGCTCGTGGAAAAAGCTTGGAATAGGCGTAGCTGGTGGTGAACTTGTATAGATCTGTATCCAGGATACTCTTGATGATAGACATAACAGTATTGGTTAAAGCGGTGCGGAGTAACTCTTAATCGAATACAATGACGGCTGTACGTTCTACATTGCTGAGGGTTGTGGCGCACCGCTCCAATTGATCTATCCCATCACGGTGGATTTGTGCTAGCCAAACGATGTAAGCATTTGGGGGAACTTGGGCAAATTCATTGCTTTCTGTCGAAGGTTGGTAGGTATGTACACTAGGGACTGAGCCTCTATATCTTGTTGCGATATCAGACCTTTCGAGAGAAGCCCTCAATTGTCCAGCTATGTAGTTTATGTCGAGACCGGGACTGATTGGACACAAACAGATCGTCATGCCCTCTGCCTTTTCTTGCGAATGCCGGAGGAGCATAAAAGCAATGCGTTCCCATTCCCGCTCCTGCTGTTTGTTTTGAGCCCGACTCATTTTCCCGTAGGATGCGGCAGACAGTATGGTGGCAGCTTCGGCGTGTGATAATAAGCGTCCCCTCAATACCAACTGGTAGTAGAAAAAAATCGTTGGGGTGAAGACCGACAAAACAAGCATCAAAACGGCAAAATAAAGCCGTGTGTCTGTTTCTGACTTCGATGGAGTGCCCCAGTCAATGACTTGTGCAGGATCATATTTCGGGAGCATTCCCATATTGAGTTCAGTCTCAGCCCTTATTTCTTCCAACCTATTTCTTGTGGACGTGGGCAAAGAGATTTTTTCATCAGTCAAGGTTGCCGTAATTTGAGCATGGGTCTTCTCCAAAAGAGTTGTTGCATCTTGCAGCATTCGCTCGGCAGCAACCGCTATGACTTCGTTCATCATCGAGAGGACCTGATCTGTCGCCCTATTACTTTCCATATGGACTCTTACAACTCCGTTGTAGAGAGATGCCGTTAGATCTGCATCTAGGAGTTTCGTTTCATCAAAAGCTTGAGTTCTCTCTACTTCAAATCCCCCTATGAACGCATCTTGCATACATCGAAGTGGTTTTCTGTGCAGAAGCAAATTCCCTACGGGGGTAGCTGTCGGTTGGTCAAATGGTACCAAGGTAGACCCTGGGATTCGTTCGTTGTTTCTCATGAAGTTCGAGAGGATAAGACCATCCTCTCCTTGCGGCTCTGCATGGAAGCGAATGTACTTACTGCCTTGAGGACCCTCTAAGCGAATCTCATAGGGCAGTCTTCCGAATAGGTCAACCTGTTTGAAATAATGCTTGGTGTAGTAACGTACATTGAAGTTTGAGCGTTTTACAGCTTCTTCTATAGTTAGAGTTGAGTTGACATAGGCAAAGATGGCCTCATTGGAGAGTGCTGAGCGGACCTCCCACAAAGGTTGGTAGCCATTTGTATTGTAAACCGTTACTCCTTCTGATCCTCCTGAAGAAAGTTTGCTTTTCAGATTGAAGTAGAACGCTTGCCCAACCGAAGGTTTACTACGCAACAGAAAAAACGTGAGACAGGAAAAGGTGGCGATGCAAAGGAGGTAATAAGGCCATTTCTTCAGTAGATATCTCAAAAAAGAAAGGCTATTGGCATAGCGCGACTGCCAAGCAGCAGGCCTGGCTTGTAGGCTCGATGGATTAGTCATCTTTCTATATCGTATATGCTGCGAAGATACGTAATTTAGAACTCCTGGGATAAGTTCCACAAGGAATGCGCAATCCCACCTCATTAGATTGGGGTGGGATTGCAGTTGATGAAGAGAGGAAGGTCGGACACCCTCATTGGCTCGTCTGTTCCCGTTCTTTAGCGTTGTACTTCGATTTTGTATGTTGTAGTTCCTACTTGTAGTAGGTAACTTGCCGGAGGGATATTTGTCAGATCGATGTCGACAGAGCCGTTCTCATCGACATGGGAGGTGAGCACGAGCTCTCCTCTGAGGCTATAGAGATGTAGAGGGCTTTTGGCTTCTGCTCCTTTTACTCTAAGGCATCCTTTGGTGGGGTTGGGATAAACTTTCGGAGTGACTGTCTGTATGTTGTTGATCAATGTACTTCCGAGGAATTGAGCTTTCACTTCGGTGTTTTCTATTACGAGAAACCTTTTTGTAGCCTTGATGTCAATACCGTTAGCCGTCAAGGTCGCCAGTGCATATCCTGCGTCTGGCATATCTGTGATTGTCAACCATGTGCCGTGAGGTACGTGGTTTGGATCGATTTTCTCTGCGATAGCAATCGTTCCGCCTTGGCTCTGGGTCAGCGTCACTGTATAAGTGGGAGCTGGAGCACCTTTTCGCAGAAATGTAGCTCTCACCTCGGTGTTCTCAATTACAAGGAATTTTTTCGTTGTTTTGATGTCAATGCCATTGGCAGTCAGAGTAGATAGCTCATAGCCTTCGTCCGGCGTATCGATGATTGTCAGCCATGACCCGTGTGCTACGTGATTGGGGTCAATTTTCTCCGAAAGTGCGATCGTGCCGCCTTCTCCTTGAATCAGAGTTACTGTGTAGTGAGGAGGAAGACCATTTATGGGTAAGAATGTCGCTCGCACCACAGTATTGGCCATCACTTGGAATTTCTTTTTCTTTTTGATGTCTATCCCATTGGCTGTCAGAGTGGCCAACTCATACCCTCTTTCGGCTTCTGCTATGATTGTTAGAGTCATACCCTCTGGTACGTGGTTGGGGTCAATCTTTTCTGCGATAGCAATTGTCCCCCCTTCACCTTGGATAAGGGTTACTGAGTAAGTTACTCGAGTCCCTGTTTCGCTTAGCAGAGACTCACCCTCAATATCTGGGCTGTCGCATGTCGCTTGCCGATCCATTGTTTGGGCATCTGTGCTTTGTGAGAGTTCGCTTGTCTGATCGGCTCTGACAGCGAAAGCTTTGTTCTGAGCATCGAGTCTCTCGGGCAGTAGTAGCATCGTGCCGAGGAGCATGAAAAGAGAAGCGATCCATAAGACGCTTTTGGATGTGATGTAATGTTTCATCTTCTTTCTTTTTAGTGGTTAGCACTCCATTTGCTATACTCGTAAAGCTTTCGGAAGAAAGCTTCCTTCTCCATCCTCTTACCAGAGCGCCTCCGTACCTTTTCGCGGAGAGGATACAAGCCTGTGGAAATCCCCCCTTGGCACAGTGGCGGTGTCACTAACGCCCTTTTCTCCTCTCAATGGCACCTCCTCTCATGGAATCTGCCAATGAGGTTTCGTGGCCCACTCTTCGTAGTACCTCTGCCGCACTACGATGTTCGTTTGTCTCTATTGCAAATGTGACTTAAATTATTCTGTCTTGCAAGTGTTTAAGATTGGCAACCCTTGCCGCTTAGTTGATAAGAAAGGTTCTGTCTTTATTGCCAAAACAATGTTTTTTGTTACATAAAAAAGCCGAGGACTAAGAGGTACAATCTCCCAGCCCTCGGCTTTTCGCCCTATGCAGTCTTCAGAAGCTGTATTGTATCCGTAGAGTAAGGGTGTTGTCTTGGGGATCTTTGTAGAGCTTATGCTGAGGGTTAGGTACCCTGCGGCTCTCTTTTATCTCGTAGAAAGCTGTAAGTCGGAGGTTGTCCTTGAATAGGAATAATTGAGCACCGATGCCATGGATAGACTCTCGGCCATCAGCCTCCGGGGAGGCGACCAATTGATCCAAATAGAGTTGCCATAGCTCTTTGTCGCCACTAATCAAATGTCGTTTGTCGTAGTGTGTGAATTTGTAAAGCAGAGCGATTGGGATTGTGTAGAGACGATGCGAAAGTTCTCCCATCACCCCGCGAAATTCACGAGAGAAGATTCGTTGTCCGTCGTAATAGCTCTCGTCCTCAATGTTTTTGCCCACAACAGTTGGGTTCTTACGCTTACCCGGGTGATTGCCGAAGACGTATTCACCACTTAGGCGTGTATAGCCAAGTTCCGTACTGAATCCAATGCGAGCGAAAAGCGACAAATAATTTCTGCGGACATCTCGACCTTGGTCACTTGATTGGGGGACAGAGCCTACATAGTAAGATCCCCCGTAGAGGATGTCGAGATAGATATTGCTCATCTGATGGCGTAGATTTAAGAGAATGTCGGGGCGGTTCTTTCTCATCTCGCCTAATCCGTTGCCAGAGAGGGCATAAGCTCCAATACCTATGGTGTGTCCGAGGTACTCGGGGGTGTATCCGCCGAACCGGATGCGGCATACTCCTCCTATTCCCAAATCGACCATATCAGGAAAGATGTTGCTGAGATATGGGCTTGCTTCCGGACTCAGGCGAGCAGATAGAGGCTCTGATGCTTCGAGCCCGAAGTTGACAATATCTAACCCAGTTCTCCCCTCAACTTCTATTGGGATTTCATCCTCATCGTCCAAGAAAAAGCTGCGTCGGTATTTCAGATGCGCCTGAAAGGGGAGGACTCCCCGCTCGGTGATGTCGATGGTTCCTACGGCAGACCATCCTTTGAGAGTAGGGTGGACTGCCTCAACGGAAAACAATCCTCGTCGAAGTCCAGCGCGATAAAAGGTGCTCTCTTTCGCTTGATTGGGCTTGCCCACACCCAAAATGGATTCTTCTTGTCCCATCTGAATATCTGTCTGGACGAGCCCGTGAAGTCGCAGAATCGATGTGCTGTCTTTATCTTCTTGAGCCAATGAGTAGTGAGGAATGGCTAATGCGAGAATAGCGATTATCGCAATGCAAATGATTGATCTGATCTTTGTCATAGTTTGTTCCCTTTCGGTTGGTAGTCTCAAGTTGTTTGCGAGCCGATTGATAGTTTACGGTTTTGATCTTTTGAGGGAAAAGAATCGCATCCCCTCTTGGCCTATATCTGCCCACTGAGGTAAGAGGATAGGTTCTGCAAATTTCGCCCACTTGATACGTGCGAAGGTATGATCTTTCTTTTGGATAGCAAGGAGAGGCCGGCTTTGTGCGAGCGAATAAAGTAAGACTCCCGACCGAATTTCAGTTTCGGCCGGGAGTCTCTAAGAGGGAATCGTACAAGAGGAGAGAGGAGTCTTACTCTGCTGCAACCTCTGCACCCTCTGCCTGAGGAGTTTCGGCTTCGTTGTTTTCCGTAGCTTCCCCCTCTGCCTCTTTGGCTTCCATTGCTTGTTTACGAGCTTTTTCGGCAGCCTTGAATGCTTCGCGCTCAGCTTCTTCCTTGGCTCTGGCGGCAGCGATTTCCTCGGCAGCATTCTCCGACTCCACTGTGAACGCCAACTCGACGGTCACATCGCGGTGAAGACGTACTTGCGCGCTGTAGTCACCGATCTCCTTGATGGATTCTTTGACCAGAATTTTCTTGCGATCGACTTCTACTCCTTTAGCCAACAGGGCTTCTGCTATCTGCATGCTGCTAATAGATCCGTAGATAACACCTTTGTTGCTGGTTTTGGCTAATATCTTGAGGTCGGTCACAGCATTGATCTTTGCGGCGAGAGCCTCGGCTTCTTCTTTGATCTTGGCAAGTTTGTGCGCGCGCTGCTTGAGATTCTCAGCCAACACCTTCTTGGCGGATTCAGACGCAATTTTGGCCTTTCCCCGAGGAATGAGATAGTTGCGACCGTAGCCGTCCTTAACCGTTACAATCTCATCTTTGAACCCGAGGGTTACGATATCTTCTAAAAGTATGATTTCCATATAGTTGATCCTCCGGTCTTTTTATTTCATCAAATCGGTTACGTAGGGCAAGAGGGCCAAGTGACGTGCACGCTTCACCGCGCGGGCTACACGACGCTGAAACTTCAGGGATGTGCCAGTGATGCGGCGAGGAAGGATCTTGCCTTGCTCATTGAGGAACTTTTTGAGGAAGTCGGGATCCTTGTAGTCGATGTACTTGATACCGGCTTTCTTGAATCGGCAATATTTCTTCTTGTTGTTGTCTACAGACAGGGGCGTAAGGTATCTGATTTCGCCTTTGCTTTTGGATGCTGCCATTACTTATCCTCCTTTACTTCTTTGTTTGCGTTAGACTTGAGCGATCTTCTCTTTTCTGCGTAAGCAGCTGCGAACTTGTCTTGACGGAAAGTCAAGAAACGGATCACGCGTTCGTCGCGGCGGAAGTTGGTCTCCAGTGTGGCGATTGTAGTAGGTTCAGCCTCAAATTCGATGAATTGGTAGAAGCCTGTGGACTTCTTTTGGATTGGGTAGGCGAGTTTTTTAAGCCCCCAATATTCTTCATTCACGATCTTTGCGCCCTGCTCTGTCAAAAGCGTGGTGAACTTCTCTACCGCTTCCTTCATCTGAACATCAGACAAAACGGGAGTAAGAATGAAAACGGTTTCGTACTTGTTCATACGGTTGATAATTATTGGTTAGCACTATTGCTGGCCGCAAAGGTAGTGAAAGAAATCGAATTTGTGCGACCATTGGCCTTCTGCCGGAAGCCATTATGCCGAGCTGTCGAATACCGTCGAAATTCGCTCGCTGTGCTCAGGGTAAATAGGGCCTTTGTCTCCCGGATAGTCGAGACTGAGGGGTGGCCTCCGATTGAGAGGGGAGAGAATGAAAAATCTCACGCGTCAGGCTTTTTGTTGCAACGCGTCGGGTCTTTTGTTCTGAGCCGTGAAATTTTCTGTTCATTCTCCTCTCGGCCTTTTTCTTCTTAAGGTAGATGGGATTCAATGACTTCACAGAATATGATGGGTGTGTACTTCCTTGTTTTCAAGATAGTACACACCCTGTACAGCGATCCCCTTCTATTTACTGTTAGATCCCCTCTTCGTATTTGACAGCTTCCTGTCCGACCAATTCGATGGCGAATGTTATTTTGACCGATTGTCCCATGTTTTGCGATGCTGTTCTGATCTGGAACTTGAATGAAGGGTGGTATAGCTCCGATAAATTCCATGCTATCTTTTATCGTTGGCTGCACACTATACATCGTCTTTTCGTCTCCCTTGTGGCGGTTTAGGATGAATTCCCTAAAGCCGGCGACAGGGAAATACGTGATTGGAGCCAGGTCAGTTCCTGCCGGATTATCTGTACCGAGATCCTGACTGCATGTTATGGAGATAGACTCTACAGTCAGTGCAGAAGCTTGATACTTGAATAGCCGAGTGATACCCTTGTTCTGAAGAGAGGAGAACTTTGCTGCTCGAAGTGGGGATTCTACCAGGGGTAGTGATTCTTATATGTAAATGTGATGTGGGTACTCCACGTGCCAAAGAAAAAGGGCATTGGCCGGAGCCGAGCTACCGGCTTGGGAGCGATCTTTGGATAGGATGATACGTCTTAAGTCCTCAATGTCGGCTTTGCCTCGGCCTATCGTAAAGAGTGTACCAACGATGGCTCGTACCATATTGCGCAGGAAGCGATCGGCCGTGATGGTGAAGACATAAGTGTTTGGGAGTGTTCCTTGGCTCCAGTGAGCCTCTCGTATCTTGCAGATGAATGTCTTAACGTCTGTGTGAGCTTTGCTGAAGCACTCAAAATCGGAATACTCAAGTAAAATAGCCGCTGCACGATTCATACGATCGTAGTCAAGTTGGGCGTGCGAGCGGAGCATTAGGTCTCCCACAAAAGGGTCTTTGTGGTCAGATACAAAGTATTTATACGTCCGTGCCGTAGCTGAGAACCTCGCGTGTGCTTCCGGGATGACGGGGACGATGCGGTCGATTGCTATATCCGGAGGTAAAAAGCCATTGAGACGAGCAACCAGACCAGCTGCATCGGCTATTCCTATGTCAGCATCGAAGTGGGCTACCATGGTTTTGGCGTGTACGCCGGCATCGGTGCGTCCGGCTCCCACTATGATGGTATCTTGCCGTAGCAGGGTTGTTAGGCTTTGCTCGATTTGCTGCTGGACTGTAGGGGCATTGGGTTGGTTTTGCCAGCCACTGTATTTTGCTCCGTTGTAGGATAGGTAGATAAAAAAGCGCATCGAGTTACTTAGGCTTTTTTCTTACTCTTCGTTGCTTTTCGCTTGTTCGTAGTAGTTGTTGCCTTTTGATCCAAAGCTTTCTTGCTGGTTGCTGTGGCACTGCTTCTGCTTGCTCTTTTCTTCCCTTTTTTCTTCTCCTTTTCTTGAGCGATGATCTGCACACATTCTGCTTCGCTCAACAGCTCTATGTCTGTGTTTTTGGGGAGTTTGTAGTTCTCTCCCTCATATTTGATATAGGGGCCGAATCTACCATTGCGAATTTGTAGATCATCTCGACCTTCGAAAGTTTTAAGGAGACTTTTGGCTTCGGCTTCACGCTTGGTCTCAATCAATTCGATAGCCCGATGGAGATCGACCGATAGAGGATCGATCCCTTTGGGAATTGACGTAAACTTGCCGGCGTGCTGTATGTAGGGACCGAACCGCCCGACCGAAACGATGACGTTCTTGTCCTCGTATTCTCCCACCGTTTTGGGTAGCTCGAAAAGGCCGATTGCTTCTTCCAGAGTAAGGGTTTGCATATTGCGTCCAGGAGGGAGCGAAGAGAAGCGAGGTTTGTCGTCCTCATTTGTCGTGCCGAGCTGCACCATCGGCCCATACCGGCCTATGCGTACGGAAATCTGTTTGCCACTTTTTGGCTCTATCCCCAGAATGCGCTCTCCTACACGCTCTCCGTCTTGCTTGTAGACGGAGGCCTGCTCTACGATGGGGTGGAAGCGTTGATAAAAATCATCGATTACTTGACTCCATTCCAGGTCTCCTTCGGCGATGCGGTCGAATTGGTCTTCAACTTTGGCAGTAAAGTTGAAATCGATCACCGAAGGAAATTTTTCTACCAGAAAGTCGTTAACCACGATCCCTATGTCGGTGGGGATCAGCTTACCTCGGTCTTGTCCGTAGATTTCAGTCAAGACTTCTGTCCGTATTTCACCTTCTTTGAGTGAAAGTTTGGTGTAGGGGCGACTTTCTCCTTCTTTGTCTCCTTTGACTACATACTCTCTGTTTTGTATCGTTTGGATGGTAGGGGCATAGGTGGAAGGGCGACCGATGCCTAGTTCTTCAAGACGACGGACCAGCGCAGCCTCCGTGTATCGAGCCGGTCTCTGGGTAAAGCGTTGTGTTGATTCGGCAGATACGAGAGTTGTACTCTCGCCTACTTCTACCGGTGGAAGGAGTTTACTCTCAATTTTGTCTTTACCATCCTCATCGCTTCCCTCCTTGTAGGCGGAGAAGAATCCATCGAAAAGGATGATTTCGCCCTGCGCCACAAACTTATAGTCCCCTGCTCCCGCGACCGAGACAATGGTCCGCTCAGTCTTCATATCGGCCATCTGGGAAGCAATGCTGCGCTTGCGTATCAAATCATATAGTTTCTCCTCGGCTGCTGTCCCGGCAATACGCTCTCGGTCGGCGTAAGTCGGACGAATAGCTTCGTGTGCCTCTTGTGCTCCTTTGCTCTTGGTGTGGTAGCGCTTGGCTTGATGGTATTGTTCACCCCACTGGCTCTTGATCAACTTGCCGATGTCGGCGATGGCAAATTCCGAGAGGTTGGTGGAGTCGGTACGCATATAAGTAATGTGTCCGTCTTCGTACAGCTTTTGAGCAATGCGCATGGTCTGCGTGACGGAGAAGCCGAGTTTGCGAGCGGCCTCTTGTTGCAGGGTTGAGGTTGTGAATGGGGCGGACGATGAGCGTTTCCCCGGTTTTTTATTGACTTCCGAGATAGAAAATTGGCTATCCTTGCATAGGTGGAGGAAAGCTTCTGCCTCTTCTTTCGTAGTAAACTTGTGGTCTAATTCTGCATCCAGTAGGGTCTTGCCGTCTGAGAGGAGGAAAGAGGCTACTGTCTTGTACTGGGTCTGAGGAACAAATGTCCCTATTTCTCGCTCGCGCTCCACAATGATGCGTACAGCCACCGACTGCACGCGGCCTGCAGACAGAGAGGGTTTGATACGCCTCCAAAGTACAGGTGAGAGTTCGAACCCCACGATGCGGTCCAGCACACGACGCGCCTGCTGTGCATCTACCAGGTGTTTGTCGATTGCTCGGGGGTGCTGGATGGCATGCTCGATAGCCGGTTTTGTGATTTCGTGGAATACGATGCGCCTTGTCTCATTTTCTTTCAAGCCTAAAACCTCCGATAGATGCCAGGCAATGGCTTCCCCCTCGCGGTCCTCATCGGATGCCAGCCACACGATCTCGGCAGCTTTGGCCGCTTTGCTCAGACTTTGGATGAGAGCTTGCTTCTCCTCCGGAACCTCGTATTGCGGAGTAAAGTTGTTATCAATGTCGATGCCGAGCTTTTTGGTGCTGAGATCTCTGACGTGCCCATAGCTTGAGAGTACAGTGTAGTTTTCTCCCAAGAATCTTCCTATCGTTCTGGCCTTGGCTGGAGACTCTACTATTACGAGGTGTCGTTGCATATCGAGAGGCTTGTTCGTTTGTTTTGGCTGCAAAGGTAGTACGAACTTGTCTAACGCGCACAGCTACCTCTCCTCTCGGGAGATGAGCTGTGGGGATCTCCCTATTACGTCTTTGCTTACCGAGGTTCTCTTAGAAAGCAAAAGCCGAAGCTTCTATGGATTAAGAAGCCTCGGCTTTTGCATACCTCTGCTCTGTGGGAGCAGGAAGTAGTGTATTTATTTGCGGTTGCGATTGCCGTAGCGGTTCAAGAATTTGTCCACGCGGCCGGCCGTGTCTACCAACTTCGCCTTGCCAGTGAAGAACGGGTGAGACGTGTTGGAGATTTCTACCTTAATCAGCGGATACTCTACACCATCGATCGTGATGGTCTCTTTCGCCTGCATCGTAGATCTGGTGATGAAGATGTCCTCGTTGGACATATCCTTGAACACCACAGGACGATAGCTTTCGGGATGAATGTCTTTCTTCATTATTATTCTAGTTGTTTGTCTTTGATTCAGTATCTGGCTGGTAACCGGACTGCAAAGGTAGCAAGATTATCTGACTACCCAAACTTGAGCACTCCGTGCACACTTCGCCTCAAAGTTCCTCTTTCCATCCGTATAAGTCGCCTTGCAGGAGACAAACTGGAGGAACGCGTCATCAAAATTGGTAAGCCAATCCTACGCCTACGATCTCTTTGAATTGTACTTTGGCTCCTCGTTGCAGACCATTGCTGTCTTTGGTTTTTACGTCGTCGTCGTAGATGAGGTTGGTCGTTAGTGTAGCCGATAAGTACTTGTTGATTTTGGCGGCGATGGCCAAATCCCAATTGACGTCAATGTTGCCGAAGTCGTGTGTGTAGGCAGAGAATAGGCTCAGCTTGCTCACGACGGTGATATTTTCCATCGGAGAGAAGTTAGTCGTAGCCACGATGGAGGCACCAAGTTCAGCCAAGAGATTTTTGCCCTTCTCTACTCCGAAAGCTCCTTCGTCCGAGAGTTTCTTGTCGTTGACAATAGTCAGCTTGCCGGTAAGTGGAGACAGGAAAATTGATACAGCCGAGTGTGGGTGATATTCGGCTCCGATACCGAGATTAAGATAGGCAGGAGCGAAGAGGTTGGAAATGTAGTTTTCCTTGGCATCCGTAGGCTTTTGATATCCCTTTGTGTATTGTGTGAGGAAAGAGGCCATCGCTGAGGTGAGCCATTGCTCACTGAGTTTATAGCCGGCTATGGTACTCAGGTCGATCTTGTCTACGGTCTTGTTCCATTTGTTGGCCTGGGTGTAGCTGAGACCAAACTCGGTATTGAGCAAATTGTTCCAGCTGAATCTCCCTTTCTCGTACTTAGCTCCCAAGTTGAGGTAGACGTTGCTGGCCACGGTGTTTTCTCCACCGGCAGCCCAATTTGTGAGCGATGTTTGTGACAAATTGAGACCGGTAATGCCGGAGATTTTCCATGCACTGTTTGTTGGATTCGTCTCTTGGGGCTCCTGTGCCCACAGTTTGCCCCCTGATAGTAGAGCCAGTAGGCTTATAACGATTGCTACTTTTTTCATTCTCTTATTCTTCTTTCTATTCGGTTTGTCTGTCGTGGCGTTTGGTTGTCGTATCCAGACGAGCAGTCTCTACTACCGAAGATCAACCCTTGCTCCTTTCGATAGGACTGCAAACAAAAACCGCATACTTGCCCTGTGGCAGATACGCGGCTTCAATGTAACGGTGGGCCCAATAGGATTCGAACCTATGACCCTCTGCTTGTAAGGCAGATGCTCTAAACCAGCTGAGCTATAGGCCCCGATATAACACCTGTGCTCCACTATCTGCTATCTCTGTACGGTGGGCCCAATAGGATTCGAACCTATGACCCTCTGCTTGTAAGGCAGATGCTCTAAACCAGCTGAGCTATAGGCCCATTAGAGAACTTGCATCGTCCGCTTTTGTCTCCCGCTTGGAGAGCGCTGACCGGAAACACGTTGCAAAGGTACACGCTTTTTTTATTCTCGCAATAGGTAGGCGAAAAATCTTCTCTTACTGTCCCTTTTTGAGCATCCTTTACCACAGATTGGCTTGGGGAGGGAAGATTTGAAGGAAGGTATAGGATGGGCAAAAACGGAGTTGTGTTGTTTTTATGCGTCTAAATGAGGAGTCAATTTCTATCGGGTAAGTCCTGTGTATGGGCTATTCGACTTCGTTTGTGAGGCTTTCTATGGGCCATGTAAATCGGGATACTGAAAGAGGGGAAAATATCACGCGTCGGAGCAAAAACTCTCACGCGTCGGAGCTATTCCTCCGACGGGAGCCATTTTTTGTTCTCTCCCCATAGAGTTTCCGAGCTTGATCCGAGCGAACTTAGGTTATGGCGAATGGCAGAGCTAAAGAACATTCCGAAGAGATTCCATTTCTACGACTTCGGTGTATTCCTTCTTCTTTACAGCCTTTTTCTATCCGGTTGGTTGGCTGTTTTTATGTTTTGAATATCTTTGTCTTGCGATGCCTGCCCAATTGCTTTTTGCAGGGATTCCTCTTTCGGTTTGAGTCTCGTGGGTTGGCTGTCTGATCTTAGCCATACCGAATTATAGTGAAATATTTACTCCTCATTCTCTTCGCATTTGTCGCTGGCATTTTGCCCATCCGGGCTTGGGCTGGTGGTGTCGTGCTGTTCTCTGCCGGAGAACAGTTAGCCAAGCATAGTACATCTGAAGATCTTTTATCGTATAAATACTTCGTTCATTTTTCCCATGAGTATGGATTCGGGAAGGGCCTTCGCGGTTGGGGATTAAGGGTCGGGATTGGAGGAATGTCTGCTTTGAGCACGATATCTTGCCCGTATCTTCGTCACCCCGAGTTCTTCTCCGATGGTAGGGATGTGCCTGTTGGGAATGAACTGCAAGCTGCCGTAGTGGAGGTAATGAGACGGATGGCATTGTACAGTTGTGCTGCGCTGGCATTGCTCATTGGGGTAAATTTCTTACCCGGTAGGAATACTCACTACCCGAAGCTTGAACTCGGGCTGCCGCCTACTTCTGCTGTCATGAGCTTGTGGCTACTCTTTCTCCGCAGGCTTCCGTAAAGGAGGCTTTTTGTACTTTCGCAATGCATAAAAAACGAAAAGCGATGCTTAGACCCGACCGATTGTATGCTCTGCTCCTTGGCCTGCTATTGTTGCCGCTTGCTCCATTCGAGTTGTTTGCTCAGGTGGCGCAAGTCTGCTACAAGCCTCTTGCAGAGAGTGAGATATTGTTACGGTCTGCAGCCGAAAATTCAACCGAATACATTAACCTTCCTCCTGTGGATAGTGCCGCTATCTATATGCAAGAGGAGTTTTATCAGTCTCGGCAGTACCGCTCGGCTTACCCTTTTGCTATTGGTCGCAAACTAGACTACCATCCAACCAACAGTGGACGGATACGGCAGTTGGGCGACCGCTATGTGTGGACACTTAGCCTGAGGAGTGAGGGAGCTTTCAGTCTTGGTTTACTCTTCGGGGAGTACCATCTCACACCGGAGGCTCGCCTTTTTGTTTACAGCCCTTGGGGAGATTTGCGAGGTGCCTTTACAGAGCAAAACAACAGTCCGTCGGGCTTACTTGCCATAGCTCCGATAGCTGGGGATTGCCTCACTGTGGAGTGTAGCTGGCCGGCGAGTCAGGGGTGCGGATTACCCGAGGGTTTGAAATTAAGGATTACAGAGTTGAATCACGCCTACAAGGACTTGGGGCGTCTGCGAGAGCATGGTGTTGGAGAGCCGTGGCATACGACCTCTGGCCTCGGCTGTGCTCCCAACGTCTTGACTTATCCGGAGATGGATCGTCAGGCGCGTTCTACTCTTTTGATCGTTGTCAACGGCAAGCTAGTCTGTAGCGGAGTTTTGGTCAACAACACTTCATCCGATGGCACCCCTTATGTGTTGTCTGCTTCGCATTGCTTCAATAACAGCTTTGCTTTTTCCGGTGATGATAAGCGATCAGCCCTTTTGGCGCAAACTTCGGTCTTCTTTTTCGGATTTGACAGCCCCTCTCGCAGGCAGTTCATACGAGGGACCGAAGAGTTTACCCTGAGTGGTGCGGATCTGGTCGCTTTCGACGAAGCTCGTGATATGGCCCTTTTGCGCATTAGCGGTATGCCCAAGGATAAGGAAGGGCGGGAGCTACCTATTCCCCCTTCTTATAGACCATACTATGCGGGATGGAACCTTAGTTTAGCACCTTCTGCTCCCTATGTCTGTATTCACCATCCCCTGTCGGCCGTCAAGCGATACTCGCGCAGTGATATCCCGATCTCGGTCAGGGATTTCAACGGGGGAAATTATGCTTGGCACGGAGTTCACTGGTACATCAAGCAGTGGCAAGTGGGAACGACAGCCCCCGGGTCAAGCGGAGCTCCGCTTTTCGATGCCAACGGATTGATCATTGGGGCTCTCTCCGGTGGCAACTCCTATTGCCATACACCGCGAGATGACTTTTTCTGGGCGTTACCAATGAGCTGGAAATCTCAGGATCCCAATCCGATGAGATCCTTGGCCGACAAACTGGATAAAGCGCAAACCTCTGCGACTTTGTGTCGAGGTTATGACCCTTATGCACCTCATTCGGCTGTACGTGTGAGTCGCTTGCGGCAGGCCTCTCCCAACGCAGCTTTAGAGCATAATGCTTCTATGAGTGCCATTCCTACAGGGGTGGGTACATCTTATCACTTCGACTCAAAAGTGCGCATCCTGGGGGCCTATGTTGTGCTTGCACCGATGAGGCCCCTTCAACAGGTAGCTTTCAAGAAATACAATCTCAGCATCCACACCGGCAAGAAAAACGAGCCGCTTCGTCTGGTGCATCTCAATGAAGTGCGCGAGCCTTCCTACTCGTTCTACAACAGAGCGAATGGGGGCTTCGACCGTGCAGCCCGTACAGTGGGCGATACGCTGGATCTCTTCCTGCCAATTCTCACGGAGGACGGAGACAACTATATCGATGTGGATGGAAACTTCGATGTTCTATGTGGTGTATCGACGGATGACGGTCGTCCGATGGATTTGCCTATTCTGAGGTCGATCGAGGAGAGCCGGGCTCCTGCTGCAGCATACCATCGGAGAGTGGGGGGAGACTGGATCCCGGCAACTTTTGCCTCTACCCCTTATAGAGGCAGCTATTGGATAGATCTTTTGGTGCAGCCCATCGGTTTGCAGCAGGGGCTACCCGATCCGGAGATTGTGGAGATTAGGCAGTATGGATCGAGGGTATTGATTCAATTGCCTTTCGAGGATTTGCAGCCGCAAATAGACGTCCGAATTTTTGACTACGCGGGTAGACTGTGCTACAAGAACGGCTTTCGTAGTTCGATGGCTGTGATTGAACTTGATCGTGTAGTTCTTCCCGGTTTTTACATCCTATCTGTGAAATACAAGGGTAAAATGCGCAATCACAAGATTGTGCTGAGCAACTAATACTCGATACGATCTGAGCCTATGGTATTTGAGACATTCGCCAAAGCCCTCATCATCGGGATCCTTGTTTCGGCCCCTATGGGACCCATTGGTGTGCTGTGCATTCGCCGTACACTGCATAAAGGGCAGCGAGAAGGCTTGCTTAGTGGAGTAGGTGCAGCGATCAGCGATTTAGTCTATGCCACGGTCACGTATTTGGGAGTAGGGATTGTAATGAAGTTTGTGGAGAACAATAATGTGCTCTTCACGCTTTTGGGGAGCTTGCTGATGCTGGCTTTTGCTTTTTATCTCTACTACTCGCGTTCTTCCAAAGATTTTGAGGTCAATGATCCGCAGTCGTCCGACTATATGCGCACGATTGGGAGCTCTTTCCTGCTCACGTTCAGCAATCCACTCATTATTTTCTTCTTCTTGGCTCTTTTCACCCGCTTCAATATCGTGCCGGAAGCTCTCTCGGCTTTTGGTGGCTACTGTCTGGTGATGTTGGGGATTGCGATAGGAGCTTTTGTGTGGTGGTACTTCATCACTTTTGTGGTCTCTAAGCTCAGGGACAAAATTTCGGTGATTGGCCTCAGATGGTTCAACCGCATCGTGGCATTGATATTTGCCGTAGTCTCTCTTGTCGGGATTGTTTCTGCTTTGCTTGACTTCCTTCACATTTGATGGGCCTAAGCCTGTAAGCTATTGAGAGGGGAGATACAAGGATCTTTGGCTCTGACTTGCTTTTCCGTTGTTTAGTTCAACGAGGTATTGAGAGGATCGTATTTGTTTCATGGCAGTCTCTCGCAATTTCGCATATAAAAGCCCGGCCATTCGCAACTTGGAATGGTCGGGCTTTTCTTGTTGTCTCTCCGAGGGTACAAAGCCTTCAGGAGCAGTCCGCAGCGATCAGTAGTGTCTGGGAGGAGCAGCTACACGTTTGCGAGGCTTGGCACACTGTTCTACACGAGTGAGCTTTGTCGCCCTCTTTTCGTCTTTGTAGAACTCTTCGGTTTCTTCCGGCTTGATGTAGGCAATCTCCTGTCCTTTGCGTACAGTTGCTCCTTGAGCTGCACAGATTTCGATGAGCTTACCTGTGAAATTGCTTTTCATCTCCTCCATATAACCCATTGGCGTTTCGATCATGCAGAGTGGCTGATTGGTTTGGTAACGTGTGCCTACGTTCGGAGCCATGGAGCCTTCGGAAGCAATTTCCCAGCGCAGAGTACCATTGGCCGTAGCGCAGATCGGGTGACTACCTGCTCGCATAGCCTTCTTCACATCCTCGTCGCTGTAGCCTTTTTTTGCCATGGCATCGGCTTTGGCTTTGGCCAGATCGTTTTCAAAACGTTCTTTGGCAACACCACTTTTGTAGTCGCGATACTGCCTGTCGTGCATAGCTAACTCGAATAGTTCTTCGTCGTCTTGCCCGTAGTCCCAACCGTTCTCGTCCATTTCTTTGCGGTATTCGTCAAGGGCGTCGGGATAGTTGCCTTGGGGATCTTCATCTGTAAATTCGAACCCTTTCTCTTTGGCCAGCGCAACGATCTCTGGATCAAGTTTGCCTGGGAGACGTCCACTTTTGCCGAGGATCATCCCCCACGTATTCTGGTCAATGGCTTGCCAGCGACCTTCTCCGCGGATCATGTTGTAGACATTCATTAGGGCTACGTTCTTAACGTATTGGCTGAAAGGTGTCACCAGTGGGGGATAGCCCAAACGCGGCCATACGTATTCCACCTCCTCGAAAAGACGTACCAAGAGATCATCCACGCTCATCTCGTCTTGACCATTCTGCCTCAGATACATATTGATCCCGGCATGTACGCCTTTGAGGTCAGCCATCATCGAACCCATCATTCCGCCCGGAAGACCACAGCCAACGAGCAGGGAAGAGGTGTGTTTGTTGCTCGAGTCTTGGAAGTAGCCTAACCATTCATCAATGAAGCCTTGTGTCATGGCACGCGCTTTCATGTAGGCGTTCATGTTGATGTCGGGTACTTGGAAGCCAGCATCGCGGAGCATTTGTTGGATCGTGATTACATCGGGATGGATTTTTCCCCAAGAGATAGGTTCCATGGCCACATCGATGATGTCGGCTCCGTTCTCGCAGACTTCGAGCATGGAGGCTACGGAGAATCCTGGACCTGAATGCCCGTGATACTCGATGATCACATCGGGATGCTTGGTCTTGATCTCTTTGACCAATCGGCCAAGGAACGCCGGTCTTCCAATGCCGGCCATATCTTTGAGGCATAGCTCAGGAGCTCCGGCTGCAATCAGTTTGTCGGCCAAAGCCGAGTAGTACTCCACGGTGTGTACCGGGGAATAGGTGATACAGAGGGTCGCCTGGGGGATCATGCCGGCCTCGAGTGCATATTTGATAGAGGGGATGATATTACGTTCATCATTGAGTCCATCGAATATGCGGGTGATGTCTGTGCCTTGAGCTTTCTTGACCTTGTACATCAGTCGGCGCACATCGCTTGGCACCGGATACATGCGTAGGGCATTGAGTCCTCGGTCCAGCATATGAGTCTGGATGCCGGCCTCGTTGAACGCTTTCGTGAAAGCGCGCACAGCATCGTTGGGGTTATTGCCCGCTAAGAGGCATACTTGTTCGAAAGCTCCACCGTTGGTTTCGACACGAGCAAAGCAGCCCATCTCTATGATCAATGGGGCGATCTGAGCCAATTGGTCTGCTCTCGGCTGAAACTTGCCCGAAGACTGCCACATATCGCGGTAGACTAGGCTAAACTTGATTTCTTTTTTAGATTTCATCTAACTATTGATTTATCCTAAACGTGTTTCTATTGCTGTTGTTAGCTTAAGGCTGTCGCAATCGTTGCAGCAGCCGAATGCAAGAGAGAGCGAAGACGGCTGCCGTCTCCGTGCGTAGACGCGAAAGTCCCAGACTGAGAGGGCGAAATCCCACTTTCTGGGCCAATAAGATTTCTTCAGAGGTAAAGTCGCCCTCCGGACCGATAAGGATTGTGGCATCTGATAGCCTCTCGTACCAGTCTTGGGCTTCCTTCCGCTCTCCGAGGGCAAGGTCGGAGGCACAGTGGGCAATCAGTTTGCAGCAGTCCTCGGCACGAGATTGCTCGGCGACAAAATCGGTGAAACTGAGATCTGTAATCAGCTCTGGCAATACGCTCTTGAGAGACTGTTTCATAGCACTTATCGCTACACGCTCTATTCGATCCATGCGCAGCGACTTGCGCTCCGAACGCATTGTACGCACGAATACGATACGATCGATACCTATCTCGACGAGCTTCTCTGTCATCCATTCCATCCGGTCGATGTTCTTGGTTGGAGCGATAGCCACCGTGACGCTTTTGGCCCAATGAGGCGGGCGATCTTCTTTGTCGAGGATTGTCAAGCCGCAGCCGAGCTTCTTGCCAAGACTCTCGATGCGACAGCGGTAGATATGCCCATCACCATCGGTCACATCAATCTCATCTCCTACCCCAAGACGCAATACCCGCGTGCAGTGAGTTGCCTCACTCTCGGGCAGGCGAGTCTCTGCAGCTATATCTGGTGCGTAGAATAGGGGGCGCTCAGCCATGTTTTGCATTAGCTCGGTCGATCTTTAGATGCAATCAGTACTTCGTATGATTTCCGCTCCCCAAATTTATATGTTCCGGATATAATGACCAAGCATTGTTCGATTGAGTTTTGCTCGGATGAATTCGGGCGACAAAAACGAGACCGAGAAAAAGAGCAGCCCTAAGAGGGGTGCGAAATCCTCATGGGAGGGAGCGAAAATTCTCTCCCGTCAGATTTTTTGCTGTGACAGGAAAGAATATGCGCTGTCACGGGAGAGAAAATTTGCCCTCTTGAGTCCCGATTGACAAAGCAATCTGAATAGGAGCTTTTTCGATCAGAGTGAAATGCTCGACTTTTTCGATGGCAGTTGCAATTTGCAATCGTCGAAGTTAAGCTATGTAAGTGGCGAAAAAACTTAGCTATGCAATTATGGTGAAACTTGTATAGGTGTGTGTTTTTTTGTACATTTGCCGTGCGCTGAGTTGTTCCCCTCTTCTGGGGATTCGGCACAACTAACACTTAAAGTAAATAGAGGTATGAAGACTCATGTTATTCGGGCTCTCTTTGTAGGAAGTTTGATCGTTTCCCTTGTTGCTTGTTCCAAGAAAGACGAGCCGTATGTAACTCAGACACCATCTTCTCAAGATGCGGGTAAATTTCGGTGTGTGATGACGTTTATGGATCCCATGAACCGTCCTACGACTCATGACGATTTCGATCCTTCCAAGGAAGTATTGATTTGTAGACTCTTTAATAACGAGCCGGATTTGATTACGGTCGAATCGGAAGATACCGGCGAGACTGTTTTCGTAGAGCCTATTAAGCTATTCCCCAGTTTGAATGTGATGCAGCTAACGCACACTTTTCCTCGGGGATATTTTGGCAAAGGTGTTGGAGAACATTGGCAACTGCCGGTACGCTACAAATCTTATGTGTTAAACCAGATGACGAATGAGCGACAGTTTTTTGTTGAGTTCACCATCCTCTACCAGATGGAGGGTGAAGTAGCCGTGAAACCTCTCTCTGTTTTTATCAAAGGGACGAAGGATGGCAAGCTGAGAAAGTATGAGGCTTCGCCACTTCCTCTCGAAAAAGATGGTAAGCAGTCCGATGAGACTGAGATGGTTTTCGTACTGTCTTCTGCCTTTCAATAATCTCGGGTAGGAAAGTCGATGGGCGAGGCGGGGAGTAATCAATGCTCCCCGCCTCGCTTCGTGTTCGTCGTTTGGTTGTGTGGGGTCGACTATCCGATTTTCTCTTTCTTGGCCACTCCTTTTTGTAGTATCGTAGCGGAGGAATGCGTCACAGGAAAAGCTCAAGGAGATAGCGGAAATATCTACCTTTGTCCCTATGGATCAACCGAATGTCATGGCATCGCAATCCGATGCGACAAATGCTCTTTCTCCCTCGTGTAGTACCATGACTACTGCCACGAACCGCTTCGTTGTGATAGGTATATCCGATCAAGCTGAACCTGCATTTACGCCCGAGATTTTGCAGCTCATTTCCGAAGCTAAAGTCTTCAGCGGAGGACTTCGTCACCGTGGTATTATGGAGCGTTATCTACCCGAGAATTACCAGTGGATCAATGTGGCAATTCCTCTTGCCGATGTCTTTGCCCAATATCGTCTACATCGAGATGTTCTCATCTTTGCTTCTGCCGACCCTTTGTTTTTTGGCTATGCCGGCACTTTGCTCAGAGAGTTCCCAGATGCCGAGATCTCCGTCTATCCTTCGTTTAACTCCTTGCAGATGTTGGCACATCGTCTCTCAATGCCTTACGAAGATATGCGTGCAGTCTCGCTCACCGGTCGTCCCTGGATGGGGCTGGATATTGCACTTATTGAGAGAGAAAAGAAGATCGGTATCCTCACTGACCGCAAGCATACACCATCGGCCATTGCTGAGCGACTGCTTGCATATGGTTTGGATGAATACAGCATGACTGTCGGAGAGCTGCTGGGCAATCGAAACAAAGAGCGGATTCACAACATGAGTTTGGAAGAGGCCGTCCGATACGAAGCACAGCAGCCCAATGTGGTTTTGTTGCGTGCAGACAAGACCAAGCCTCGCTACTTCGGCATCGATGAGGCTGACTTCGCTTTACTCAATGGCCGAGCCAAGATGATCACCAAGATGCCTATCCGCATGGCGACATTGGCAACCCTTGGCCTTCCCGGTCGGTCTTGCATGTGGGATATAGGTTTTTGTACGGGTAGTGTTTCGATTGAAGCTAAATTGCTTAGCCCTCGAACAGAGGTCATTGGCTTTGAGATCCGAGAGGAGGGACGCCAGCTTATGCAAGAGAATAGTTGTCGATTTGCCTGCCCGGGCATTCAGACGCATATAGGAGACTTTTTCGATGTAGATCTGAAAGAAATCCAACCCCCAGATGCTGTGTTTGTTGGAGGACATGGTGGTCGATTGAGCGATATGATTGTGCGTATAGCACCATATCTACAGGAGGGAGGAGTGCTGGTTTTCAACTCAGTTTCTGCCGAGAGCCGATTAGCTTTTGAGAATGGTTGCAAACGGGCAGCCTTAAGACTGGGATCCGTTCGCCGTATTTGTGTCGATGCGCACAATCCAATAGAAATCATGCAGGCCGAGAGACTTGTGTAATGCTCTCACTGACTGACAAGAAAGTACAGATGATCAAATACACTATTATATATGTGAGCGAATCAGCTCAGGCTGTTGCTAACACGCTCCTCGGCGAGTTGCAGCCAGAAGCGGAGGTATTGCCCTATAGAGATATCAAGTCCGACATGCTAGCTCGTCTTTGGAAGGGACGTTCGGCTCTTATCTATTTGGGAGCTACCGGCATCACAATCAGGCATATCGCACATTTGGTTGAGGATAAACATACAGATCCCGCCGTTATTGCCGTAGATCACCTCGGAAAGTCGGTGATTCCTCTTCTCTCCGGCCATGTGGGAGGAGCCAATGATTTAGCCAAGCGTATTGCCGGCATACTGGGAGGCTTCCCCGTCTTGACAACCAAGAGTGATGTGGACGATCTTTGGCCTTTGGACACACTTGATCGCTGTATGGGGTGGCGGATGGAGCCCATCGAACGCCAATCGCTTAACCGAGCCGTTTCTCTCTTTGTCTCTTGTCGGCCAACCGTGCTTTATCTGGACGTGAGAGACCGAGGTACAGACTATTTGGAACGTACTGCTCCTCCACATGTGACTGTAAGGAGTGGAGAGATAGATTGGTCGAAAGAATCTTGCGATCTGATCATAGCTGTCAGTCACAAGCTGCTGCAATTACCAGCCGATAGACCGGCGATTGTATTGCGCCCGAGATGTTTGCACTTGGGCTTCGGATGCCGACAGCAGGCTGTGCCGGACGGTATTGCAGATCACATTGCTTTGGCTATACACCAGGCCGGCTATTCTCCTCTCTCGGTTGCTACCGTTAATACTATTACGCTTAAGCAGGATGAGCCTTTGCTGAACACCCTATTGGAGAAGTTTGCCGGGAGCCGAAAACAGATTTTTTCGTCCGAAGAACTTGCTGATATCTCCGTGTCGAACCCTTCTGGAAAGGTGAAAGACGTAACAGGGGTGGATAGCGTGAGCGAAGCTTGTGCACTCAAGGCCGGGCGAGGACAACTCTTGATAGAGAAGCAAAAAGGTGTACTAAGCGAAAGAAGCCACTTCACCTATGCTTTGGCCGATGACTTGGCCATGAGGCGACAAGGGCACATAGAGATTGTGGGGGCAGGCCCGGGTGATCCCGATTTGGTGTCTGTCCGAGGAAGACAATTCCTTGAGCGTGCCGATCTTATCCTGTATGCCGGTAGCCTCGTGCCTATCGCTTTGACTGAGTGCGCCAAGGCCGGTTGTGTGGTGCGTAGCTCAGCCAATTTGAATTTGGAGGAGCAGTTTGAGATCATGTACGAACACTACAAGCGTGGGCACTTGATCGTGCGACTGCACACAGGGGATCCATGTATTTATGGGGCTATTCAGGAGCAAATGGCCTACTTCGATCATTATGGGTTGAGTTACCACATCACTCCTGGGATCTCCAGCTTCCAAGCTGCGGCTGCAGCCCTTAGGTCTCAATTTACGATCCCAGAGGAAGTTCAGACTATTATCCTCACTCGCGGAGAGGGACGGACGCCTATGCCCGAGCGAGAGAAACTTCATTTGTTGGCGCGCTCGCAAAGCACAATGTGTATTTTCCTTTCGGCTGGCATTGTGGAGGAGGTAGAGCGGGAACTCTTGTGTTGTTATCCTCCCGACACCCCCGTAGCCGCTTGTTACAAGCTCACCTGGCCGGACGAACGTATATACCGAGGACGGCTCGATCAATTGGCCGAAATCGTTAGGGGCAACGGTCTTACCCTTACTACAATGCTTGTCGTGGGCAAGGCTATTGGCAATCGCCAGGGTTTTTCAAGGCTCTACGCAGATGAGTTTAAGCATCTTTTTCGGAAATAGCGGAGAGGAAAGCTTGATTGATTGCGTATGTCATCCTGTTTGATGATACAGAAATGAGGAGAAGAGGATGATGCCGAGGCTTTTGGGAGAGCTCGGAACGTGCTTTTTCTTTGTTTAGGGGTAAGTGCGACTGGGGCTTAGTAGCGGTTTGTTGATACAAGCTTTCGGTGGGTGTATCTTGGCTGGCATTTATTGTTACCTTTGCCTCAGATAGTTAGTATGTAACCAATCAAACGAATGCACAGATGAAGAAAGTAATTGTGATAGCGGCGGGTTTGGCTTTACTCTCCGCGTTTACGTCTTGCAAGCCCAAGCAGAGTGCTTACCGTCAGGCTTATGAAGCAGCCAAGCAGCGTGAGATAGTGAGCAATCAGGGCAATGCCCCGATGGAAATGGAAGTATCCAAACCTGTTGAGAGGCAAGTGATCGTGAGAAAAGAAAACCTATCTGTCATGGAAGGCGAGGATGCTGGCAACCTCAAACGTTACAGCGTGGTGGTAGGCAGTTTCCAGAACCATACCAATGCTCGCAGCCTCAAGGAACGTATGCAGGCCGATGGGTACAGACCTGTACTGGCAACCAACGAGCAAGGAATGTTGCGCGTGATTGTTTCTAGCTTCGACTCTCGCGAGGAGGCTGCTTCAAGCAGAGACGCTATCAAAGCTCGGTATGCACCTAACTTTCAAGACGCATGGCTTCTTGAGAAAACTAATTGATGGAGATACGACAAGATCAGTCGCTACGAAAACTCAACACCTTTGGCATTGATGCCAGTTGCTCTTTCCTTGTTCGATATGACAGTCTCCAGGATTTGGAGCTTCTGCAGAGGGATGAGTTTGTAAGCGAAAGCAAGACATTGTTTATTGGCGAGGGGAGCAATTTGCTTTTCCTCGCCAATTTCCATGGCATTGTACTTATATCTGGGATGAAGGGGGTCGAGTTACGAACCTCTCACGACCCTAGGACTGTCTACGTGGAAGTTGAGGGTGGACTTTGCTGGGATGAGTTTTCTCGCTTTTGCACAGAGCGTGGCTATTATGGCACAGAGAATTTGGCCATGATCCCTGGAACGGTCGGTGCTGCAGCTCGGCAGAATATTGGGGCTTATGGAGTGGAGGTATCTTCACTCATAGAGTGGGTGCAGGCCTTTGACATGCAATCTGGTATGAGTAGGACTTTTACAGTTGATGAGCTTCGCTATGGCTATCGGTACAGCCTGTTCAAAGAACCGGATATGAGCGAGTGGGTCATCTACAGGGTCCGTTTCAAGCTTTCTCGGGAGTTTGCCCCGTGTCTTACTTACAAGGATCTGGCTAACCGTTTTGATTCGCTCCCCTCTGCGCAAGAACTGAGAGAAGCTGTTGTGAGCATTCGTCGAGATAAATTACCTGCAACCGAAGAGGTAGGCAGTGCTGGTAGTTTTTTCATGAATCCTATCGTCTCGGCCACTGAGATGGAGCGGTTGAGAGCCATGGCTCCTGATATCAATAGCCATGTCCTCCCGGACGGTCGATACAAACTGTCTGCTGCTTGGTTGATTGATCAAGCAGGGCTCAAAGGCTATCGAGACGGAGCGGCCGGAGTGTGGCACAAGCAACCACTTGTGCTTTGTAACTATGGAGGAGCCACCGGTAGCGATATTGGCCGATTGGCTGCTTATGTACAGCAAAAGGTAAGAGACCTCTATGGTGTAGACCTTGTACCTGAGGTCAATTATGTTTCCTGAGATACATCTTCCTCTCTCATGCCACAGATCATAGTATTAGGTTCGGGTACCAGTACTGGTGTGCCTGAAGTTGGGTGTCACTGCGAGGTCTGTAGCAGTGTCGATACGAGGGATAAGCGTTTGAGGAGTTCGCTGCTTTACATTACCGAGCAAGGTAAGCGGATTCTCATCGACTGTGGTCCCGACTTTCGTCAGCAAGCGATCCGTGCAGGGATTGATCGGCTCGATGCCATTCTTCTTACGCATGAGCATTATGACCACATTGGGGGATTGGATGATCTTCGCACGATCTCCTGGGATAGGCCGGTCCCCATCTACGCAGAGGAGCGCGTACTCTCTGCTATCAGAGAGCGGTTACACTATTATTTTCGGGAGCACCCATATCCGGGATCACCTAAGCTTGAATTGATACCCATCAGCCCAGCTACGCCTTTTGTTGTGGCGGATACAGAGGTTTTACCCATACGAGTCATGCACGGGAGGTTGCCGATACTCGGATTTCGGATAGAGGATTTGGCGTATGTCACGGACCTAAAGACCGTTTCTCCTGTATCCCTCAAACATTTGCAGGGCTTGCAGATGCTTTTTATCAACGGTTTGAGGTACAAACCACACCCTACTCATCAGACCATAGATGAGGCCTTACAGATTGTAGCACAGCTGGGGAGACCGCAGACCTACATTACCCACTTATCTCACCACGCTCCCCCCTTTGAAGATTTGGTAAAAGAACTCCCTTTCGGTGTGCAACCTGCTTATGACCAACTGACGCTCCATCATCACGAGGCTCCCTTTCGGTACGCGGATTGTGCCGAGACTCCTTACGAGGAAGCCCTCTCGATGCAACAGGAAATATTTGATAGGATCATACGAGATAAGATGGAGGGCAATCCCACTCACTCTGTCTTGATGTTTTGTGAGCATGAGCCAGTACTTACGATTGGTCGGCACGGTGATGAAACGAACCTACTTGTTTCCGAGAATAGGCTTAGATCTCAAGGTATCCGTTTACACCACATTGCCCGTGGAGGGGATATCACCTACCATGGCCCCGGACAGATTACCGGTTATCCGATCTTCGATCTCGAAACTTTCGGTATTGGTATCAAGTCCTACGTTGAACTTATTGAGAGCTGTATCATTGAGTTGCTGCGAGGCTATGGTATTGAGGGGCAACGTATCAGTGGTGCCACGGGCGTATGGGTGAGTGCTTCAGCCTCGGCTGCGGCACGCAAGATTTGTGCGATCGGTGTACGGGCTTCGCGCTATGTTGTGATGCATGGTTTTGCCCTTAACGTGAATACAGATCTCTCTTATTTTAATCTGATCAACCCTTGTGGCTTTACGGACCGAGGAGTTTGTTCCATTTCCTCCGAGGTTGGGCATCCGGTAGATATGGAGGAAGTCAAGCAAAAGCTACAAACCATATTCTTTGCGCGTTTTGCCGCTTTGATCAAGGCGAAAAAGTCTTAGACCGAACTCTGTCTAATTGAATACATGAGGGTGGATAAAGCTTGTGGATCTTGCTCGGGGTATCAAGTTGATCCTTGTTCGTTAAGGGACTATTTCTGGCCCATCGTTTCTCAAGATCAAAAGTGAATATCTGTCCTCAGTCGCTGCAGTAGTTGGGTAGATCTATCTTTGTTGTTCTCCAACGGGGGATTATGAGGGAAAGGGAATTTGGCGGACTATTCGGCACAAAGGCTTTACTTTTGTGGTTATGAAAAAGATACGCATTGGCCTTTTGTGGCGAATCTTCATCGCCATTGCTCTCGGTATTGTGATCGGGTTGGTTGCTCCTTCGGGCTTTGTACGAGTTTTTCTCACCTTCAATTCGATATTTGGTAATTTCCTCGGCTTTGTGATCCCTCTGATCATCTTAGGTTTGGTTACCGCTGCCATAGGACGCATGGGAGGGGCTGCGAAGAGGCTTTTGCTCATAACGGTAGCCTTGGCTTATGGTTTCACCGTTTTCTCGGGCATCCTTTCCTATAGCAGTTCGGCCCTGATCTTTCCGTATTTGATTGATGGGGCATCGATGTCTACCTTGGGAGAGGAGGGCAATGCGCTTGCTCCCTTCTTTTCTATTGAGATGACACCACTCATGGGAGTGATGACGGCCTTGATTCTGGCTTTTATCTTGGGCTTAGGCATGGCGCAGGTCAAGAGTCGGGTGCTGATGGAGGTCGCGACGGAGTTTGAAGAGATCATTACCAAGCTCATCTCCTCGGCTGTCATTCCCCTGTTGCCGATCTATATTTTCGGTATTTTCTTGAATATGACGCACGCAGGGCAAGTCTACTCGGTGATACAAGTCTTCCTTAAGATCATTGGCGTGATCTTCATCCTACATATTTTGCTGCTCCTTATTCAATATAGCATTGCGGGGATTATCGTGCGGCGCAATCCTTTCCCCTTGTTGTTGCGCATGCTCCCGGCTTATGCTACGGCTCTTGGCACGCAAAGTTCCGCCGCTACCATACCGGTAACGCTTAAGCAAGCCCGGCTCAACGGTGTAAGTTGCGAGGTTTCCGGCTTTACCATCCCCCTTTTGGCTACGATCCATCTTTCGGGGTCCACCCTCAAGATTGTGGCTTGTGCTGTTGCCTTGATGATGATGCAGGGGATGCCGTTCGACTTCAGCCTATTCCTCGGATTTATTTTAATGCTTGGTGTCACAATGATTGCAGCTCCGGGAGTTCCGGGAGGAGCGATCATGGCCGCTTTGGCAATTTTGCAGTCGATTCTCGGATTCTCAGAGACAGATTTGGGGCTTATGATAGCTCTCTACATCACGATGGACTCCTTTGGTACGGCTTGCAATGTAACGGGAGACGGGGCTATTGCCCTTATTGTGGACAAACTGCACCAGCCAGAGACAAACGCATGACTACGATAATCCTGTTTGCGGTCCTGTTGTTCGTAGCTATCGGCTTCGCTTTGTGGAGTTTCCTTCGGGCTAAGCGTTGCGAATACTTACTTAATGCGAGGGTGCAGCAACAGGAGGAGACAATTGCCCAGCTCCGTACAAATCTCAGCGACAGAGAGGAGCGGATTGCAAACGAAACAGATCGGCGTATCGAAGCTGAGAAGGAGCTGACAAGGACGAGAACCGATTGCGAACATATTGCGAGGGAATTGGCAGAGGCTCGGGAGCAGTCGTCTCAGATTGGGCAAGAACTGCAACAGCAGTTTGAATTGCTTAGCCATCGTCTGTTGGACGAGAGCCGACAAAAAATAGCTGAGCATCAAGAGGCCGGTCTCAAGCAACTCCTGTCACCTTTGCAGACAGAGCTGCAAAATTATCGGCAGGAGCTGCAAAAGGCTGATAAGGAGCAGCAGCAGAGCCGGATCCAGATAGGTGAGCAGATACGTATGCTGGTCGAGCAGACTGGTAAGGTAGGGCGAGAAGCTGCTGAACTGGCCAAGGCAATGAAAGGAAACAGTAAGGTACAGGGTGACTGGGGGGAAGCTGTCTTGTCGAGACTGCTTGAAGCCAACGGCATGGACAAGCACCTTTTCTACGAGGAGCAGGTGACGATACGCTCCCAAGACGGTCGGTTGATCCGATCTGATAAAGGAGAGAGAAGTATGCGTCCGGATGTGGTCCTTTCTCTGCCGCAAGGTCGTCAAATAGTGATTGATAGCAAGGTTTCACTCACAGCCTACAGCCGTTACTATGAGGCGGATACTGCCGAGCAGGCTGAGAGGGAACTCAAGGAACACGTAGCTAGCCTAAGGAAACACATCAGAGAGTTGTCCGACAAAGAATACGTACGCTATCTCAAGCAGAGTACCCCAGATGAAATTCCCGATTTCTGTCTCTTGTTTGTCCCCATCGAGGCTGCTCTGCATGCGGCACTTGGTAGTGACAATAGTTTGTGGGAGGAGGCATACCGAAAACAGATAATCCTGGTTGGCCCTCTGGAGCTTATCCCGGTGCTGAAGATCGTGTCGGATCTGTGGGTGATGCATAAGCAGCAGCAGAATGTGAGGGAAATCATGGATCGAGTGGCCAAGATGTACGATAAATTGGTACTGGTAGACGAGGCTTTTACTAAGGCCGAATCTGGTATCGATTCTGCCCGAAAGCAAATGCAGGAGACGCGCAAGCGTTTCTCGCAGGGACGAGATAATCTGTGTCGCCAGTTCGACCATTTGGTAGGTTTAGGGGTTGCTCCAAGCAAACGTTTGCCTCAACGAGAACCGCTCGATAGCGAAGCCGAACAGGCTGATGTGGACTCACTTGGATAGATAAGGCAGGGACGAATCCCCCGAAGCATAGCCTTTGAGGAGAGCTGAGCAAGCTGCCGGCCATCTTCGATCGGGAGCTTGTTTTTATTTTTGTGATTCTGTATGTCGAGATTTTTCATGGGAGTGTTTGTCGGAGCGAGATCTCTTCAACCGCATGGTTTCACAGTGTTTCGCCTCGTTGGAGTATCAGTAGGCTTCCAGGGCATAGAGATCTGCTCTCTAATTGGAAAAGGATAAGGAAAGGGTACGGGAAGCAACAAAATCTCCGACGCGTCAAAGAAAATTTTCCGACGTGTCGGAGATTTTGTTTCGACCCGTGGAATTTTTTGCTCTGACGCTTGATTATACAATACCCGAATCCCCAGGAGGAGAATCGCATTTCCAAACAAGAAAGGTCGGGATGCTAAGTCAAGTATTATGGTCTGCTAACGGAGATATGCCTATATTCGTCATGCTGTTTGAAAGGAGCAGGTAGATCCTCTTCCTTGGCTGCTCTTGTGTTCGGTCAGATTACGATACAGAATTTTCGAGTGATGCAAAAATCTTCGCCTCTATCCCAAAAGGGTTCGTTTCGAGATGATTGGCCATTTGCGCCACTTGTGGAGCGATACGAGCGTTATCTCCGGTATGAGTGTAACGTATCTCCTTTCACGTTGGCTGCCTATCTGTCGGATGTTGATGATTATCGTCGCTTTCTTTACGAGGCAGGGGAGGGTAGCTCGTTGGAGCTTAGTGAGAGAGATAAAGACAGGGTACGGTCGTTCCTCGCACGCGAGATGGGGCGAGGCTTGGCTGCTGGCTCCATTCGTCGTAAACTCTCTTCGCTCAAATCGTTCTATCTCTACATGCAGCGGATCGGGTTTATCGAGAGCAGTCCTATTCGTTACCTTAAGGGGCCAAAAAAAGAAAAGCCGTTGCCCGCCTTTGTTCCCTCGAGCGAGATGGAGGCGATCCTATCCAGGCCGTACGACGCGACCGATTTCAGCGAACTGCGCGATCACTTGTTGATTGAGTTACTTTACCAGACAGGTTTAAGACGATCCGAGGTCACGAATCTCAAGGACAGGGATGTGGATACGGCTGGGCGTCGTCTGAAGGTCTTGGGGAAGCGTAATAAGGAACGCATTGTGCCCTTTGGCAAACGTCTGGGGGATCTGATCGATCAGTGGCGCGAGCTTAGGGGGAGAACTATTGCGAGTGCGGATACTTTTTTTGTATCTTTGGATGGGAGTCCACTCAAGGTCTATGATGTCTACGGCATTGTGAGGCGTTCGCTGGAGCATCTGCCTCATCTGTCTCGTCGAGGACCGCACGTCTTGAGGCATTCTTTCGCTACGGCAATGCTTGGCGAAGGTGCTGATTTATTAGCAGTAAAGGAATTGCTCGGACATGAAAGCCTCAGTACGACTGTCGTCTATACACATAGCACTTTTGAGCAACTCAAGCAGATGTACAACGCTCATCCAAGAGCTCAAAAAACAAAAGACATGAACGTAAGAATTCAAGCCCTGCACTTCGAAGCAACTGACCAGTTGAAGGAGTTTATCGAGAAGAAACTGACTAAGCTCGGGAGATTTGTAGAGGATGCTGATCAGGCCGAAGTTGTACTCAAGGTTGTGAAGCCGGAAACAGCCGACAATAAGAATGCCTCGATTCGTATTCCAATCAAGGGAAATGAGTTGTTTGCGCAGAAAACATCAGATAGCTTCGAGGCTGCTGTGGACGACTGTATTGATGCAATCAAGAAACAGATAGAGAAGCAAAAGAGTAAGTGATAATGTAGAGTTGTCTCCCCGTCTCTTGCCCGACACGAGTCCTTGGTGGCTTTTCGATCGAGCTATGAGACGGGGAGTTTTGTGGAGAAGAAAGTGTTGTTCTTTCAGGAGCAGAAATGAGGGGGAGCGAAGGCCGACATATCTTACCTCAATAGAGGGTAAATTCTGCATCGAGAAGAAGGGTGGGGCAGGATCCTGACGGGGGAGTGAAAATCTTCCGGTATATTTGGTGGAATAAGAAAACTTACTAAATTTGCAGCCGATAATTGTTCCGGCTCAGGCGTTGATGCGAGGAATTGTTGTCCGAAGGGCAGTTACCAGAGTGGCCAAATGGGGCTGACTGTAACTCAGCTGGCTTACGCCTTCGGTGGTTCGAATCCATCACTGCCCACCGCGCTTGTGGAGTTCCTTGAAGAGGAGCGAGTAGGACGTGATATTGAAGTTGCCAATGTAGCTCAGGGGTAGAGCACTTCCTTGGTAAGGAAGAGGTCCCGGGTTCAAATCCCGGCATCGGCTCGAATTTGTGGTTAGCGTAATAAACACAACTTAATCAGAAAAGAATAATAGGTTATGGCAAAAGAACATTTCAACAGATCGAAACCACACGTAAACATTGGTACGATCGGTCACGTCGACCACGGTAAGACGACTCTTACGGCAGCGATCACCACGGTGCTTGCCAAGAAGGGCTTGTCTGAGCTCCGTTCGTTCGACTCTATCGACAACGCTCCTGAGGAAAAGGAGAGAGGTATTACGATCAATACTTCACACGTAGAGTATGAAACTGCAAATCGTCACTATGCTCACGTAGACTGTCCGGGTCACGCCGACTATGTGAAGAACATGGTAACGGGTGCTGCTCAGATGGATGGTGCTATCATCGTAGTTGCTGCAACGGATGGTCCTATGCCTCAGACTCGTGAACATATCCTCTTGGCTCGTCAGGTGAATGTGCCGAAACTTGTTGTGTTTATGAACAAGTGCGATATGGTAGACGATGAAGAGATGCTTGAGCTTGTTGAAATGGATATGCGTGAGCTTCTCTCTTTCTATAACTTCGATGGCGATAATACGCCTATCATCCGTGGCTCTGCTCTTGGTGCCCTCAATGGTGATGCTAAGTGGGAAGAAAAGGTGATGGAGTTGATGGCAGCCGTTGATGAATGGATTCCTCTGCCTGAGCGTGAAAAGGATAAACCTTTCTTGATGCCAGTTGAGGACGTGTTCTCAATCACTGGTCGTGGCACTGTAGCTACTGGTCGTATTGAGACTGGTGTCGTGAAGACTGGTGATGAAGTACAGATCATTGGCCTTGGTGCTGAAGGTATGAAGTCCGTTGTTACTGGCGTGGAAATGTTCCGCAAGATCCTCGATGAGGGTGAAGCTGGTGATAACGTAGGTCTCTTGCTTCGTGGTATCGAAAAAGATGAGATCAAGCGTGGTATGGTAATCACCCACCCAGGTACTATTACTCCGCATAAGAGTTTCAAGGCCGAGGTGTATATCTTGAAGAAAGAAGAAGGTGGTCGCCACACTCCTTTCCATAATAAGTATCGTCCTCAATTCTATATCCGCACGCTCGACGTGACCGGTGAGATTACTCTTCCCGAAGGAGTAGAAATGGTGATGCCTGGTGATAACGTTACGATCAACGTAGAACTTATCTACCCGGTAGCATGTAACGTAGGTCTTCGCTTCGCTATCCGTGAAGGTGGTCGTACGGTAGGTGCTGGTCAGATTACGGCTCTTGGTGAGTAATGCTCGGGAGTGCTCTTTCTCTCTTCTGTGGAGAAAGGGTGCCGAGAGATAAAATAGGCGACAGATGAGACAGGAGGGTGTGGCTCCTTGGTGTACTGCACCCTCCTTGTTATCTGCTCCTTTACGGGTTTAGCTCAGTTGGTAGAGCACTGGTCTCCAAAACCAGGTGTCGGGAGTTCGAGTCTCTCAACCCGTGCAATAAAATGATTATACGATGAGTGTATTCAACAAGATGGGAGCTTATTTTAAGGGCTCTTATGCAGAGTTGGCGCATAAGGTGTCTTGGCCCACTCGGGCTGAGCTTACCAATAGTGCTGTGGTGGTGATGATAGCTTCCATCATCATTGCCCTCTTTATCTTCCTTGTCGATACGGTGTTTAATGAGTTGATGATGCAGGTCTATAAGAGACTTGTGGTCTGATCGTGGCGCGATGTCGGTGATGAATGATAACAAAAGGTTTTACGTGCTTCGAGCCATCAGTGGCAAGGAAAATCAGGTGAAGCAGTACATTGAGGCGGAGAAACGCAACTCCAGCCTCGGGATGTATGTGGATCGGGTGGTGATCCCCACAGAGAAAGTGATGACGCAGCGGGCGGGAAAGAAGGTGCTTATTGAGCGCCCTTTGCTGTCTGGTTATGTACTCATTGAGGCTAACTTGGTTGGTGAGGTGAGTCATACACTGCGTAATATCCCGAACGTGATAGGTTTTTTGGGTGATGGGAAGAATCCGGTCCCTCTCAGGGAATCGGAGGTCAATCAGATGCTTGGTACAGCTGATATGTTTGACGATTCTGAAATTGCTTACGAGATCGATTACGTGGTAGGGGAGACCGTTAAAGTGATTTCCGGTGCGTTCGATGGCTTTTCTGCTTCCGTTGAAGAGGTAAATCCTGAAAAGAAACGGCTCAAGGTGATGGTGAAGATTTTCGGGCGAAAAACTCCACTGGAGCTGGACTATTCACAAGTAGAGAAGGAGTAGTTCTCTCGCAAGAGGGGCTGCGAGTTCTCTTTCCCCAATCCGAATTCACTCCTTGCTTGAGGAGTGTTTCACAATTAATTTAAGTACAATGGCTAAAGAAGTTGCTGGACAAATCAAATTGCAAATAAAGGGAGGGGCAGCAAATCCTTCTCCCCCCGTAGGCCCTGCATTGGGTGCGAAGGGCATCAATATAATGGAGTTTTGCAAGCAATTCAATGCCAGAACTCAAGACAAGGCTGGTAAGGTATTGCCTGTGGTGATTACTTACTATGCGGACAAGTCTTTCGATTTTATTGTAAAGACACCCCCTGTAGCAGTGCAGCTCTTGGAGATTACCAAGAAGAAATCGGGGTCGGCTCAACCGAACCGTAGCAAGATTGCGCAAATTACGTGGGAGCAGGTGCGTGCAATAGCCGAAGACAAGCTTGTCGATCTCAACTGTTTTACCGTAGAGTCTGCCATGAAGATGGTGGCGGGTACGGCTCGCAGTATGGGTATTACCGTTAAGGGTCCTTTCCCTGAAAACAACTAATCCTAGATCGAAATGGCAAAACTGACAAAAAATCAGAAGTTGGCACTCAGCAAGGTTGAAGCAGGGAAGGCGTATTCATTGGCAGAAGCTGCGGCTTTGGTTAAGGAGATCACTACGACCAAGTTTGATGCCTCTGTAGATATTGATGTGCGCCTTGGAGTGGATCCTCGAAAGGCCAACCAGATGGTGCGTGGCGTAGTAACGCTTCCCCATGGTACAGGCAAACAGGTACGAGTATTGGTATTGTGCACACCCGACAAAGAGGAAGAGGCTAAGGCAGCCGGTGCCGACTTTGTTGGCTTGGATGAGTATATAGACAAGATCAAAGGTGGTTGGACGGATATTGATGTGATCATCACAATGCCGGCCATCATGGGTAAGATTGGTGCCCTCGGTAGAGTGCTTGGTCCAAGAGGCTTGATGCCAAATCCCAAGAGTGGTACGGTGACCAATGATGTGGCTGACGCTGTTCGTGAGGTGAAAGCTGGTAAGATCGACTTCAAGGTTGATAAGGCCGGCATTATTCACACTTCGATCGGTAAGGTGTCATTCTCCGCAGAGCAGATTAGTGACAATGCTCGCGAATTTGTGGCTACACTTAATAAGCTTAAGCCTTCCGCGGCCAAGGGAACCTATATCAAGAGTGTCTTCCTCTCTAGCACTATGAGTCTCGGTATCAAGGTGGATACAAAGTCTGTCTCTGATGCCCAATAACAAAGGAGTACATATCTATGAAAAAGGAAGATAAAGGTATAGTAGTAGAAAAGCTTGGAGAACTCCTCAATGAGTATCCGCATTTTTATATTGTGGATATTGAGGGGTTGAATGCCGAAGCTACAATGAACTTGCGTCGTGCTTGTTTCAAGAGCGAGGTTAAGTTGATGATGGTCAAGAATACTCTCCTCCGTTCTGCCTTGCATGCGAAGGGTGAAGAGTTTGCTCAGCTTGATGCTGTGCTGAAGGGTAATTCCGCGTTGATGCTCTGCACTACCGCGAATGCTCCCGCTCGCATCATCAAAGATTTGACTTCCGATCCCAAGAAAAAGCAGACTAAGCCAGCTCTCAAAGGAGCCTATGCTCAGGAGGGGTTTTACGTGGGGGCCGAACATCTAGATGCTCTTGTATCCATCAAGAGTCGTGAGGAACTTATTGCAGAGGTTATCTCTTTGCTGGAGTCCCCGATCAAGAACGTTGTTTCTTCTCTACAGTCGGCTGGTCAAACTATCCATGGTGTTTTGAAAACCTTGGAAGAACGATAAATCAACAAACAAACTCGAATAAAAACTTTTTAATATCATACGAAAATGGCAGATATCAAAGCTATTGCTGAACAACTGGTAAATCTTACGGTAAAAGAAGTTAGCGAACTCGCCACTATCCTCAAGGAAGAATACGGCATTGAGCCTGCAGCTGCCGCAGTTGCGGTTGCCGCTACCGGTGTTGCCGCTGCTGCCGAGGAAGAGAAGACCTCATTTGATGTTGTCTTGAAGTCTCCGGGTGGTGCTAAACTTCAGGTTGTTAAAGCCGTTAAGGAGCAGTGCGGTCTTGGTCTCAAGGAGGCTAAAGATTTGGTAGATGGAGCTCCTTCTACTGTAAAAGAAGGTGTAGACAAAGCTACTGCAGAAGCTCTGAAGAAGGCTCTCGAAGAAGCTGGCGCAGAAGTTGAGCTTAAGTAAGAGCTCTTTTGTGGCCTGCTGACCAGGCTTATACGGTTAAGAACCTCTTGAGAGGTTCTTAACCCTTTCGTGTCTAATAACCCTTTATTTTATTTAGCCCCGTACCATAGATGGCGTCCATGCATAAGAATAGTAGAGTGAACTTTGCTTCGATCAAGAATCCACTGCCATTTCCGGACTTTCTTGAGATACAGCTTAAGTCGTTTAGAGACTTCTTACAGCTTGATACTCCTCCGGAGCGAAGAAAAAAGGAGGGCCTGTATAAGGTTTTTGCAGAGAACTTCCCTATTACAGATACTCGGAACAACTTTGTCTTAGAGTTTCTAGATTATTATATAGACCCTCCGAAGTATTCTATAGAAGAGTGTCTCAGTCGGGGGCTGACGTATAGTGTCCCCCTTAAGGCAAAGCTTAAACTCTATTGTACGGATCCGGATCATGAAGACTTCTCTACTGTGATACAGGATGTCTTTCTTGGTCCAATACCTTACATGACTGAGTCTGGAACGTTCGTGATCAATGGCGCAGAGCGCGTTGTTGTCTCACAGCTACACCGTTCCCCGGGCGTTTTCTTCGCTACCAGTGTACACACCAACGGTACGAAGTTGTACTCGGCTCGAATTATTCCGTTCAAGGGTTCTTGGATAGAATTCGCGACCGACATCAACAATGTGATGTATGCATACATTGATCGTAAAAAGAAGCTTCCTGTTACGACTTTGTTGCGTGCTATTGGTTATGAGACGGATAAGGATATACTGGATCTATTTGGCCTGGCTGATGAGATAAAGGTCAATAAGACCAACTTGAAGAAGAATTTCGGCCGTAAAGTGGCCGCTCGTGTTACGAAAACTTATGTAGACGATTTCAGCGATGAGGACACAGGAGAGGTTGTTTCCATGGAGCGTGTCTCCATCGTAGTTGAGCGTGAGGTCGAGCTTAATGAAGACAATATGCAGGACATTTTGGATTCTGGAGCTCAAACTATCGTTTTGCACAAAGCGGATAATGATTCGATCGATTATTCCGTAATATACAATACTTTGCAGAAGGACCCTTGTAATTCAGAAAACGAGGCTTTGTCCTACATTTACAAGCAGTTGCGTAACTCGGATCCTGCCGATGAGGCAAGTGCTCGAGATGTGATTACGAGCTTATTTTTCTCCGAGAAACGCTACGATTTGGGAGATGTGGGCCGTTATCGCATAAACAATAAATTTAATTTGGACATTGATCCGGAGGTCCGAGTTCTGACGAAGGAGGATATTCGAGAGATTATTAAGTATCTCATTGAACTTGTCAACTCGAAGGCCTCTGTAGATGATATTGACCACTTGTCCAATAGGCGTGTTCGCACTGTAGGCGAACAACTCTATAATCAGTTTGGAGTAGGTTTGGCCCGTATGGCTCGCACTGTGCGTGACCGCATGAATGTGAGAGATAATGAAGTTTTTTCTCCTGTAGATTTGGTCAATGCCAAAACTATTTCTTCTGTGGTCAATTCATTCTTCGGGACGAATGCGTTGTCACAGTTCATGGACCAAACGAACCCGCTGGCTGAAATAACTCATAAACGGAGGCTTTCTGCCCTTGGCCCTGGAGGGCTTAGTCGTGAGCGTGCTGGATTTGAAGTGCGCGACGTTCATTATACTCATTACGGCCGTCTTTGTCCCATTGAAACTCCCGAAGGACCCAATATTGGGTTGATATCCTCTCTTTGTGTCTACGCCAAAATAAATGAGCTTGGATTTATATCTACTCCTTATCGCAAAGTGAAGGATGGCAAAGTTGATTTCTCCAAATCGGGTCTGGCTTACTATACGGCAGAGGAAGAAGAGGAGAAGACTGTCGCCCAGGGGAATGCTCCGTTGGATGATGATGGTCGTTTTATTCGAACTCAGGTGAAATCTCGCTATGGATCAGATTTCCCTGTGGTACCTCCTCAAGATGTGGATTTAATGGACGTAGCTCCAACTCAGATCGCTTCTATTGCGGCGTCTCTTATTCCTTTCCTTGAACACGATGACGCCAACCGAGCGTTGATGGGATCCAACATGATGCGCCAAGCTGTTCCTTTAATGCGCCCAGAGGCTCCCATCGTGGGGACCGGTATCGAGGCTCAATTGGTACAAGATTCGCGTACTCAAGTTGTGGCAGAGCGTAGCGGTGAGGTTGTATTTGTGGACGCTTCTTGTATCAAGATCAAGTATGATCGATCTGAGGAAGAGGCCTTCATTAGTTTTGATGATTCAACGGTGACTTACAGTCTACCTAAATATCGTAAGACGAACCAAAGTACAACAATTGACTTGCGCCCCATCTGTAAGAAAGGGGATAGAGTAAAGGCTGGTCAGATCCTCACTGAGGGATACTCTACTCAGGGGGGGGAATTGGCTCTAGGTCGGAATGTACAGGTGGCATATATGCCATGGAAAGGGTACAATTATGAGGACGCCATTGTCCTCAATGAGCGCATGGTGCGAGAGGATTTCTTTACCTCAGTCCATGTTGACGAGTACACGTTGGAAGTTCGCGAAACCAAACGTGGTTTTGAGGAACTTACTAGTGATATCCCGAATGTTAATGAGGAGGCTACGAAGGATCTCGATGCCAGTGGTATTGTGCGGGTAGGGGCTCGTATCAAACCTGGAGATATTTTGATTGGCAAGATTACACCTAAGGGCGAATCTGATCCAACCCCAGAGGAGAAACTTCTAAGAGCTATTTTTGGGGAGAAGGCTGGAGATGTGAAAGATGCTTCTCTTAAAGCTACTCCGTCTCTTTCGGGCGTTGTTATTGACACTAAGCTTTTCTCCAAGGTTGTCAAGAAAAAGCCGAGAAGCCAGGAGAAAGGGATTCGAGAAGAACTTGATGCAGTGTATGAGAAGCGTCAGGCTGAACTTCGCCAGTTGTTGATAGAGAAGCTTGTAACCCTCACCAAGGGGCGTACCTGTGCTGGTGTACAGGATTATCTCAAGGTGGATGTAATCAAGCCTGGATCTAAGTTTACCAAAAAGGATCTTGAAGCGATTGATTTCGATTTGGTTCAACTTGCTGGGTGGACTGATGATGAACACACCAACAAGCTGATCAACGCTGTAGCTGTTAATTATATTCGTAAATCGAAAGAGATTGAGGCTGAGTTGAGGCGTCGCAAGATAGATGAAACGATAGGTGATGAACTGCCAATCGGTATTGTTCAGATGGCGAAGGTCTACATTGCAAAAAAGCGCAAGATCCAGGTTGGGGATAAAATGGCGGGTCGCCATGGCAATAAAGGGATTGTTTCCAAGATTGTGCGTCAGGAAGATATGCCGTTTATGGCTGACGGGACGCCTGTGGATATTTGTCTCAATCCCTTGGGTGTCCCCTCTCGTATGAACTTAGGGCAGATCTTTGAGGCTGTCTTGGCATGGGCCGGTCGTCGCTTAGACGTGAAGTTTGCTACCCCTATTTTCGATGGAGCATCACTTGAGGATCTCAATGAGTGGACTGATAAAGCTGGTTTACCGCGAAATGGGAAGACCTACCTTTACGATGGTGGTACCGGTGAGCGGTTTGATCAACCAGCTACCGTTGGGGTCACTTACTTCCTCAAGTTGGGGCACATGGTTGACGATAAGATGCACGCTCGTTCTATTGGCCCGTATTCACTTATTACTCAGCAACCTCTTGGTGGTAAGGCCAAGTTTGGTGGTCAACGCTTTGGAGAAATGGAAGTTTGGGCTCTTGAGGCTTTTGGTGCTTCGCACATTCTACAAGAGATTCTTACGATTAAGTCAGATGATGTGGCCGGTCGTTCCAAGGCATATGAAGCAATTGTAAAAGGGGATGCGATGCCAACTCCCGGGATACCGGAATCTCTCAACGTCCTTCTCCATGAATTACGCGGATTGGGATTGAGTTTCAGGTTAGACTAACACTTTTGCTTGGCGAGTATAATTGAATATTGGCTTGTTTGGTAGCAAAGCGTACTCATAATACATTAAGGTATATGGCTTTCAAGAAAGAAAATAAAATAAAGAGCAATTTCTCTCGTATTACGGTTTCTTTAGCCTCTCCCGAGGAGATTCTTGAGAATTCTTGCGGCGAAGTTCTCAAACCTGAAACAATCAATTATCGTACATATAAACCTGAGCGAGATGGCCTGTTTTGTGAGCGTATTTTCGGACCTGTGAAGGACTTTGAATGCCACTGTGGTAAGTACAAACGTATCCGTTATCGTGGGATAGTTTGTGACCGCTGTGGAGTAGAAGTGACGGAGAAAAAGGTTCGGCGTGAGCGAATGGGGCATATCCTGCTTGAGGTGCCGGTAGCTCATATTTGGTACTTCCGTTCTCTCCCCAATAAAATTGGCTATTTGCTCGGTTTGCCGACTAAGACCTTGGATGCGATCATTTATTATGAGAAATATGTGGTAATACAGCCCGGTATCGCAGCACATTTCCAGAGTGAAGAGGAGCAGAAGCCTTTGGAGGCGATGGATACGCTTACCGAGGAGGAGTATCTCAATATCCTAGATGAGGTAGAAAAACGTGCCCCAGCCAATAAGGAACTGTCCAATGACGACCCTAACAAGTTTATTGCAAAGATTGGGGCAGAGGCTGTGTATGATCTTCTACAACGGGTTAATCTGGATGAATTGTCTTATGAGTTGCGCCACAGTGCCAATCATGGTAATTCCCAGCAACGCAAGAATGATGCTCTCAAGCGCTTACAAGTGGTGGAGAGCTTCCGGAGCTCCCGTAATATCAATAAGCCCGAGTGGATGATCATGAAGGTAATCCCGGTGATTCCGCCTGATTTGCGCCCCCTCGTGCCGTTAGATGGGGGCCGATTTGCCACATCGGATCTCAATGATCTTTATCGCCGAGTAATTATTCGCAACAATCGTCTCAAGCGTCTGATCGAGATCAAAGCTCCAGAGGTTATTCTCCGCAATGAGAAGCGCATGCTTCAGGAGGCTGTAGATAGCCTCTTCGACAATAGTCGAAAGAGTAGTGCCGTCAAGGGCGAAAACAACAGACCTCTCAAATCTCTCTCTGATAGTTTGAAGGGAAAGCAAGGACGTTTCCGCCAAAACCTGTTAGGTAAGCGAGTTGATTATTCAGCCCGTTCGGTGATTGTGGTAGGGCCGGAGCTGAAGATGCACGAGTGTGGTTTGCCTAAAGATATGGCTGCCGAATTGTACAAGCCATTTATTATTCGCAAGCTCCTTGAGCGAGGCATTGTCAAGACGGTTAAAAGCGCGAAGAAGATCATAGAGAAGCGTGATTCTCAGATTTGGGACATCTTGGAAAATGTGATGAAGGGGCATCCCGTATTGCTCAACCGTGCTCCTACTCTTCACCGTCTCGGTATCCAGGCTTTCCAACCCAAGATGATTGAAGGAAAGGCTATTCAGTTGCATCCTCTCTCTTGTACAGCTTTTAATGCGGACTTTGACGGAGACCAGATGGCGGTACATTTGCCTCTTGGTACGGAAGCTGTCTTGGAGGCTCAGATCCTGATGCTAGCATCCCACAATATCTTGAATCCTGCCAATGGAGCTCCTATTACAGTGCCTTCTCAGGACATGGTGTTGGGGCTTTATTACATCACCAAGCTTAGGGCTGACGCCAAAGGAGCTGGTTTGGTATTCTATGGTCCAGAGGAAGCAACGATTGCGTACAATGGTGGGAAAGTTGATCTCCACGCTCCGATCAAGGTGTATGTTGATGATGTAGTAGATGGAGCCCCCGTTACCCGTATGGTTGAGACCTCTGTTGGCCGTTTGATGGTCAATGAGCTCGTGCCGAAAGAAGTTGGCTATATCAATGAAATTTTGGGTAAAAAGGCTCTCCGTGACATCATTGGTCTTGTTATCAAGGTTTGTGGTGTAGCTCGTACGGCACAATTCCTCGATGATATCAAAAATCTCGGCTATTACATGGCGTTCAAGGGTGGGCTTTCGTTCAATCTTGGAGACGTGATTATTCCAAAAGAAAAGGAACAATTGATTGAGGAAGGCTATGAAAAGGTGGCTGAGACCATGAATAATTACTCGATGGGTTTCATCACCAATAACGAGCGCTACAATCAGATCATTGACACTTGGACGCATATCAATGCGAAGCTATCCAACGTTCTTATCGACCAATTGGCCAAGGATAACGATGGCTTTAATTCCGTTTACATGATGATGGACTCCGGAGCTCGTGGATCGAAGGAGCAGATCCGTCAGTTGTCAGGTATGCGTGGGTTGATGGCCAAGCCTCAAAAGAGTGGGGTAGAGGGAGGTCAGATTATTGAAAACCCTATTCTGTCCAACTTCAAGGAAGGGCTTTCGGTACTTGAGTACTTCATTTCTACTCACGGTGCGCGTAAGGGGTTGGCCGACACGGCTCTTAAGACGGCCGATGCTGGTTATTTGACACGCCGTTTGGTGGATGTATCGCATGATGTGATTATAGCGGAGGAGGACTGTGGTACGCTGCGCGGTTTGGTTACTAGTGAGTTGCGCAAAAACGAGGAGGTCGTTGCGTCTCTTTATGATCGTATTCTCGGTCGTGTCTCTGTTCACGATGTCGTTCATCCCAGCACGGGTGAGATCTTGGTGCGTTCGGGACAAGAGATTCGTGAGCGCGAGGCTCAACTAATCCAAGACTCCCCTATTGAGGCCGTAGAGATCCGTTCGGTACTTACTTGCGAATCTAAGCACGGTGTATGTGCCAAGTGCTATGGTCGCAATTTGGCCACCAACAAGATGGTGCAGCGAGGTGAAGTGGTAGGAGTGATAGCGGCCCAGTCTATTGGAGAGCCTGGTACGCAGCTTACCCTTCGTACATTCCACGTTGGGGGTATTGCCTCCAACGTTGCCACGGAGAACAGTCTAGCTTCAAAATACGATGCTTTGCTCAATTTTGAGGAGTTACGCTCAGTGGATGTCGCTGATCCGGTTAAGCCTCATGCAATTGTCGTGAGCCGAATGACAGAAATGCGTCAAGTCGATCCCAATACGGGAATTGTTCTTGCTACGCACAACGTACCCTACGGTGCCAAACTCTACAAGAAGGAAGGTGATACGGTGAAGAAGGGCGATGTAATCTTCGAGTGGGACCCTTTCAATGCCGTTATTGTTTCCGAGTCCGACGGTAAACTCGAGTTTGAGAATTTTGAAGAGAATCTTACCTACAAGGTTGAGTCCGATGAAACGACCGGTCTGCGCGAAAAGATCGTGATCGAATCCAAAGATAAGACCAAGGCTCCATCGGTGACGGTGGTTGATGCTAATGGTAATCCTCAGCGTACATACAACTTGCCTCTTGGAGCTCACGTGGTCAAGGATCCGGGTGCGGAGGTGAAAGTCGGAGAAATCCTGGTGAAGATCCCGCGTGCGATAGGCAAAGCCGGTGACATCACTGGAGGTTTGCCTCGTGTGACGGAGCTATTTGAAGCGCGTAATCCGAGCAATCCGGCTGTTGTTTCCGAAATCGATGGCGAGGTAACGTTTGGGCGCATCAAGCGAGGCAATCGAGAAATTACTGTGACGAGTAAGTTGGGAGAAGTGAAAAAATACCTCGTACCACTCTCCAAGCAGATCCTGGTGCAGAGCAATGACTTCGTTCGCTCTGGTACACCCCTCTCAGACGGGGCTGTGACACCGGCCGACATTTTGGCCATCAAGGGGCCGACTGCAGTGCAAGAGTATATAGTCAATGAGGTACAGGATGTGTATCGCCTGCAGGGTGTGAAGATTAATGACAAGCACTTTGAAGTGATTGTGCGTCAGATGATGCGCAAGGTGGAAATCGTTGATCCAGGAGATACTCGCTTCCTCGAGCGTCAGATTGCGGACAAGCAGGAGGTAATGGAGGAGAACGATCGCGTTTGGGACAAGAAGATTGTAGAAGATGCGGGTGACTCGCAGAATCTCAAGCCCGGGCAGATCGTTACGCTGCGCAAGTTGCGAGATGAAAATTCGATGCTCAAGCGTAGAGATCTTCGACCTGTGGTGACTCGTGATGCCAGGCCTGCAACTTCCAATCAGATCTTGCAAGGGATCACGCGTGCAGCTCTCCAGACAACGAGCTTCATGAGTGCGGCGTCTTTCCAAGAAACGACGAAGGTGCTCAACGAAGCTGCTATAAACGGGAAGTCCGACGAACTCGAAGGCCTGAAGGAAAATGTGATCTGTGGCCATTTGATCCCTGCTGGTACGAGCCTGCGCAGCTACGACAAGATTGTGGTGATGCATAAAGACGACTACGAGAAGGTTCAAGCCGAAAACAAGCTGCTTACGACTTTGCCGGATGATGTAAAGCAAACAGCCAAGGAAGCAATAGAGGCGAAGGCCTAAGGATGCTTAGGTTGGACATAGTGAGGCCGGTCTGTGGAGCTTTTCTACAGACCGGCCTTTTTTGTTTTCAAAGAGATCCGTTTATAGGAAGAGGGCAAATGGTTCTTTCCTACTATCATCGTTACTCTCTAGTGGAGACATTTTGTCGAATGCTAAGGATAGATGCAAGAGCCCCGTTCCCTCTTGTGTAACCACTGGTCGGAAAGCTTGGCCGAATGTCGAGCCATGTCGGATGAATTATGACGTGTCACATCTTTTTCTCTGACACGTCGGAGCTAAAAATCTGACCTGAGAGAGTTTTTGCTGCAACGCGTGAGAGGAAAATGTATTGAGGTGCGGGCCTTCCTTTTCGCAAGGTGTCGCTCTACAACCAAACGGCAACGACAGTTAGCTTGTCGTACAAATTCAATATCGTACCTTTGTATAGCATGGAGGGTGTGGCACGAGCCATGGCCTTTTCCCCTGTAAATCAAGAAAAACAGCCTGAAAAGGCGGTGACATATGGCAGATAAACGGAGCACAAACGCGAAGAAAACGAGCAAAACGAAAAATAGAACAAAAGATACGCAGCAAAGAACGAAAGGATCGTTCTTTCACTGGCCGGATTCTACCAGAGCGGTTGTGGGGTTTCTTCTCGGTTGCCTTTTGTTGCTTTCTGTTTTGTATAGCTTCTTTGCCTGCTGTTCGTTCTTCTTCACCGGTGGAATGGATCAGTCTTTTATTGCCGGCAGTTGGGTAGACCGTGCCGATGGGGCCATTGTTGCTCCCCCTGTACACAACCTTTGCGCCGCAACCGGTGCTCATATCTCACATTGGCTTATCAACGAACAATTCGGTCTAGGGAGCTTTTTTCTCCTCTTTCTTTTGGCTTCTGTGGCTCTCAAGTTGATGGGATTTGATAAGGTGGAAGGATCGCGGATTAGGCTCAATCTGGTGAATCGTACCATCCTATCCATTGCCCTTTGTCTCTTCGTCTCTTTGCTGATGGGTTGGGTGACGGACCTCTTCCTCAGTGATGGCTATATCTTGTGGGGAGGAAAGCATGGTGCAGTTTGGTCTGCCAAGTTGAGTAGCTACATAGGTGTCCCCGGAATGTTGTTGCTCTTTGTTTCAATTGCCGTGGTGATTAGCATCTTTTACAGCACCGAAAATATTCGTCGGTATCGCAAGTTGGCCAAACTCAAACCAGTCAAGGCTGTTTTGTCCGATTCGGAAACTTCGCAGGGACCTACCTTGACCGAAGAATTCGATCCGGCAGAGACGTCCGAGGTGATGGCGCATAAGGTCGATGAAGACACTGAGCCCAATGAAGTCGATTTACCATTGACTGATTTGGACGAACGAGAACAAGCACAGGAAGTGACCGCAGTTTCTGATGAGGAGGAGACAACAGAGGTTGATACCCCGATGGTAGCGGAAAAGATCGAGCTTGATGGCTTTGAGATAGAGATCGCCAAGGGCGAGGAGATGTGCGAGCCGATTCAGGAGAGTGCAAAGGAGGAGGCTGGTGTGTGGATGCAACTCAAATCGTACACCATTCCCTCCATAGACCTGTTGGAGGATGCTCAGGATCAGGCTCCGCAGTACGATCAGCGTGAGATTGAGTACAACAAAGAGCGTATCATCAACACCTTGGATAGCTTCAAAATCAAGGTGACAATGGCCAAAGTGACCGTTGGCCCTACGATTACACTCTATGAGGTGATCCCCGAACCCGGGATTAAGATCTCGCGGATTCGCTCTATGGAAGATGACATAGCCATGAGCCTCAAAAGTGAGGGGATACGCATCATTGCTCCGATGCCGGGGAAAGGTACGATAGGGATCGAGGTCCCCAATTCCCAGCCACGTACTGTGCCGATGCGTTCGGTCTTGGCTTCCAAGAAGTACCAAGAGTCAAAATTTGAATTGCCGATAGCGATAGGAAAAACGATCACGAATGAGGTCTTTATGTTTGACCTAACCAAGATGCCCCATTTGCTCATTGCTGGGGCTACAGGACAGGGAAAATCTGTAGGACTCAACGCGATGATTGCCTCTCTGCTCTTCAAAAAGAGGCCAGAGGAATTGAAGTTTGTGCTTGTAGATCCCAAGATGCTGGAGTTTTCTCTCTATGAGGGGATAGAGAGGCACTTCCTTGCCAAGTTGCCCGATGCCGAGAATGCTATCGTGACGGATATGTCGCTTGTTGTGCCGACACTCAAGTCGCTCTGTGTCCTGATGGACGAACGTTACAAGCTCCTTACCAAAGCCCGTGTGCGCAACGTGATGGAGTACAACGAGCTGTACAAGGCCAAGAAATTGTCTCCGATCGAGGGACACCGTTTTATGGCTTATATCGTGCTTATCATTGATGAGTTTGCCGACCTTATCATGACTGCCGGTAAGGAAGTGGAGATGCCTATTACCCGCATCGCCCAGAAAGCTCGAGCTGCAGGGATTCATATGGTGATCGCTACTCAGAGGCCGACTACGGATATCATTACGGGGGTGATTAAGGCCAACTTCCCCGCTCGTATTGCATTCAAGGTATTCAGCTCTGTGGATTCTCGCACGATCTTGGATCAAAACGGTGCTAATCAGCTTGTGGGGCGTGGTGATATGCTTTTCAATCAGGGTAAGGAGACTGTGCGTCTGCAGTGCGCTCTAATGGACACACCGGAGAGCGAGACCCTGGTAGAACGTATTGAGGTACAGGAGAGTTTTACCTCGGCCTACTTGTTGCCCGAAGCTCCGAGTGAGAAAGAGGAAAGGCTTGTCGGCTCTTCACCCCAGGATTTGGATCCGATGTTTGCAGAGGTTGCTCACATGGTTGTGTCTACTCAGTTGGGTTCGACCTCCAATATTCAGAGACGATTCAATATCGGCTACAATAGGGCCGGTCGATTGATGGACCAATTGGAGATGATGGGGATTGTTTCGCCTCAGGATGGGAGCAAGCCACGACAAGTCCTCGTTCAGGACGAAGCAAGACTTGAGGCAATCTTGAATGACAATAATTAGGAGGGAAAATCCGATCTTAGCCTGCAGTATTTGCATAACAACCAAAAAAAACAATCAATATGCTACAAATAGGAGACACCTACAGTTGTACAACCACGGTTAATGAGCAGAATACTGCAGCAGCCGTGGCCTCGGGAGACTTGCAAGTCTTTGCAACGCCTGCCATGATCGCACTGATGGAGCAGGCTGCTCTTACTCTTTTGAACAGACATCTCCGAGAGGGAGAGACTTCTGTGGGAATCGCAGTCAATGTGCAGCACACCAAAGCCAGTAAGTTGGGGGCCAGAATCACCGCTACGGCTACGGTCACCGAGGTAGATGGTCGTAGGGTTTGCTTCGATGTGGAGGCAAGAGATGAAGCCGATTCCATCGGTAAGGGAACTCATCAACGCTTCGTGGTTGATCGGGAGCGTTTTATGGGTAATTTGTGAGAACCAGTCAGATGAATCTGGATATGAGAAAAGCAATTATTTTGTCTGTAGGGATTCTTCTTCTCTCGAGTTTGACCGCTCTTTCTGCTCAGTCTTCCGAGCAATTGTTGCAAAAGGCTGTGGCTGCTCTGCGCACAGACCGAGGCGTCGCTGTAGCGTATCAGTCAGAGTTTCGGGATCATTCGGGAAAGGTTGTAAGTCAAAGTAATGGTCGCATTGAATTGTTGGGACGGAAGTTTAGACTCATGGACAATCTCACGGCTGTCTATGATGGGAAAACCCTTGCTTATTACAACAGGGAAGACAATACGCTTAACTATTCTTCCCCTTCAGCAGAGGAATTGGCGCAGATCAATCCTATTTTGCTCTTTGATAGGGCCGAGCGCAATTTCCATGTCAAGCAACTTCCGGAATCCAAGGTAGGGCCAATCATTGCCCTTACTCCCAGAGTAAAAAGTAATTTTAGTCAGATTGAAATTTGCTTGAATAGGCAGAACAATCTCCCTCATTCCATCAATATAAAACTCAGGGATAAGAGCTCTATCTCAGTCATGATTTACAGGGTCGATACGATGCTTAAATTTCCGGCAGGGGCGTTTACTCTCAATCCGAAGGATTACGCCGGAGCTGAAATCGTTGACCTCCGATAGGGCCTATGCAAAGCAAATGTTTAATCACTCATATGAATGCAATCCAAATGAATTTCCTCACAAACGACAAACTGACAATCATCGGCGCCGCCGGCATGATTGGTTCAAATATGGCTCAAACAGCAGCCATGATGCGTCTTACGCCCAATATCTGTTTGTATGATCCCTTCGCTCAAGGATTGGAGGGGGTCGTAGAAGAGATGCGTCACTGTGGGTTTGAAGGTTTGAACCTGACATTCTCTTCGGATATTCGAGAAGCTCTTACAGGTACCAAGTACATTGTTTCGTCCGGTGGTGCTCCACGCAAAGAAGGGATGACCAGAGAAGATCTCCTCAAAGGGAATGCCCTGATAGCTGCTCAACTGGGCAAGGATATCAAGGCCTACTGTCCCGATCTCAAACACATTGTAGTCATCTTCAATCCTGCCGATATTACAGGCCTGATTACGCTGATAGAGAGTGGGTTGAAACCTTCGCAGGTGACGACCTTGGCTGGTCTGGACAGTACTCGGCTACAGAGTGAGTTGGCCAAGCACTTTGGTATCGAACAAAGTAGGGTTACGAACTGTCGTACCTATGGAGGGCACGGAGAACAGATGGCTGTGTTTGCCAGCACTGCAAAGGTCGATGGGCAACCGCTTACTGAACTGATCGGGACCGATCGTCTCTCCCTTGAAGATTGGGACGCCCTTAAGCAGAGAGTAATCAAGGGAGGGGCCAACATCATTAAGCTTCGAGGTCGATCATCTTTCCAAAGTCCGGCATACGTGTCTATCGAGATGATCCGTGCAGCTATGGGTGGTGAGCGATTTGCTTGGCCTGCCGGATGCTATGTCAATATCCCTGGCTTTGAGCACATCATGATGGCAATGGAAACTCAGATTGGGATTGATGGTGTGTCTTTTGCCGAGATCAAAGGGACAGAAGCCGAGATCGAGGAGCTGAAAAATAGTTACAAGCATTTGAGCAAACTTCGCGATGAGGTCATCCAAATGGGAGTGATCCCTCCTGTAAGTGACTGGAGTAAAATAAATCCGAACCTCTGATCCGAATCATCGTTATTTTCGATGAATTTCGTATCGGCGGTACCGCTTCGAGTAGTTTGTACTGCATTTTAGGGCAACATCCTTCGGTGGGAGGCTTTCTCTCCTCCGCCGAGGGGTGTTGCATTTTGTTTTGTGGTGAAACAAAGAATAGGTATCTTTGAGGGGTCAAAACCACAGAAGAGCAGTTGTTTATTACCTATGAGTAGGTAAGGGGCACCGCTCCTCTTGGTGGGGAGAGTATTTCAATTACAACACAAAAGTTATAATGGCGAAGATCAGAGGAGCTGTGGTAGTGGATACACAGCGTTGTAAAGGCTGCAATCTCTGCGTTGTGTCTTGCCCTGTCAAGGTGCTTGAGCTACATCCGCAGGAAGTGAACGACAAGGGATATCACTATGCCTACATGAAGAATCCCGAAGAGTGTATCGGTTGTGCGAGCTGTGGTACTGTTTGCCCTGACGGTTGTATCACTGTCTATAAGGTGAAGTTGTAAATTTCTAAATCGCTAATTGCTGCAGGTTATGGCAGGAGAAGTAAAATTGATGAAGGGCAACGAAGCCCTTGCTCATTCAGCAATATTGAATGGTTCAGACGGGTATTTTGGGTACCCGATCACCCCCCAGTCCGAAGTATTGGAGACGCTTACGGAAGTTGCTCCGTGGAATACGACCGGCATGGTCGTGCTGCAAGCCGAGAGTGAAGTGGCCGCTATTAACATGGTCTATGGAGGAGCTTCTTGTGGCAAGCGTGTGATGACTTCGTCTTCGAGCCCGGGTGTCAGCCTCAAACAAGAGGGTATCAGCTATTGCGCGGGTGCAGAGTTACCTTGTCTTATTGTCAATGTGATGCGTGGAGGTCCCGGCTTGGGAACGATCCAGCCCAGTCAGGCAGACTATTTCCAGAGCGTGAAAGGTGGAGGCCATGGAGACTACAGACTTATCACATTGGCTCCATATTCGGTTCAGGAGATGGTGGACTTTGTTGGTCTGGGCTATGAATTGGCATTCAAGTATCGCAATCCTGCCCTTATCCTATCCGATGGTATCATCGGCCAAATGATGGAGAAAGTAGTCCTCCCGGAACAGAAGCCGAGACGTACCGAAGATGAGGTACGTGCCGAATGTCCGTGGGCGACGCTTGGCCGCAAGGGGATGCGTGAGAAGAACTTCATAACATCGCTTGAGCTGGATTCGGCAGTAATGGAGCAAAATAATAAGCGTTTCCAGGCCAAGTATGCCGAGATAGAGGCTAACGAAGTGCGCTATGCCGAGTACAATACGGAGGATGCCGATTACTTGTTGGTTGCTTTTGGCTCTTCGGCTCGTATTTGTATGAAGGTGATACAGTTGGCTCGCGAGCAAGGCATCAAGGTTGGCCTGCTTCGCCCGATTACTCTTTGGCCATTCCCTTCAAAGATTATAGCCGAATACGCTGGAAAAGTGAAAGGAATGCTTTCGGTAGAGCTTAATGCTGGTCAGATGGTGGAAGATATACGCCTGGCTGTAAATGGTAAAGTCCCTGTAGAGCACTATGGTCGTACGGGTGGTATGATCTTCACTCCCGACGAAGTGTTGGAGGCTCTCAAGAGTAAACTCATGAAATAATCAGCTCTAAGATTCCAACTCAATGGACAAATCCTCAAAAGATAGGTTGCTGGTCGTTCTTAGTGTCCTGTTTCTGCTGCTTGTAGTGGCTACATTTGCTACTTATTTTCTCTGGAAGGACACTCCGGCTCTGTTCATTTCGATAGGATTTTCTGCCATTGCAGTAAGGTTGGTAACTTACCTGATCAGGCATTTTAATCGCTAATTTCTCCAAATAAACAACCACAATGGACATAAAAGATATAATCAAACCGGAGAACCTGGTTTACAAGAAGCCGGAGCTTCTCAACGACTTAACCATGCACTACTGCCCCGGGTGTAGCCATGGTGTTGTACATAAGTTGATTGCTGAGACAATCGAAGAGATGGGACTTACGGAGGATGCTATTGGTATAGCTCCGGTAGGCTGCGCTGTGTTTGCCTACAAGTATATTGATATCGATTGGCAAGAAGCTGCTCACGGTAGAGCTCCTGCTTTGGCTACGGCTACGAAGCGTCTTTTGCCCAACAAACTGGTATTTACCTATCAAGGTGATGGTGACTTGGCTGCCATTGGTACTGCCGAGACCATCCATGCTTGCAACCGTGGTGAAAATATTGTGATCGTGTTTATCAACAATGGTATCTACGGTATGACTGGTGGGCAGATGGCTCCTACTACACTTGAGGGAATGGTTACGGCAACATGTCCGGCCGGTCGTAATCCGGAGTTGAACGGTTATCCTCTCAAGATTTCTGATCTTTTGGCTCAGCTTGACGGTACTTGCTACGTTACGCGCCAGTCTGTACATACTGCTGCCGCGGTACGGAAGACGAAGAAAGCCCTGATGAAAGCTTTTCAGAACTCTATGGATCGCAAGGGTACATCTATTGTAGAGGTTGTGTCTACCTGTAACTCGGGTTGGAAGATGTCGCCATCTGCTTCCAACGAATGGATGGTAGAGCATATGGCTAAGAAGTACCCATTGGGAGACCTTAAGAATGTGGAATAATCAGCTCATACAATCCTAAAGTTATGACATACGAAATAGTGATTGCCGGTTTTGGCGGACAGGGAGTGTTGTCCATGGGTAAGATCTTGGCCTATTCAGGTCTTATGGACAACAAAGAGGTTTCATGGATGCCGTCCTACGGCCCCGAACAGCGTGGTGGTACGTCCAATGTAACGGTTATTGTGAGCGACGACGCTGTAAGCTCTCCAGTAGTGAATGAGTATGATATTGCTATCGTGCTCAACCAACCTTCTATGGACAAGTTTGAGTCTAAGGTAAAGAAGGGTGGTATATTGATTTTCGATCCCAATGGTATTCACCATAAGCCGACCCGTACTGATATTGATATTTATGAGGTAGATGCTACTGAGGAATCCTTAGCCATGGGGAACCAGAAGGCTTTCAATATGATCGTTCTCGGTGGTGTGCTTAAGGTGGCACCCATGGTTACGTTGGAAAGCGTTGTGGCAGGCTTGCGCAAGTCGCTTCCGGAGCGTCATCACAAGCTCATTCCGATGAATGAGGAAGCTATCAAGAGGGGCATGGAGCTCATTCGCAAGATGGGTTGAGAGGCAGTCTATTAGCAATTGTGTTGTGAGTTGGTTGAACAACCGACTTTCCGACTTGACAGCCAAAGCCCACACCTCGTTTCGAGGTGTGGGCTTTGTTTTTTCTTCAGATGTCGACCGTTGGGTTTCGCTACAGCAAAGCTTGCTGTCTCGCTCGGAGCTTTGCATTATTTGCTTCAGATGTTCGGGGCGATTTGTACTCAAACAAGAGGTTTCAATTACAAGGTCTTATCAAGTTGTAACTCAAAAATTTGTATTTGCTATTGTGCAAGAAAATATGATGTATGGGGGGTAAAACGAAGCGTTATATTGGTGAAATGATGACAAACACGCTGGAGACCGCATAAACGCAAGGAAGTCGGGTGCTCTCAAGTGGCACGCGGAAGAAAAACGAAGCGTTCAAAACCTTACAATTGCTTTACATTGATGTTACATTTTAGGGGCAACCTGTCGCCAGATCACCCCCTTAATTGTTACATCGGGTCTTAGATTGGATCGGATAGTGCATATTGGCGAAGAGAAAGCCCGCAAATCGCCTACTTACAAGGAATTTACGGGCTTTTTGCTTACTGGAGTAAATGCCTTGGCACGACACTAGAATAGCCTTGGAATGCGCCTAAAACAAACTTTCAGGAGGTAGTGCTAACGCCTCAAATACACCGATTTTACACTTAGGCGGACAGAGGAGCTGTGTTTAGGTGGACAGTTTAGGCGGACAGAGGAATTATGTTTAGGTGGACACTTAGGTGGACAAAAGTCTTATTTTACGGGGTAGAAACTATGGGGGTATGCGCGGAAAAATGCGCTATATCGATCGAAACCGTATGAAAAGATAGGGGGTATTGCACCATAAGAACAGCCCCAAACATCGCTAACACCTATATATCAACCTCTTAGGCATCTCTACACATTTATTCCTCCCGAATTATACCCTCAACGTGGGGACTACATTGCATATTAAGGAGCGACGCAGCCCTTGTTATAGTACTTACACATCATTTAGCAAAGAAGTAGTTGTATATTTTCTGTAGACGGGTATCACTTACATCTTTCAAGGATTCAAGTGGAGATTTTAGAGAAAGAAGTATCGTGGCTTGATATAAAACCTCCTCTCGAGTCATTCCCAGTTCTCTTGCCCGTGTATATATAGCAGTGTATTGCTTTTTTCTCCAAACTTCAGTATCACCTCTTCTCAGATGCTTCTTGCCCTTATATGCTATCCTTTTTTGTAACCATATCATAGCCTCTCCGTACTTTTCCCTCGGGAGTAGTTTGTAGCTAGTTATTTTAAAGTATTTGTATAGCGCATTGTATTCTTCCCTGAATAGAGATGCTTTGCTCTTCGGGGAGGCTGAGGCAATCATTTCAACCAGCTCTGAGATTTTCTCTCTGATTTTCATCGCCTGTGCGTCTGTCACATGTAGTTCTGAATCATAAACGACCTCCACCTTTCTCTGTATTTTGTTCGTACGAATAATATATCCGTTGTTAACTCCAACTTGTAGGTTGTTGTTTCCTGTGATTTCTTGCTTTGTCTTCATCTTGATGATATTATTTCTAGCAGTTTCTTTATTTGCTCATCTTTGATTCGGATTTGCTCCTCTTTTTCTTCTATTAGTTTCTTATACAGAGAAATGAGATTGTCTTCACCTTGTATCAATGTGTCATGCCCAGACATAGTATTGTTGTCTCCAGTGATGCTCTGGCTAATGGACGACTTATGTTCCTCTTTTATCATATCTCCCCTACCAGTAAGCAACCAACTTGTTGAATACAGAGGATAATTTTCAACTACTTTACTAAGCCACTTAGCCTGTATATCTGTATTTTTTTGAAGAGCCTTATATAGAGTCCCCCTGCTAGCTCCGATTTTTCGCTCTATTTCAAATATACTTACTCCCTCTGTTTCAGCTATTTGATTTATTCTTTCTATCACAGTAGACATAAAGAGTTGAAAATTTTACCTCACCCCCTTGCGTTAGTGGAAAATTATACACTATCTTTGTGTCGTGGAACTAACACTACACAGTGGTAAAGATAATTACTCTTGTTGGTGTGGCAATGTGTTATAACAAGATTGAAGTATGTACAAGAAGTATGTCTATGTAACTCAAGAGGTGCGCAGTCGCATACAAGCGGAGACTAAGATGTCTGATGCGGGCTTGTGGAAGGCTCTCAACTATGAGAGCAATGGTCGTCAGTCAGTGTTGGTAAGAGAGCTGGCACTCTCCTATGGAGGAGAAGTACGCTGTGACATCCCCGAGTGCGAAACGATACACGATGCCGAGGGACGTATGATACAAACCTTTACCAATGGAGCCCTTGTCATCTGTGATAAAGACACTGGAGATATGCGAGTGGAGTATAAGGGAGAGATTGTATCTACCTTCCCAGATGCTCGTCTCTCTGCACTTAAGATTGCTCAAGCCCTGGCCTCACAGCTCTAATACGGAGGGATTATGGAGTACTATGGTAATAAGAAGGTCTGCATATCGGTCGAGGAGCTTACTCGAGACAATCGCACTACCACAGATCGCTCGGACTCCTTAGCTCCTATTATCTCAAAGGACAATTATCACAAGATGTGTCAACGAGGTCGTATCACCGTTGTACGAGCAGGTAAGGGCAAGGGCAACTATGCTCTAGTAGACTATGAGAGCCTGCCCGATGACATCAAGTGGCGAGTAAAGGAGAAGTACGGACACGATGTGGTTGCGCTATGCGTACGCAAGGAGGACTTCGCCAAGGCTTATGAGCTAGATGTGGAGGCTCGTCAGTACTACTCGGAGTATCGCTTCGCTGACGGAGGTATCCTACCGCTCAAGGCACAGGAGGAATATACCATCAATGCTAGCGTACTCAAGACGATTATCTACCTCTATGGACATAAGAAGCAAAAACGCAAGCTGATGCAGGGGGCTCTGCGCACAAATTGGGGTGAAATGGTGGACGCTGTTCGCTACTATAAGGAAGAGACGGGGCATACCCTGCCCGAGACAGCCTCACGCCTATCAAAGCGTGTGCGAGAGTTTAAGGAGGTCGGATATGAGAGTCTGATTAGTGGTAAGTTTCGTAATCAGTCCGCTCGTAAAGTAGACTATCGTACGGAGCGACTCCTGCAGTCTTTGGCGGCTCTACCCAATCGTCCCTTCTACAACCATGTGTCTGAGATGTACGATGACTTCCGATCAGGAGAGCTGGAGGTGGTAAACCCTGAGACAGGGATGCTCTTTAACCCTGCGGACTTCAAGGACTTGAGCTATGGGACTGTGCGGTCGTATCTGGAGCGTATGCGGAACAAGATCCTGCTGATGAAGGAACACGAAACAACTCACGACTACAATGCTAAGATGCGTCCACATCACCTGCGTAAGTCGCCCGAATACTCCTTTAGCAAGGTGAGCTTTGACGACCGAGATCTCCCTCGCAAGATGAAAGACGGCAATCGTGTCAAGGCCTACTATGTCTACGATGTAACCAGTGGGGCTGTGATTGGCTATGCGTACAACCGCAAGAAGAATCGAGACTTGGTACTTGAATGCTTCCGCAGTATGTTTCGCTTGATTGATCGCCAAGGCTGGGGCGTACCAGCACAGGTGGAGGTTGAGCATCACCTCATGAGTGAGCATCGTGAGGGACTATTGCAGGCTGGTATTGTCTTCCCATTCGTCCGCTGGTGTAACCCAACGAACTCTCAGGAGAAGCGAGCAGAGCACTTCAACGGGGCAAAGAAGAAGACCGTCGAGAAGCGCAATCACACAGGTATCGGTCGCTGGTGGAGTCGGTCAGATAACTACAGGATTGCCACGGAGAAGGTCTTCGACGAGGATAATGACAAGTATACCGAAGGTAAGACTTACACCTATGACGAGCTAGTGTCGGACGATATACGAGATCTATGTGAGTACAATGGTCAGCTACACCCCAATCAGAAGAAGTACCCAGGTATGACTCGCTGGCAGGTGCTAGAGGCCTATCTAAGCCCGAACCTTGCCCCCATAGATAAGGCAGTCCTCTACCGCTATATCGGGGAGCGTACAGAGACAAGCATCCGACGCAATATGTACCTGCAAGTGGCTTATGAGCAGTTCATCCTCCCCTCACCCGATGTGCTGGACTTGCTTGCTCCACACACGACCAAGGTAGAGGCTTACTACCTCCCTGAGGAGGACGGAGAGATCAAGGAGGTGTACATCTACCAAGGCGAATGTTATCTCGGGTGCTGCTCTAAGGTGGTACGCTACAACGAAGCGAATAGCGAGTGGACAGAAGCCGATGAAGCAGCTTATCAGGAACAAGCCGCCTATGTGGCTCAATTCGACGCGAAGGTGCGCAGAGAACGCATTGATAAGGTAGAAATCATCAAGAAGCAACAACGACTAGACATCGAGGCTATCGAAGCTGAGGAAATTGTACTACCCAAGGGCGAAGAAATCCATAGCCCTGCGCTCTATGACATGAGGGACTGGGCGAACAAAGCACTACAAGACTTCTAACAGAATTACAACAGTATTATAATGGAACTAACAAACGACATCAAGGGGTGCATCGTAGGAGCGATGCTTGCCGATAGAGCTAACTATCCCTCGGACGCAAGGCAAGCGAAGGTACTCGGCATCTCTGCCAGTGTTTACAACAACATCAAGAAGGGTAACTACGAGAAGCAACTTAGCGAACCTATGTGGGTCGGTCTTGCTCGCAGATTAGGTGTGGAGCTGAACCCGAATCGCTCATGGAAAATCGCCAAGACAGCTACCTATCAATATATCTCGACACAGCTGGAGCTTTGCCAGCGAGGGGCTGTGGGCAAAATCATCTGCGACTTGCCCAATGTTGGCAAGACCTTCACCGCTCTAGCTTATGTCAAGACCCACCCAAGGGCAATATACATTGACTGCTCGCAAGTCAAGACAAAAATGGCATTCATTCGCCAAATCGCTAAAGAGTTCGGCATAACCTGCAACGGACGCTATGCCGATGTATACGAAGACCTCGCCTTATACCTGCAAGTGATAGAGCGTCCCCTGATTATCCTCGATGAGGCAGGCGACCTGCACTATGAGGCTTTCCTCGAGATCAAAGCCCTATACAATCGCACCAAGGGCAACTGTGGCTGGTGTATGCTAGGGGCTGACGGCTTGCGTGCTAAGATTGAACGCAATATCGGCTGTCGCAAGGTCGGCTATACGGAGATATTCTCTCGCTTCGGCGATGGCTTCTCAAGAGCGACCCCTGAGGACGAGAAGGAGCGAGAACGCTTCCTCCGCTCGCAAGTAGCTGCCGTGGCTAAGGTCAATGCTCCCGAGGGGGCGGATGTATCGGGCATCATTCGCCGAGCTGGTACAAGCCTCAGACGACTCGAACACGAATTTACCAAGCTGGAAGGAGGTGCTTATGGCGGAGAATAGAGCCTATTCACCCAAGGAGGTGTTGTCGATGAATATCCCCTGCTTAGAGTTTGAGGGGGCTTGGGAACATGCCTTTGGACAGCCCTCTCGTACTGGGGTGTGGATTATCTGGGGCAATACAGGCAACGGCAAGAGTAGCTTCGCCATGCAACTAGCGAAAGAACTCTGTAAGTACGGCAAGGTCGCCTACAACAGCCTTGAGGAGTCTCTATCACTGAACTTCCAGCGCACACTAGCTCGATTCCGAATGGATGAGGAGGCAGGACGCTTCTTCGTGCTGGATATGGAGTCGCCCGATGATCTGAGCGCAAGACTCAAGAAGAAGCATTCGCCCAACTTCGTCATCATTGACAGCCTACAGTATTGGGGCATCAGCCACGCAGAGTTTAAGGCACTCAAGGAAGCGCACCGCAACAAGCTCCTCATCTTCATTAGCCACGCGGAGGGCAAAGATCCGAAGAAAGGCATTGGCGACCGAGTGGCTTATGATGCCGACCTGAAGATACAAGTCGAGGGATATAGAGCTATGGCGAAAGCTCGCTCTGTCCCCAATACTGGCGCCTACTACACAATATGGGAAGAAGGCGCAGAAGCTTACTGGAGTAAATAATCAACGAGATACTTATAAGACAATGGAACAATCAACTTACGAAAGAGCCAAAATGCTCCAGAGTTTGCTCAAAGACATTGACGAGCTGCAAGAGCATCTGCGTAGAATAGATATAAGGGACAGTAATATACGCCTTGTCGCTGGCAATTGTAGAGATGGGGAATACGTGGTAGTATCTGGAGCGGTAAAACTCTGCTTATCAGATGCCATAAAAACAGCACTACATGAACTCAAGAAACATTACAAAAAAGAATTCGAACAACTATAAATCAATAAAAAACAAGACAATGGATAAAGCAATCAAGATTGTAAAGAAATTATTTCTCCTAGTAATCGTTTTGGTACTGGCAATGGCAGTCATCGTGACATTGGGGGCTTCGGTATCATGGGTATCAGGTCTCCCCCTCCTTAAGAGTATTGTAGGGGTCCTTGTCATAGCACTCGTAAATATCGGGTCCTTGGTAATTCTTAAGGAAGTGGAGGTATAGACATGGCACGGGATCGTAATTACGCCACATTCTATGCGCTACTGGAGAAAATGCCAGGAGCAGAGAAAGAGATGATCGTGCGACAATACACCAATGGCAGGACCGGAAGCCTTCGGGATATGACAGATGATGAGTACTGTATAATGGTTTCAGCTTTACGACGTAGAGTGGACGGATACGACGAGTTGCGTCAGGCACGCAGCAATGCTTTGCATCGGCTACAGCTTTATGGTGTCGATACGAGTAATTGGGATGAGGTCAATCGCTTTTGTGCGCAAAAACGTATAGCAGGTAAGGTCTTTGCTAAGCTGAATACCGAAGAGCTGGTGGCACTGACGCGCAAGATGCGTGCTATCATTGATAAAGGTGAGCGGAAGGCACAGGCTGATGCCAGAGACGAATACATACAGAAAATAGTACGGGAGAGCAAGACACAACAACCATCATAAACGTAGTCATGGAAACAAAGGTAGAAATCACTCAAGATGAGTTTCGCGAATTGCAAGCTCTCAGGGCGCAAAAGGCCGAACAAGATGCCGAGACAAAAAAAGCAGAGGATAGAGAGGCTTATCGAAAAATGGAACGTGAGTTCGTAGATCAGAGTTTTGGGCAATTGGTGAGATGTTCTTCATTGCTTGCCGAAGCCAAGGCCGAGATTGTTGAAGGCTCCGATGAATTGATCAAGTTGAAAGAGGATTTATTTGGGGCCAAATCAACACAGATGAGTCACTCATTTATGTCCAGCGATGGCGAGCGACGCATCAAGGTCGGGTATACTATCAGGGATGGTTGGGACAATACGGCCGAAGATGGTGTCCGTATCATCTCTCAATACATCACATCTGTTCCCGATGCAGATGCAAAAGCCAAAGAGTTGGCCTCTATCGTATCTGAGTTCTTGACTCGAGATAAGAATGGCAGTCTAAGGTTAGACAACATCATCACGCTTGAACGCAAGGCACAAGAGCTGGGCATTACGGAGGTAATTAAGGGGGTTGCCATCATACGGGAAGCCTATCGCCCCTTGCGCACCAAGCGATATGTGCGTGCGGAGCGTCGAGATAAAGAAACTGGATCGTGGATAAACATCCCTCTGGGTATGACAGAGGCTTAATAACAACTAATAGTATGACTAATTACTTCATGTGTAAGGTTGCCTACGAACGTCAGACCGAAGTAGGCATAAAAAAAGTGACTGAGCACTATCTTGTGGATGCAATAAGCTGCACCGAGGCGGAAGATCGTCTCATTAAAGAGCTACAACCGTTTGTCTCTCTGGGAGATTTGGATGTTAAGAGCATCAAAGAGGAAAGATTTTCCGAGTTCATCGAGTGTAATGATAGCTCCTCGGCATCCAATTACTACAAAGCCCGTGTATGTTTCATCCAATGCGATGAAACATCTGGTAAAGAGACAAAGACAATGCACTCTTGGTTGATCAATGCCGAAAATATTCAGACTGCACTGACTGGTCTGATCCATGAAATAGAGGGAGGATTGGGACACTTCCGGATCGTCTCCATTGGCGAGTCCCCAATTATGGACGTACTTAGATAGTAATACAGATATGATTATAGCAGTAGACTTTGATGGCACGCTATGCGCAGACAAGTATCCAAGCCTTGGAGAACCCGCGGTAGGGGCTGTGAAAGCGATGCAAGAGCTACACAAGGCAGGTCATTATCTCATCATTTGGACCTGTCGCACCGGTGATCGTCTGAAAGATGCCGTCAATTGGCTCTTGGCTAATGGTATCCCTTTTGACCGCATCAATGATCACAATCCTGAAAATGTTGCCAAATATGGAGAAGCCGGGAATAAGGTTTATGCAGATATCTATATCGATGACCGAAACCTTGGAGGCTTCGTTGGCTGGTTCGATGCACTGGATATGATTATACATGGTAAACAAAGCATCAGTAACTATCAGAAAATTTGACTATGTCTGTGGTGTTACAAGTTCAGAGAGCGACTTAAATAAGCCTCAAGCGTTGAGGGCGGTAACTCGAATAGTTGCCGCCTTTTTTTGTAAATTTGCAGTGCTATGAACACACCAATGCTTTTCAATCTGCCACCTGTAGAGGAAGTTCACCCCAAGCGTCGCAAGCGTTACTCGGGAGAGGCATTGTGCACTCGCGCACAGAGCCGGGCCGAGCGTGTGGAAGAACGCAACAAGATGCTGGTGCTTCGTTATTATTATTGGACGGAGGTTAAGCGTAGACGCACGGATGATGTGATCGACATCCTGTCCTGCCAGGAGTTTTATGTAGAACGCAGGACGATTTGGAACGCTATTCTTGATTATGGAGAGTATTTGTCTGAGTTGGCTAGGACTCGTCCGAGTCTGCGCAATTTGAGAAACATAAATCCGAGTTTTGTGTGGTAGGAGGTGTAACCTCATCCATAATTCCCATTGTGTAGACAGCCTCAAATGCCTTGATGCTGTCTTGTCTTTTTATGGAGGGACCGACTCGTTGTCTGCTCATTGGAGTCCATAGCCCATTCCCTGTCCATCCTTGCAATGCTGAATGTATTTTCTCAATGATGTCGTAACGAGCGAGTGCACGGTTTTTAACTTCATTGGGAGCATGAGCATATGCTTCGCCATCGTAACCAAAGACGAGGGTCAACCTCAACTCGGCTCTGATACGTTGATGCAGGATTTGTGTATGTAAGGTCTCACATTGATTGTAGGCCAGATCGATAAGACAGGCCGGGAGTTCTATAGGAGGTCTGGAAATCGCATAAAGCTGCCCTTCTTCCGGCTCGATCCATCGTAAGTCTTTGACCTGTTGCAGCCGTTCCATGACGGCTAGTAGTATTTGCTTATCCATATTGATTATTGATTAGTCTTACCGGCAATATATCCGATCAGTCTGTTGCGTATTAACTCGTTGAGTTCATTAGCTTGCCCCATGAACTGTCGTCTGGGTATGCGTAACTGTCTATTATGTGCTCTGACCGTGACCTCCGTCTTTCCTGTCCCCGAGACAAGTGATTTGGGTTTCAGTTTACGTATATGTTCGGGTATTTGTACTGAACCGCTATACCCCTCGTTGTGAGTTTGAGCATAGCTCACCTTGTCTCCACCAGCAGCGAGCACCACTCGCCTGTGTGATACCTCTGCAATGCGAATGGAGTTGGCCAATGCTCCTGATTTAACGAGGAGCGATCCCTTGCCCGATGCCTTTTGAGCAGGAGTCCATGGTACTCCATCGAAGCCTTTGCGCCTAAAACTATCACGATAGTACTCCTGCGCCGTGGCGGCAATAATCTCGGCACTGTCTTCCAGGATCTCTTTGGTAATTTGCTCTAATTGTATGGTTATGTCTTGCATGTCAATGGTATATCGTATAAGTTTGTGGTGGGTTATGTGGAGGGACTAACAATATGCCAACCCTTGCGGTGGAGGGAGCCTTGCGGTCTGATAATCGACAGCTCGACATAACCAAGCCGAAGTACCTGTGAGATTACAGGCTATCCAACCGTACGAGAAGGATGGGCTACGCGTAGCTCGAGCAACGAGGCGGCGGACGTTATGACTCATATAGGGCGCAAATCATAGGGCTGGCCGGATAGGTTAGCCCTTTTTGTTGTGTATGAGCAAACCTCTGCGCTTGTCATCTATAGTGTTCTTTTTAAGCCTAAGCTCATACCATGTCTTTAGGACCAACCTATCCTGCTCTATTTTTACATTGACGACAATTACTTTGTCTTGGTAGTATTTGAGTATTGCGATGTCGTCTTGGGTAATCAGTTTATCTATCCCTTTAGGAGCCTTCCCTGTGCGTCGCTTTTTGTAGAGCTTGTTCACGTCCTTACCTCGCTCTCGGTGTATCCAGACTTCGGAGGGATCAGTGAGGGCCTCCAGCATTGCATCCCAGAGGACAATCCTATTGTCGTTTTTCTTTTCCGTGTGAGCAAGGAAGCTTTTGTGATCTAAGACAATTTTGCGTCCTCTGTAGTCTGACAAGACAAGAGTTTCGCTTTGTCCGGCGACCTCATTCCAGATGTCTTGTTCGTGCTTGTGTGTCTCTGGAGCGGATGTTGTGGAGCGTTTCATTAGCTTAGACACAGGATACAGTCCGTAGTGCTGAGCGTGTAGATCATCGATTGATCTGCCGGCATGGGTTGGCAGTTTGTAGATATACTGTTGGTTTGCATCGAATATTTCTGCTGTCTCACTTCTATTGACACCCCAGCCTTGCGCCTTAGCCGACTGCCACTCTGGAGAGGTTTGGTACTTCTCCACACGTGAGTACATCTCTCCGAGATTCACTCGTCCTTCCACCTCGTGCTTCATTCGAGGAGCTACGGAACACCTGCAATTCCATCCGTTAGGAGGATAGATCTCATCCCACTTCGGGCTATTATAAGGCAGTATCAACCCATCGAGATCGGTGTGTTCTGGCCGAACTTTGCTATCCCCTACCGTTTTGTATTCCCAATAAGGGAATAGTTTACTCTTGCGCTTAAGCTCACGATAGTTGCTTGCTGCCAGGGCACAGTTAAGAGCTGTGTTATACTCTGTCCGTTGCCATTTATCGTTGTATGTGGAGGTAATGTCCTTGGCGCGCTGTGCGAAGTCGGAGTAATTGTGGCTCTCTCGGAATGCCTTGTTAAGCTCGTAGACTTCTGAGAGCGTTTTGCCTGCTGAAAATCTAAATAGGTTAGCTTCCATAGCCGTGATGTAAGCATCATCTTGTAGCTGATATTGTAGCGAGATATCAACATCAGCATTGCGTATATGATGCTTATAAGCTCGTTTTAATGCCGTTAGGAGATCGTTGGATAGATAGCTAAAAAGGTTGGTGTCAAAGGTCGTTTTTCCGGCAGCAAGGGCTATACGCTCAATAAGGGCATCATCGAAGGTTGTCACATCTGCAAGGGCAATCTTCGTGATGTTGTTCTCTGTATGGAGGGAGGTCTGATAAGCCCCAAGATTCATTCTTGGGGCGAACCCGAAAAAACGTTTGAGGCGTGCTACGAAACCATCAGAGTTGCGGAGAACATCCTTATTTGAAGTATTCTGTGTTTCTTCCTCTCCCGGATCGCATACGGTGAATGTCCGGCGTGCGATGGATTCTCCATCCTTAGGTATGGGAATTGCATATTTGACGTGTATCCAATTTGAGGGGATTTCGATGATGTCGGATAGTTGTACAATTTCTGAGACATCGAGATGTTCTGTAGCCTCAGGGTAAATAAAGCGTCCACCATCGACCGGGTAGCCCCGTGCGGCAAGGCGAGGAATGAGGTATTGATTGAGGACACGTTGTACATAGCGGAGATCACTTTGGTGCTTGCATTCTTCAACTTCAAGGTGTACCTCTCCGAGAGAACGTGCTCCCTTATCTCCCTGCACGGTAGTCATTGTCTGGCCGAGGATCGCGATCAGCACTTCCTCATTGCAAGCCCGTCTGAAGTCGTTGTAAGCCGATCCACTACCGGTATTCGTCTCAACGTGCTCGATCTGTGTGCCATCAGGAGCGAGTAGGTAACTTGCCGAACCTGCGGCCTCTAAAGCTTGCTCGAGTACACGTTTGCTTTCTGGGTCGTGTATATTGTACTTCCCTACTCGCTGTGGCATGCCAAACAGTTCAATCCACTGCGCCCAGTCACCGAATCCCCCACGCTTGTAGATGATGTATGGTGCTGTTTTGAGCAGCAGGCCATAGTCTCGCTCTTTTCCGAGTACGAGTAAAAAGGGATCATTCTCGTATGGAATACCGATCTCATCACTCTGATTGATGAGTATAGTCTTATTGCGCAGATTAATATGTTTCGAAGGTATAGGTGCACATGTTATGGCGTGGTCTCCAAACCCCAATTCGATGGCAGAACGGCCCCAGAAACGAGCGAGCATAATCTGCGTAATAATATCTTCCCAATCAAGACTATCCATAAGAGTTGTAACCTCTTTGACTTCTACTCCATCCTTATCAACGAATGTCAGAGTTGTATTGCCGACTGCCCGAATGCGTTTGTCGATTGCATCGGCAAGGACTGTATCGATAAGTATATCTTCGTAGAGGTCGTAGAGAGCCGTAACTCTTCCCGTATCGGCACTCTTTAGAGCAGAGCGCCAGGTGCCGACATCCCAAATTTTTCTATTCGGTTGTTTGACCGTGATCTGATGAACCAGCACGCTTGGGGTTGTTTGTGTAGGGGCTAACGTTTTGGCCTCTTTTCTATGCTTGCCCATTGTTTAAAAGTGTTGTTTACGTTTGAGGTTAGATCCGAAGATATATATATCACTAGGGTCAGGCTTGCCATCGTGATCGGCATCGATGCGAGGCAGGTCCGGCTGTATGCGTCCACGTTGTACGTCCGAGAGCCAGTCAATTGCGCGATCATAAAGGGCTTTGCGGTATTCAAGATCTACTCCACCATTGCACACCTTAATGAAATGCCATACAGCAATATCTTTAACCAGTGCTAACAAGAGGGCGTTCCGCTCATGACCTTCGGCAGAAAAGATGCGGTCACGGTCAAAAGTAGCGAGGTAGCCTCTGGCTTCAGAGACTGCGGTATCAATTGCAACGAGGACAAGGGTTTCATCCTCTCGAGCGATATGCAAGATGTTGTCCTGACGCATATGTGTTTCCAAATCAGCAGGAGATAAGTATGCCATGTCTAATATCTTTTTGAATTGCGCCCTCTGAAGCCGAACTTGATCTCTGCTCCCGAATGGCGTGCTAATAAATTATTGAGGATATACCACCCTCCCTCAATGCAGTCAGGGCCGTCGGCAGGGGCTTTGAGTTTAGAAGTGAGGAGTAGAAATTGCTCCTCAAGTCGCAGCATATGGGGATTATGCTTCTGTTTTATGTTCAAAATAAGTCGCCCAGTGCGATTGAGAGGCTCTAGATTGCCCTCAATACGATCAAATTTGTCCGGTTTTTTGCGAGTGTCCGGTCGCAGGGGAATAACTCCTCTGGTGCTGCTTGCCTCGGTAAGTAGGGGCTGTAGCACCTGCTCGAAGAAAGGGTCCTGTAGGCTATTGTTTTCTACAAAGTAGCGTAGCTGTACCTGTTCACCCACTTCGTCTCTGAGGTCATAGAGCCAGTCGATAAACAGGGCATTGGTAGCAAAATCCAAGTAGCCCTTATAGACATAGTATATACCTGCTTTTACACCCACTAGGAATACAGCTTTCATGGATCCTTTACCCTTATTCGATGGTGATGGGTCTGCATATACTACGCAGTATTCCAGCTCTGCGAGAGGAGGGCAGATGCCCCAAGAGAGCTCTTTGAAGACCTCTCCCTCACTGATGGGGTTGTTGAAGAACTCTGCTTGTGCTGATGCAAAGCTGATAAGCGAGAGGAACATATCGATGTCTTCTTCACTATTTTTTGCCCAGACACTACGCCCGTGTTCATCGCGGATATTGATAATATCCACATGGGCGATCTCGGAAGGTAGTGTCTTCGCTTTATCTATTGCTTTTTGTATGCAACAGGAGGGAGCAATGATATTACCAAGGAAGAGGATACGATAGCTGCCAGAGACAGACATCGATGGCAGTGTGGCTCGTTCTATCCATTTCCATTTAGCCTCTATACGATCGGGGTTACGAGTCTCCTCATCTGTGTCTATGTCATCAAACACAATGCAATCTGGGCGGTAGTTTTTGTGGCGTGTACCTCGTGGAGATTGCCCTGCACCGAGAGCCCGAAAGCTGCAGCCCGAACGAGTCCTAAATTCTCCAGACTCCCATTGTCCAAGCACGGTCTGTTCGCCATAGTCTTGTATGAGCCGTTGATTAGCCTCAAACTGCGCCTTTATTGGCATCAGCAACCTCTCGGCATTGTCATAGCTATTGGAGACATATAGGACATTATGGATGAAGCCGAGGATGGAGCCCTCGACAAGGTCCATCATTGTGGTGGCAGTCTTGCCCAACTCACGCGCCCAGGCTCTCACTTCGTACATGCGCCTTCTGGTGCGAAAGCGCTCTGCGGCACGTAGGTGAAATGCAGCCGGTTCGGCAGTGTAATACTGCGCAAAATAATACCTGCGCCAAGCATTAGGATCAGCCTCAAGTTTCTTCTTACGCCGATTTATCTCTTCATCGGAATCTGTCGGGTTAATGCTTGACGCCTGTTTGATTGATGCGATTAAGGCATCCCATTCTTTGACTGCCTGGCGATCTCCTGCCTTAATTCTTTTAGCCATGGTTATAGTAGAGTCTTAACGAATGAATCCAGTATTGTTGCAAGCCTCTTGGCTTCCTCCATATCGCTCTGTCGAACCCATGACAGCAACTTAGAACATACCGAGATAGCTTCTTGTATGCCAACGTCTGTTTGTAGTTTGGCTATATCTGCTGTCAAAGAAGCTCTGATACTACTTTCCTTACTTGTCGGATATCGCTGTCCCTCCGGTCGAGCTTCGATAGCCTTATTAAGATCGTCAAGCATTCGATAGGTACTCTTAAGGCTCTCTTCTTGCGTAAGGCTTATTGATATTCTATACTCCTCCCATTTACCTTCGTCAGCCCACTTGCCTATCGTCTGGCGAGATACCCCGAGAGCATCTGCGATTTCGATATAGGTCTTACCCTCATTGATGTATTTGAGGCGAGCGAGCTCCTTGAATTGCTCCCTCTGTTGCTTCGTTATACCCATGCTATCATGTGTTGATTACGCCCAAAATTACCCCTACACTCACAGTATTACATAAGCTCTGTGCAAGCATTACCATTGCGTGGGTGCTTGTTGTATAACTCTTGTAATCAGTTACATATCGATTTGTCGGAGCCTTGAATCTATTCTCATCTTTGCCGTGAAATCAAGCAACAATACAATGGGAAAACAATCATTTGTACTACATGATGAGACCGTAAATACTTATGGTTTTCGAATGCTGACCTCGGGAGCTAACCTTGATGAGTTCCGCAAGAATCCGGTCATGTTGCTCAATCATAATGACTGGTCTCTCCCCATAGGACGTTGGGAAAACATACGCGTGGAAGGGAGCCGGATTTTGGCCGACCCAGTCTTCGATCTCAAAGACGAAGAGGCGCGCAAGGTAGCAGCTAAGGTTGAGGAGAATTTTATCCGTATGGCAAGCATCGGAGCTTGGCCTCCCGAAGAGGTCTCAGATGATCCGAGCCTCAAGTTACAAGGACAACGAGGTGCGACTGTAACAAAATGGACTGTGCGTGAGGCTTCCATTGTAACTATAGGAGCCAATCACAATGCGTTGGCATTCTACGATCGTGCCAATGGTTCTCGAATTGACTTGAAAAATGAGTCGACTTTGATACAGCTGATGGATGACGCACGTGGAAAGTTTCCTCCTCAATCAGATACCAATCAATCAACAGGCAATATGAAAATCAATCAATTACTCAATCTCGCTGACAATGCTACGCAAACTGATATCGAGAATGCCATTGTCGAGCTTAGCTCTGAGCGCGATCAGCTCAAGCAACGTAATCAAGAACTTTCCGACACCATTGCTCGGCATAACGCTGAACGAAAAGAGGCACAAAAAGCTGAAGCTATTGCGCTTGTCGACACTGCGATTTCTGATGGTCGTATCGATGCAAAAAGTAAGGACGTGTACCTCAAGCTGTTCGATGCAGACCATCAGTCTGCAAAGTTAGTTTTAGGGTCTATTGCAGTTCGCAAAAGCATCGCTGAGCAAATTGAGAATTCTCGCAACACGGAAGGAGCCAATCTTAAAGACTTGGAATCCAAGAGCTGGGATGAGTTGGACCGATCAGATAAACTTACAGAGCTCAAGGACAATTCCCCGGAGGTCTACGCTAAGAAGTTTAAAGAGCGCTTTGGCATTGATCTTAAAAGCAAGTAATATAACAACACATTAACAACAATCATTATGGCAATTACAGTAGAGATCTGGCAGGACAGCATCGCAGAACATTTATTTGCCCCAAATTCATTTATGGCAAAGGCTTTCAAAGCTGATGAGTTCGTTAGTCAAGGTAAGGTTGTACACATCCCTAATGCAGGATCTCCCAGTGGGGTCTCTAAAAATCGATCAAGTCTACCCGCAGAAGTGAATAAGCGAGTGGACTCGGATGTAACTTACAACCTCGATGAATACACCACCAATCCAATTCTTATCCCTCATGCTGAGACAGTGGAGCTGGCTTATGACAAGCGAGAATCGGTGCTGCGTCAAGACAAGCAAGCATTAATGGATGAGGTTGCAAAGTCATTTATCCTCGCTTGGAGTCCCTCCAAACCTGCCTCGCTCATTGATACAAGTGGTAAGTCAGTTGTAGCACATGCACCGGGTGCGACAGGGAATCGCAAGTCCCTTACAAAAGGGGATGTACTCAAAGCATTTACGCTCTTGAACAAGCAAAACATCCCATTGGATGGTCGATACCTGCTTATCGATGCGGTGATGTATGAGCAACTGATCAATGACTTAACTGCACAGGAGTCTCAAGCATTCCACTCCCTCGCAGATCCGTCTAATGGTGTCATTGGCAAGCTCTATGGCTTTAACATCATTATGCGCTCCGAAGCATCGGTGTATGGTAGTAACAAGCAGCCAAAGCTCTATTCTACAGGCGGAACCGGCACAGACAATGCAGCTGCTATCGCATGGCATGAATCATGTGTATGTCGCGCTCTTGGAGAGGTCAAAGCGTATGAAAATGAGGGTGATGCAACCTACTACGGCGATATATACTCCTTTTTGATTCGATGTGGAGGGCGCATCATGCGCTCAGATGGCAAGGGTGTAGTCGCTATTGTACAATCAGCAACAGCATAACGACCATGACACGAGGATTACGCAATAACAATCCGCTCAATATTCGCCATTCTAAATCTCCTTGGCGAGGTCTGTCGGCAATTCAATCAGACAGGGCTTTTTGCTCGTTTATTGCCCCCCAATGGGGATATAGGGCAGCTTTAATTACGTTACGCAATTACCAGTCCAAATACGGTCTGCATACGGTTAGAGCTATGATCTCTCGTTGGGCTCCTCCTAGCGAAAACAACACACAAGCATATATCAAAGAAGTTTGCAGGAGATCCGGATTGGATGCCGATAAGGCTGTCAGTCTTTCGAATAAGGATACCGCAGTACGCCTTTTGGCAGCAATGTCCTGGGTTGAGAATGGTCAGGATGCTGTCATCAGTGATATCAAGGCCGGTTTTGATTTGGCTTAGTTCCTGATATACTTCAACAAGACAACCTATGGAGCGACTACTAGACCTCCTTATGGCACTCCTGCCAAGTGGAGGACTCGGTATCTTCCTAGGTTGGTTGGTGAGTGCAAAACTAAGAAAGGCGCGCACCGATGAGGAGATAAGTAACATCTACAAAAATCTATACGACTCCATTAAGGAGACCGTGACAGCACAATCGGATGAAATTACAACACTACAAGAAACAATGCTGGACTTGCAGCACCGACATATGCGCCTTATGCAAATTGTCAATCAGGCGCGTATTTGTCGCTATTGGAGTGATCATTGCCCTATTCGTCGTCAGTTGCAGGACGAAGCAGGAGAACCTCTCTACGCACCGAAATACCACGAAGGTCGTGCAGCACCTCGACAGCATGAGCCTCAAGATGACGCATCGGACGAGCCACCTAAACCTACCCGAGGAGAAGGTACAGATAGCTATACCGATATCGAGCCTCCGTGATTTGCCCCTCGCAGCAGGCTATGGGAGGCGCATAGGCCGTGCTTCTGTAAACATGGTGCGCACAGGGCGAGATACGCTCTCCATCACGGCTCATTGTGACAGCTTGCAACTGATAATAGATGAGTTGATGATACAACAAGAGCGACTAGAAGGACTTAATGCTCAACTCGCTTCTCGGCTCGATACAGAGGTCTCTAAAACCTCGGAGCCTGCTAAATCCCCTTCGTTGGGACTATCATGGACATTGGTCATCGTGCTTTTAATTCTCCTGCTCTTGTGGCGGTTAAGACCCAGACAAAATGATTAGAACAACGTTATAATATAATATTAATAACACATATATTATGAGTAATGCTTATATCTATGGCCTAGCATCGCTAACTTTCGCTGGACAACCCATCGGCGATATCAGCGAGGAGTCAATCCGATTTGGAGGGCAAGATGGTACCGAAACGCCGATTTATGCGGCGCAAAAACGAGGTGCTCCTATCATTATACTACAAGGCACACCCGGGACCACCGAGATGGAATTCGACCTTGTCAATCTCCATCCTTCGCACATCAAAAGCGTTATGGGAGGTGAAGTGGCTGGCAAAAAATGGACAGCGCCAACTGGCTCAGTCAAACGCGAAGGGGCATTTGTCATCACTACCGGGGATGGAACAATCATCTCAGGCAAGGGGAGTCTTACGGCAAGATTCGATGGCTCATTAAAATGGGATGAGCTCTTAAAAATTAAGTGTAAGATGACACTCCTTGAAGGTGAGTTTACAGTTACAACACCTTGATCATATGCAACTACATGATGCAACTATGATGGAGGCAGCGGATGCTCTGCTTGATGCAGGGGTATCCCTGCCTCTATGCTCTCTAAGGATCCCCTTTAAGCGCAATCCATTAGAATTACGCATCCACACTCGTCGCCCCAGTCTTGGTGCGCAAATCAGAATATCTCGTAAATACCTTGAGCTTGGGGTCTCATACGAACAGGTACAAGCCATGTCTGCAAGCGAGCAAGCAGTCTTTGTCGCAACACATGGCAATACTCTCAGTGAGCTCATCGCGTTATGTGTCCTCACCGGTTATATCTCCGGACGACTTTATAAACCTCTTTCCTGGCTCATACGTTGGCAGTCAAGGCCGGAGCACCTCTTGGCTATCACATTAGGCTACATCAGTCTGCTTGGTACACGGTCTTTTTGGACCATTATCGGATTTGTGGAGGGCAAAAATCCACTCAGGCCGAGCCACAACGATCAGGGGAGTTAAGCTACGAAAGTAGTCATAGCCCTTTCGGTGTACTTTGGCAAATTGCATCAGCAACAGGGTGGAGCCTACATTATATCCTATGGCATATCAACAGTCAAACTCTTGTGATGATGCTCTCTGATGCTCCGCGCTACCTAACCAAAGAGGAGCAAGAAGCACTGAAGCGCAAGCAGAGAGGAGGAATAAAAAGCTTTTTGGCACATCTATCAAGTAATCAATCTCGCAAGTAAATCCATGGCGATCAAACCGATTGAGGTAGAGTACGTTATCAAGGATAAGCTATCCGCAGGTACAAAGGAGGCGGGCAAAAGTGTTAAAGGTCTCGGAGAGGAGGCCAAGCAGGCTGCCCTCAAAATAAAGACGGGGATACGTGATGCTCGGGATAATATCAACCAAATGAATAAGGATATCAAGAGCCTTGAACGTCAAATTGCCAAACTCCCCGCCGGCTCTCGTCGTGCGGGTTTGGAAGCTGACTTATTAGCAGCACGAAAGGCTCTGTCTGAAGAACGTGTTTTACTTGAGGATTTGCAGCGCTCCTATGATGCGACGAAAAGTTCTATGCAAGGACTTGTGTCTGAGCAAAGGCAATTGGTCCAAGCATTGGCTCAGCTTAGATTAGAGGGCAAGGGGAATACAGAGGAGTATCGCGCATTGGCACAGCGAGCTGCCGAAATCACCGATGCTTTGGGTGATGTGAGGCAGGAGACTAATACCCTCGCGCATGATAATTCAGGATTCGTTGGTGTAACTTCTGGTATACAAGGACTTGTGGGTGGGTTTACTGCTTTAACAGGTGCGATGAGCCTGTTTTCGACCGAAAATGAAGAACTGCAGCGAATACAAACACGGCTGCAGGCGGTCATGGCAATCACACTTGGGATACAACAAGCTCTCGATGCGGTAAATAAATCATCAGCATTTAGTGTGAAAGTCCTTGCCAAGGCCAAAACATTGCTTGCATCAGCAAATAAACGTCTAGCAGCTGCTCTCTGGGGCTCTAATGTGGCCGCTCAGGCCCTGATGGCAACCCTCACTTTAGGTTTGTCAGCAGCCATTACCGCTCTCATTGTTTGGTACGATAAGTATACAGACGCACAAGCTAAGGCCAAGAAGGCAATGCAGGAGCGTGCAGAGGTCGAAAAAGATGCTCGCATCCAAATCCTAAAGTCTCGTGTGGAATTGCAGGAAGCGATACGTACGATTAAGAATTTTAGAGGGAGCAAAGAAGCGGAACTTAGGAAAGTCAAGGAACTCAATCAGACCTATGGCACAACATTCGGATACTACGACAGTCTTGCCAAGTGGTATGATGTTCTCACGAGCAAGAGTAAAGACTATGTGCAAATTCTGTATTTTCAAGCTAAAGCTCAGAGCCTTATCAATAAGGCTGCAGACGCAGATGGAGAAGTAGCAAAGATAAAGGCAACCCCATCGCAGCAATATGCTTCGATATGGGACAAGTTTGACCTTAAGCATGCGGGGTACAACATTCCACTCCTCAAAAAGAAAGAGGCTCTCAAAGAAGCAGAAGAAGTCCGAGATGGCTATCTGAAAGAAGCAAACAAACTGCAAGAGCAGATATCCAACTTATCCACTAAACAGCATATAGGAGGTTTTGGAGGTGTGCTTACACATCGGGATCCGTCAGAGGCCAGACGTGAGTATGAGGCTGTGCGCAGGGGGAAAGAAGAGCGCAGCAAAATAATTAATGAGACTCGTATGTCCTTGGCCGAAGCCGAAGTCAAGAGTGAGACATATATCGCTGCATCTCGTATCGCTGCAATGCAGGATGGACATGACAAGGAGCGTGCACAAGTCGAGCATGAATGGAAGCAGGAGAACCAGCGTATCGAACGTGAAGGCAAAGAGCGACTCGCTCTCATTACAAAGCTACGCCAGCATGGGGCAAAGGTCTCAACGGGGCAAGAACTTGCGATCAAGATGCAAGCAGATGCCGAATTATCGGCCAACGATAATCTCAAGGCTTCGCGCCTTAAGGCAATAGATAGTAACGAAACAAATCAGTGGCAAGAATATCTCTCGCGATTTAGAGATTTTGCTTCTAAGAGGAAGGCTATAGAGGAGGCATACACCAATGATGTTGCTAAACTGCGATCCAAACAAAATGTGTCGAACTATAGTGAGATAGAGCATGCTGTGGCTGAAGCCAGTCGACAGCGTACACAAGCTATTCTCTCTATTGACAGCGAAGAAGCTGAAGCGACTCAAGGCTTAACTTCCGCCATTGTACGTCTCTATGAAGATGCAGCAGATAAGTCCATCGTGGAGATTAGGCATATTATCGCTGAGAGCGAAGAACTTATCCAATACATCAAAGCAACCTCTTCGTCAGCTCTACAAGACTTTAATGGAGTATCAGCAGCACAACTTCGACTTATCAAAGCTGATCCCAATGGGACTAAACCTCTTGAGGATGCACTCAAGCGTCTAAAAAAGGAGCTGACTGGTCGCAATCCTTTTGAGGGCTTTTTTGCTTCTTGGAGAGATGGGATTGACGACATCAAAAAAGGTAGTGTATCTGATATTGGTAAGGGGATAAGTAAGATCGGATCAGCTGTGGCAGGCGTGATGCCATCGGTGAAGGATTTTGGACAGGCCATCGGAGACCTTTTTGGCGATAGCGAGTTGGGAGACGAGATCGGGGTCTTTGCTGATGGGCTTGCAGGGATTGGGTCTACGGCTGCGGGTGTTGGACAGATCATGTCTGGTGATATCCTCACAGGTGTCCAGAACCTCACGCAAGGCATCGGCTCGATCGTTTCTATGGCGAATAAAGCCGAAATTGCACATCGAGATGCGCTCAAGCGAGTTCATGAAGCTCAGCTCGCTTTTGAGCGTGAATACCAATTGGCACTTCTTCGTACTCGTTTGCTTGCCGAGGAAGCCTCGAATGTTTTTGGTACAGATAAGATCTATAAGGCTGTAGAGGCTCTCAAGGTCTATGCGGAGGCACAACAGCAATTCGCAACACAATTGCAAGGCGATGTCCCTCATAAAACATGGATGGAGGTCTTTTTGGGGCAGACGGAAGACTACAATAAGCAAATCGAAGCATACAAGAAAGGGTTTGGGGTACTCGCTCAGGTCTCTATTGTTACTGGGCACCGGAAAACCGGTCTCTTTGGCTGGGGAAAAGGAGAGGATGTGTACACCTCTCTCTTGGATGTTTATCCTCAACTTATCAAGGCTAATGGCGAACTCGATACAGTAATGCTCAAAGAGATCCTTACTCAGCGCCAGATGAGCGAAGAGGATCGCAAACGACTGGAAGGACTACTTAAGACCGCAGAAGTGGCCAAGGAAGCAGAAGTGGCATTCAACGACTATCTCACTGAGACCTTCGGAGCGCTTGGATCATCCATGACAGACGCTCTCGTAACTTCAATTAAAGAAGGTGGAGATGCTCTTGAGGTTTTTGCCAAGGATGCAGGGAAGGTTCTGGAGGGGCTCTTGAAACAATCTCTTTTTGCGTCTTTTTTTAAGGAACAATTTGATGAGTATCAAAAAAAGATTAAGGCGGCATACAAGGATAAAAGTGGTGCAGATCTTGTCAGCGAGATAACCAAAATAACGAGGGAACTTAAAGATTCCCTCCAGAGAACAGTTCCTGCAGCGAAAGACACTGCTGAAGCTGCTCTGCAGGCGATGCGTGAGGCCGGATTATCTGCCGGTGAGACAGCTAGCCAGAATGCTAAGGCCGGAGTTTTTGCTACAATGACACAAGAGCAGGGAACTAAACTTGAGGGGTTATTTACAAGTGGTCAGATGCATTGGGCAAGTATGGATGAGCAGATGCACGGTATGACGGCAGACCTCTCTCGCGTGCTTGATGGTCTTGTTCAGATAGCAAGCAATACAGCCCCGATTTCGAGTATTCTGCAAGAGATACAGATTATGAGACGGGATGGGGTCTCAATTAAGTAGGACTGATGTATGATTGAGAATATCAACCTGAGCGGACTACTGTACATCAATGGACACGATATGTGGACGACGTATGGAGTCTTCTTGTACGAAGAAAAAGTGGGCGAATCGCAAAACTATGCGGCACTACTCAAGCCGGCAACTTGTAAGCCCATTAAGTCGGTGTCATATATTGAGGAAAATGGTGAACGTATGCCTACACTCATCAGACCCACTCTTGATGGACGAGATGTAACCCTCGTTTTTGGCATACTATCCCATGGTCCTCATTTCATTTCTCGTTATAAAGCTTTTTTGAATCTATTGCGTTCAGGGTGGCTTGACATCTTGGTTACAGACCTCAATATGACATATCGGATGCGCTATATCAGTGCAGCCGACTATAAGCAACTCTCGGATCTCGGAGAGCAGATTGTGGGAGCCTCTATATCCGTCAAGCTACGAGAGCCGAACCCTAAGTACTAACTCTGTTATAACAGCATTATAAGATGATACTGACTCTATATACAAATGGTGGGGCTAAACGGATGGAAATTATCCCATCTGCTTCGGACCGATGTGTTGAGAAACTTATGGGAGACTCCTATCTCTCCTTATCTTGTACCCATTACGAATACATTAAGCTGGAAGTAGGGGATTATGTAGAATGGCAAGGTCAGAGATATCAACTTTTGGAATCCTACCGTCCCGAGGCAATATCAACATCTGAATACCACTATAGTTTACGTCTGTATTCCTACACCGGATATCTGAGGCATGCTAAGGTCCTTAAACCCAGTCAAGAAACTGCGGAACTGGACTTTGCCCTTGATGCTCGACCTGATGAACATATTCAACTTATCGTGGATAATGCGAACCGTATCACTGGCACTAAAGACTGGACGGTAGGGACGGTTATAAAAGGAGAGAGTCGCAACATCGAGTATCGAAACAAATACTGTCTTGATGCTCTTGCTGACATAGCAAAAGAATACGACACCGAGTGGTGGATAGAAGGGCGCACAATTAACCTCTGTAGGTGTGAGCATGGGACTCCGATCCAGCTTGGATATAAAAAAGGGCTGGCTACAGGGATCAGCCGTTTGCAAAACACGACAGCAAAACATTTTACACGCCTTTATCCTCTGGGCTCAAAACGAAATATCAATCCAGCAGACTATGGACATAGTCGCCTGCAGCTCCCAAATGGACAATCTTTCCTTGAGCGCAACATCCATCTCGGGATCATCGAACAAAGTGAAGAAACTGCATTTTCTAACATCTATCCTCGCTATTCGGGGACAATAACAGAGGTCAGACAAGAACAGCGTACGGATGGTGCAGGTAAAAACTATCCTATCTACTATATCAAGGATAGCAATCTTCCTTTTTCTCCCGATCAACACATGATCTCGGGACTCGTTATTCATCTTGTTTGGCAGACCGGTGAACTTAATGGGCGGGATTTTGAGGCTAACTGGCACCCCAACACCAAGGAGTTTGAAATTATAGCCCAACGGCCTTACGAGAACCTAGTCATTCCATCAGGTAATCTCATTCCAAAAGTCGGAGACAAGTATATCCCCTATAACATGCGTATGCCTCAGGAGTATGTCCAACGGGCTGAGGTGGAGCTGGAACAAGCCGCTCAAAAACACCTTGAACATATCAGTAAGGACACATCTGTTTATAAGGCTCATACCGATTATATCTACCTCTTTGACAAGCGTATTGACCTAAAGATTGGTCAGCGAGTACTACTCAAGGACAATTTATTGTTTGCAGATTCGTCCGGTCAGCATGCCTCTCGTGTTACGTCCATCAGTCGCTCGGTTCTCCTGCCGACAGACATGGATCTTGAATTTGCATACTCAGTGGACTTTGGTCGAATCGCACAGCTGGAGAGTGGTGTACAGGATCTACGAGCAGCCTATCAACAAACCCAAGCAACACTCCCCACAATCCTCAAAAGCTGGGATAGTATGAACCCTTCTGAATACAACGTTTTCTCAGCATTGCGTACATTGCGTACAGCCATACGAAAAGATGTAGATGACTACACCGAGCATGTTCTCGGATCTCGAGGAGTTGTCCCCGGCAGCTATGGCTGGCTGCTCAAACCCAATGGAGACGGCTATATGCGTAATCTTAAAATTGCTGGTGCACTTGAGGTGGATGAGTTTAGGCGCAACCGGATTACCATCCTTGAAGGCGAGCATTATTTCTCTTCGGGAAATGCTATCGTTAAGGAGGTCAATGTTAATGAGGGGTATTTCGTCGATACATCAGAAGATGGCGATCACACCTCCTTACAGCAAGGCGACTACTGTCTCGGGAAATGGGTCGAAAATAATGGATCTATGGCTCTTTCCAAGATCAAAATCACTCGCATTACCGATGGACGTGTCTATTATGCTTTAGCACTGGGGACGAAAATACATCCATGCATCGGGATGCATATAGCCCAAGTCGGACACGAAAATAATGCTCGCCGCCAACGTGCTACTGTGATACGCAATAATACGATCATTCAATACGCCAAACTAAAAGGATGGGACATTGAACCCAAACATATCACAGGCCTTTATGGCGATTTAGATGATTTTGTACTCCCGAGTTTCGGAGCACTCCATGGGAGTGGACTAATGACGAACAATGCATACATCTCCGGTCGCCTGCTCTTGCAGTCAGCTGATGGCGAAAGCACCAAGCCAATAGGCTATGACAAAGGGCAATGGCACAATGGGGCTGTCGCATATCCTCATGACAAATACATCTATCGAGAACGAGTTTGGATGTGGATGGGTGATGGTGCAACCACTAGCCCTCCTTCCGAACAAAATGGTTGGGTAGATATGGGCATCACTGCGGAGCAAGCTGCGCGTGATGCTGCGGAACAAGAGGTTGCTCGTGCTAATGAGGGGCTATCGGCTGAACTTCGCAAACTCATCAATGAGGCGGAGGGTCGTGGTCGCAAATACACCGATGATGAGCTGTTACAGATCAGTAGTAGCCTGAAATCTCTCATCGAGCGTTATGAAAGCAATCTATCTGTTAGCATCGAGGATAAGGCTCGAGAACTGCTCGCTCAGCTTGCAGCATACGAGAATAAACTTATAGGCGATGTTGCCAACCTTCAGAAACAGATTGACGGACAGACTGAACGATTTTTTGGAAGTGAAATTGCCAGCCAAGGAACACCTCCGACCAATCTCTGGCCACGGACAGAGGATGCTAAGCATGAAGGCGACACCTACACCTGTGTCGCTCCAAAAGGTGTGACCATAACTATCTCTAATGCCTCTCAGTATCCAAATGTTGGAAAGTCGTGGAGATGGACAGGGCGTGATGGACGATATGGTTGGGAATTGATTGCTGATACTGATATTACACGAGCCCTTGCGATTGCTTCTCAAGCGCAAGCTGCTGCCGACGGAAAGGTTTCACACTACTACCAAGCTGCGCCTCCCGATACTTATCAACGTGGCGATCTATGTACTCTCACAGCTAATTGGAGAGGACATGCAGAGGGTTCTATCCTCACTGCAACACAAGATAGCCCGGGTTATTATCGACCACACGACTGGGTTGAGGCTGTACGTTATGCAAAAGACTTAAAAGTGTTGCTTGACCGTGTTATGGATCAGGAAGATTCTCTTAATCAAACAAAGGATAAAGCACAGGAAGCTGCTAAAGCAGCCGCTCGACTCGACTATTTGCGAACAGCTCTCATTCAGGGGTCTACAACTATTCAACGTGGATTGACAATTGGAGATATCATTTGCATTAAAAATAAGGCAGGAGATATCGTTGGTTACCTCAATGGACTGGTCAATCGTCACAATGACCCGATGCTGGCCCTTGGAGTGGAGAACTTCGGAAAAGGAACAGAGTCCGCTGCTATAGAGATGTTTCCACATGGAGATGCTAAATTCGGTTTGATGAGAGTCGTTCAGACTCCGTTTGGCCCACAGATCTTATTTACGGACACTAACGATGCCGACAAGCATATACTTAAGATGGGGACAAACATACCGATGCCTGATATGAATAAACTTCGACAACTCAAGAAACATGTGGCAGTTCTCGTTGCTCAAGATTCTAATCTTCGTCGTATTCGTCTAGGGCGCAAATCGATTACCGGAGAGCTGATTCAATCGTCAAATTTCGTAGTCTTCGTGGATAAATACAGCCTTTCCGAAAGAAGTATCCACTTGGCACCGGGTCTGGTATTGAATATTACAGGAGTATTTCGAATACGTGTATCAACACAACATACCCAAGGCATCATCTCTGGTTGGGTCGCTGTCACGGTTGTGAATCGCGAAGAAGGAAGTTACAAGCCATACAAAATTCCTTATCTGATAGATCTGTCCGAGACAAACACTACAACAATCCAAATAAAGTTGGATTATGATGCAAAAGACGAAGGAGACTACTACGTAAATACCTCAGTTATTATTGATTCCGAAAATCAGTCAGGTGTAGATGGGTATGCTGACGTATATGTTGAGCAGCTTGGCAAATTGTTCACTAGAGCCGTATGCCCTGGAACCTTGACTATGAGCAACGGAGGAATGGGGTTTGCAAGTTCTACAGACCATGTACTCGGTATTAACACAGATCCGGATAGGCCTCTGATAGAAGGTCGCGGGAAACTGAATCTACCAGGAATCTTACTAGCAGGACGGGTTGAGTTGCAAGGAGAGACACCTGTTGTCAAGGGACTATGGGGCCATTATGCTCGCAATGTCAATACTACTGCTTATCGATATAGTGGATCGTTGATGTGCTACGAGATCTACCACACAATAGGACATACAGACTACTCTGTACAATTAACCAGTGACAAAGAGGATTGTACCATTAGTTATTTTTCGATTGGGAAGGAGCACTTCAGCGTAAGACAAAATATAGGCCAACATGGGATTCGACAGATTGAGTCCGGCTTTAGCTTTATGTGCATAGGAGTTAATTCTTTATGATTTGCGAAGTAATTCTCTTGCTATCAACTAGCTTCAGAATGTGATTAGATCCACATTCGGATATCATTCCGATGTGGCTCTAATCTACTTTTGCATCACCTTTTTATACGCTTCGTTTTGCTGTATCCTTATCTCTTTTGCACGCTTCGTTTTGCAATGCCGTAACGCTTCGTTTTGCCGATTATAGATGAACGAGGAGAACGCCAAGGATCCGACGTGTAGAAACGGAGATTGTAACGTGTGGGAGCAATTCTTTGGACGCGTGGAAGTCGGAAAAGAGAGAAAAACAAGGCAACAGAGATCTCACTTCTTCTTATGGCGTATATTCCAAGCTAATTTCATATTCGTGACGTGTCTATCGTTTTTTCAGTTAGCCGTCGAATCGAAAGCAAATCAGTACCGAGGTACTGACAAATGCAGCACAAAGAAGAGCCGCCATGGCCGAGATGTCCTCTAATGAAAAACACCTAACCATGACGACACACTTGTTGAGTAGGATAGGAAGATTCTGATGCTCTACCTCTTAACGATTAATGACCTTGTATGGATTTGATTGTCGCCAATGAAACGAAGGATATATGCGCCTCCTTCCTTTAGTCCTAATTTCAAAGGAGTCAACTCTTCTGCGTTGGAAAGAACCTGTCTGGAAATGAATTCTCCCGTATTTAGATTGTAAATCTCGACATACTTATATCCATCTTCTATCAATAGAGATTTTGTTATAACTTCCTCCGTACGTTTAGTTTTAGGGAGGTTTTCCTCCTCTAACACTTCCTCCATACAATTTCGTATGGCACCATCTGAAGAGTTATTTGACCATAGTTGTCCAATGACAGAACATGTTCCAATAGGAGAGTTGGAGCTATAGTTTGTTATATGAGCTCCTGACACTGGACATAAAAAATGTTCCAATAGACATGCATCTTGCCTTTTCAATCCGTAGCGAATTCGGAGTTCATCTGGGGCAGAGTCATTAAATCCAACAATGCGACCGGGGGTACTCCAAGCTCCTTCCATAAATAAGTAGGGGTCTAATGCATCATCAGGACTGAGAGTCATCGTTACATAACATTGGTCCTTCGGGTACTTGATGGGTACGCAAGCGTAGAAGATAGGAACATTTTTGATATTCTTCCCATTGACACTGAAATTAACTACTCCCTGAACCCCATTTTCCGCAGAACGAATTTTAATGCAATAGCGACCAGACACAGGGATCTCTATTTGCATGCGAGTTTTGTATACTTCAGATCCTCCAGAAAGAAACTCTGAGGTTCTTAGCCAGTTAAGGCTTTGAACTTGATAGGAATCATTTGACTTGAAGCGATACACGTCCACAATGTGTTTGGTTAGGCTTTCCGAGGAGATGTTTACTTTCTGTCCTTTTGTGAAGTAGAAGTATTTCAAGACCGAGTAGCGTACAGGTACGTCATGAAATACTTGTGATGAATTTTTGATACCGTTTTTGGTAGTTTGAGAGATAGCAGTTAAGGAAATTCGTTCACCATTTTTTGCTAAACGAATGTATTTCTGGTACGAAGAGGGCGAAATAGAGGCTCTCTCAAGATTTTTTGAGAGACGAATAAATTCTATCTCTGGGATTTCGGGAGGAGGGCAAGATATAGAAATCTGATTTCTCCCCTTTCTCAGAGGTACACTCGTTTTTGTGTGAAGACTCACACTTTGCCAACCATCCCTGTTGGGTCTTATTTCTCCTACGATGTTTTCTCCTACTTGGACCTCATAGGTAGAGAATGAACCATCGTCAAAGCGTTCGGGAAGTAACCAAAAGTTGATATGGTAATTCCCATCAGAAGGAGCTGTAATCTCGAATGTTTTGGTGCAAGCATCCTTGTTTAAGGTTATTTTTACACCATGAACAACCACATCTCCAGTGACACTGAGTTTAGACGCACTTTGAGATTGTACTGTAAGTGTTAAGCCAAAGAGTAAGATGAAAAGAAAAATTCTACTGTTCATAGAGCCTGTCTGTGTATGTATTTATATCTGTATTTTGTACGAGGCAACTTGCCCGTTGACGTGGATATTGAGGATATAGCCTCCTGGCGCCAAGGATGAAACATCAAGTGTCCCACTCTGGCTTTCATGAAAGTTTCTCAAGACAATTTGCCCCGAGAGATCGGAGAGCTCAACACGATTGATCGATTTATTTGCGACCGTCTCGTAGCGGAGTTGCCTACCCGAACTATCCACATAAACTTTCAACTCGAATTTTTGTGCATTAATTTTTTCTATGGGATTGCTTCCTGTCAAAGGAACTGAGATTAGTCCCTTTTTCTCGGAATGAAGGACGAGACGATCTTTGTAGCACAATATGTCCGCCAACTTCCCCAGCTCGGCATCTGCGGTGAAGAACAACTGACAAGTCTTCCCTGCATCCTCGGATATGTATATTTCGTACTTATCCGAGGATGTGGCTAACAAGAATAAGGTATTGGGAGATGAGTAATCAATACAGGAAGAGAGGAGGATCATGGGGCCGCCCTCAAGTATTCTCTCTCTCCATGTGTTGCCTCCATCTTCACTTTGTACGAGAATACTGTTAATCCCAGAGAAAGCGAAAAGATTTCTTGGATTGGAGGGGTGATAGATGATATTTATCAGATTGCTATCGGTCTTCCTCAACTCGTAATTCTTCACGGAAAAGTCGTCTAAATCGACGGTTAATACAAATCCTACATAGCCTGCAGATATCCCATAGAGAAGGAGCTTTTTAGGATTAGAGGGGACAAGTAGCGCTCCAGAAAGTGTCGACAGGTCGGAATGAGTCTCCTTGATGCTAACTTTTTGTGTCCATGTTTTCCCAAAATCGGAGGAGGAAACGAGAAATATATCATCCCAATCGTCTATGAGTAGGAGAAGTTCTTTTTCGTTTTGAGGGTTTTGCACTAGGAAATATTGTCTCGGAGCTTTAGGAAGATCCAATCGAGAGTTTATCTCTTCTGTTATATCCTTAAAAATCTTCCCCTTATTCGGAGAGTAAAGTAGGGAGATAGGACAATTCGTTATCGAACTTTTTCCCCTCCCATTAAAAGCAAGAGCAAACGCCTCCTCTTCATGGGTTACAGAGTTCAGAATACTAGACCCAGAGAATGTCGGACCTTGCCAAGTCGCGTTGGTCGCAAGATTTTTGCTGTAAACACCATCCTTGGAAAAGAAATAGAGTTGATCGCCAATGAGTTTGAGTGATTGGTACGAGATTTGGGGGATTCTTTCTTTTTCAAGATCCAGAGAAGTCCACTGTGCTCGACCTATTGGGCAAGAGAACCCAAGTAACACGAGAAACGTTGCGGAGAAACTAATTATTCTTTTCATAATGACTATATGATTAATATTGAACGGGAAGTGGAGTGTTGCGAATCGTTTGAAATGCATCTATTAACCCATATCCATATTCCACATTCCATGATCCGTTCGTTTTGTAGGTCTCATAAGGGCGTGTCCCTATTTTTCTTGAATTCTGCTCTATTAGATCTCGAACTTGTCGTGATGTTAAAAAGGGATTCCTCTCTAATATTAAAGCTGCCAAGCCTGCAGCGTGAGGAGCAGCAAAAGACGTTCCTGGGGACTGGATGTCATATTGCCCGCCAGCAAACGTTGTAAAAACATCAACGCCAGGAGCCATAACGGACAAGGTTGGTCCAAATGAAGACCCTTCCCATCGCTCTCCATTGGAGCAGATCGCTCCAACAACCAAGATATTAGGTGCCACATCTCCTGGAAAGGTTATGCTATTTTCTTTCCATTCATTCCCAGCGGATTTTACAACAATGCACCCTAACCCATTTCTTCCTCGTAGAATAGCCGCTTCTATCGCATCTAAAAGCATCTCTCCTTTAAGTTCGAGGTTTTCTCCTGGGTATAGTTTGCGTCTCCCAACAGAGATAGAAATCACATCTGCTCCGTTTGTCCAAGCTTGGTTGATACATCTGGCAATGTCCTTCATAGTCTTGCCATATGCTGACATCAGTTGTGCATCTGGGGCTATCCCCACTACTCCCAGTCCATTGTTTCGTTTGGCTGCTGCAATACCTGCACAAGAAGTTGCATGGTCCCCAATTGGCAGATCTCCTTCTCCAGAATTTGTGAGACATATAACGTGACCAAGATCTTCATGATTAGGATCTACAGCCTGTTTGTCTATAATTGCAATCTTTGTACCTCTTCCTGTAGCATAGTTCCATGCAGATGATATAGATATGTCAGCCTCTGGATTTGCAAAATTACATATTCCCCATTGTCTGCATACATAGGGGTCATATGATATTTCTGGCTGAAAAATGCAAAAATTGGGTTCCGAGGCAGCAAATTTCCCCGTCTCGTAAATCGCATTAGCGATATCTAATGGATTTTCTTCTGTTAATGTAGAAATGTGCAAAGAGTACCACAGAGGCATATATGGATCCTGGTCTATTTTTCCCAATTTGTATTGCTTCGCTACGGCCTGCAACAATTCCACGTCTGATTCGTTCTTCAGTTTTACTAAAATATCGGGAGCTACCACTATGTTTTCTCCAACTGCATCAGTAAAACAAGGAAGGATTATACCTCCTCGTTTTTTTAACATGCCTTTCAGTGAGGGTGCAAAATCTGGTGCGGCAGAGTTCTTATTCTGTACTGCACATACATAAATGACATAGTTGCTTCCTTCTATTTTTTCAGAAGGAGTTAGTTCTAAGGGGACAATGTTCAGATTTGGATCTTTCTTTGGTAGTACGATACTCACATTTTCTAGGCTTTCCGTGATTGGGTATTGCTTACCCTTACAGTAGTAGAATGACTGTGACAACATACTGTAAGTAACACAAGCCAAAAGAGAAAGAGTTAAAAATACTTTTTTCATAATACTTTTTATTTGTTGTTATAGAACACAAACCCTCATAAACCCGAGACTGTACCGAGCCTCCATGGTACCTACGGAAACCTACAGGCTAACGTATGTGTCCCCAAAAATATTTTCCTATTGCACAGCCAAGGTAATATTTTCTTATGTATCTTGCAAGAAGAATAATAATCTACAATGAATGTGTTGGCCTTGCTGGATCTCAAGACGATCAAAATCTGTCAAATGTTTTTTTATTACCCATCTCTTTTTCCCTCTCCGACTGTCAACTTTTCAGCACACATCTCACTTTCTTTGAAATCCGCATTCTGGGGGGATAGAATGAAACAAGGCTATGCCGAAATAGAAACTCAGTACAACTTCGTTTGTGTTCGCCTTTTTCTGCAGGATATTATATTGTTTTTTTCTCTAAGATCTCTCGGCCGTTTATTTCCCAGTGGTGCAAGTTTACTTTCCCATTGAGGTTGTCCGGAGGTGATTCACGAGGTAACTATTCGAGAGAAAGGGTATTATAGAAAGGATGATAGGAACTATCAGAGAAAAGGGCATTAGGGCGAGGATGGGAGGTAAGTGTATGGAAATGAGAGGGATTTGCGGCATATCTCGGTGGTTTACACAGAGGGGTAAAGTGCAGAAGATGTGGATTTGTGCAGAAGTTCCGTTACCAAATCGTTAGTCCATTCCTCGAATGGTAACGAAGAGACAGGAGAAGGTAACCGACAGAAGAGTGTTCGGTAACTCACCTTTCTGTCGTTACGGTGCTTATGCTATGTACTACAATGTTTTGCGTAGCTGAAAACGCTTTGGTAACGGGTAACTTTGCCCAGAAAAAGAAGCGTATACAAACAGACAGATTCAAGGTGTTGCTCTACCTTAAAAAGAGCGGATTGGACAAGTCGGGACAAGCTCCGATAATGGGGCGGATAACCTATGGGCGAACCATCGCTCAATTCAGTTGTAAGCTGTCGTGCGATCCGAAGTTGTGGAATGCTCGTGAGAGCAGATTGAACGGCAAGTTGGAACGCTTGCTTCTCTCGGTACAGTCGGCTTTTCGACTCCTTTGTGAGCGAGGTGCGGTCTTTACGGCAACAGACATTAAGAGAGATATAATTCCGACGTGTGCGATCCGAGATGCTTGTTACATGCAATTTTTCCTCTCTTAGAGGAGAACCGAAAATCTGATGCTTCGAAGCGAGATTCCGTACACATTGTCTGTATATCCGCGAAAGCGGAGAAATGCGGGCTTTCTTTGTACCTTTGGGAGCTTGAATGGATACAATAAACGAAGATGCAACACGATAGCGCAGTTTCTCTTTCTCTGTCTCACTCTCTGGGTCGCCCGGCCTGGCCGTTCGAAGCTGACCGGTATGAGCAGTTGAGCCGTTTCCTTCACTCGGCTTCGGATATTTGTTTGCTTGGGCATGTTAATCCGGACGGAGATGCTGTGGGATCTGTTACCGGTTTTTGTTCGGCTCTTCGGTCGGCTTTTCCAGGAAAAAACATTCGGATGGTTGTCCCCAACGAGATTCCACGTATCGTGGCAGAGTTGCCTTTGGCTGATGAGATAATTTCCTATCGTTTGCCTAATGGTTCGCTTGACAAGCGGGCCGAGGATGCCATCTTACAAGCCAATCTTATTTGTTGCCTGGATTTCCAATCTCCTAAGCGCCTTGGCCCATTTCTCTCACCTTTCCTTATTCAAGCGCAAGCCCCCAAGGTCTTGATTGATCATCACCTCGATCCCATGCCGGATTTCTTTGCGCTGTCATTGAGTTACCCACCGCTGTCCTCCACGGCTGAGCTGGTGTACCACACTCTGATTGGAATGGGTATGCAGGCTCATGTGACTGCCGATGTAGCCCAATCCCTCCTATGTGGGATCATTACGGACACCGGCTGCTTTGCTTACCAGACGAAGGAAACTTCTGTCTTTCATGTGGCGGCGGATCTTATCGAGCGAGGAGCCGACAAGGAGCAGCTGATGGATCGTATATACCACCGCAATACGGTTGGGCAGATCAAGCTCCGTGGTTATGTGCTAAGTGAGAAGCTTCATATTTATCCCGAGATCGGGGCGGCCTACTTTAGTCTGAGCAAAGAGGAAATGTCGCGTTTTGGTGTCATCGATAGTGAGACGGAGGGGTTGGTCAATGAAGCCCTATCTATTGATGGGATCAATTATTCATTCTACATACGCAGGCGCAATAGTGAACTCAAAATATCGCTTCGAAGTACAGGAGCGCATTCCGTCAATGATGTGGCGTCCAAACTTTTCAACGGAGGTGGGCACACGAATGCAGCTGGGGCAGAGTATCCGGACCCCAATGGGGTGGAGGAGGTTGCCCGGATGATATTGGATGAAATACGTAACAGAGAAAATAAGTAATAGACCTATGAATACAACCTCACGTATAGCCTATGGCCTTTGTCTCACACTTCTGTTAGGGGGTGTAGGATTGAGTCTCAGCTCTTGCAGCAAAAGTACGTTACGATCGCTTATTGAGATGAAGCAGGACGAACGCAAACAGGTTAAAAAGTTTATTTCGGAGAAGGGCTTCAAAGTTCGAGAGGTCAAGAGTGGGCAGACCAGATTCACTCCAGGTATCCTCTATCACTTCGACAACGATCTTTACATGGAGGTGTTGGATCATGGGGGAGATAGAGCTATCCCCAATGAAACCCACGTGTTTGTGCGGATGAAAGGCTACACACTCAACCGTGATGGCTATGTGGAATTCGACTGTTTGTCCAAAAGCAAATACCAGCCGATCGAATTTATTTATATCGACGCCTATAAAGACGGGCCCCTGCACTACAAGAGTTTGCCTCCTGCAGCCGGATACAATCTTAATCGCTATCTGTGTGAAGGGCTGGCTTTCCCGATGAGTTTGCTGGGAGATGGCGCGCGAGTGCGTCTGATCGTGCCTTTCAGCATAGGCCCCGAATCCATGGTGAATGGAGGGATACCCACATATTTTGAAGAGGTTGAGTACACGTTCTAAATTGTATCCATAGATGGCTTTGATCAAATCAATCTCTGGTATTCGAGGTACCATAGGCGGGTCGACACTCGATGGGCTCAATCCGATCAGTGCGGCACGTTTCGTGGCTGCTTATGCCACATTCATCCGCAGGCGCTCTCCTGTCTCTCGCCCTCGCATTGTGTTGGGGCGTGATGCTCGCATCTCCGGCCCGATGGTTAAGCACGTGGTCCTTGGGACGCTTAGCGGTATGGGCTGTGATGTGCTGGATATAGACTTGGCTACAACTCCGACGGTTGAGATGGCCGTGACTTACTACAAGGCAGATGGGGGCATAATCCTCACAGCTAGCCATAACCCGAAGCAGTGGAATGCTCTTAAGCTGCTAGGTTCAAATGGCGAGTTCCTAAATGCCAAAGAGGGAGCTGAGGTGTTGGCTTTGGCCGAAGCGGAGGACTTTACTTTTGCTGAGGTGGATCAATTGGGCTGTGTGGAGGAAGTCCGGGGCTTCCTCGATGAGCATATCCGGCAGATCCTGTCCCTGGATGTGGTGGATGTCGAAGCGATCCGAGCTGCGCACTTTGCTGTAGCCGTGGATGCCGTAAATTCAGTTGGAGGGCTTGCCATTCCTCGTTTACTTACGGCTCTGGGAGTCGAGACAATCTACCCTCTGAACTGTGACCCCAGTGGAGATTTTGCCCATAATCCGGAGCCTCTCCCTTCCCATTTGACGGATATTTGTGCGTTGGTCGGCAAGCATCGAGCTGATCTCGGTGTTGTAGTAGACCCCGATGTTGATCGCTTGGCTCTCATTGATGAGACTGGCGCATTTGTTGGCGAGGAGTACACTCTTGTGGCTGTGGCTGACTACTTGTTGTCTCTGCATGGTGCCGGAAATACGGTATCTAATCTGAGCTCTACGCGCGCGCTGAGAGATATTACGCTCAAGTACGGGGGGGAATATCATAGTGCCGCGGTAGGAGAGGTCAATGTCGTGGCTCAAATGAAAGCATGCGATGCCCTTATCGGAGGAGAGGGTAATGGTGGGGTTATTTATCCCGTATTGCATTATGGTCGGGACGCACTCGTAGGAGTGGCTATCGTATTAAGTATGATGGCCAAGAGGAAGATGAAGATGAGTCAAATACGGGCTGCTTTGCCGTCCTACGCAATGAGCAAGCAACGGGTGGAGATTTCGCAGGGATGCAATACTCGCGCAGTACTTGATCGTCTGGCTGCCGAGTTTTCGGAGTACACCCCGACTCTTATCGATGGTGTGAAGATCGACTTTGCCGATAGTTGGGCCCATATCAGGTGCAGTAATACTGAGCCGATTATCCGCATTTATACCGAAGCTCCTACGCAGGAGCAAGCCGATAAATTAGCTTTAGACTTCGTAGAGCGTATCCAATCCTTCGTTCGATGACTCGCAAGCGAAAACCCTTTCCTCTTTTAGAGAATGTGACAATCGCAAGCATGGCTGCCGAAGGCAAGGCGATTGCCCGAGTGGACGAGCAGGTTGTCTTTGTCCCCTACGCTGCTCCTGGTGATGTATGCGATATACAAGTCGTGCGCAAGAAGCGTTCTTACATCGAGGGACGGATCTCCAATCTTACGGTTGCCTCGCCCATGCGCGTTGCGCCCCGATGCTCTCATTTTGGCTTCTGCGGAGGGTGTTGTTGGCAACATATCCCGTACGAGAAGCAGCTCGAGGCCAAACAGCAGCAGGTGGTTGATGCCTTCACACGTATAGGCAAGGTCTATCCGAGGGACTATCTCCCTATTGTGGGAGCAGACGATCCGTATCGGTACCGCAATAAGTTGGAGTTTACGTTTAGTCATAAAAGATGGCTTTTGCCGGATGATTTGCAGAATTATCCGGAAGGAACCCCTATCGAGCCGGCTCTGGGGTTTCATGTCCCGAGGCTGTTTGACAAAGTGCTTGACGTAGAAAAGTGTCACTTAGGATCAGAGATAAGCGATCGTATCCGCCTTTTTGTCCGGAACTATTGTATGGATCGTCTTGAGGATTATCCCTTTTTTGATCTTAAGAATCAGGATGGGATGATGCGCAGCCTTCTCATCCGTACAGCATCGACAGGGGAGATAATGGTTGTGCTGATGTTTTATCACGATGATCCTCCCAAGCGGATGGCTTTGTTGGCTGCCATAGACAAGGCTTTCCCCGAGATCACATCCCTCTGCTACGTTATCAATCCCAAATGCAATGATACCCTCACAGGGCTCAACGTAGAGGTATATTCGGGTCGAAATTATATTGTAGAAGAAATGGAGGGCTTGCGTTTTGGGGTGGGTGCTAAGTCCTTTTATCAGACCAACAGCAAGCAGGCATACAAGCTCTACTCGGTGGTTCGAGAGTTCGCAGGTCTGTTGGGTAAGGAGCTTGTGTACGATTTGTACACAGGTACGGGATCAATAGCTTCTTTTATCTCTCGTTATTGTCGACGTGTTGTTGGGATAGAGTATGTGGAGGATGCTGTGGCTGATGCTCGAATCAATTGTCGTATCAATAGGATTGACAATGCAGAGTTCTTTGCTGGAGATATGAAAGATATTCTCACCGAGGAATTTGTCCGCGATCATGGTCGGCCGGATGTCCTGATCACTGACCCACCGCGAGCCGGTATGCACGAGGACGTTGTTAGGACAATCCTAAAGACGGAGCCCAAGCGCATCGTTTATGTTAGTTGTAATCCTGCTACTCAGGCGCGAGATCTCAGCCTACTGTTGTCCGATGGTCGGTATGAGTTGCTCAAATCGAGAGCTGTGGATATGTTCCCCCAGACACATCACATAGAGAATGTGGCATTGCTTGAATTGAAATCATCCCAGGGAGACTCTCTCGGGACTGTCCTTTGATACCGATGCTTAAGTTCGTGCGTTTCTCTCTTTCTCCCCTTCTCAAGGATGCATCTCTACTGTTCTTTCTTGGGTGTCTGCTGCTGGCTGTCGTAACTTCGGTGCAGACTCGAAGGGAGCGATGTCTGCTTGTGAAGACGGAGGATGAAGGAGGCGTTTTACCTGATACGCTGCGTGTCGTCACTTTGTCGGGATCCACAACGTATTTTCAGTACAGAGGCGAGGATATGGGCTATGAATATGAGTTGGTCAAACTTTATGCAGACCATATTGGTAAGCCTATTTCATTGCAGCTAGCTTCGAGTGCAGAGGCGATGCTCATGGCGATCGATAGTGGCTATGCCGACCTTTGTATAACGCCACAAGCCGAGACGCAGACGGCCAAGAAGCGTTTTTTGTTTGTTGGTCCCAGAGAAGAATCTGCTATGGTGCTCGTCCAGCGAAGGTCCGACTCAGTCCTTAGATCAGCTGCTGAATTGCCGGGGCATCGGATCACTGTCGCAGCCCATACTCGCTGTGCCTACAGACTGCATCATGTGGACAAGGAACTTGGAGGGGGGGTAGACTCTACAGTCCTCTACAATGATACAATCACGGACGAAGATCTCATTGAGTCGGTTGCAGAGCATCGCATCGACCTGACTTTCGCAGACGAGAAACTGGCCAAACTCAGCCATACATATTATCGCAATATTGATGTATCTGTACCAGTGGGATTGAGCCAAAGTCTGAGCTGGATCGTTAGGAAGGACAAGAAGACATTGGCATCTTCCATTGACGAGTGGAGCAGGGGTATCCCGGCTAAAGAGAGCTATAGGATGATTTACAAGCGCTACTTCGAGGAGAGTAAACAAGAGAGCGGAGAGGATGCATGCGAGAAAGGGCGTGAGCAAGGACCTTATAAGAAGAAGGCAGGGGCGTTATCTCCTTTCGATGACTTATTTAAGAAAGAAGCAAAGCGCATAGGTTGGCCGTGGCAGCTGTTAGCTTCTATTGCTTATCATGAATCCCGTTTCACAGCTGATGTTGTTGGTTGGAGTGGAGCTCGAGGCCTAATGGGTATAATGCCGGCTACGGGGCGGATCTATGGCGCTGGTAAGGCGGATTTGCTTAATCCTGAAGTCTCTGTGCGAGTGTCTGTAAGTTGTTTGATTGCCACCAAAAAGGCTTTGGGAGATTTGCCGGAAGATGAAAGTTCCATGAAAATTATTTTGGCTGCCTATAATGCTGGTGTTGCCCATTTACAGGATGCGATGCGATTGGCGGAAAAGTATGGCTGTGATCCTCATCGTTGGGAAGAGAATGTGGAGGCATTCCTAAAGCTGAAGAATGAACCTCATTACTATAATGACCCTGTATGCAAAGCCGGGTATTTGCGAGGAAAGGCTGTTGCTCGGTATGCCGAATCTGTGATGTCTTGGTATCATGAACACCGAAAAGTTGTCTATTGACACAACTCAATGGAAATAGCGGAGCAATATATGGCCTTAGATCGGAGGCATTTGTGGCACCCCTATACCTCTATGGTAGATCCATTGCCGGTTTATCTTGTGGATAGGGCTGAGGGTGCACATATATACCTGCAAGATGGGACGGAGCTTATTGACGGTATGAGTTCTTGGTGGGCCGCCATCCATGGGTACAATGTCCCCGAGCTCAATCGGGCTGCTACCGAGCAGTTGTCGAAGATGAGTCATGTTATGTTCGGTGGGTTCACTCACCGACCGGCGGTGGATCTTGCCCAGTTATTATTGCAGGTCCTTCCGAAAGGGTTGGACCGCATCTTCTACGCGGACTCGGGTTCTGTGGCTGTCGAAGTTGCCCTCAAAATGGCAATACAATACCAGCAGGCCAAAGGTTACACCGATAGGAATAGCTTTGCAACGCTTCGGCAAGGTTACCATGGAGATACGTGGCATGCAATGAGTGTCTGCGATCCTATTACGGGGATGCACGCACTTTTTGGTAGAGCATTGCCAACACAATACTTCTTGCCCAGCCCTGAAGTTCGATATGACGAAGAGTGGATTGATGAGGCTATAGAGCCACTTCTTCGTTTGGTTGCTGATCGGGGCGAGCAACTTGCAGCTCTTATTCTTGAACCAATCGTTCAAGGGGCGGGGGGAATGTATTTTTATCACCCTCAGTATCTAGTGGAGGCAAGACGTATTTGCTCCAAGGCCGGTATTCTGCTGATCTTTGACGAAATAGCAACAGGGTTCGGTCGAACTGGCACTTTTTGGGGGGCAGATCATGCGGGCGTTGTACCTGATATCATGACGATAGGGAAAGCTTTGACTGGTGGATACATGACTTTGTCGGCTGCGATTACATCTGGAGAAATTGCTGATGTAATTTGTTCAGGTGAGGCTGGTTGTTTTATGCACGGCCCTACTTTCATGGGAAATCCATTGGCATGTGCAGTAGCCGCTGCCAGCCTAAAGTTGTTGTTGGGTAGCCCGTGGAAAGAGAGAGTTGGGAGGATTGAGGCTCAGCTTAAGGCCGAACTTAAGCCCGCCAAAGAGTTGGAGATGGTTTCTGATGTGCGTGTGTTGGGAGCTATTGGAGTGATAGAAACCAATACTTCGGTGGATATGTCTGTGATGCAAAGTGAGTTCGTGAGAGAAGGTATTTGGGTCCGACCTTTCGGCAGATTGTGCTATTTGATGCCTCCTTACACGATTAGTTCGGAGGATTTGTCCAAACTAACATCAGGCCTTATCCGAGTTATTGATAGATGTTGCCCAAGGGGATAAGAAATATCCTTACAACCCATTCTAAATGATGTTCAAACGGTTGTCAAAAGACTTGGAGGAGCTTTCCTCTCAGAGCCGAAGGCGGTTGGTCCCTGTGATTGAGCAAGATTATCGATCAGATACGATCACCGTTGGAGGAAGAACGTTAATTAACTTGGCATCAAACGACTATTTGGGCTTGGGGCGATGCTATTCTCTTAGAAAGCAGTTCCTTGAGACAACCGAGGCTTGTGATATTGTCTTTGGCTCTACATCGTCCCGGTTACTTACTGGGAGTTATCAGGCAATAGATGAGCTGGAGGCTCTATTGGCGACAAGCTATGGCAAAGAGGCGGCCTTAGTTTTTAACTCCGGCTACCATATGAACGTGGGTATTGTCTCGGCCTTGGCATCTTCTCATACACTTGTTATTGCGGATAAATTGGTCCATGCTTCTATCATTGATGGCCTGAGACTGGGTGCTCAGCCATTCGAACGTTTCAGACACAATGATATGGATGCTCTTGAACGGATTCTCAAGCGGAAAGCTGATTCGTATGAAGAAATTCTTCTGATTGTCGAGAGTATTTACAGTATGGATGGAGATGCTGCGGATTTGCATGCGATAGTTGAGTTAAAAAAGAAGTATCCACAGCTTGTGTTGTATGTAGATGAAGCCCATGCTGTAGGGGTCCGTGGAGCGAGTGGCCTCGGATTGGCTGAAGAACAAGGGTTGATCGATCAGATCGATATTTTGTGTGGTACTTTTGGCAAGGCATTGGCAGGCATGGGAGGATATGTTGTTTGTTCATCTGTACTGCGCTCATTTCTTGTGAACCACTCTCGTCCGATGATTTTTTCTACGGCTCTTCCTCCGATTATATCGGCGTGGAATAAGTTTGTCTTCAAGCAGTTGCCCTCTTTCTCTCTTCTCAGAAAATCTCTTGCCGATGGTTCATTGTCTTTTCGTCTTTCGCTCAAAGGAAAAGGCTTCGAGATGCTTTCTTCGTCCCACATTGTCCCAATTTTGATTGGAGAAGATGGTGCAGCTATGAGAGCTGCTGAATATTTGACTGAATACGGGTACTTTAGTCCGGCTGTCCGTCCCCCGACTGTTCCTCAAGGGGCAGCACGCCTCCGTGTTAGTCTTTCGGCACATATGGATGTAGGTCGGTTGACCAATTTGCTCACCTCATCCGCTTTTATGGACTTCTTATGACAACATCTTTTTTCCTCTCAAGGCGAGAACGATCAGATCGACTCATCCTATATTTCAACGGTTGGGCCATGAATTCGTCTGCTGTCGTACACTTGAAAATTCCGGAAGGGTATGATTTGCTTTGCGTACAAGACTATCGGTCTATCGATCAGGTCTCGCAAATCAAGACTACCTGTTACAAGAGTGTGCATTTGGTCGCGTGGTCTATGGGTGTTTGGGCTGCTGAGTGCCTCCACGCAATGCAATGCTTGCCCGATTTGCAAACGGCAGTGGCAGTGGCAGGTACTTCTATCCCTATGGATGATGGGTATGGCATCCCCACATCGATATTTCGTGCAACGTTGGCCAATCTGTCGGAAGAAAATCGAGAACGATTCAATAGGAGAATGTGTGGGGGGAAAGAGATGAAACATCTTTTCGAGGCCCTCCGAGAAAGGCCGATTGTAGAAATCAAACAAGAACTACAAGAGGTTCATGACTGGTGCCTAGGGATTGCCGGGAATGTGGCTCGTAAGTTTAACTTACCTTGGGATCGAGCCCTTGTCCCTATGAGAGATCGGATTATCCCTGCGACTAATCAGATAACTTACTGGAGGCAACGAGGTGTTCCAGTTTATATATGCGATGAATCCGAGCACTACTTATTCAAAGATTTATCCGAATGGCTTCCTCTGCTTCAATAGCTCTTATTGCTGATCGCTTTCGTCGTGCTTTGCCAACTTATGAGGAGCAAGCTGTAGCTCAGAGCAAAATAGCTCATCATTTGGTTGGGCTATTGGGAGGAGTGTGCCCCAAAGGGAATGTTTTTGATCATGTTTTAGAGATTGGATGCGGTAGTGGAATTTTGACAAAAGCCCTTTTGAACGAGTACACATTCGTGCACTATACGCTCAACGATCTTTACCCAGAGGCTTTTGAATATTTGCAGGCTCAGGTAGATGAACGCCAGTTTGATTTTATTTGCCAAGATGCTGAAAAAATACCGTTTGCTCCTAACAAATATGATTTGGTAGCATCTTCTTCAACTGTGCAATGGCTCAAGGATTTACCGAGCTTTTTCGCTAAGTTGTATGAGACTATGCGAGTAAATGGCTACCTACTGCTATCCAGTTTTGCACCAGATAACCTGTATGAGTTGAGTAGCCTCACGAAACAAGGTCTTACATACTATACCACCGAAGAGTTGAAGCTGTTTCTTTCTCCGTTCTTCCACCTTGTATCAGTAGAGGAGGAAGATCTTACTCTACAGTTTGACAGTCCTCTTTCTGTCCTTAGGCATATCAAAAACACAGGCGTTACAGCGACACAGGAAACTTCCTTCTCGTCCAACTACTGGACTCCGCGCTTGTTGGCAAAATTCGTGCAGGAGTATAATCTGCGGTACCCTTTTGTCTCTTCCGAAGGTCGGAGTGGTGTGAGGCTCACTTATAAGCCCATTTATATAGTGGCCCAAAGGAAGAGCTAGCAAAGCCTTTCTCTGTGTTTGACGAGGGGGCATTTCTCTGTTTGATACAAAACGTAAGCAGTCGCCCTCCAGTTTGATCTAAAAGGGGGGGCGACCGCTGTACGTATTTGTAATTTATCCTGTTGTCCTTACTTGAGGATTTCCTTTACCATTTCATTAGGCACCATTTCCTCATGGAACGTGTATGCGCCTGTCTTGGGAGACTTCACCATCTTAATCACCTTGGAATAAGAACGGCTCTCTCCTTGCTTAAATGTCGCAACCGATTTCTTTGCCATAGTTTAGGTCCCTCCTTACTTTATTTCCTTATGAACGGTCATGCGCTTCAAGATTGGATTGTACTTCTTGAGTTCAAGGCGCTGCGTCGTATTCTTTCTGTTTTTTGTGGTGATATAACGAGAGGTACCCGGCATACCACTTTCTTTATGCTCGGTGCATTCCAATATAACCTGCACGCGGTTTCCTTTTGCTTTTTTTGCCATCGTATTATGCCTCCATCGTGGTGGTTACTCTTGTGAGATAGCCTTTCTCTGCAGCTCTTCTCAAGGCTGCATCAAGACCGATCTTATTTATCAGGCGCAGACCTGCGGCCGACACTTTGAGGACTATCCAGCATTGCTGCTCTACCCAAAAGAATTTGCGGGTAAAAAGGTTCACATCGAAAGTGCGCTTGGTGCGGTGCTTAGAGTGCGATACATTGTTGCCCACCATAGCCTTCTTTCCCGTGATCTGACACATCTTGGACATATCTTTCTTATCGTTATTTGTTATACCAAACTATGCACTTGTGGCACTGCACTCATAGCATCATTAGAGGAGACCCACAATCAAGGGTGCAAAGTAACTTATATTTTCTCGACCACGCAACCTCCGGCTGACGTCTAGGACACATCTCCACCGGTTTTGGAGGGAAGTCTTTGGGAGAAGCTCCCTTTAACTCATTAGTCCCAGTACGGACGTCAAGATAGACCTAAAAGTCTTCTGTGTGAGAGATAGGGGGCCACTGGGCGGATTTGCCTTACAGACGGTCCTCCAGTCGATCTACCAAAGGCATCAACGAACGGTATACTCGTCAGATACAGTGAGCTTTGCTCGACCTTTTGACCTACGAGATGCCAACACGCGACGGCCGTTGGCTGTGGCCATACGAGAGCGGAAGCCATGTTTATTCTTACGCTTCCGGTTGGAGGGTTGGAATGTCCTTTTCATATTCTTCTTATCAATTATTCATTTTCGGATTCTACTGCTCGTACCGAGGCGCAAAGGTAAGCATCTCTTTTTGATTACGCAAAGTCCTTGAGGGACTGGTAGAGCAAATGCACCGGTAGTCCCATCACATTGTAGAAAGAACCTTCTACTCTGCGAATGGCGACGTAGCCTATCCATTCTTGGATACCATAGGAGCCTGCCTTGTCGTATGGGCAGTAGTGATCCAGATAGTAGTCTATCTCTTCGTCCGTCAAAACCTCAAAGGAAACGCGTGATTCGCAGGAGAAGCTTTTCTGACGGTTTTGCGTTGTTAGGCTTACGCCGGTGATAACCGAGTGTTCCTTGCCACTGAGCGAGCGAAGCATTGCCTTTGCTTGTGATCTATCTGCAGGTTTTCCCAAGATGCGGTCATCAACGATCACCACGGTGTCAGCTGTGATGAGGAGTGTGTCGGGATCCATCTGTTTGCGATAAGCCTGGGCTTTCAGAGTGGACAAGAATTGGGGTACTTCTGCCAGGGGAAGCTCGGGAGGATAGACCTCTGCAATGTCGGGCATTATACTTTGTACGAATGGTACATCGAGCCCTGCTAATAGCTCCTTGCGTCGGGGAGATTGAGAGCCCAAGACGATCTTGTAGCGAGAGAGAAAATCTGGCATCATGGTTCACTGCTTTCCTACCATCCCCAACCTTCACCATTCCCCCATTTCCCCTGAGCTTTGAGAGTTTGCTCGATCACGTCGCGCACAACGCCTCGCCCGCCTTCGTAATGAGAGATATACTTAGCCACGGATTTGACCTCTGCTACAGCGTCCTGCGGGGCAACCGGTAATCCAACGTAAGACATGACTTCCATATCGGGAATATCATCACCCACGTATAAAATTTGTTCAGGGGTTAAGCCACTTTCTTCCATCAGGTCCCGCAGACAATCAAGTTTATTTCCAGCACGCATATAGACATAGGGTATCCCCAGGTATCGTGCACGCTCACGCATGGCGGGGCTTTCACCTCCAGATATGATTGCGATGGGGTAACCCTGTTTGGCTGCATACTGCAGAGCGTATCCGTCTTTTATATTCAATGTTCGTTGAGCCTCGCCATCGGCGGACATGGGTACGACAGTACAGCTAAGTACGCCGTCCATATCGAATACGAATCCGGCAATCTTCCTCAAGTCGTATGGTATATTACTCACTGTAATGATTGAATTGGTTGATTATTGCATCCGACATTTGTCGATATATCTGCTGAGAATAAGGGTCTTGCAGCATGGCCAAATGTTTGCCCATTGTACAGTCGTCTCGTCTTGCTGCGGGACCGGTCTGTGCTTTTGCTGCAGACAACGTCTCGATCTTGGCCGCAGTCTCGGCAATTAGGGGGAATAGGGAGTGAGGGGGGAGCCCCACATCGGAGAGGAGTTGCTCGGAGATATGATACAAATGGTTGACGAAGTTGCAAGCAAAGACGGCTGCCAAATGAAGTTGTTTACGCTGTCGCTCGTCAATTTGATAGACGGAACGGCTAATGGATTGCCCTACTTGGGAGAGGGTACGGAGTGCGAGTTCGCTGTAGGCCTCTATATAAACAGGTGTACGAGAGAAATCCAATGCGCGTCCTTTGCTGAAGGTCTGCAAAGGGTAGAGGACTCCACTATCTGCATGATTTCGGCGCAAGATTTCTAACTCTACGGATCCGGCTGTGTGGGCCCATACCCCAGTTGTTTGTGGCATTTGCTCAGCGAGAAGAGCTATTGCGGCATCACTCACAGCGAAAAGGTAGAGATCGGCATCGCGCGACAGGTCGGCCAGAGAATTGATGCTTGCGGGGTTGGACGAAAGACGATCGGACAAAGTCCGGGCGTGATGTAAGTCACGACTGTATATTTGGCGCAGTGTCATCCCATTTTGCTCCAGAGCCAAAGCCAGATGTGTGGCGACATTGCCACTCCCAAGGAGAACTATTTGCATTTGTGCCATCCTATTCTTCCACCAATTTGTACTTCCCGATGTGTACACGTTCCCATGAGAGATCGCCTTCTGCTCTCATCTCCTTTTCTTCATCCTTGTGTCCTACAGTGATGATAGCCAGCACTTGTAATTGTAGAGGAATATCCAATAGGAGGCGAACGTACTCGGCAGACTCTTGCCCATTGGGGGTGAGTGTATCGATGATTTGGCACCAGCATGAGCCTAACCCAAGATCCTCTGCCTCCAGTTGGATGTAAGCGGCTGCCAAGACAGCATCTTCCATCCAGTGATTGGAGGCCGAAGGATCACCCAAAACAACGATACCCAGAGGAGCTTCGGCCACAAATGTCGATCCTTTGCTGCGTACCATCGCTAAACGAGCCATCATTTGGCGGTCTTCAATTACTACGAACTGAGGTGAATGTCTGTTGCGGCTTGATGGTGCGCGCAAAGCTGCCGAAAGCAGTAGTTGAACATCTTCGGGGCTGATGGGCTCACCGCTGTACTTACGTATGGAGCGTCTGCGGCAAGCGAGGGCGTAAAAAGAGTGGTCCTTGATCATATCACATTATTTCTTAAGTAAAGAGAAGGTGTATAGCTAATGCGCCACACACCTCCTCCAATGCCATTCGAGCACGGATTCACTCCTATGCTCACCAAGGGCGCATTGCCTTGGTTTTACTCTACGATGGTCACCCAATTGTGTGTGTCGGGTTCATCGCCGTATTGGATTGCACGGAGCTTGTGGTATAGCTCCTCACAGCGTTTCCCTGGTTTGCCGTCCTTGCTGATCACATAGGTGCGGTTTTCATCTGGATCATCAATACGCAGGATCGGGCTAATCACAGCCGCCGTGCCGCAGGCCCCGGCTTCCTCGAATGTGGCGAGTTCTTCCTCTAACACTTTGCGACGCTCCACTTTCATGCCCAAGTCCTCGGCCAACTGCATCAGACTCTTGTTGGTGATAGAGGGTAGGATAGAGGAGCTCTCCGGAGTGATATAAGTATTGTCTTTGATTCCGAAGAAATTGGCTGGTCCGCACTCGTCGATATATTTCTTTTCCTTCGCGTCGAGGAAGAGGGGTGCTGAATAACCCATATCATGAGCCTTCACGGTGGGGATCATACCTGCGGCATAGTTACCACCTACTTTGATCGTGCCGGTACCCAGAGGTGCAGCGCGGTCGTAACCACGCAGGATCACCATCGGAGTGGGCTTGAAGCCTTCCTTGAAGTAAGGGCCAACGGGAGATACAAATACGATGAAGAGATACTCAGGTGCAGGCTTAACACCTACTTGAGCGCCCAAGCCCAAAAGTAAGGGACGGATATAAAGTGAAGCACCGCTTTCATAGGGAGGCACGAATCTCTCGTTGAGTTTTACTGCTTTTTTGCAGGCTTCTTCAAAAATTTCTGTGGGTAGATCGGCCATTACTACACCTTCGCAGGAGCGTTGCATACGCTTTGCATTTTCCTCGATACGGAATATGCGGATCTTGCCATCTTTGCCACGGAAAGCCTTGAGGCCCTCGAAAGCTTCCTGCCCATAGTGCAGACAGGTAGCGGCCATGTGGATGTTGATGTGTTCATCGGAAGAGACTTCCAGTTCCCCCCACTTGCCGTTACGGTAGTAGCAGCGTACATTGTAGTCGGTCTTCATGTAGCCGAAACCGAGCTCTGACCAATTAATATTCTCCATTTCTTTTTAGAGTTAGATATGTATGATTGATGTTACAATTCCTAATCACACGAGTTTGGGTGCAAGACCTCCTACTCCTTGCCCCGCGCAAAGGTAGCCTTTTCGTTTTGTATTCGGGCCAAGGAACAAGCAATCGGTACGCTGCCATATATAGCAGGGCTGATGTAATGTGGGCAAAGGCACGGACGCACGAATGCCCCCTTGCATAGTTCTAACCATAGACTTGTTTAGAGGCCGAGCACGATGTTGCGAACCCAATTGATCAAAGTAATAGCGAAAAGAATGATCAATAGAAAAGACGATGTTTTCCCTCGTGTGAGTTGCCGATACCACTGCTTAGCAAAGAATTTGTCAATAGTTGCAGCCAACAATAGTATTGACAGGTAACCGAGCAGGACGAAGGTTAGAGGATTGTAGTACAGAGCTTCACTCCATCTGCCGTGGAGCATTGCACCGAAAGAGCGTAGCAGCCCGCAACCGGCACAAGGGTACCCAGTTAGGGACTTAAAAACGCATCGGATAGGTAGAAACTCCGAGGCGAAAGCGAAAACGATAAGAGCGACGATAAGCACCAACGGCCATCGTCGCTCCATCCTGCTTATGATGTGACGTCTTTTTTTACCCACAAATTACAACACTGTGTACATCTTGCGGAATTGCTCAAGGTTGTACTCCTTTGTCATGCGGTTGATCAAAAACCAGTCGATGATGCTCCAAATGCCACAACCTCCGCCAGTCAGGAGTTTTGCTACCCCGATGCCCACTTGACCGAGCATGAAACGATCGATCCCCAAGCTGCCTCCAAAGAGAGAAATAAGCAGCATCGTGGTGGGTTCGCGGTACTCGATGGTTTGCAACATCGTGAATTTGGAGGGGTCGAGAGCCTCCACTTTTTGACGCACTTCGTTGAGGGCCAACGGGTCGAAATACTTAGCCACGGACATGATATACAAGTCCACTTTTTCTGTTTCCATAACTTGATTTTTTTTAATACGTACTCACTACAATACCACTTCGGAGGACTGCGAACTTTAGGACCACAAACTGCCGAGAATCCTCCATGCCCGGTCGCTGCTGCAGCACACCTCTCGGAAAAATTTCTCTCCTTCCAACAGAACCACGGCCCTTCGTTCTCCGAATACCGAAGAGATATACGCAAAAGTATAAGGATTTATGGAAAAACAAATAGTAGGCAATCTATGTGGGAGTAAACAAGTTTGAAATAGAATCGCTTGTGGTTAAACTCCTAGGTCTCTCTCAGACCCGTTCCATCAGTCTTTTGGAAGATCAATTTTTTCGATAGGAGAGAACAAAAACTCTCACGCGTTAGGGGAAATTTTCTGACGCGTGAAAGCAAAGCTTCTGACGCGTCAGAGATATTGAGTTGTGGGCTTAGTCGGGGAAAAGACAGACCAAATGGGTTTTTAGAAGCTCTCGAAAGGAGAAAATATTGTCCCTCCAAGAGAGTTAGGGTAAAATGCTAAAGGGTTTTGACTATTTGAGGAGAGATGTCTAAACCTCATTATTGTGGTTGCAAAAAAGAATATTGCAGATAGCTGGGCTTGCAGCACCCTGGCTATCTTCCCTCGGTTTTGATGGATATGTCACTTCAGTTTCTTGCAGTACTTGTAGGAGAGCCAAGGGCCGATCAGCCGTGGAGCTTCCTTCGGCAGGGCTGCACCCTGTGGCTGCTCTGTGAAGTACTTGTCGATGATTATTGGGGCGCTGGCATCCAGTTCGCCCCTTTCTTTTGCATTTCGGATCAAATGTTTCTTGTTGTTCTTCAGCCACTGCCACTCAGAGGGGGTGAAGCCAAATAGCTCGGGCTCCGTCCTCCACGGGAAAACCTTGTGCAGGAGCCGGTAAATTTCACCCCAGTAGCGCATTTTATCTTTCAGGGTGAGGGCTCTGTCTCTTGGCTCGGGCAGCTCGGATATGATCCATCCCAGTACTGCATCTACGGCCATGCGATCAATGGTCGATTGTGCTTGCTGCCAGGGGCTGAAATAAGTCTTGTATAGGTGGAAGTCTTTGCCCAGATAAAAGTCTAAGGCAATGGACAGAAATCCATCGGCAACGATGATCCGTTGGTGAAAGCCGGAGATGTGGGTGTATAGATAATCTGGCAGTGGCATTCGGGGATGTCGTTTGTGTAGGAGCCTAAAGGCCGATGTGATCTCTTCCTGCACGGGTTTGAGTATCTGAGCTGTGTAGAGTTGCTGCACGTCGGAGGCGAGTTTGAGCAAAGCTGGATGCGCATATCGGTTGGTGATGGCCGGCAGCAATCCGATGCTGTCTATATGCTCACCCAGACCGAGTACTCCTCGACCGATGAGGTCTAATGCTCTGATATGAGAGTAAAGGGCCTCTGTCGAGGTAGATGTATCGGGAGAGGACTGCCCTCGGCTGAGCGAGTAGAGAATACTGTCTATTCGGATCAGCGGAGGGGTGTAGCGTTTGCCTGCCTGCACCGATAGGCTTGATGAGGAAAGGAGGAACAAGAAAGCGAAGAGGGAGAGCATTCCGAACCTGGCTCTTCGGGTGATATGCTTACGTGTCATAGAGGCTATGTTGTCGATAGGTGTGTTGGAGTGCGGATTTGGAGTTAGCATCATAGGAGAGCCTGACCATTTTTGAGGCTTAGCAGCCACCATGCGAAAGACAAGCCATTGGCTGTTGTCGGTCGGTAGTTGCAGTTTGCTTGTACTTGCTGTAGAACGCTCCCCTCCATCAGGGTTTTGAATCCGATTGCGTCATTGAGCCAGAGGCGATCTCTGCGTGACAGATACGCTCGCAGGTAGGGGCGGAGGTAGGTCTTCAATCTGCTTAAGGGCTTGCCTATTTCGGAAAAGGTGTGTTTGTCCGTGGGGTAGCAGACCCCGTTCTGCTTGTAGTATTCGTCCGTTACTTCCTCGTAAATACGTTTGCCCCAGCGGTATTCCAAAGGTAGGTTGTGCATCAGGTCGATGAATTCTCGGTCCAAGAATGGCATCCAAACGGGAAGTCCGAAATATCGCCAAGCACGTGCCGAGTTGATGTAGTATTTGGTCGAAATCTCCTTGTTGCGGAAAGTTTCGAAATATGCAGCCATTGAGAGGTTTGACGGGTAGCTGTCGAGAATCTCTCGGATTTGTGCTTTCAGTAGCTTTTTCTCTGGGCGAGACAGTGTACGATTGCCGTCCTCATGTTCCGTCAGGAAGGAAGCCATCCGGTCGAGATCCCTCTTGTGGCGAAAGAGTGGGTAGCGCAGATTGTCCCCTCCAGCAATATCTCCATTGTGCCCAGGCAGGATAATCGGACGTCTTTGCTCGCCAAACTCCTCAGCTAACTTCATTGCCGGTAAGTATTCGGCAAAGAAGTATCCCGATCCCAGTCCGCTGACATAGCGGAGGAAGCGCAGTGCCGACCTATCTTCTGTATAGCCGGTCGTGCCGTACGTTGGCGGTAGAGAAGAGATGAAGCGGTGATGGAAATCCAGATCCGAAGCCACTCGGTGGGCTGTGCTACAGTCTTCGATTTTGCGGTCTCGTCCGTAGCTGATGCACTGCGAGTGTTCAATCCCATTTTGTTTGAGCCCGATGGCTATCATGCGTGAGTCCCTGCCGGCAGTGAGAGGGAGGACAACGGGGCGATCTCCAACCACCCTCGCCATACGATGCATGGCCTTATTGAGCCGCTCTCGCACCAGTTCTTTCGCTTGTTGGTAGCTGATTTGGGCGAGGTCGGGCAGGAAGGTAAAGTTCGGGCTATGAGTTACGACCCGAATGTGGGGCGTTGTCAGCGAAATTTGGATAGCTGTACCAGCCTCCAAGCGGTATATATCGGGATGTAGGGTCAGGTGTTTGGGGGTGAATCCCCAGCGTGAGAAGTACAACTCCACTTTGGGGGCCGGCTGCACAGAACTCTCCTCGGGAAGCAAAAGGTCAAACCCATTGTCACTGACTCGCAGCTCGTTGCCTACGATCCGATAGTACAGTGCGAGGGTAGCGCGGTGGTCAACAGCCAAATAGGCAAAACCACAGGAAAGCAAGACGGCATGCCAGGAACCATTGAGTTTGCTGCACCGTAGTCCGAAGTCGCTGAAGTCGGTTGCCGAGCTTAGGTAGCTCGCCAGTGAGTTTCCCTCCAGTAGACGGTCATCCTTGTCGAAGGCCAATCCCCCGATGTGGCACCTTGTGATTCGCGTTCCGTTATAGAGTAGCTTCATATCTGCCTACCAACCGTAGCAGAAGGATCAGGTAAGCCGCCTGTCCCACTGCGATACAAAGAAAATAAAATGGGACGAACTGATTGAAATCGAGGCAGGAGAGGCCGATGAGCAGGACTGCCAACTCAAAAAGCAACATGAGCAATTGTGCATACATATTTAGTCGCTGCCTACCGAATATATCCGGCAGGATGTTCAGCACGGCCGCAAGAAAGTTAGGAATCAGCATCGGCAGCATCCACGAAATGACGTAAGCCGATTGCTCCCACTTTGCACCGACCAGCAAAGTGACAGCCGGTTTGAGCACAAACGGCAACACGAAGGCAACCGGCAGCGCAATGCATAGCCATATGCGGATTAGCTGTCCCACTCTAGGTCGGATGGAAAGTCCTTGTGCCACATCATGTGAAAGCCGCTGGAAGTAAACTTTGCTGAGATTGTCTCCAATGATCTGCAACGGACGCTTGGCCAGCATCACAGCCATTGTTACGATACCGATCTGCGCAAAAGAGAAGCCCATCGGCATCATCATTACAAGGATGGAGCCGAGTAGAGTATCGATCATAGATTGAGGTACACCATAGCAGGGAAATTTCCGGTACTTGCTGGCTACCCGCTTGAGATCGCTTCGGTCGCTTATCCGGAGAGTTTTCGGCAAGAGAGGTCTCTGGCAAAGGGGAGCCAACCCGACAAGGAGGGACATAAGCGAAGAGGCAACAAGGCTCCACACGGTGGGGGAGAAAAATCCAAGGATAACTCTGCCGAGGCTGTTGGCAATGCCTAGCCCTCCCTGAGCGAAAGAGAGTGTTGTGTAGGCTTTTTGGCGCAGCCGATACATAGAGAAGCTGTTGTAGCTACTTTGCAGCAGGACAAAAAGGGGCAGTAAGAGCAGATAGCCGTTTAGTTCGGCATAGGATGAGTGTTGGATCAACTCATTGAGCAGCAAAGTGGGCAGTAGGAGCAGGGCAAAAGCCGAGAAGTTGAATAGTAGGCTGAGGTGGAAGAGGTGTTTTGCCTCGTCCTCTCTGCCGGCTACAACGATCGCGTGTTCGTATCGCCCGCCTGCGGCAATGGCGAGAAATCCCCCCCAACTGAGAAATAACCCGATCGTCCCCATCTGGGCTTCGTTGTAGAGCCGCCCAACGACTGTTAGCAGCAGGATGGACACAAATTGTGCCAAGCTGCTCGAGCCGATTAGCTTGATGCAATCTTTGGCTATAGAGTGCTGTCTGAACCAGTCAAGAGACATGGGACTTAGAGGGGCGTTTTGTCGCAAAATGGAAGCCGACCTCGCAATTTGCTCGGCAGCATTTCTGGGTTCAGGTCCTTATACGCAAACACGGCTACAAAGAGTAGCAGGGGGATCGTATTCAGAAGCATGGCTAGCACAGGACGAGAGGGGAAAGCTTGTCCGATACCGTACATCATCAGATAGAGTAGGGCAGCCGTGACTGCATAGAAGGCTGCGTTACCCAGCCGGTAGGGAACTTTGTAGTAGTGTCTTCCCACCAAAAAGCTGGAGATCATCATCGCTCCGTTGCTCACGACCGAAGCCCAAGCACAGGCCATGAAGCTGTATCGAGGCACGCCCCAGACGATAATCAGCACCGTGAGCGCGCAGCCGATGAGAGAGAAGATAGCCCCCCAATATGTTCGATCGGTGACCTTATACCACGTAGAGATATTGAAGTAGATCCCGAAGAGGATTTCCCCGATCATGACCAAGGGAACGACCGATAGCCCTGCGTAGTAGCGGTGATCTACGAAGCTCTTCAATAGATTCATGTAGGCCATCACCCCGAGAAAGACAAATAGAGTGAAGATGAGATAGTACTTCATCACCTCGGCATAGGCTTGGCGCTCGCGTTGATCTTCTCCCTTTTTCTTGTTGAAGATAAACGGCTCGTAGGCGTAGCGGAAAGCTTGTGTACACATCACCATCACCACAGCGATTTTGAAGCAGGCCCCGTAGATTCCCAGTTGCGAGTCTGCCTCTCCTCTGTCCGCGACCAGGAGAGGAAAGAGTATTTTGTCGGCTACTTTGTTGAAGTTGCCAGCTATCCCCAAGAGAAGGATCGGGAAAGCGTAGGCAAGCATATGTCTAAGTAGATCTTTGCGGAAGGCAAATCCGCAGCGACAGTAGGGCAAGATGGCTAATAGCACGAGCGATGAGGCGATGAGATTCGATACGAAAATATAGCCTACCTGATAGCCGGGGTCGTACCACCAAGCTACCAAAGAGGGAACTACTTGCAGGAGCCAAGGGCAGAGCAGAAGGAAGAAAAGGTTGAGCCCGATGTTGAGCCCGATGAATGTGAACTTGAGGACGGCGAAACGCCAAGGCCGATTGGCATAGCGTAGGTAGGCGAACGGGATAGCCATGAATGCGTCCATCGCGACAATGACGATGAGCATTGCCACACAGTCTCCCCGATTCGGATAGCCTAAAGCCGTGCTGATAGGTGTGAGTAGGAGTAGGCCTAGCAGAACAAATAACGAGGAGGAGATCCCCAAGCTCCACAGTGTCGTCGAATAGACTGAGCGTGGGTCTCTGTCTTTGTTCATAAAGCGGAAAAAAGCGGTTTCCATCCCATACGTAAGGATGATGAGTAGCAGAGCTGTCCAAGCATACAAATTGGTTACGATCCCATAGTCAGCGGTCGAATACAGCACCCGCGTGTACATGGGTACGAGCAGCCAATTGAGGAAACGCCCTGCTATGCTAGACAGTCCATAGACAGCGGTATCTTTGACAAGGGATCGGATTGTAGATGCCATGACCTTAGGTGTAGAGATTTGTCGGAACTGCGTCACTCGGGCTTGCAAGTTGGCTGCCGGAGGTGGTGCTGAAGCATGCCTCAACATCCTTGTAGGTGTCGTGCGTGTAGTCGATCCTTATGTCCATGTGTTATCGCTTGGCGTAGCTGCCTTTCGTTAGTCAAATGCAAAGGTAGATAAAACACTGCGTAGGTTCTGGCCGATCTCGCCAAAGTCCTGTTCTGCATGTCTCTCCGTACCTTCTCCTGCCTCATAGCTTGTTTCGGCAATCTCGGAGCAGTGATGAGACTGTCATATCGGGAAGTTGAGTGTGCTTCCTTTTCGAATTGAGAGCCACGGATGTGGGCAAAACGCTGTTCGAAGCAAAAGTTTTTATTCCGAGGGGATGGAGCGAAATCTCCGATACGTGAGAGCAAACGCTGCGACGCGTCGGAGTTTTCGCTCTCTCCCGTGGAATTTATACTCATTTGGAGAACCGATGAATAGAGGCTCGGAATGGAATATTCTCGGTACAGAGAAGTGCGTTTCTCAGCTGTGGGGCTGATCTGTGTCGCTCTTGCGAGATTGTTTCGCCTCTCAAGCCGTGTATCAGGGCTTTTTGTATACATTTGTTTCGTATTCAGACAGACAGAAAATACAATGGAAAGCGTTGTCATCATTCCCACATATAACGAGCGCGAAAACATCGCAGCGATGGTCGATGCGGTGATGTCCTTGCCGCATCCGTTTGACTTGCTCATTATCGATGATGGTTCACCGGATGGGACGGCCGATATTGTACGTCAGAAGCAGTCGGAATATCCGTCGCGTCTGCATCTGGTAGAGCGAGAGGGTAAGCAGGGTTTGGGGACGGCTTATATTGCTGGCTTTAAGTGGTGTTTGTCTCGTGGCTATCGGTATATTTTCGAGATGGACTGCGATTTTAGCCATCCGGTGGAGAAGTTGATCGATCTGCACAAAGCCTGCGCCGAGGGTGGTGCACACGTGGCTGTTGGGTCGAGATATGTTCGCGGTGGGAAGGTAAAGAATTGGCCGATTGGCCGCATCTTGATGTCCTATTTTGCCTCTGTCTATGTTCGTTCGGTTACGTGGATGAATGTGCGAGATACAACGGCAGGCTTCGTTTGCTACCGCAGTGAGGTCTTGGATGCCATCGAGCTGGATGAGGTGCATTTCAAGGGCTATGCTTTCCAGATAGAGATGAAATACACAGCCTATTGCATGGGCTATAAGATCAAAGAGGTTCCCATTGTTTTTGTCAATCGTGTGCTGGGGACATCCAAGATGAATTCTTCAATTTTCGGGGAGGCCTTCCTGGGAGTACTCAAGCTGAGATATTGGCATTTATTCAAGGGATTTCCTAAACGGAGGACTTAAGATGAAGACATTGCTTTCGGGAGCCCTCATTATCAACGATGGGCAGCGGCTGCATGGCTCTGTCTTGATCGATGGGTGCGATATTGCAGCCGTGGCTTACCGTCCGGAGGATGAGGCGCATCTAGCAAGGGAAGCGGATGAGATTGTCAATTGCAGCGGCTTGTATCTGCTCCCCGGTTGCATCGATGACCAAGTACATTTTCGAGATCCGGGGCTTACCCATAAAGCCGATTTGTACACAGAGAGCCGAGCTGCTGTGGCAGGAGGGGTCACCTCCTTTATGGATATGCCTAATACCAAACCACCTACGACGACTTTGGATGCCTGGCAAGCTAAGATGGATCGGGCGGCCGAATGCTCATGGGCGAACTATGGCTTTTTTTTCGGAGGAACGAACGACAATTTAGGCGAGATCAGGTGTATTGACCCCGTACGCGTCCCCGGACTTAAACTTTTCTTGGGAGCCTCGACAGGCAACATGTTGGTGGATAACAGAGACACTCTGGAGCGCATTTTCTCCGAGACCGATTTGCTGATCGCCACACATTGCGAATCCGAAAGCGTTATCCGTGCCAACAGGGCTTACTATGTCTCGAAATTCGGTAACGATCTGGGGATCGCGTTTCATCCACTGATCCGTTCGGAAGAAGCCTGCTACCGCTCTTCGGCCGAAGCTGTCGAGTTGGCAGATAAGCATGGTGCGCGTCTGCATATCCTGCACCTCTCCACGGCTCGTGAACTGACTCTTTTTCGCTCGGATATTCCCTTGTGCAAGAAGAGAATCACGGCCGAAGCTTGTGTGCATCATTTGTGGTTCTGCAATTCCGACTACGTGCGACTGGGCAACCGCATCAAGTGGAATCCCGCAATCAAGACCCTCACGGACAGGGACGCTCTGCGGCAAGCCGTGCGAGACGGACGCATAGACATTGTGGCCACCGATCACGCACCACATCTGCTTGCGGAGAAAAGCGGGGGTGCTCTGAGCGCTGCCAGTGGTGGTCCATTAGTGGAGCATTCATTGTTGCTTATGCTTGAATTGAGCAGGGGAGGAGATTTTAGTCTTGAGCAGGTCGTAGACAAGATGGCACATTCACCTGCCGAGCTCTTCGGGATTCCCAACCGAGGCTATATTCGCTCAGGGTATCGTGCGGACTTGGTCTTGGTAGATCCCCACGATACGCACCGAGTGGAGGACGCAACAGTCTTGAGCAAATGTGGCTGGTCTCCTCTTGATGGCTACACGTTTTCGCATCGTATCAGACGCACCTATGTCAATGGCTCGTTGGTCTACCGTGACGGATGTTTGCAGCCTCTCCGCCCACCGGTGGAGGCCCTTGTCTTTAGGCAGAGTAAAAAAACATGATCAAGGAGCCAATCCTTCCAAATTCCTTTCTACATTTGCGAGGCATCAAGCAGAAAGAAAACCGAAAGGCTTATTAGAAATACAAAATACAAACTCAAAAAACAACAAAAGACATGATTATTGGTATCCCCAAGGAGATTATGCACGACGAAGCCCGTGTGGCATGTACTCCCGAAACGGTGGCAAAGTTGGTGCAGGATGGATTTTCTGTGATAGTGGAGACAGGTGCCGGCGACGCCGCTTTGTATCGCGATGAAGACTACACTAAAGCCGGAGCCCGCATGAGTGCTAACCCCGAAGAGATCTACAACGAGGCAGAGATGATCCTCAAGGTGAAAGAACCCCTCTTCAACGACAAGTTGGGCAAGCACGAGGTGGATATGATGCACAAGGGGCAGTACTTGATCACATTCATTCACCCGGCATCTCCGGTAAATCATGAGATGGTGAAAAATCTGGCTGCTAAGGGCGTTACTGCAATCACACTCGATGGTATTCCTCGTATCTCTCGCGCTCAAAATCTTGATGCACTCACTTCGATGAGTACCTGTGCTGGCTACAAGGGAATCATCATGGCAGCAGATCGTGTGACTTCATTCCTGCCTCAGATGTTTACCGCTGTCGGTAAGATTGATGCGGCCAAGGTGATGGTGATAGGTGTTGGTGTGGCCGGTTTGCAAGCCCTGGCTACGGCCAAACGTTTGGGGGCGATCACCTATGCTGCCGACATTCGACCTGCAGCTGCCGAGCAGGCGATGAGTCTGGGTGCCAAGGTCGTTGATACCACGGTGCCTGCCGAGCTGGCTATCGCCGAGGGAGGCTATGCCAACAAGTTGCCGGATGATGTATTGGCTCGTGAGCGAGAAGCTCTCAAGGCAACCATTCAGGAGATGGATATTGTCTTCTGCTCGGCTTTGATCCCAGGTAAGATAGCTCCAATCCTCATCACAGAGGACGTGGTTAAGGGTATGAAGCGCGGTTCTGTGATTGTGGATATCTCTATCGATCAAGGAGGAAACTGTGCTCTCACTCCCGCGGGAGATATAGTTGTGAAGCACGATGTGACATTGATGGGTGTGAAGAACATCCCCGGCCTACTGCCTACGAGCTCTACCTGGATGTTCTCCAACAATATGTACAACCTGGTGAAGTACCTTGTCAGGGGAGGCAAAGTCGAGCTTGACCGCACCGATGAAGTGATAGCCAAGAGCCTTGTTTGTATCGACGGGGAGCTGGTGCATGTCGGTGCACGAGAAGCCATGGGGATTTAATCAAGGCCTATTCTTTGTTCGTTTGAGGGAGGCAGCCATCGTGTAGGACATACCGCACGGAGACTGCCTTTCTCCTTTCTCTCGATCTTAATCCATATAAATACGATGATACATCCGTTGATCTTATTAGGCGTCTTCGTGGTCGCCACCATTGTCGGGTACTTCATTATAAAGAGTGTACCCAGTTTGTTGCATACTCCACTCATGTCCGGTATGAATGCCCTCTCGGGTGTAACGGTAGTGGGAGCTCTCTCTGCCACCGGTGTAGCCCTCTTGTTGCACGAACGTTTGTTCGTTTCGCAGTTGTTCGGTATGCTGGCAATTATCTTTGCGACTATCAATGTGGTTGGGGGATTCGGCGTTACGCACAGAATGTTGCAGATGTTTAGCAAAAAGAAGAAAGGGGGCCGGCAGTCATGAGCACCACTCTTTTTATCGTTTTTAGTGCTTTACTATCCATCGTTGTATTGCTGGGGATTTCCATGATGAGCCGAGTAAAAACGGCTGTTGCTGGAAATGCCGTTTCTGCTTTGGCTATGTTTTTGGGGATTTTGCTTACCCTGTTCTACAACGGCATAGTATCAGCGTGGACGATTTATCCTGCTATCATTGTGGGAGCTTTGGTCGGAGGTTTGATGGCCTCCCGAGTTAAGATGATCCAGATGCCGCAGCTAGTTGCTCTTTTCAATGGTTTGGGTGGTGGAGCTTCGGCTCTGGTTGGGATTTTGTCGGCTTCGATGGTCGGCTTCGGTTTTGATCAGTTGTTTGTAATACTCCTTGGTGGTTATTATCCGTTTGTACGTTTTACTTCGATGCTTGCTATCGCCGTAGGCGTGGTCACTTTGGTTGGAAGCTTGGTTGCTGCCGGTAAATTGCATCGAGTGTTGCCTCAAAAGCCGATAGTTTGGCCCTACCATTCGATGATGACTGTCGTTTCGCTTGTCGTTACCTTGGCTTTTGTCATCCTCTCGCTTACGCTTCCTATCGATGGGAGTATGACGCTCCTCATTCTGGGATGTATCATTTTCTCGGGTCTATTCGGTCTTTATTTTTCAGCACGTGTGGGAGGAGCAGATATGCCCATTACCATTTCATTGCTCAACTCTCTGTCCGGAGTGGCAGGAGCTATAGCAGGGATGGCTATAGGGGACATCTTCCTTGTGGCAGTAGGTGGTATTGTGGGAGCTTCCGGATTGTTGCTCACACAGATTATGTGTCGGGCGATGAATCGTAGTTTGATGAGTATCTTGCTCGGCTCGACAGCTAAGCCTCAGCCTATTGTTCCTCAGTCTCAACCTGTCGAGTCCGGAGAGGACGAGCTAGCACAGCCTACAGCTTTGCAGCCCATAGCCAAGTCGAAAACTGCCGGTGAGGTGTTAGCTTCGGCCAGAGATGTAATCATTGTTCCGGGCTATGGGATGGCATTGGCGCAGGCTCAACACTTAGTGAAGCAGTTGGCCGATGAATTGGAGAGCCGAGGCGTGAATGTGCGCTATGCAATCCACCCAGTTGCGGGCCGTATGCCTGGACATATGAATGTGCTTTTGGCTGAGGCCGATGTTCCTTATGAGAAATTGTACGAGATGGATGCCATCAATGCGGACTTTGCCAAGGTAGACGCCGTGGTCGTGATTGGGGCGAATGACGTC
>JAXFND010000006.1:0-71446 GCA_034181285.1 Porphyromonas sp. | reverse complement strand
GTGCCGGATTGATACCCCTTTCCTGCAAATAAGCGAGCAAGGCAGGGGAAGAAAGCGGCACGATTTCCAACTGCTGGAAACTTGGCTCCGTAAAGGACTGCTTGCGAAAAGAGAAAGAGACGGGGCGCACGTGCGGTGCCTCTCTCTCCGCAGTGATAGGGTGTAAGTCGGTGGTTACGGGCTTACACCTTGTTTTTTGCCTTAAATCACAGATGTTGGCTTCGAATGTAAACATGCGATATTCTTCTATTACTTTGATGATAGATGAGTGGTAAGCTTCTGCAGACTGGCTGCGATGCATGAGACCCTTCTGAGAAGAGTACTTTGACCCGAGAGCAATCTGTGACATTCAAGCGGACCATGCCGACCTTTCGGTTGCGGTGAGTTGGAGAGGATGAAGGGAGCGGTAGGTTAGCATGAGGCAATGGGATTCCTTTCTTTATTTTTTTGTGTTTCTGCTGGGCAACCGTGCTAAGCTGCTTGCTAGGACGGAGGCGTTTGTAAGTGATTTACAAAGTTTTGTCTTACCTTTGCCTTAGCAAGAGGTGAGGTCGGATGCCCGAAAGGAGGGCTTTCGAGCGTTGCTCTCTGCGATTGAGGCAGTTTCCAAATATCTCTGTTTTAAATAAATCCTTATGAAGCAAACATTTCTTCGTGCAGCTTTGGTGGGCGTGTTTTGCCTGCTGTCAAGCTCAATGACATGGGCCCAGACTCTGTTGTCGGGGCGTGTGTTGGATCAGAGTACGGGAGATCCGATTATTGGTCTTTCTGTTACTACCGGTCAGGGGACAAACCTCAAAGGAGTTGTCACAGATGTGGATGGTAAATTCTCTTTTGAAGTGCCTTCCACTTCCACGGTGACCTTCCGTTATGTGGGGTACAAGACGCTTGTTCGTGAGATTCGCAATGCCGGCAGCAAGATGAATCTCGGTGATATTTTGATGCAGGCGGACGCCAAAACCCTGGATGCTGTGACGGTGATCGCATCTGTTGTACCTCGCGACCGTATCACTCCGGTACCTGTGTCCAATATCAAACTTGCGGACATAGAGGCGAAGGCATTCAATGCCGAGTTTCCTGAATTGATGAAATCGACCCCCTCGGTGTACGTGACACGTGGCGGTGGTGGCTTTGGTGATTCTCGTATCGCTCTTCGTGGCTTCGATATGAGTAACATCGGTGTGCTGATCAACGGTGTCCCTGTCAATGATATGGAGAATGGCAAGGTGTACTTCAGCAATTGGGCCGGCCTTACGGATATTGCAAGTTTTGTCCAGATCCAGCGTGGTATCGGAGCTTCTCGCTTGGGGCTTTCCTCTGTAGGCGGTACGATGAATATCGTGACTAAGAACGTGGATGCTAAGCGTGGTGGAGCTGTCTTTACTGGTATCGGCAACGATGGTTACCTCAAGTATGGTTTCAATGTCTCTACCGGCCTAATGGACAATGGCTGGGCTGTAACGGCCTCCGGTAGCACCTCTATGGGCGATGGTTACGTGAGAGGAACCAATTTCCATGGATACAACTATTTCTTGAATGTCTCTAAGAAGCTGAACGAAGAGCACACGTTATCGTTTTCAGCCTTTGGTGCACCGCAGTGGCACAATCAGCGCTCCACGGCTTATAGGCAGGCGCAATACGAGGAACATGCCGATGGTATTCGTATGAACCTTGAGTATGGTTATCTCAACGGAGAGGTACTTGCTCCGCGCTACAACTACTATCACAAGCCTCAAATTTCGCTGAACCATATGTGGAAGATTGATGATAAATCGTCGCTTAGTACAGCTTTGTACGCTTCTCTCGCTCGTGGTGGTGGTCGCAATGCCTATGGCTTAGTTGAGGGTAAAGTGCGTTACACCAATTGGATCACAACTTACAAGGGGGACTTGGACAAGATTGCCAAACGCACGCCCGGAGGGCTGATCGATTGGGAGGCAGTCTATGCGGCCAATGCTGCGAGTGCCAATGGCTCCAAGGTGGTTCTTGGCAATAGCGTGAACCAGCACAACTGGTATGGCTTGTTGTCTACTTATCAGAACAAGATGACAGATAATTTTACCCTCACGGCTGGCTTCGATGGACGCTACTATTTGGGTGATCATTACAATGAGGTGCATAGTCTTCTGGGAGGTTCTAAGTTCCTCTCGGACGGTGGTATCCTGAAGGCTGAGGCCGACAAGGGTAAGAAAGAACTCAAAAAGGGGGATATCTTCAATTATCACAACAAGGGCGAAGTGATCTGGAGCGGTCTGTTTGCTCAGGGAGAATATGATACGGACTATCTCTCTGGCTTCCTTTCTGGCTCGCTCTCATATCAGGGTTATCGTTATTTGGTGCCTGATCTCTATTCTGAAAAGAACTACGCCAAGATGAAGAAAGAGATCCGAGATAAGAAAGAATCGGATCGTGTTAACTTCCTCCCGTTCAGCATTAAGGGTGGGCTTTCGTACAAGTTCCTGGAAAATAGCAACGTCTTCCTCAATGCCGGTTATTTCACTCGAGCTCCGCAGTTTGGTGGTACTTTCCTCAATTACTCTACAGAGGTGAATAAGGAAAGAGCTTATGAGAAAATTATCACAGCAGAAGTGGGCTACGGTTTCCGCAATGAGTATGTGAAGGTGGATCTCAATGGCTACTACACTCGATGGAACGATCGCTTCTTCCGTCGTTCGGGATTGGATAGAGACTTTTTCAACTTCCGCAATCTCAATGCAACCCATATGGGGCTGGAGCTTGAGGTTCAGGCCAAACCGACTGAAAACTTCTCTATCAATGGTATGATCTCCCTCGGAGATTGGAAGTGGGGTAAGAAGACCAAATTCGATGTCTACGATGAAAATCAAGTAAAAGTAGGCTCGGGCGAGATTGACCTCAATGGCGTACATGTAGGTAATGCGGCTCAGTTTACGGCTTCTCTTGGTGCAGACTGGGAAGTTTTCAAGAACCTGCATTTGCGTGCCAACGTCAACTTCTTTGGTAAGAACTACGCAGATTTTGAGCCTGCATATCGCATCAAGAAGGCTAAGAACTACACCAAGGAAAATCCGGTGTACGAGACCAACTATACCGGAGACTCTTGGAAGTTGCCCAACTACGCTCTCGTAGACCTTTCAACTTCGTATAAACTCCCGTTACAGAACGGCCTTTCTGTTTCTTTCTTCGGTGGTGTAAATAATCTTTTCGACAAGAAATACATTGCTGATGCCACAGATGGTGTAAAGGTAAATGACAAGCAGGTTCGTACCGGGGAAGACGCCCTTGTGTATTACGGCTTTGGTCGTACCTGGCAGTGCGGTATGCGCGTGAACTTCTGATGTAGCAATCTAATTTGCTTCCTAAATACAAAAAGGGAGTAGCACCACGGTGCTACTCCCTTTTTGCTCTTTTGTTTGAGCACAAAATATATACGTTGTACGTGTGTTGTCGGATGATTCTGAGCCTTCTCGGAGACTTTTGTTCATCGGGGTAGTGAGCGGGGCAAAATTCTCTCACGGGAGAGAAAATGCTCCGTCACCACGGAGCGAAAGTTTCGTGCCGTCGGAATTTCTGCTCTCTCCCCTCGCAATTCAAAATTCTCCCTGTGTTGCATTGATTTATGGAATGTGTATAGCTAATTTATCCTACCATGAATAAGGCTTAATCTCGTGGAATACTTTAACTTTGCTCTTGCAGAGTTCATGCGTAATGGAAAGGGTCTATTTTATCGGTATAGGAGGAATTGGGATGAGTGCCATTGCACGATATTTCGCGTTCCGAGGATTGGAAGTAGCTGGTTATGATTTGGTACGGACACCGCTTACCGATGCGCTTACCGAGCAAGGGATCAAAATCCATTTTGAAGACGATCCTACACTGATCCCTGAGACTTTCCGAGACAAATACGAAACCCTTGTCGTTTACACTCCTGCCGTACCTCAGAGCCACCGGGAGCTATGCTTTTTTAGAGAGCACGGCTACGAGGTTCTCAAGAGGGCCCAAATATTGGGCCGGATTACTCGTATGGGGCAAGCCTTGTGTGTGGCCGGTACTCATGGCAAGACTACGACTTCTACAATGCTTGCCCACTTGCTCCGATCATCTGAGCCTGATTGCAACGCGTTCTTAGGGGGAATTTCCGTCAATTATGGAAGCAATTATCTGTTGTCCGGAAGCAGTGATTTGATCGTTGTTGAGGCCGATGAGTATGATCGCTCTTTCCATCAGCTTAGCCCTCACATAGCCGTGGTGACAAGCACCGACCCCGATCATCTGGACATCTATGGTACAAACGCTGCTTATGTTGATAGTTTTCGCCATTTCGTCTCCCTGATAGAGGAGGGAGGTTGCCTTGTGATGAAAAAAGGTTTGAGTATAGGTGATGCCATTCGTTCGGGCGTAAAACTTTTTACTTATTCAGCGGAGGAGCCGGCCGATTACTATGCTTCGAATACCCTCTTTGAGGATGGACATTTATATTTCGACTGGCATGGACCCAACGGAGAAGAGCTGAAAAGGCTTGACTTGGGAGTTCCCTTGAGGATAAATGTGGAGAATGCTGTGGCTGCGCTGGCTGTAGCCCATTTGTCCGGCTCTTCGCTCGGTAGGCTCCGGGCGGGGATTGCATCTTTTCGTGGTGTGCAGCGTCGATTCGAGCGAGTGGTAGATACCGATAGGGTTGTCTTGATTTCCGACTATGCTCATCATCCATCCGAGTTGAAAGCTTCTCTCTCGTCCGTCCGAGAGTTGTACAAGGGTAAGCGTATTTTGGGCATCTTTCAACCTCACCTGTACAGTCGAACGGCTGATTTCTACCAGGAGTTTGCCGAGAATTTATCCCTGTTGGACGAAATAATTTTAGTGGATATTTATCCGGCTCGAGAGGAGCCGATGAAGGGGGTCTCCTCTCAAATGATTGCCGATTTACTACCGGGAGATGTCCCGGTGGTGGCAAAGAATGCTTTGCTGCCCCTGCTCAAGACTAGACAAGTACCAGATGTCGTGATCGTGCTTGGTGCTGGGGACATTGATCACGAGCTACCATATCTGGCTGAATACCTCCGCTCATTATGAAGTATAAGTTCGTCAAACTTCTGGTTGCACTACTGCTCCTCGGTTACGCTTGTTGGGCTGTTTTTTATTTTTCTGATAGAGAAGAAAAATCGGGTAGCAGGGCTGCTGTTTGTCGGGCTGTAACAATCGAATTTTTTGATAAAGAGGGGTCACTGCAAATGGACGAGGCAGATGTGATCCACGAACTAAAACGGTTGAATTGCTATCCGGTAGGCAAGAATGTTGATTCTGTCTCTCTTTCGGAGATTGAGTATAAGCTTAGTCAGTTGGGGCTATTCAAAGAGGCTGAGGCTTATTTGACATCGAATAATAAGTTGCACTTGAAGCTTACGTTCAACCGGCCCTACTTTTTTGTTCAGCTGCAAAATGACGCGTACTATGTGACCAAGGAGCGGAGGCTCATTCCTATTTCCACAGATTATTCGATACCTCTTCTTGTGGCTTCGGGCCATATCGATAGCCTGATGGCTGTGACTAAGATTTACGATTTGGTGGAGGTAATCGAGCATAATACGATATGGCAAAAACTCTTCAGCCAAATCTATGTGAAGCCGGATGGGGATATCTCTCTTTTGATGAGGGTTGCCGAGACGGAGGTTATCCTGGGCAAAACTCCCAACTGGGAGGAGAAGCTAGATAAGTTGCAGGTATTTATCAAGCAGGTGACACCCCGTATAGGTTGGGACAAGTACAGTTCTCTCAATCTCAAATTCTCCAATCAGATAGTAGCCAAGAGGCTGAACCCGAGGGAGCAGTCTACCCCCAGCAATAGCCAGTAGCACAGATTGAGGATTCTAGCTTCCCTCTCGCAGAGCAAGGGGAGGCCCCTGACTACGAAAATAAGCGACACGCAATAGTAGATATGAATAGCAACAACGTGATAGCCGTCATCGACCTTGGTTCAGCCACGAGTGTAGGCATGATCGGATACAAGGACAGCGACAATATAGTACATCCCACAGCGTATGTAGAAGAACCATCGGGAGGCTGTATCAGGCACGGGTACGTCTATAATGTGGATGGCACGGCAGCCCTTATTCGGCGTATCGTCAGTAAACTGAATAAGAGACTCGATGATAACCTGAAAATAGCACAGCTCTATGTGGGGGTAGGTGCACAGTCTCTTTCGAGCAGTGAGTACACGATTTCACGTTCGTTTCCCGATGAGATGATCATATCAGAAGATTTGATCGAGGAGTTTGTACAGGAAGTCGAAGCTGTGCATTCCGATGGCAGAGAGACGCTTATGATCATGCCGCCATTCTTCATCGTCAATGGCATGCAGGTCCTTCAACCCCAAGGTATGCCCTGTAGAGAGATTGAGGCTGTTTTCCAAATTGTTTCTGCCCGGACCTCAATCAGGCGCAATGTGGAGCTGGCCGTAAAGGAGGCCAATCTGGAATTCGCTGGACTTTTGGTCTCTCCCATTGGTTTGGCCGACATTACGTTGTCTTCCGAGGAGCGGATGTTAGGTTGTTGCCAAATAGATTTGGGCGCGGGCTGTACCTCCATTTGTATTTATAAGAATGGGACGTTGGCTATGCTCCAGATCCTACCGATGGGAGGAGCCAACGTGACGACCGATCTCACGACGTTGAGACTTGTGGAAGCTGATGCCGAAGCTCTCAAATTGGACAGTGCATCCATGATCGTAGAGAGCGACAAAGAAAAGACGCTGAAAATAACCGTTCCTGATAGAGAGACCGAACGCCTGATCAAGTACCACGACATAGGTAAAATCACTTCGGCCCGTATGAAAGAGATTGTGGCGAACATCGTAAACATTATCCAGATATCCAATCTTCAAAACACGCTTGATGCAGGGATGCAGATCGGGGGTGGAGGGGCGAGACTTAACGGTTTTGTCGATTACCTCAAGAAGGAGCTGAAAGCCGTCTACCCCATACAGTTGAGACGAGATCTTGTCGCTTGGGAAAGCAGTGAACCCCTCACGGAAAAGCTCTACACGGCTATTGGCTTGCTTCGATTGGGTAAGCAGACGTGCGTGACGAACGAGAGAGCATGGTCCGACTATGTAGAGGCGGCAGTGGAGCCAGTCGTGGAAGAGTCAGGCAGAGAGGATGAGGATACAAAGCTGAGCAGCAAGGAGTCCAGCATTACGATCGAGCATGATGATGCCCCGAGGGGGCGAAATAAACAGGATGAGGAGAATGATCTCAAGACGGACAAGAAGGGAAATAAGATTGGAACTTTCTTCGGGGATCGCTTGTCTAAGTTCTTGAATATGCTCGGGGACGGAGACAATACAGACAATAACAGCAAATAATCCAATAGGCATGCAGGACGAACTTCTCAACTATCAATTCGAGGCCACCGGGAATCCTATATTGATTAAAGTCATAGGCGTAGGCGGTGGCGGTGGCAATGCCGTGGAAAATATGTTTTTGAGTGGCATCCGAGATGTAAGCTTTGTGCTTTGCAATACGGATAAGCAGGTCCTCAATAGCAGTCGTATTCCCAACAAGTTAGTCTTGGGAGAGTCGATCACTAAGGGCTTGGGGGCTGGGAATAAGCCCGAGGTCGGGAGGCAGGCTGCTGAGAATAGTGAGCAAGAGATACGCAAAATGCTGGACGATGGGCAGACTCGCATGGTTTTCGTTACGGCCGGTATGGGTGGTGGCACGGGTACGGGGGCTGCTCCGGTGGTCAGTCGCATAGCTCGTGACATGGGGCTGCTCACCGTTGGGATCGTTACAATACCATTCATCTTTGAGGGAAAGGAGAAGATTCTGCAAGCTCTCAAGGGGGTGGAAGAAATTCGGAAGAATGTGGACGCTCTCTTGGTTGTCAATAATGAGCGTCTTTGTACCATTTTCCAATATTCATCCATTGCCAATGCTTTCAAGAAAGCAGACGAGACACTCACCAATGCTGCGAGTGGGATCTCTGATATGATCAACATCAAGGGGCAGATCAATGTGGACTTTGCTGACGTCGAGACCACCCTCAAGGATGGAGGTGTCGCGATCATTAGTTCTGGCTATGGTGAGGGAGACAATCGCATGCAGAAAGCCATAGACGATGCTCTCAACTCCCCTCTGTTAAACAACAATGACATTTTCAAAGCCCAGAAGGTACTTATCAATATCTACTACTCGCCTGAGGCAGAGTTGCAAATGGAGGAGTTTACAGCTTTGCACGAACTCACAGCGAAGATCGAGACGCGTTACGATGCTATCTGGGGCTATGCAATAGACGATACTCTGGGAGAGAAAGTAAAAGTCACCATCTTGGCTTCCGGATTCGACTTTAGTACCACGCGCGACAGCATCAATCAGGGGCTCAGCAGCAAGGCGACCGGATTTTACAATGCATCAACTCCGCAGGAAAATACCAATACTTTGCAGCAAGAAAACGAGTTGATCAATCAATACTACGGGACCAAGCGTTTGGAGCAGATGACGTTTAAGCCTGTGATCCTGACCTTGGCTGAGTTGGACAACGATGAACTGATTATCGAGCTTGACCGCATGCCCACTCTGAGCCGAAACTTGCACAATATACAAGAGATCCGTAAGCGTTATCAGGCCAGGGATGCACAGGTACAACAACAGACCGTGATGGAGGAAGGGGTGAAGGACGACCTGTTCGACTCTTCTTCAGGCTCATCCAATACGATCCGGTTCTAATCGGTTGGAACAGCAACGGAGGGGAGAATGCCTTTGGTTTCTCCTCCTGCTTGTTCGCAAGACACCGGCTTGAAGTGCATACTTCAAGCCGGTGTCTTTTCTTTCGCTTTAAATTAAAGCTCCTTGCATGCGCGTTTTCTCCTGGCTCCCGAATGAGCAAATGTTCAGATGGGTCGTAGTGAAAATTCCGACCCGTCGGAAATTTTGCTTCGAGGGGTCGCAGCAAAAAATCTTTCACGTCGTAGGAATAGCGGTGTATATGTTCGCCAAATCTTGGCAATATGGGGAGATTGAACTCGGAGAGGAGTTATATTGGGCTGGCGTACCTATAAATGGTTATATTTGTGCCAGTGAGAGGAGGACGGTACGGGATTCTGTACCCACTCCTAAGTAGTTGAATCGAAATTAATTCATAGGAACACATCATGTCAATCAAGGGAACAAAAACGGAACAAAACCTTCTGAAATCTTTTGCCGGCGAATCGCAGGCTCGCAGTCGCTATACCTATTTTGCCAGTGTGGCCAAAAAGGAAGGCTTTGAGCAGATCGCAGCTGTTTTTATGGAAACGGCCGAGCAAGAGAAGGAACATGCAAAACGTTTCTTCAAGTTCCTTGAGGGAGGTATGGTAGAGGTTACAGCTTGCTATCCGGCAGGCGTGATCGGTACAACGGCGGAGAACTTGGTCGCAGCTGCCGATGGAGAAAATGAAGAATGGACGGAGCTATACCCCGAGTTTGCACGTATCGCGGAGGAAGAAGGATTCAAAGAGATTGCCAATGCTTTCCTACAAATTGCGAAAGTGGAGAAGGAGCATGAGCTTCGCTATCGGACCCTGTTGGAGCGAGTGCAGGGCAATACGTTTTTCGAGCGTGAGGAGGCTATTCGTTGGCAATGCCGCAACTGTGGATATGTGGTGGAGAGTAAGAAAGCTCCGGCCAAGTGCCCGGCTTGCTTGCATCCGCAGTCGTTTTTTGAGCCAATGCGCGACAACTACTGATTGCGCGTTTGGTGAGAAAAGAATATAACCCCTCGGAGATTGACCCGAAAGACTTGCTTCTAATGGCACTCTTTCGGGTCGATCTCTTTTCTTTCTCCTTCTCTCTCTCCTTTTCTTCTTTAGCAGGAGCGTGCAGGAGAGAAGCGAATCTCTATCTTTGCATGGAGCGAGTTGCGGTCTTAGGCTTGGCACTTTGTCTGTTGCCTGTGAAGGTCGAGCGCAGCCGTTCGGATCATTTCGGCATGATTAGGCAATGAAGAAACTTAGGTATAGACCGAATAAGCACATCCAATCCCTATTGATTCTTTTGGGAGCGGCTCTCGTGATCACATTTTTGGCTCCGCGAGAGCAGAAGTTCAAGTACACTTTTTTCGAGGGGAAGCCATGGGCATACGACTTGTTGACTGCCCCCTACGACTTTCCTATCCTCAAGACGAGTGAGACACTGCGAGAAGAGCAAGACAGCCTTGGCAGGCAACTCTTGCCTTATTATGATCTGCATACAGATACGCTGGACTACGCTTTGGATCTGTGGACGAAAAAGTATAATGCCCAGTATGCTTCGCACCTCTCCAAAGCCTACTATCATTATGTTGAGAAACAGTTGATAGAGCTTTACCGAACGGGGCTGATGGATGAGGCTGAGAAGAATGAGCTGCGCACCGAAGGCAAGTTGGAAATCATGCTCAATAGCCCCGATACCAAGGTGGTCTCCCGAACACCGATTACTTTCTTTTATACGCTTAAAGAGGCCTACTACAAGATTCTGGATGAGATCCCCCACAATCTCAAGCGCGAAGAGATCATGTCTGTCGATCTATCTCCGTTGCTGCGTGTCAATGTGAGTTACAATGAGGAGATGAGTGGGAGCGTGATGGATGAAGAGCTACGCAAAATATCCATTTCCACCGGTATTGTGCAGGCGGGAGAACGCATTGTGGACAAAGGTGAGATTGTAGATACGAGGATCTACAACATTCTCAATTCGTACAGATCAGAGTACCAAGAGCGCGTGGCTATTGCCGACCAGATAGCGGTGTCGGTAGCTACCTTTGTCCTTCTTGCTGTACTTTTTTCCGCTTTTTGGTTCTATCTCCGCATCTATCGGGTCAACTTTTTGGAACGTAGGCGTAATACGCTGCTCGTCGTGGCTCTTTTGGCTTTTCTTTTGGCGGTAACGGTGATTGATGTACGCTTGTCGGTATTCAATCTCTACATCATTCCGTACGCAATTTTACCCCTTGTCATACGCACTTTTTTCGATTCGCGCACGGCTCTTTTTGCTCATACCATTTGCGTGATTTCGGCTGCTCTGTTCGTGCCGTATCAGTACGAATTCATCGTCTTACAGATGATGGCCGGTATTGCAGGGATATTCTCGCTTCGTTCGTTGCGCTCGCGTATGGACCTGATTCGTGCCACCTTCTTGATTTTTCTGAGCTATCTCGTGATTTACTTCACTATTGCTATCTGGCAGAATGGCCGAGTTGTGACTGATAATTGGACTCACATCTTGTACTTCGGTATCAATCTGATTTTCCTTACTTTCTCTTACCTTTTGATCTACATGATCGAGCGAGTATTCGGCTATGTCTCAATTGTTAGTTTGGTTGAGCTGGGAGATATGAATTCACCTCTGCTCAAAGAACTATCCGAGAGGGCTTCGGGTACATTCCAGCACTCTTTTCAGGTCTCGATACTGGCTACCGAAGCTGCAATCAAGATAGGGGCCAATGCCACGCTTACCCGTGTGGGGGCACTCTATCACGATATTGGCAAGATGCGCAATCCGCAATACTTTACAGAGAATCAGGGTGCTACTAACCCGCATGACAACCTCTCGTACGACGAGAGTGCGCGTATCATTATTCGTCACGTCACGGATGGCATTGCGATGGCTCAGAAGTATAAGTTGCCGGATCAGATCATCGATTTCATTCGTACCCATCATGGTCGTGGCCAGACGAAGTATTTCTACAACAGCTATTGCAATGAGCATCCGAATGAAGTGGTGGATCCGGATCCGTTCACTTACCCGGGACCTAATCCTTTCAGCAAGGAGACTGCCATCTTGATGATGGCTGATGCGGTAGAGGCATCCAGCCGAAGTTTGAAGGAGTACAGCGAAGAGAGTATCGGTTTGTTGATCAATCGGATTGTCGATGGGATTGTCGATCAGGGTTTGTTGAGTGAAGCACCAATTACATTCCACGACATCAAAGTATCCAAAGAGGTCTTTTTTGAAAAGCTCAAGACAATCTACCACTCACGGATCGCTTATCCCGAAAAACTCGTCTAAGAGTCTATTTGGAACCGCAATAGAGAAAGGAATACAGCTATGTTGGGGGACGAACCAATCTACATAGTCGGCTATATGGGTTCGGGCAAAAGCACTGTGGGACGCTACTTGGCCGACATTCTTGGCTTTCGCTTTGTGGATACCGACTTTTTCATTGAAAATCGCTTTCGGCAGCGCGTGCAGGACATGTTCGTTTTGGTGGGTGAAGAAGTTTTTCGCCGTCGAGAGAAAGTGGTGATTGAAGAGTTGTCGGGCATGACCCGTGCCGTGATTGCAACCGGAGGGGGACTCCCATGCTTTCACAACAATATGCAACTGATGAACGACACCGGCATCACAGTCTATCTCAAGGTCTGCGACGAAGTTTTGGCCAAGCGTCTGGAATTATGTGGGGCTACACGCCCATCGGTACGGGGCAAGAAAGGAGAGGAGATGCTCCGACACGTGGTTGAAGCGATGACCGTACGTCGCCCAATCTACGATACAGCCAAAATTTCGGTTTCGGCCAATGACCTCACGACCGATAGCGATGAATATGCCCTTGCCACGCAGATTGCCGAAGAGCTAGTGCTCTATGCCAATACATAGCTAAGGCAACCGCGAGGATCCAGGTCGAGATGACGACCATCATGTTGGGGCGGTAGTCCCAGAATGGGAGCGAAGCTCCCTCCATTCGTCTTAGTATTTCTCCGTTGAGCATTGCTGTGTGGCGAAGGATCTCGCATACAAAGTTCGGAATGCCTATACCGCTTACAGCCCAGAGCATATACAGAAGACCGAGTGGGATGAGTAGTGTGGCTAGTAAAACCAAGGGGATATTGGTGAGTATGCTTAACGCAGCCACCTTGCCGAAGAAATGCAGAGACAAGGGGAGAGACAATGGCTGCACGGAGAGACCGAGGGCAAAGAGAGACCAGAGGTAGCGCAATATTGGTTGACGCAGATCGGGGAGCAATTTTAATAGTAGGGGATAGTAGAGCAGGATGGAGAAGACGGATGTGTAGCTTAGACAGAACCCAATGTCGTATATGTAGTAAGGGTTGTAAATGAGTAGGCAGATGGCCGATCCGCCCAAAAGGTTGAGGCTATCCGTCTGGCGGCCAAGCAAACGACCTGCCACAACGAAGCTGAGCATCATGGCTGCCCGCATAGTGGGTAGACCCATACCGCTCAGGAACGTAAATCCCCAGGCTACGAAGAGAAGAAGAAGGTCGGCGACCCAACGTCCCCAGCGCCTACATCTGATACTACTTGTGAGCAGCCAGACCACTGCAGCTACAACTCCCAAATGAAATCCACTCACTGATAGCAGGTGCGAGGCCCCGGCTGCATTGTATTGTTTGCGAAGCTCTTCTGTTGTTCGGCTGTTCTGTCCTTTGCCTAGAGTCATGTAGGCTAGTGCCATTTCCTCTTCTGGTCGAAGGTGAAGTCGCGACAATGTTGAGATCAAACGGCGTTTGGCTGATAGAGCAAGCATCCGTAAGTCGGATGGTTTGTCGTGAGAGACGAGCCGAACTCCCGATCCATAAGCCGATCCTACATATCCCTGCGAAAGCAGGTAGAGGCCGAAGCCACGGCTACCAGCATGTTTGAGAAGTATGCCGGCAGGAGAGAAATGTATTTTTGTGCTTAATTGGCTACCCATTGGGTAGGCTAAATTGCCGCTTTCAGCAGGCGGAGGAAGGTAGAGTAGGAGCTTCGCCCCGTCTTTCAGTCTGTGATCCTTATTTTCGAGACTTTGTATCCTTGCTTGATAGCGGTAGAGAGAACCTTTTTTTTCGCCCTCCGAACATAGCTGCACGAGTGCAGTCTCGTATCGTTTCTTCATACCGTAGGTCTCGATATTACGCGTTTGGATTGCCGAGAGCAGTGCTCCCGCGGTTATCCCCAGCAGTAGGAGGCTGATGGTACCGGACAGTCGCCTTCCGGAGCGATCTATGTGCAGCCGATGGCCATACAGTGAGAGGAGACAAAGAAGTAGGCCCGTAGATGATAGCCCGATAACCAAGCTCGTGGAGGAGTATGCTTGGTATGCAAAAAGGCCGACGACCATGGCCAAGCAAAGACTTAGCAGTGGTCGTCGACCTAACTCGTACGATAAAAGGCCGATTTCGGTGTGGGGCGATTTCATTTCAGCGACTGAGGTCGCAGAGACCGGCAATGGCAGCTAATGGATCTTCGTGACCGAAAACATAGCTACCGGCTACCAACACATCGGCTCCGGCCTCTACTAATCTGCGCCCTGTATCCAGATTCACCCCACCATCTACCTCAATCAAGGTCGGTAGCCTTCGTCTATCGATCATCTCGCGGAGCTGCTTCACCTTTTCTATACTTCGTTCGATGAACTTTTGTCCGCCATAGCCTGGGTTTACACTCATCAAGAGGACCATATCCAGCTCTTCCAGCACATCCTCGATTAGGCAAACGGGTGTATGCGGATTGAGTGTAACTGCAGATTTCATGCCGGCCTTGCGGATAGCTGTCAGAGAGCGATGCAGGTGCGTACTTACCTCATAATGCACGTTCATTGTGTCTACTCCCAGATTGGCCAGGCGATCGATAAACTTCATTGGCTCGACGATCATCAAGTGCACATCGAGCGGTTTTTTCAGGAAGGGGGTGATCGCCTCAAGGATGGGAAACCCGAAAGAGAGATTGGGGACAAAGACCCCATCCATTATGTCGATGTGGAGCCACTGGGCACGACTGCGGTTGATCATCTCGATATCATCCGCCAAGTGCAGAAAATCGGCCGATAGCAGAGAGGGTGATATGATAGGATTCATAGCTATTGGTTAGGATTGAGTTTCGGATGCCGTCAAAGTCCGAGTACTGCACAAATTTACAATATCCTTGCCAAATGCCGCAGCGTATTCAATCGGGATTGATGTTGGGAAGATTGCCTTTCCCGTTCTATTTTCATGAGGAAGATGAGTGGATTCTCATCCGAAGCAGGGTAGATATTTTTCATAGGCCGTTGTCGCATATTTCCAAAGAGAAGCGAGGATACGCAACCCTCTCGTTTTACCCTTACAACGGCTTTGTGGACTGCTTATTGTGGCTTTGTCCGAAAGGGAGTGGATTGGGATATTTCCGTGATTCGTGGTCTAGTTGTTGTTCTGACGCGTCAGAGCTTTTGCCCTCACGCGTCGGACATTTTGTTGCGACGGGAGAGAATTTTCGCTCCATCGGCTTTTGGCTTTGGATGTAGGTGTAGAAAACTTTTTCCCAATGGATTCGGATGTGAAAATATTTCTATCTTTGTTCGCAGGTGGTCGTAGGATGCGTTCCGTTATTTTTGGGGGAGGCAAGTTTCCCCAGTCCGAAGCCAGATCGAGATACAACATTATAAACTTAGAATATCAAACGCGTATGATGCAAATTACTTCTTTGAACGGAAAGAAAGTCATTCTTGCCGTTGCGATGGTTTTGATGGCAGCCATGACCCAAAATGTGGCAATGGCCCAAAACAAGGTGCGAATCGTCACGGCAAAGACGGCTGGAGAGAAGGTAGTGTGGGAGATCTCAGCTAAAGGAGAGGTGGCCTTTGATGGTGTTACCAAGGGAGCACCCAGTAGCTCTGTGAATCCTAACGAGTACAGCTACACAATCGACAAACAAGAGATTACGATTACCGGAGAGCTGACAACTCTTCGTTGTAACAGCTCGGGGATTACTTCGATTGATCTGAAGGACTGTCCCAGCCTCGTTGTCTTGGCATGTTCTAACAATGGTCTCAAAGAGCTGGACGTAACGAAATTGACTGGGCTAAAGGAATTGTCTTGCCACACCAATAAGATTGAGGCGCTTGACCTGTCCAAAAGTGAGAGCTTGGAAGAGTTACTCTGCCAAGACAATCTGATAGAGACGCTTGACTTCACCAACTGTTTGAAGCTCAATGGTGCAAATTGCTACGACAACAAACTGACCTCCATCAAGACCGTGCCAACTTCCAAATTGGGAAGAAGCAGAGGACATGTGAGGATCCATCGTAATAATTTGTCCAAGGAGGTCCTGACGGAATTTGTTAATGCTTTGCCGGAACGTTCGACCAACCATTTTGCACGCTTGTACATTGTTGACTCGGCGGACCAGAATGAGAAAAATGAGCTTATCCAGGAGCACATCAATACAGCTGTGGGAAAGAATTGGAGAGTTCTGGACTTCAAGGGTGGAGCCAACTTCGGCATGGGTGTTGATTTGCTCCCTAAGGACGTGGCCAATCAGTCTGTAGAGGGCTTGCGCGTGCAGGTGTATCCTAATCCCGCTGTTGACTGTGTGCGAGTGGAAGGTGCCGAGCCGAATACTCTCGTGGACTTCTACTCCATGGATGGTCGTCTGGTGTTGACCAGCAGGACGAATGCTGAGGGCTATGCGTATATCGCCCTTAATAGTTTGGCGGAAGGCAACTACTTGCTCGTTGTGGGTACACACTCTCAAATGCTTATGTTGGCGAAATAATAGGAGCCTACAGATCAGGCAGTTTGTAGAAAAGGAAGAAGCCGTCTCTCGTCTGGGAGGCGGCTTCGCTTGTATATCTCACTCTCTGAATGTGTTGTCCGAGTTGTTTTTGAGAGGAAGTGTTTGACGGTTTTCAGATCTCTTGACAGAGCAGTAGGGCCAACGACTCATCCGCAAGTGTCGTTGCGATCAGATGGGGTTCGTTGGCCTCTTTGAGATTTAGCTTAGCCCGAAGATTGGCCGTGGAGAGGGGGAAATTGCGACAACTGATGTTGGCTGCCGAAAGCCGTTTTTGTAGTGTTTTGATTTCCTTGCGATGGTAGGGGAAAATACTTTCTACTCGGAAACTACGCCCGAGGAATCCCTCGACAAGATGGTCGGAACTGTATATATGGCTATTGACATGCAGCTGCCATATCTCAAACCGCTCGCTCAGCAGTGCAAAGCAACCAGCTTTCATAAGGGCCGGGTGGGGGATGTGTATATAGTGCCCTGGCGTTCCTGAAACGGACAGTTTGCTGTGTGTCTCTTGCTCCATGGTAAAGCTGAATTTCATCTCATTGGCAACATCGACGACGAAGATGGGCAACCTGTTTTTGGGATGACTGCTCCCAATTTCAATCAGAGCGAGAAGTTCTTTCACTTCATTTCTTTGAGCCAAAATATGTAGCTCGGCGATCCCTTCCAGCTTGTTGATGGTGTCGCTTATATCAAGCATCGGTGATAGCTTGGCCAGCAGCCTGATGTTAGCGTTTGGAGGTAGGGATGGGATCAATTCCAATAGGTTTGGTCGGCAATCTTCTATCCCGTATTTGCGAAAATACTGTTGCCCCCCATTTGTCCCAGCTCGCCTAGCCGGATCAATGTAGAATAGGTTGACGCCTTTTTCCACAAGGGGGAGGAGCTGTTGCTCTGCCTGGCTTTCGATGAATGTCTGATCCTTAGAGCAAAGTTTGGGAATGTTGTAGCGTGCCGCCTCCACCAAATCCGCTTGCTTTTCGATGTAGTAGCTCTTTTGCTCGGAAGCCGAACTGAGTGCCCAATAGTCCACACCCAAACCAGCGGTGAGGTCTGCTACTATATCCTGTGGCCGTACAAAACGCTGCTTGTATCGAGCAATGTCTTGCGAACTGCACTGCTCCAATGCCAACTTGGAGGGAATGTAGCAGGGGAGGGCAGCCCAATCGGGCAGTTTTTGTTTAAGTTTGGATCTGAGACTCAGCTGTAGAGCCACATCTGCTCTGTTGGCAGGCGGTACATTATTGGATCCAAGCAGAAGCCTCTCGGGTGTAATCCCTCGAGAGGCTTCTGCTTGTTGGAGTATTAGCTCTATTTGCTCCGAAATCTTATTCATGGAGTTTTTTTTGATCCTGCCCTCCAGGGACATTTTCATCAGGAGCGTACCAGGAGGCGTAAGTCGTGTAGTTGTGTGCTATACGCTGGTTGATTTCGGCTGCTTGTCGTTCGTCTATCTTTTTGATAAACTTGGCCGGAACGCCTGCGTAGATAGAGCTCGGCTCCACTTTTGTGCCGGATAGTACCACCGATCCCGCCGCGACGATGGCTCCTTTGCCTATTACTGCGTGGTCTAGTACCACCGATCCCATTCCTATCAGCGCGTAGTCCTCGATTGTAGCTCCGTGTACAACTACATTGTGGCCGAGCGATACATAGTTACCGATTGTTGTGGTGGACTTTTGATACAGGGTATGGATCACGGCTCCGTCTTGGATGTTTACGTTGTTGCCGATTCGTATGCTATTGACATCTCCGCGTACTACGGCTCCGAACCACACGCTGCAATTGTCGCCCATCACAACGTCTCCCACTACAGTGGCATTCTCGGCCAGATAACAATTGTTCCCGAAAGAAGGAGTGAAGCCACGTACTTTCTTGATCAGTGCCATCAGAGCCGTTGTGTTTTGAGTCTTAGCCACTCTGCTTCTTCTTTGCTCAACAAAGGAGAGATTTCATCGTACACACACTGCTGATAATCATTGTACCATTCTATCTCTTTGGGCGTGAGCAGGCGTTTGTCGATCATATTGTTGTCGAAGTAGCAGAGGGTGAGCGTTTCAAATCCGAGGAATCGCCCAAATTCGGTTTCGCAGTTCAGTTTTGTCACCACCAGGTTCTCAATTCGGATGCCCCAGCGGTCAGCTCGATAGAGTCCAGGTTCGTTGCTGGTGATCATACCGATTTGCAGTGGAGTGGGATTCACTTCCATCCGGATGTTTTGCGGGCCTTCATGGACGTTTAGGAAGCATCCAACGCCATGTCCGGTACCGTGCCCATAGTGTAGACCCCTGTCCCACAATTCCTTGCGAGCTAATATGTCTATCTGGTTCCCTCTTGTCCCTTCGAGGTATTGCGCCGTGGCGATAGCAATATGCCCCTTCATCACCAAGGTGTAGTCCTCTCGCAGCTGGTCGGGTGGGGTGCCGTCCAGTGAGATGGTACGGGTGATGTCTGTCGTCCCGTCCAAGTACTGGCCACCGCTATCGAGTAGTAGCACCCCTTCCTTCTTCAACCTGTAGGCTGTAGCTTCCTGTGCCTTGTAATGAACGATAGCTCCATGTCCTTGGTAGCCCGCGATCGTATCGAAGCTGTCTCCGAAGTAGAGATCCTGTTCGGCACGGAAAGCTGTTAATCGGTTACCGATCTCCACTTCTGTGGGTGTCTGCCCCTGGTCGAGTGTTTGCTCAAGCCAAATGAAAAAGCGAGTGAGGGCGACAGCATCCCTTCTCATGGCGTTGCGCACTCCGTCCAGTTCAGTGGAATTTTTGACGGCTTTCATCAGGGTAACTGGAGATACGGCTTCTACTATTCGGCAGTGCTTTGGGATTGCTCGGTAGAGGGCTTCATTTGTACGTTTGGCATCTACCAGGATTTTGCAAGTCTCGGGCAGAGAGGCAACGAATGGGTAGATTTCTTCGTAGGGACGTAGAGAGATACCCTGTCCCTGGAGTTCTTGTCGAAGGTTGGGAGAGATTTTCTCGGGCAGTGCGAATAGGATGGCTTCTTTGTCTGAGACAAAGCCGTAAGCCACGCCTACGGGATTGCATTCTACGTCTCTACCTCGGATGTTAAAGAGCCATGCCAACTCATCGATCATGTTTACGATGTAGCAATTCGTCCCGTGGGCAGTCAGAGCTTTGCGGCATCGGTCAATCTTGTCTTTGGCTGCCTCTCCGCTGTATTTGACAGGCTGACTGAAAAGCTCAGTCGTTGGGATGGCCGGCCGATCTGCCCATACCTTCTTGTCGAAGAGATCTGATGATTGGTCAAAATGGATACCGAAAGTCTCGAGCTTGGATTCAATGGCTTGGGCTTCTGCATGGGAGAAGCATTGTCCATCGCAGGCCACGACTTCTCCGGCTTTCAGCTCCCCGGTCAAAAAGTTTTCGATAGACGGAGTAGATGGCAAACCGTCTTTGTATAGAGTAATGCCTGAGCCATGTAGCTGCTCTTCAGCTTGAAGAAAGTAGCGTGAGTCGGTCCATAGGCCAGCCTTGTCCTTAGTGATAACCACCGTGCCGGCCGATCCCGTGAATCCCGATATCCAGCGTCTGGCTTTCCAGTGTTCGGGAGTGTATTCGCTTAGGTGTGCGTCGGAAGAGGGGACGATGTATGCCTTGAAGCCCTTGCCCAGCATGGCTTCCCTCAGCTTCTGTACTCGTTCTTTTACGTTCATTGTATCGCTTATTTGTTGTTTGTGTATGTCGTCTGTGTTTTACTGATGAATCGGTTTGAGTAAGTCGTTTACTCCTTTGACCGGAGAGAAGGTCGACTGTGGGACTTCTACAAAGAGTGTCAGCCAGTGGTGCATGGCACCATTCCACAAGCCGGGTAGCTCAAGTCCCAACAAGGGCTTTCCGTTGTAGGTCTTGCGCGGGACAAAAGCCGTCTTTGTATTGATGTACAGATTTAGATCGTAGTATCCACCTTCAGGTTTGAGCTTTGAACAGACGAGGTCTACGGGGTTGAAGTATTTGCCCTCTCGGAACAATTTGATTTGATCCGGGCGAGAGTCATCTATCTGAGAACTCTCCAAGATCTGTAGCGAGGAGGATCCATCGGCCTCTCTCACAAGGAACGGTCCACCTCCTGGCTCGCCTTCGTTTCTTACCATACCGCATACGCGCATGGGCCTATCGAGCTTATCGAGGAGGGCTGCTTGTAGACGGGTTTCGTCGTCTCTGTCGAGTTCCGGAAGTGTGACTGCAAAGTTGTTCTGCAGGAAGAGTAGGATCTCATTCAACTCACTTCTGCTCGCTTTGGCTTGCTTCAGCTTGTTCACGTATTGGAATACTTGTTTGCGTGTCGCCAGCAATATACCACCCAACAGCTTTTTGTGTATTACGGTGTCGCAGCGTTGCTCATCCGGTACGACATTGTCGATATTCTTGATGAAGACCACATCGGACTGCAAATCGTTCAGGTTATGAATCAAAGCACCGTGGCCACCCGGTCGGAATAAAAGTTCTTTGCTCGGAAGGCGAAACAATTCGCCATGGGGAGTGAGAGCCAAGGTATCTGTGGAAGGTTTTTGCTCGCTAAGACTTACATCGTATCGTATACAGTAATAATCTTCGTACTCCTCCTTTTTTTTCTCTACCAGGCTGAGGAAAGCATCTCGGTGTTCTCCCGAGACTGTGAAATGCAGCCTCACAATGCCATTCCTCGGCTTGGTATAGGCTGCTGCCTCCACCATGTGTTCTTCGATTGCTGTCCGTGGATGTTTAAGCCCTTTGTGGAATAGCAGCATCCCTTTTGGGAGGCTGCCGTAGCCAATCCCTTCTTTGTTGAGTAGGTTGCGGATGATTGTCTTGTACTCGTTTTGAGCAATAAGTTTCTGGATGGGCTTCCAGTTATTTCTCAGACAGGCTTCGTTGAGTAGGCCGTAGAAAGCGAAATCTTGTATTCGGTCGAAGAAGAGCTTCTCGGACTCCGTTTGGGGCGTCTCGTAGTCGGCGTCGAGAAATGCGTATAGGTCGCTAAACATGCGTGTCGCTGCGCCCGATGCCGGCACCATCTTACAGGTGTTGGCCTCGGGGCTTTGCAGATAGTCGTCCCATAGCTCGATGAAGTAGGCCTGTTCCGATCTGTCCACACGTATGATCCCGCACTCCAGGGAAGCCGACTTCAAGACCTCGGGATAAGGTGTCCCCTCGCGTATCGTTTGTATCTGGTCGAGAGCGGTTTCCAAGTCGATGCCTCGAGCCTCGATCTGCATCAGGTCCTGGGGCGTGAATAGCTCTTGCTCGATTTCGATGCTTTGTCCCATGTTATATTAGGGTGCGACACGGATGATGCCTACTCGGATAGTAGACGCTTGACTACGGAAGCTATGGTTGCTCCATCGGCTTGTCCTTCGAGCTTTTTCTGGGCAGCCCCAATTAACTTCCCCATCATCTTGATGTCCCCAATGCCCAGCTCTGCTTTGAGTTGTCGGATGATCGGCTCGATCTGTTCCTGGCTCATCATAGCTGGCAGAAATGATCCGATAACCTCGGATTCTGCAAGCTCTATCTCTGCTAACTCTTGCCGACCGTTCTTTTTGTATATCTCGGCAGACTCCAGACGTTGTTTGTGCAATTTGCGCAGGATCTTCAGGGCTTGCTCGTCATGCAGTGTGCCGTCGGATCCCTTGGCCGTGATCGCTTCCAGAAATTCTTTCTTGATACCGCGCAATGCCTCAAGTCGCACTTTTTCGCGTGCCAGCATCGCTTTCTTTATCTCCTGATTGATGTCTTCGAATAAGCTCATAGAGTTTGTTTTGCTGTATTTATCCGGTTTCAAAGTTACGAAATTCCCAGTGATGAGTTTCCCGGATTGGATTGGGGTATCTTCTCGCATTTCTCCCACCGGAAGCACTTGTCTGTGTCGTGTGTAGACCGATGTTTCAAAGCCAGGTTTCGTGTAGGTGGGCTTGTATGGATCCTTCAACCCTTGTGAAAAATGATTGGGGAGAGAATGAAACTTTCGACGCCTGGGAGCAAAAACTCCGACGTGATAGAATTTTTGCTCCGACGGCATCCGTTTGAGAGCACTCCCGATGTGACGATGGATGAAGCCCGGGATGGGATGCTGAGTCTCCTCCTCTGTACGTAAATTCTTCACCGTTTCCCGTTAAAGTGGCTCGTATGCCAAATCTCACTATATTCGCAACCGAATCACGGCCCGGTGATTCCTCGTACTAAAGGGGCCTCCGCTCCCTCCTTACGTGTACGGATGTGGCCGACAAGTGAGTCGGTCTGGGAGGGTGAAGGCGAGTTCATGGAGAGCTTTCGAGAGTGGGTGCGGTTGTGTCTCTCTTGTTTCTTTGATGAGTGCCTTTTCTCAGGAAACGCGATGATATAGGCAGTGGCGGAGTAGCAGAATGTCTGTTTTTATATCATTTTGCTTACCTTCGCACCATAGGTGTGCGGTCATGGAGTGTGATCAGGGGAGGGTGTTGCGACCCGTTTATAGATGCTCTGGCTCCGGATAAGTACGTGTGTATGAAATATAAAGGATGAAAGTAATAGTTTAAGTTAAACGCAAAAGGAAAGTCTATGAAAAGAATGACTCTATTCGTCCTATGCTTGTTTATTAGCATAGGTTGGGCTGCAGCCCAGAATAGGACGGTGAAGGGTAACGTTATCTCCTCGGAAGATAACTTGCCTGTCATCCAAGCGAATGTGGTAGTCGTTGGACAGCCGACCATTGGTACGGTTACTGACTTCGATGGTAATTTCACACTTAGCGTTCCCAGTTCTGCCAAGCAGCTTCAGGTATCTTACACCGGTCTGAAGACCGAGATAGTTGCCATTACAGATGGCGTGATGAAGATTACACTCCATTCCGATGCCAAAGCATTGGGCGATGTGGTTGTTGTCGGTTATGGTACGGGGCGCAAGATCAAGTCGGTGGCCGGCTCTATCGCACGCGTATCGAGCGAACAGCTCCAGGAAAAGCCTGTGGCTAACATCATGGACGCCTTGCAGGGACAAGTAGCCGGTATGAACGTGGAGACGGGATCTGGTGACCCCAATGCAATCGCTAGTGTACAGATCCATGGTACAGGTTCTCTCGGTGCAGGTTCTGCTCCCTTGTATATCGTGGATGGTGTACAGACAACGCCCTCTGTGATCGCTTCGATGAACCCGAATGACTTCGAGAGCATCACGGTGCTCAAGGATGCCAATGCTACCGCTATTTTCGGTGCACGCGCTGCCAATGGCGTGATCGTGGTTACGACTAAGCGTGGTAAGGGTGGTGAAAACTCTCGTTTTTCTCTCTCTACGCAGTATGGTGTTTCCCAGCTTATCAGCCGTGGCAATGTGGACGACATGATGTCTGGAAAGGAATTGCTGGAGTGGCAGGCTCGCAATGGCTTCTTGAACGGAGATAAGCCCTGGACGCCAAGTCAGCTTTGGGCCAAACTGAAATCTCGTGGTTACGACCTCACAGAGACAGACTTTGACTGGCTCGACTTCTTCATGGGCAAGAACGCTCCCACAGTTCAAGCAGACCTTTCTGTGGCTGGTGGTAGCGACAAATCTTCTTATTACTTGTCTCTTGGCTATTTCGACCAAGAAGGGATCTCAAGAGAGCGGGCTCGCTTCAGCAAATATAACGCACGCATCAACCTCGAGTCTCGATTGAGAGACTGGCTCAAGCTAGGTGTTAATACAACCCTGGCTTATACGAAAGCTGAGGAAACAACCGGGTTCGGTAGGGCTTACTACAATGCCGGTACTTATGGTGCCATGCGTATGCCTCGCTATTACACTCCATATGACAAGGAGGGTAAGCTCAAGGTAGACCGTTTTACAAAAACGGCGATGGCTCCTTTGTACTTTGCCGACTACCTCAACATGGTGAGCCCATCTACCAAAGATGGTTACATCATGGCAGCCAGTGGTTTCATACAGATTTCTCCGATCAAGGGCCTGACTCTGAAGACCCTCGGCGGTGTGGACTTGAATATTCACAGAAGTATAGACTTGTCTATGCCTTCTGGTCGCCTTGGGGATGGCCTTGGAGCGAGAACCGACGAGTCAACTCGCTCTCGTCGCTTTACCTTGACTAATACGGCCGAGTACAAGTTTGACTTTGCGGAAAAGAATTTCCTTACGTTCCTTGCTGGTCAAGAATTCTTGGATTATTGGGGAGAAGGCATTAAGGCCAAATCAACAGGCCAAAAGGATGACCGATTCATGCAACTCAACCATGGTCAGCTTGGCGAATTCCTTGTTCGCCCCTCTTCTTCTGAGACGGCTTATGCCTACAACTCTTACTTTGGTCGTGTGAACTATGACTATGATCATTTCTTCTACATCGACGGTTCTATCCGTAACGATGCCTCTTCTCGTTTCGGTAGCAACCACCGCAGTGGTTGGTTCTACTCTGTTGGCTCGATGTTCGACATTCACTCCAAGTTCATGCCGGACAACGAGAAGTTCTCTACCTTCCAGATAAAGGCTAGCTATGGTACTACCGGTAACTCTGAGATTGGCAACTATGCCCACCAGGCGTTGATCGGCTCTACAACCTACGACGGAAGTCTGGCTTGGACGGTCGCATCGGCTGGTAATCCCGACCTTACGTGGGAAACTCAAGAGAAGATCAATGCCGGCTTTAACCTCGGGTTCTTGCGTGATCGTATTACGGCCGAAGTGGACTTCTACGTGCGTAATACCAGAGACATGCTCATGAATGTACCTATGCCATACGCAACGGGCTTTGGTTTCCGCTACGAAAACGTGGGTTCTATGCGCAATATGGGGGTTGACCTCACGTTGGATGCTCGGTTGATTCAGACCAAAGACTGGAACTTGAACTTCAAGACGACGTTCAACTACAACCAGGAAGAAATTACGAAACTCTTCTACGGTCTGAAAGAGTATGAAATCCCCGGTACGGGTATCCTGTACGAAGTTGGTAAACCGGCGACATTCTATGCCGCTAAGTTCGCAGGAGTTGATGAGAACGATGGTCTTCCGATGTGGTATGTACCCGGTAAGGGCGGAGAGACGACGAAAGAATACAATGACCTGAAGCTCAAGCAATCTACTGGTAAGAAGATCACAGCTCCGATCAATGGCGGTTTCTCTTTCAATCTTGCTTGGGTCAAGACAGGTCTTTCATTGCAAGCTGATTTTGCATACGTCCTGGGTAAGACGTTGCTCAACAATGACCGTTACTTCATGGAGAATAACTCCGGTAGTATGGCCGGCAACCGTTCTCGCAAGCTTCTCAACGAATGGACTGAGGACAACAGAATTACGGATATACCCAAACACGGTGTGCCGATGCAGTTTGACGACAGATTGCTTGAGAACGCCTCTTATCTCCGTATGAAAAACATCCAGCTCAGCTATCAATTCCCTAAGTCAATCTTTTCTGAAAAGACTGTCTTGAGTGGAGCTCGTGTGTATGCGATGGCTCGTAATCTCTTCACTGTAACGAACTTTACAGGTATGGACCCTGAGTCTCCCTCACACATCACGATTAACCAGTTCCCGAATACACGCCAGTTCATGGCCGGTATGCAGCTCCAATTCTAACTCTCTCTACAAATGAATAATACAATGAAAAAGATATTTTCTATCCTCACTGCAGGGCTGTTGGTGTTCTCACTCTTCTCCTGCGATCTGACGAGAGATCCTGACGGTCAGATAGAACAAGGGCCTTTGAAGACCATCAAGGAGATAAAGTATCTCGGGGACGGTCTGTACACACACCTGCGTACAGCTGAGGTCCCACTGAATACTTCGTACAGTGACTACCAGGCCGGCTATTATGTGCGTACGATATGGGACGGTGGTCAGGTGCTGGGTATGACTGACTGGGAAGAGTCTCGCATGTTGTCGGATGAGCGCATTGACAACTATTTTGCTGCCTATAGCATTCTCGCCATGCAGGCGAACTATTTCATCTCACGTGCTCAAGAGGCGTTGGATAACGATGTCTTGGAAGGAAAGGCCAAGGATATCAAGGCAACTAAGACGCTTATCGCAGAGGCGAAAGTGATGAAAGCTATCTCTATATATCGCCTGATGCTTCGCTATGCCAAGGGGCCGTATAACCCTGCTACCGCGGCCCAGGAGATGGGCGTTTTCTTGATGGATGAATTCTCTCCATTAGCCAAGCCGGAGCGTGCGAGCAAGCTGGCTTCGTACAGTCGTGCTATTGAGTTGATTGATGAGGCTATAGCTCTTGGCCTCAACGAGAAGAGCGAAGCTCCTTATCATATCAACATCGATTATGCATACGCTCTCAAAGCTCGTATTTACCTGCAAATGCAGGAATGGCAGAAGGCTGTGGACGCTGTAGGTAAGTTCATCGATAAGTATCCTCTGGTAGACACGAAGAGCGAAAAGACAGCTGCTGATAAAGTGAAGCTACTCCGCTCTACTTACTCTATTGGTAGTTCTGAGAATGTGCTTACACTCTACGCGGATGCCAAGGTTGGTAGCTTTGGTCAGTTCTATGGGTGGCTTGATGGAGTATGGCAACCCGAAGATGAGTTGGATCCCAACTCCAAGTTGGAAGAGTTTATTCTTCCTAACGCGATTCTTTCCGATTGGGCTATAAAACTCTATGATGACAAAGATATTCGCAAGGAGGCTTATGTCGGTGAGTACAAGATTTTGGCACAACTTCCGGTGCATATGCTTACCAAGTATATGGGAGACCCTGCTCTCGATGTTGACAAGGAGCACACACGCCATCGCAATCGATTGAACCTCTTTAATATTGCTGAGGCTTATTTGATCCGCGCTGAGGCCTACCTGCAATTGAAGAAACAGACGGAGGCGCAGAATGATCTCGAGGCTCTCATGGGGTCTCGTGGGATTGAGGCTCCAGAGTTTGGTTCAATCACCAGTGATATGAAGCTCTTGCGCGAAGAACGTGCTCGAGAGTTGATCGGTGAAGGAATGCGTCTGAATGATATGTATCGCTGGGGCTTGGATTTCGTAGCTCCTTCTCCTCAATCTGTAGTTGCGCCATACTCTACTGTCTCCAAAGAAGAGCGAGTAAGCATTGAAGACAAGCGTTTTATGTGGGAGTTCCCAAGCAATGACCGCCGAGCAAATCCTAATCTGCACGGCAAGAGCAACTGGGATTGATCTTCCGTAGTTTCTTGTGCAGTATGCCATAGCGTTGCAAGTGGTGTACCGCACTAAAGATGGAGGGCGTCGCCGAGCGATCGGTTGGCGCCCTCCTTTTTTTGTAGATCTTGTGGGGGGGAAAGCACTCGTATGTCGTGGCTTCAAATCTTTCCCGTTGAAACAAAATCTTCTCCGCGTGAGAGCGAAAGTTCTAACGCGTGAGATTTTTCTTTCCTTCCCGTAGTCTGGATAGGAGGTGTCTCTGAAAGGACCTAAAACAGACCTTTTACAGCTTCTCTTGCTTGCATGCTGCTGATTGCATTTCTATAGAGACGGAGCCAAGCTGTCGCAACTCCCTTTTCTTGCTTGTATGCTACTGATTGCATAGGCAGTCTCTCTCGAATCTCTTGAACTTCTCGCTCGGGCATGAGAGGCAAGGCTCGCCGGAACGACAGAGTTCTTGATAGCAGCCCTAAGCCTCCCCATTCCCGCACCTCCTGTTCGGATCTTTTTCGTTGTGGACTTTATTTTGTTTTGGGCTTTTATCCTCTGTATGCCATGATTCTGCGCTCAGGGACGAGAGTCTCTCTCCGATGAAATGGGGCCGTTGCTTGCATATTCGGATTTTCTGTCTAATTTTGCGCCCGTCTAACGATGCGATTCGCCTCTCATGTCAGACTCCGTAGCTCAGTTGGTAGAGCAAATGACTCTTAATCATTGGGTCGAGAGTTCGAGCCTCTCCGGGGTCACATCGAAAGATTTGAGGCAGCATCGAGACTAGTCGTAGATGACTCCGTAGCTCAGTTGGTAGAGCAAATGACTCTTAATCATTGGGTCGAGAGTTCGAGCCTCTCCGGGGTCACTGTGAATAAAGGCGTTGAAGGTGGGTTGCTCCCTCTTTCGATGCCTTTTTTGTATCTTCGCTTGTCCGCTGTGTGGATTGGAGTGTTTTTTTGCTTGTGCCCTGGGATTTTCTCCCGAATACGCGGTGATAGCACAAAAAACTTTGTACTTTTGTCGCAAACCGGAAGTAATAAAAAACGAAGAAAACATAATATGGAAATCAAGAAATCGCCCAAAGCGAATTTAGAGAAAGGCAAGGGATTGTCTTTCCTGCTTGGATTGGTGTTGGCTCTCTCCGTGTTATATGTCTTTCTCGAGCTGCGCTCCTATGATAGGGTCGATGCAATAGAGAATGACAAACTCAATATCGCTGATATTGAGGATACGATGCTTGTTGAAGATCCGCAGGAAGAAGAGAATCAGCCCGAGCCCGAAGAAACCAAAGTGCAGGAAGTGCAGTTACCCGAGGAGTTCAAGGTGGTGAGTAATGAGCAGAAGGTGGAGAAAGTATCGCTGGTGTCTGCCGATGAAAATCGTAAGCTCCCACCTCCCGCTCCTGTGGTGACTCCTCCGGCGAAGGAAGAGGAGGACGAAAACAAGGTCTTCATGATCGTGGAGCAGCAGCCCGAGTTCCCTGGAGGTACCGCTGCTCTGATGAAGTGGCTCAGCACCAATGTGCGCTATCCCGAAGTGGCGATTGAAAATAATATCCAAGGACGAGTGATTGTTAGCTTTGTCGTAGAGAAGGATGGATCGACCACCGATGTGAAAGTTGTGAGAGGAGTGGACCCTGCTTTGGATAAGGAGGCTATCCGTCTGGCAAGCAGCATGCCCAAGTGGAGCCCAGGTAAGCAACGAGGCAAACCTGTGAGAAGTCGATTTACTCTCCCTGTAGCATTCCAACTTAGAAACTAGTTTTGTAGCTCGCTTTTGTAGCTGTTCGCAGTTTCTCCTCTCTTGGGGGGCCGCTGCGGTGAGACGAAGCCGATACAAGAGACTGCCGATCGCTGCGGTGAAAGATCAGTCGTCTTGTATCGGCTTCGCAGTCGATTTAGAGGAGCTTTTTTCGTGTTTGTCTTATGATTGATGTGAATTCTCTTTTATCTCAGATAGAGGGGAGGCTCGTTGAGCTTTCGACTGAGCCTAATGATGTTCCAACCCTTTACGATCCTGTCTTTTATAGCCTTCGTGCAGGCGGAAAGCGTCTGAGACCCCTCCTGTGCTGCCTCTGCGCGCAGGTGTTCTCTGACTATCAGATGGCCATGGATGCTGCCATTGCGATAGAGTTGTATCACAATCATACTCTCGTTCACGATGACATTATGGATAGGTCGCCTCTTAGGCGAGGTTGCCCCACTGTATACAGTAAGTGGGGTGAGGAGCAGGCCATCCTTTCCGGGGACGCAATGTTACTCAAGGCCTATGATTACCTCGGACGTATGCAGAATAAGGAAATGCTTGTCAAAGTGTTGCCCCTATTTACGCGTATGGCATTGCTCGTTTGTGAGGGGCAGCAATATGATATCGAGTTTGAGTCCCGAGCAAATGTCTCTATAGACGAGTATTTGCGTATGATACGCCTGAAGACGGCCGAATTGCCTGCCTATGCGGCTCGTATTGGAGCTGTTTGTTCGTTAGAAGCCTCCCCTGAGGAAGTGGAGCTGGTTTATGATTTTGCAATAGCGTTGGGGATGGCGTTCCAGTTGCAGGACGACTACTTGGATGTTTACGCAGAATCTTCAGTTTTTGGGAAACCGATCGGTGGAGATATCGTGAATAACAAGAAAACCTTTCTTCTGCTCTCTGCATACGACCGGGCATGCGATAAGGATGCCGAAGCATTGGCCCGTTGGATGGCCGATCATGAGCCTGATCGTCGGGAGGCTAAGATAGAGTGGGTTCGTAGCTTGTACGATCGCCTTTCTATCCCTCGGCTTACGCAGGAGAGTATAGCTCGTTACAACTTGGTTGCTGAGGAGGCTCTCGAAGCCTTGCATCAGCGGGGACGCGATGTCGCTTCTCTCAGGTCAATTCTTCGCTCCTTGGATAAGCGACGAGCATAGTCGAGATTTGTTGGGTAATGATTATCGATAGCCATACGCACATCTACGAGCCCGAATTCGACCCTGATTTGGATTTGGTCGTTGCCCGAGCTCAAGACGCTGGAGTTTGCCATTGCGTCTTGCCAAATATTGACGACGATAGTCTCGGACGCCTTTTGGATGTGCAGAAGCGTTTCCCTCAGTTTTGTTCTATTGCCATTGGATTGCATCCCACTTCTGTCGATGATCGTTGGTTGGAGCGTCTTGAGGTTCTTCGCTTGGCTCTCGATCAGAATCCTGTTGTGGCGATAGGGGAAGTAGGGATGGACCTTTACTGGGATAGAACTTACCTAAAACAGCAGAGGTTGGCTTTGGAAGCTCAAATAGCTTGGGCTTTGGAGCGAGATTTGCCCCTGATTTTACATACAAGGGAGGCCGTGATGGAGACGATCGAATGTCTTCGTCGGGCTGATCCCGCTGGGCATTCGCGTGGAGTCTTTCATAGTTTTACCGGCAGCCGAAGCGATTTAGAGGCAATTTTGGCGCTTCCCAACTATTTTGTCGGAGTCAATGGCGTACTCACATTCAAGAACTCCGCTTTGCCCGATCTCTTGCACATGGTGCCGACCGATCGTCTCCTTGTTGAGACGGATGCCCCCTACCTGTCCCCTGTTCCTAAGAGAGGGCAGCGAAATGAGCCGTCTTACTGTACATATGTATTGGCTCGGTTGGCTGATTTGTTAGGCCTGAATATCAAAGACTTAGGAGAGATTGTTTATGCTAATACGTGCCGGTTGTTCGGTTTGGAACTCGGTATTTTTTCAGAAAAAGGAAGCGAGATGGAGCGTAAATGAGGAAAAAAACATAGATTTGCGGAGCATTCCGCTGTGGGTCGCATTTCTCGAGGAGATTGTGCTTCTCTGGCGAGGCAGTCGGGTGCGGAGTTGGGGATGACAGAGCGATGCCCCCGCGCAGTTGTGTTGTCACATAGATATAGATTGGAGAGGTGCTCGAGTGGCTGAAGAGGCGCGCCTGGAAAGTGCGTAAACGCCAAAAGCGTTTCGCGGGTTCGAATCCCGCCCTCTCCGCTGATTATCCGGGAAATACAATCAAAACCAATAATTCAAATTTAAATCACGATGAAAAAGTTTTTCGCAAGTATCGTATGCATAGCCTTCTTGTCTGTAGGTCTTGGCTCTACAGCGATGGCTCAGGAAGACAGCACAGCCAATGCTGAGGCACCCGTAGAGGTCGTGGATGAAGCTGCAGAAGAAACGGCTGCTACCGAGATGCCGGCTCAGGAGCAGGAGGGGTTCCATCAGGCTCTCAAGACCAAGTTCATCGAGGGTGGTCCCGACTTCATGGCTCTTGTTGCTATTGCCCTTATCTTGGGTTTGGCTATCTGTTTGGAGCGCATCATCTACTTGAATTTGGCTGATACCAATTACGAAAAATTCCTTTCTGAGATCGAAGCAGCGCTTGAACGTGGCGATGTGGAAGCTGCCAAGGACATTGCACGTGATACACGTGGCCCTATTGCTTCAATTACCTACCAAGGTTTGATGCGCATTGATCAGGGTATTGATGTTGTAGAGCGCTCTGTTGTTTCCTACGGTGGTGTGCAAGGTGGGTTGCTTGAGAAGAACCTCTCTTGGATTACTCTCTTTATTGCAATGGCTCCGTCTCTCGGGTTCTTGGGAACTGTGGTGGGTATGGTACTCGCATTCGACAATATCGAACGTGCCGGTGACATCAGCCCGACGGTTGTGGCAGGCGGTATGAAAGTCGCACTTATCACCACAATCGGTGGTCTTGTGGTTGCTTTGATTCTCCAGATCTTCTACAACTATATCTTGTCCAAAGTAGAGGGTATCTTGAATAGAATGGAAGACGCTTCTATCTCTCTTATCGACTACGTGATCAAGTATAACTTGAAGTACAACAAGTAATATAATCGTCTGCTGAAATGGCTGTAACAAAAATCAGAAAGCTCTCCAGCTGGACGCTCTTGGCTGCCATGGCGATCTCTGTGATCGTACTCTTGGCTTTCTTCCTGGGCGGAAGCGAGATGGATGGAGCTCACAAGATATACAACTTCACGGATGGCCTTCTCTACTGGACCTATGCCATCTTCTTCATCACTGCTGTGGTGGCTGTCGTTTTTGCCTTAACAGGGCTTGCCCGGTCATTCAAGACGAATGCCAGAAAAGCGATGATCTCTGTAGGGAGTGTTGTATTGCTGGCTGTCGTAATGATTGTGTCTTATGCACTTGGCGGTACAAATCCATTGGCACTTAATGCTGACTCTGCAGCCTACAATACGCCTGAGATGCTCAGACTTACGGATATGTGGTTGTTTACCATCTACGTAATGTTTGCGCTTGTGTTGCTGGCTATCGTTTGGGGTGCTATTGGTAAAGCTTTAAAACGCTAATCCTCGTAATCAAGATATTTCTAAGTACAGAAAGCTATGGCTGGAAAGAAAAGAAAAACTCCGGGAATTAACGGATCGTCCTCTGCCGACATTGCTTTTATGTTGCTTATCTTCTTCCTGATTACAACCTCAATGGATACAGATAAGGGTTTGAAGAGGCGTCTGCCTCCTCTCTCCGAGAAGCAACAAAATAAGCCTGATGTAGAGATCAACGACCGTAATATCATGCGTCTCTTGGTCAATCGCCAAGATAGAATTGTGATCTTTAAGAAGGGTAGTGGAGCGTCTGGAGATCAAACCATACCGGTGAAGTTGGAAGAACTCAAGGACATTGCTGTTCGTTTCATTATGAATCCCCAAAACAGTCCCGATCTCCCAGAAAAGGAGACCCGCGAGATACCGTATTTGGGTACAATGAATGTCACGACAAGTAGCTACGCTATATCTCTTAAAAACGAGGTTGAGACGAGCTACCAGATGTACATCAATGTTCAAAATGAGCTTTTGAAGGCTTACAATGAAGTATGGAATCTTCTGTCGCAAGAAAAGTTCAGAATGCCATTCGAGGACTTGTCCGCTGCCAAACAGAAAGCTATCGTGGAAGCATATCCGATGCATATCTCGGAAATGCCTCTGTCTAACCTCAGTAAGTAAGAAAGGAGTACAGGTACAACTATGGGAAAATTTAGCAAGGCGGGAAAACGTGAAATGCCCGAACTAAACACTTCTTCATTGCCTGACTTGGTGTTTGCTTTCTTGTTCTTCATCATGATGGTTACGACGATACGAGAGGTGAGTCCTAAGGTACAGTATAGCCAGCTCCCTAATGCTACGGAGTTGACAAAGCTTGAAGAGAAATCTTTGGTGACCTATATCTACCTAGGCAAGCCTACAGTCTCCTACCAAGCAAAGTATGGCACGAAGCCTGCTATACAGCTTAACGATCAGATCACTTTGGATCCTTCGGCTGTCTACACGTACGTTAAGCAGGAAGAAGCTAAAATTCGTGAGGAGCGTCGCAAGCTTATGACCGTTTCTATCAAGGGTGATAAGGAGATTAGCATGAAGGTTGTTTCTGATGTGAAGGAGCAGCTTCGCAAAGCAAATGTTTTGAATGTGAACTACTCTGCGCGTAAAGGCAAGCAGAGTTGATCTGTTTTGAGTTTGTCATTTCGGGCAACTCCTTTCTCCGATCTGACAGGTTTTTACTACAAAAAAAGAACTGCGACAGACATTTGTCGGCAGTTCTTTTTTTATGTGGAAAAATATCCCCTCGGTCTTCTACCTACGACGGCTAGAGGAGTATATACTTTTGGCCGTATGGAATTGGATGGCCATAGTTGGAGTGGTGCTTCGTCTTTCTTTTATTTTCCATTACCAGCAGCTCTCAAGTGGCAATTAAAGTACAACGAGAGCAGAAATAACCAAGCCCAGTACAGGGGATCTGATTGTACTTAGAGATTGTCTCCCTTCATCAATCGGTCTTGTATGCGCATTCGACGTTTCTTTCGCCGATGATCTCTTTCGCCTTTGTGGGCGTCTACATAGGCTGGATCCTTAACTACGAAACGCATATAGAAAGAGTACAAGGTCATCGTAATGGGCAGAGCTATGATAAGCCCGAAAAAGCCAAGTAGACTTCCCCAAACAGTGATGCAGAGCAAAATTAGAGAGGGGCGCATTCCCATATGTCGGCCCATTATATGAGGAATCAGCAAGGTATCCTGTATGATCTGAACAATGAGTAGAATTCCAAATGTGACGGCCAAAATCACAAAGAAATTGGACTCCGTCTGAGCTGCATGCAGACCGGCGAGGAACGTAAGTGGCACGACTCCCAAGACCTGCATGTAAGGGATGAAATTTAGTAGGCCGATAAACAACCCGATTGTGATCCCTAGAGGTAGCCCCATTATGTTATATCCCACAGCCAAAAGGACCCCGACGCTTATTGCTACAATAGCCTGGCCTCGGAAGTAATTGTTCATATAGTAGTCCACATCGGCTAATGCCAGTGTGGCTTGCCTTCTCAAAGCTAAGGGGAATAGGCCGATAAGTCCATCTACGAGTCTTTCATAATCCATCAGGATAAAGAAGAAATAGATTAGCCCCATGGAGAACACTGTAGCCCAAGAGAAGACAGAGATTGTGCTGCTTATAACGCCTCTTAACTGCTCGATGATCTGTTTTCCTCCAGCAAAGAGGTTCTCGGCACTGACGTTCCGGAGCATATCGTTGATGTTCAGGTTCTGCCGAAGGGTGTGAGCCAAGTGTTCTGGCAGCATTGCCATGATTGTGTCTTCGTTGGTGTATTTCTGTATCAAATCCCATGTCTTGCTAATCTCTTCTTCGATCGCCGGGATGATTGTGAGGATCAGCAGGGTGACGATCCCGGCAATAAAGAGAAATACGACCAAAACAGACAGCCCGCGGTATTTCATCCGTAGTTTGTACTGGGCGAAACGCACCATGGGCAACAGGATATAGGCAAATATCCAAGCTAAGGCAAAGGGAATAAGTACCGCTTTGAGGCCCAAAAGTAATGAAGCAATACCGGTGACAAGAAGAAGGAAAAAGAAGATTCGAGCAGATCGATCGAATGTAAACTCTCGACTGAAGAACGTGGCCATGCTGAGCGGTGTTGTATTGTTTCTGTTGGGGTGGGTGCAACGTGCTACTTTGCTCTATTCAGAGGGTATTTCAGCCCGGAGGTTGATTGGAGTACAGCGACACCAGCCCCGAGTTTGAGCTTGGATTTCAGTTGAATAGGAATATGGTTACTGTCATCACTGATCCAAACCTCCATAGATTCATTTGAGCTGGAAAATTTGTCTGACCCAATATCGATTACAAAGCGTAGAGTATTGTATTTTCCCTTTTGTCCAATGGAGAGTACTTCCTTTCCCTTGTAGATGATATACGCTTTCACAATGTCGGCGTTGTCGATCACTGTGATCGGCAATCTTGCTCCTACTTGCAACTTGCTATAGTCCAGAGACCGGAGATAAATTACTGAGCCAAATAGATCAACGATGGGGTAAGGCGAGCGAATGGGGACTATGCTGTCGTGCATAATCCAATCCTTCCGTCTTTGCAGGAAACGGAAGCTTGTGGCTTTGTTGTTTGCTCCGAAATTGACCGTCATGTAGCGTGTGCTTGGCTTTTTGCGCTCTACCAGATTTTTCACCGAGCGTACGAATACCAAGTCTGAAGTATAGAAGGATTCGACTTCATCCCGAAGAGAATAGATGTTGTCGAAAAAGGAGGATGTGCGCAAACTTATCTTGTAAGCGTTGAGTGTGCGCCCATTCTCCTCCACTTGTCGCATTTGCATTTGTGCTGAGCCGGCATTGGGAGAGATAAAACCCCATTGAAACTCCACCTTGTATTTAATCTTCTCCATCGGGTGCATGATGGCAGCGACAGGCTCTGCCTGAGCGTTTAAGACAACAGGTGCAGACAATCCGAGTAGCGTGCAGAAATAAAGAGGGGCAAGAAACGAACCGAAGGATTTGGTCATGAGTCGAAAGATTTTATGCTGAGCGGACAAAAAAAGAAACAATCAAGCCGGATGGATAAAATACCGCGATAAATATCCCCAATGGCTCTGTTCTACCGGATTGTTTCGAAGAAAGAATTCGTCGAAACACCGGTGGTCATATCGTGTTTGGTGATGGCAGGGGGACTGGGACTAAGAGTCCTGGGATGTAGGGAGAGTAGAATACAGGATGGGTTCGATTGAGATCCTCCTGCTTTTTCTTTTCATTCCTGAGCATTTTTGCCAGTTCTGGTACACGCCCCACACCTACGTAGCGACGATTGTAATATGCGTGGCTTTTTACCTTCTCTATCACGATCCCTTTGGAGCAACTACTATGGAGCATTGTGATGTCATCATCTTTGACGTCAACCACCATCCCCACATGTCCAACCCTGGAACTGCGAGCGTTTCGACCTTTGAAAAAGATCAAATCTCCTGGGCGAGGGTCTACGATCGGATGCGTGTGGATGTGCTGAGCAGAGGATGAGCGCGGCAGAGCGATATCAAATTTTGAGAAGATGTAGGAGATAAAGCCAGAGCAATCCAAGTTCAGTTTCTTTGCAACGCGATAGCGATAGGGTTTCCCAATCAGTTTCTTCCCTTCACTAATAATTTTTTCCACGAACACAGACACCTCAAAATCTTCTTCTGGATTACCGTGCTGAAAAGAGGCGGTGGATCGAGAGGGAGTGTGAGGTGAAACGGAGGTTTGTGCAAAAGCTTTTTTCGAACACAGAAGTACCGCGCAGCAACTTAGTCCGGCTAGTATTAAATATAGGGAGGGTGTTTTTCTTATCATTTTTCTCAAGCGTTTCAACCGTGGAGAGGATTTCCTCAACCCATTATCCGTAGAGTCTCCTATCCGCGATTCATTCTCAGCAAAAGTAGAAAAAGCAACCGAAAAGCCAAGCCTTGGATTTTGAGGAAACTCTTATCCTGTAAGGCGATAAGTTGTATCCGATAGTAGGTGGGGACAGAAAAGTGTATGTCGATCTTCGATGGAAAGGCCCATCAATAGCTACGCCCTCCCAATCGCACTAAGATCGGAAGGGCGCAGCAATCAGTCTAATGGTCAGTGCATAGCTCTATTCTATTAATTTGCGGTAGCGAATGCGTTTCGGGTCATCGTTACCGAGACGTCGTTTTTTGTCCTCCTCATATTCGGAATAACTACCCTGATAGAAAAAGACTTGGCTGTCGCCCTCAAACGCTAATATGTGAGTGCAGATACGGTCCAAGAACCAGCGGTCGTGAGAGATCACGACGGCACAACCGGCAAAGTCCTCCAATCCTTCCTCCAATGCCCGAAGCGTGTTGACGTCAATATCATTGGTCGGTTCATCGAGAAGCAAAACATTTGCTCCACTTTTGAGCGTAATAGCCAAATGCAGGCGATTGCGTTCTCCTCCGGATAGGACGGCACATTTCTTTTCTTGGTCTCCCCCTACGAAATTGAAACGCGAGAGATAAGCTCGGGCATTAATTTCCTTATTTCCCACACGGATAGTTTCTTGCCCGCCCGATATAACCTGGTAAACGCTCTTTGCCGGGTCAATGTCCTTATGCGTCTGATCGGCGTAGCCAATCTGGACGGTCTCCCCCACATCAAATTGCCCTTTGTCTGGATGTTCAAGCCCCATGATCATCTTGAAGAGAGTCGTTTTGCCGGCACCGTTGGGGCCGATTACCCCCACGATGCCATTGGGTGGTAACATGAAGCTTAGGTTGTCGAAGAGAAGTTTCTCTCCGAAAGCCTTTGCTACAGCTTGAGCTTCAATCACCTTGTTTCCTAACCTGGGTCCGGATGGAATATACAACTCTAGTTTTTCTTCCTTGGCTTTTTGATCTTGATTGAGGAGTTGCTCGTAGCTGTTCAAACGAGCTTTTCCTTTCGCTTGCCGTGCTTTCGGAGCCATGTTGATCCATTCGAGTTCACGCTCCAGGGTCTTACGTCTTTTGGAGGCCTGCTTTTCCTCTAAGGCCATGCGCTTGGTTTTCTGGTCAAGCCATGAGGAGTAGTTCCCTTTCCAGGGAATGCCCTCGCCACGGTCCAACTCCAAGATCCATCCTGCTACGTGGTCTAAAAAGTAGCGGTCGTGAGTAATACAGATCACAGTGCCGGCATATTGTTGCAAATGTTGCTCCAGCCAATCGATACTTTCTGCATCCAAGTGGTTGGTTGGCTCGTCGAGCAACAAGATGTCAGGCTGTTGCAATAGCAGCCGACAGAGGGCCACGCGGCGACGCTCACCTCCGGAGAGGGTATCCACGACTTGTGTCTCTGGAGGACAGCGTAGGGCATCCATTGCTCGCTCCAATTTGGAATCGATATTCCAGGCGTCAGCAGCGTCTATCTTGTCTTGAAGTTCTGCTTGTCTATCACATAGGGTGGCCATCTTGTCGGCATCATCCAATATTTCTGGGTCGGAGAATGATTCATTTACTTGCTCGAACTCCTTTAGCAGGTCCACAATAGGCTGCACTCCTTCTTGTATGATCTCTTTTACAGTTTTCCCCGCTTCGAGGTGAGGATCTTGCTCCAAATAGCCGACACTGTAGCCTGGAGAAAAGACGACATCACCCTGATAGTCTTTGTCGAGCCCGGCAATAATTTTCAACAACGTAGACTTTCCCGATCCGTTTAGACCGATGATGCCGATCTTGGCCCCGTAGAAAAAGGAGAGATAAATATCTTTGAGTACTTGTTTTTGAGGTGGATAGACTTTGCTTACACCCACCATCGAGAAAATAATTTTTTTGTCGTCTGCCATAGCTCCAAATGTATTTAGACGGAATGGTCGTAGTGACTTACCTTCGTACTACGCTCGAGGAATAAAACAGAAAGCTGTCTCTAAAGCCTACGACTTTGGGGACAGCTTCCTCCTCCTTTGATATGCTTAAACTCTAAGCCTAAACTCGCTTTCGCAAAACGAGTAATCGAGAGAGATTTGTCGTTGATTCTGTTGCTTACTTCTCTGTAGCGACATTGACACGACGCTCCTTGATACGAGCTTTCTTGCCCATACGACCACGTAGATAGTACAGCTTGGCACGGCGTACTTTGCCATACTTCTCTACAGTCACACCTTCAATGAACGGGCTGTTGAATGGGAAGATACGTTCAACACCAATGCCTCCGGAGATCTTGCGAACGGTGAAACGTTTGAGCTGACCTTCCCCGGAAATTTTGATTACTACGCCACGAAATTTCTGAACACGCTCCTTGTTGCCTTCCTTGATGCGATACTCTACGGTAATCGTATCACCGGCCCTGAATGAGGGAAGCTCTTTGCCGGTTTTGAATTCCTCGTTTACGATCTTGATGAAATCCATATTTCTGCTTTTTCGATTAGCTATCCTGCCAAACGCAATATACGTGGGCCACACAAATTTCCCACCAGAGATTACGCAAAGCGAGCGCAAAGTAAGTCATAAATAAGGAGATAAGCAAACAGCTCCATCCTCCGGTTGTCGTCTCCTGCTTGTACATGGCGTGAGGAGCAGTCCTGATCAAGCAAAAAGCCCCCCCCCTTCTCGACAAAAGGTCCAACGAGTGGTAGCAAAGCTTTGCCTTGTGAGATAAAAAACGATAACTGGACAGAGGAGACAAGGCTATCGAGTCACCACTTTTCCTGATGAACGATCTCATCCATTGCTTTGCGCTTTTTATCTCGTTTCGGGTCCAATGAGTAGCCTAATACAACATCGAAGAGAACACGCTTCGAATCGGGAATCCCCAATGCGGTCCGTATCTTTTTCTCATCAATCCATCCCATAATGCAGCTACCAAGTCCCTCTGCCGTCGCTGCCAGAGTGAGGTGTGAGAGGGCTATCCCTATATCAAAGTGCGAGAAGTGCATCTTTTTGATCCAATTGCCCATGGCTGCAGAAAAATTGGCTTTCTCCTCTACAACCACGATATGCACTGGGGCTTGATAGGTGAAATGATTTATCCCCAGCATTTTGGATGTACAAGCTGCCGAAAGTTGATGGCGTGTCTCCTCATCTGTCACGACCACAAAACTCCAGGGTTGAGCGTTGCAGGCCGATGGAGCCAAGCGCACAGCCTGCATGATGCGCTCGATGACTTCGGGTTTTACAGGGCGTGGGTCGTAGCGGCGATCGCTCTGTCGCTGCTCGATCAACTCATACAGATATTCTTTACCTCCATTCATAGATAAGCTTGCATCTTGCTGAGATATTTGCCCACAATGTCGAACTCCAAGTTTACGATAGATTGAGGCCGAATATCTCTAAAGTTGGTATTGTCGTGTGTATAGGGAATGATCGCCACGCGGAAGGATTGTAGTTCGGAATCACAAACAGTGAGACTTACACCATTCACGGTTACCGAGCCTTTCTCTACTGTCATGTAGCCCTTTCGTGCCAACTCTCGGTCCAACTCGTATTCGAATGTATAGTACCAGCTACCATTGAGTTCTTCTACGGCCGTACACGTAGCGGTCTGGTCCACATGCCCCTGTACTATGTGACCGTCAAGGCGACCACCGATGAGCATTGAACGTTCCAGATTGACGTTATCTCCAACCTTGAGCAAACCCAGATTGGAGCGATCGAGCGTCTCTTGGATGGCAGTCACAGTGTAGGTCGTATCTGTCTTGCGTACGACTGTGAGGCAAACGCCATTGTGTGCAATGGACTGATCGATGCTAAGCTCTTTGACAAAGCTACAGCTTAGTGTCAGATCAATGTTCGTGCCGTTTCGCTCGATGGCCTCCAAGCGGCCACATTCTTCTACTATACCAGAAAACATAAGTGCTTGAATATGATTGATAAATGATTAATATTTATGTCAGTCGTCAGTCTCTTTGATTTTTTCCAGAGCTTTGGCCAGCGCATGTTTGGCTCGTCTGCTCTGCGGTTTGAGCTTGAGAGCTTTCCTAAAATTGCGTGCTGCCGCCTCGTATTCTTCCAGATCCATGCACATGAGTCCCATGTCTATGTACTCGTTTGCAAAGTCTTTGGCCAACCGATCGCGCTCCCTAAGCTCTCTTTCCAGATCCTGCTTTTGTTGTCGGATAGCTGCGACTTCGGCCAACTTGTAGCGAAGGAGACGATTGGCCCGATGGTCGGTGAAGATATTTGCTTCGGACCCCAATGCTTTGGCAAAAAGGGTTGCGGCATCGTTTAATTTGCCGGCACTGACCAGTCGAGCCGCTTGTACAAAGCTGCGCTCGGCTTGCGCCTGAGCCAAAGCCAGGGAAATCTGCTTGGAGTCGTTGACTTTGCGATAGAAGTTGCTCACTTCTTCGCGCACAATGATTCCAAAAGGGTTGAACGGCTGTCTGAGGATAATCCCCTGCAAAGTACGACATCGGCTAAGAGCTACGTATGCTTGCCCTGCTGCAAAAGAACCTCCCCCGAAGTCGATGATCACCCTCTCGAAGGTAAGGCCCTGGCTCTTGTGTATGGTAATCGCCCACGCTAGTTTGATGGGATATTGCTGGAAGCTGCCCACGACCTCGCTCTCCACGCTTTTGGTTTCTTCATTGTAGCGGTATTTCACATTATTCCATACAGACATGGAGACACGCACTACCTTCCCGTCATCCTTTAGTACGGTAATGGTTGCACTTTCCTGATCGATCTTTTGTATCGCACCCAGACTACCATTGACCCACTGATGGGCAGGATCATTTTGCACGAAGATAATTTGCGCCCCTTCTTTGAGTTTTAACTCGGCATCGGTAGGCAAAGAACGCTCGGGCATATCCCCATTGATGATTCCTTGAGATATGAACTCTTTGCCCAACTGCTTCGACAGGTGGTATTCGTTGATCTCACTTACTCTCCTGCGTGTATTGCAGAGCGTAACGACCATCTCCTCTTGCGAAGCATGATAGCCTGGAGCCACCCGACGATTGAGTAGCTCGATGTCGCTCGGAGTAGGCGAACCGGTGCGAATACGGTCCAGCATTCGAACAAACTGTAACTCCTCTTGTCGGTAAACCTTGTGCAATTCGATTGGCACGATCTCTGCCCCCTCGAAAGCTGCAGCAGAGAAAAAATATGGGCTGCGATAGAATCGGTCGAGAATTTGTCGTTCATCAGGCGAGACGACCGGCTCAAGCTGATATAAATCTCCTACAAAGAGCATTTGCAGCCCACCGAAGATCTGTGTAGGGTGTCCTCGCACTCGCCGGAGTACCTTATCCAGTATGTCGATCAGGTCGGCACGCACCATAGAGACCTCGTCCACGACAATCAGTTCGAGCTGTTTGATCAGCTTCTTCTCGTCTTTCTTAAGACGTTTCTTTACGATCGTATCTATCATTTTTGCATCTGTGGGGCTAATCGGCTCCAATGGCAGATGAAAAAACGAATGGATCGTCTGTCCTCCCACATTGAGTGCAGCCAAACCGGTAGGTGCGAGTACTACGTGTGCCTTCTTGGTCGTGGCGCAGATGTAGCGTAGCAAGGATGACTTGCCTGTGCCGGCCTTTCCGGTTAGGAATACATTGCAGTTGGTCGATGTGACCAGTTGCAACGCATAGCCCATTTCGGCGTTTTCGACGTCAGGGCGAATGAGATCCGCCTCGATTGGTTGGGTTGTAGAGGACATACTCCACAAAGGTACAAACAAAGAACTCTTACTTTTCCTCTGCCGAATATTTCTCCTCTGCCCAACACTTCATAGTCCTAAGCGAAGTGCTCTAAATTATAAGCGGCAAAACGCACTAGAGGAGAGAGCGAAAACTGCGACGAGAAGGAATTTAAACTCTCACGCGTCAGAGAAATAATTCTTTCATGAGCCATTTTTCGATACGACGCGAGTACTTTTTCACCTTTCCAAATGCCGATAGATATAGAGATTCTCGAGAAATATAATTTCAAGGGGGGCGAAATACATTCTACACACCTTCTCTTTTCGGGATTTCTCATCCGAAAAACTCTAACTCCTGTCGAGTAAGACCAAAAGAACTTTCTCCCGATTACACTGGCCAGTATTTACACCTTTCATGGTAGGGGGGAGAGCTTTATAACAGAGGGTGTGTCTTTTTTTTCGGTGGGGACGAAAAGACATACGCTTCAAAAGCATTTGTTTTAGGTTACCTTTGTTCCGCCGATGCTGCACTGCGTGCGTTGTATCGGAGGCAGTCGGGTAGCAACTTTTGCAATGTTTATCTTGTTGCTATCTCGATTGACGTGTAATGTAGAAAGAAAGTCTAATGATGGCTAAACAGAATAGACCGCAGAGAAAAGGTGGTGTGGGGTTTAATCCCATATGGATATATGTAGGAATCTTTGTTGCCTTGATCGCTTTTTGGGCGATTTCGGGAGAGATAGGACAGTACAGTAAGGAACTAAGCTGGAACGAATTCCAGTCTGTTGCCAAACGTCAGGCTTTCAGTAAAGTATCCGTGGACCGTTCCAACCCGTCTGTAGAGGCTGTGGTGCGTCCGCATATGGTGGATAGTGTTTTTCGAGCTGGAGATCTGCCTGCCCGCGCCATTCGTCGGCCCAACCAGGAGTATGTCGTGCGAACGATTATTCCTTCCGTGGATAAATTCTCTGATTTCTGCGACGAGAATCAACTTAATGCCGAGGTCGTCTATACCGAGCGGAGCTTCAGTTTGTGGACAATTCTGCTCCAGTTTGGCCCATTGTTTCTGTTGATTCTCTTTTGGGTGTGGATGATGCGACGAATGAACACTGGAGGAGGTGGAGCTGCCGGAGGTGGCGTTTTCAGTGTGGGTAAGTCCAAGGCTCAACTCTACGATAAGACCGGTGTAAATGTTACTTTTTCTGATGTGGCGGGTTTGCAGGAAGCGAAGCAAGAAATTGAGGAAATTGTACATTTTCTGAAGAACCCAGGTAAATACACAGAGCTGGGAGGTAAAATACCCAAAGGAGCTTTGTTGGTTGGCCCTCCGGGGACGGGGAAAACTCTGTTAGCCAAAGCCGTGGCAGGTGAGGCGCATGTCCCTTTCTTTTCCATGTCGGGTTCCGATTTCGTAGAGATGTTCGTTGGAGTGGGAGCTTCGCGTGTGCGAGACCTCTTTAAGCAGGCCAAGGAAAAGTCGCCATGTATCATATTTATCGATGAGATCGATGCCATAGGTCGTGCACGTGGCAAGAATGGTGGATTCGGAGGTAATGACGAACGAGAGAATACCCTCAACCAACTTTTGACTGAAATGGACGGCTTTGGGTCGAATAGTGGTGTGATCATCTTGGCTGCGACCAATAGGGCTGATGTGCTTGATAAGGCCCTATTGCGGGCCGGCCGCTTTGACCGACAGATCTATGTCGATCTGCCGGATCTCAATGACCGTAAGGAGATCTTTCTAGTCCATTTGAAGCATATCAAGACAGACGCATCGGTTGACGTTGATTTACTTGCTCGTCAGACTCCAGGCTTCAGTGGTGCAGACATTGCGAACGTCTGTAACGAGGCTGCTTTGATTGCAGCTCGAGGCGGCAAGTCTTTTGTCGGCTGGCAGGATTTCATGAACGCGGTAGACCGAATCGTAGGAGGTCTGGAGAAGAAGAATAAGATCACCACGGCCGAAGAGAAGCGGAGTATTGCCATCCACGAGAGTGGGCATGCTACAATTAGTTGGATGCTGGAGTATGCCAACCCATTGGTAAAAGTAACAATCGTTCCGCGTGGCAAGGCATTGGGAGCAGCATGGTATCTGCCGGAAGAAAGGCAAATTACAACCACGCAAGCATTGCTCGATCAAATGTGTGCCACTCTGGGAGGACGTGCTGCGGAGGAACTGTTTTTGGGACGGATTTCCACTGGGGCAGCCAATGATTTGGAGCGCGTGACGCAACTGGCTTATGCTATGGTCACTATCTATGGCATGAGTGACAAACTCCCGAATCTCAACTTCTACGCAATGCAGAACGATGGCTACAATCTTACCAAACCGTACAGCGACTCTACAGCTATGCTCATAGACCAAGAGGTGCAAAAAATCATTGCTACTCAATACACCCGAGCCAAGGAAATATTGACAGAATATACCGATGGGCATAATCGTCTGGCCAACTTGCTTCTGGAGCGGGAGGTCATTTACACAGAGGACGTAGAGGCTATTTTTGGCAAGCGTCCCTGGAAGTCACGTACAGATGAGCTCTTGGCAAAAGACGAGAATACAGATTCACATTCCATTGGCACACAGGGGGACCCATCCGATCCTCTGCCCGAAAGGCCTCTTGTTGAGGAAAAGGATAACTTTAGTTCGACCAAAAGATAGATCTCCACTATGAAGACGTTGCTTATTCGTTCTATTTCGGGTTTATTTTATGTGGCCTTGATTGTTTGTCCCATTTATTTCAAAAATCCCGGATGGTACGTCGCCGTTTTCTCGCTTGTAGCACTGTTGTCTATTCGGGAGTTCGCTTCTTTGGCCGGGCTTAATCGCAAAAGGTGGCTCCGCACGATTTTGGATTGTTTGGCTGGGGCTTACCTTTTCATGGGACACTTGCTCTATTGTACAAACTTGATGGGAGTGGAAGTCTTTTTCCCCTATCTTTTCTATCTTTTGTACACCATGATCCGTAACATCTATTCGGACCGGGAGCAAATGTTACTCGATACGGCTCGTACTTTCGTTGGGCAGTCTTATATCGTTTTGCCACTGCTTTGTGCCAATTTGATTGCATTCGGCCCACAAACAGTTTCTTTTCAGGATATGCGTTCCGGCCTGTTACTCACCGTTTTTGCTCTTATTTGGGTCAATGACACTTTCGCATATCTTGCAGGTCGAGCTATGGGACGGCACAAACTTTTTCCCTCTGTTTCTCCTAAGAAGACATGGGAGGGATTTGTCGGGGGCGGAATTGCCAGTATTGTCGCAGCAACTCTGATCGGGCTATACTTGCTTCGGGATGAAAGTTTTGCTTTGTACACATGGCCTGTGCTTGGCCTTTTCGTTGCAGCTGCATCCACATGGGGCGATCTTTTTGAGTCCAACCTGAAGCGTTTGGCCGGGGTAAAAGATTCCGGCAATTTGATACCGGGCCATGGAGGAATGCTGGATCGCATCGATAGTGCTCTGTTTGCACTTCCTACGGCATTCTTTGTCTATTCTGTTTTTGCACTGGCCTGATTTTCAGCCCTGACTCTTTCTCAACAAGATCTACGTAGCTATGCAGGAAGATGACACAAAGACGTTGCTTTCTCCGGATACGAAGGAGGTAGCTGAACCGATCGAAGAGAAGTCTTATGGAGCCCAGTTTAGGAGTTGGCTCTCGCAGCTTTTCAATCTCAGAGATGGGCGAGAAGATGATGATCGCATTGTTGAGAGCATCAAGGCCGACGTCGATTTCAAGGGCCCTAAGTTGTGGATCTTAGTTTTCGCAATCTTCATCGCTTCGTTAGGACTGAACGTCAATTCTACAGCTGTCATCATTGGAGCGATGTTGATTTCCCCTTTGATGGGGCCGATCATTGGCTTCGGACTGGGGCTTGGCATCTCTGACTTTATGCTCATCAAGCGTTCGCTTCGCAATTTTGGCCTAACCACTCTTTTCAGCATTCTCACAGCTACTATTTATTTTTTCCTCTCTCCACTTACACAGGCACAGTCAGAGTTGTTGGCTCGTACCCAGCCGAGTATCTACGATGTTCTGATTGCTTTCGTCGGAGGAGCCGCAGGAATTGTTGCGGCCAGTACCAAAAGCAAGGGGAATGTGATTCCCGGGGTTGCGATTGCAACGGCTTTGATGCCTCCTTTGTGTACAGCCGGGTATGGCCTGGCAACAGGGCAGGTTCAGTTCTTTTTCGGAGCATTCTACCTCTACATCATAAACTCGGTGTTCATTGCCGCGGCAACTTTCCTTTTTTCTCGCTTGTTGCATTTGCCGCGCAAGGTTTTTGTGGATAAGGAGCGCGAGAAAAAAGTACGCTCCATTGTCACTGTGATTGCAATTTGCACCATTCTGCCAAGTATTTATCTCAGCTATGGGATGATCAAGGATACCTATCTCGAAGATGCCTCCATTCGTTTCGTAAAAGAGGAGTTTCGTAATCCAAATACACAGGTGATAGATAGCCGTTTGCACAAGGGCGAGAAAGGGAAACACACCTTAGAGGTAATTCTTTTCGGTGCGAGTGTATCCGATTCAGAGATTGAGGAGCTTTCCGCAAAAATGTCCGATTATGGGCTGAGCGGTGTTTCCCTGGTTGTGAAGCAGGGGTTGGCGCAGGGACCGAATGTAAGTGAGTTGCGCAGTACTGTGCTGAAGGATATGTATGAGAACAGTGAGCGAATTATCAGTAAGCAGCGTCGAGAGATCGATTCGCTGAATGCAGTTCTCTCTTCATACTCCTACTTTGCTACGATTGAGGGACAGATCAACAAGGAAGCTGTGCAGCTATTCCCTTCGATTCGTTCAGCCTTGATATTACCATCAGTGAGCTATGTAAGTGGTAGAGATACCGTCCTTACCGTATTGGTCGAAGCCTCCAGAGATCTCAGTGTTTCAGACCGCAGGAAATTGGAATCTTGGCTTAGAACTCGTTCCGGAGCCAAGGGATTGCGTATTGTTGAGACCAGATGAAAACAGATAGTTATTGGAGGGCTTCTTTCTCCCTCCTCTTCTTAATCGACCCCATGAGGGAATTTAAATTATTTCTTTGATGTGGTACCTCTAAATCGCACCTTAGTGGAATTGGAATCTGATATTGGTCCTTATTTCTTTGAGGACCATTTCGGATGAGGAGAGAGGGATGCTAAGGGAAATGGCTGTGTACCTCAGGACATCTCCCCCCCCCCTCGCTGTTGAGATTCAGTAAAGAAAAACACGACACCACAGTGACATTCCGTTGCTGTGGTGTCGTGTTTTATTTGTAGACATTGCCTTTGTTTTTGGAGCCCTCATACATTGGGCTTTTCTTTGATGTATACCACAGCTCAAACTCTGACGTGTCGCAGCATTTCTTCCGACGTGTCGGATTTTTTGCTCTTTGCCGTGACAGTTGAGGGCGGATCACTAGGTCTGATACTGCTGCTTATGCTCCTCAGCCTGGAGGAGAGGGAGAGGTTATTCAAAGTTGAAGGTAAGCATAACCATCCGCGTCAATGCCTTGCTGATAGTCTGTGTGTACACGAGGTCGGGAGACTCGGCCAAATCCGATCGGTTTGATTGAATCACGTTTGCAAAGCCCCAGCTAAAACTCAACTCGGGGCAGAGCTTAAAAAATGGCAGATAGAAGTCGCAGCCGATGCCCAGACGTACACCAAAGTCAAATGGTTTCATCTCGAGGATAGAGCCTTTCTTCTGTCCTATCTCCAAGGCGGCATAGCCCCCCGCCAGAATATACGGACGCATATTGTTGAGTCTTTGGGAACTATATTTAAGCATCAGTGGGGCCGTAAGATAGCTGGCACGCTGAGAGAAACGCTTGATCTCCTTTTTTCCATCGCTGTAAGCGAAAGCCCTCTCTCCGAAATGGAGAGCCGGAACAAAGCGAAGGTCGAGATCCTGCAAAAGGTTCATATTGCCAATGACCCCTACAACAAAGCCCGGAGAATAGCCACTGAGATCGGCAAAGAGGTGACGTCCGGATGGATCGACAAATCCAGCATTCGATATTCTAAGGTCTTGCACATCCGAACCGATGAAGAACCCCAAGTGATGGGGCTTCATGTCTGCATAAGGCCTGTTTTTAGGTACTTCCTTTTGGGCGTTGACCTGCACGGGGGCAAAAAAGACGAGGACACCGAGCAAACAAGCGAGGGTGACAAATGTTGGTCGGATTCGTATCATATCAGTAGAGAAACCCATTGAGCAATTGATTTATTGTTCGTCCTGCCAAAAATGGTAGAGTTGAGGACTGTATTGCTTGGTCAAAACGAGAATTTTGCTTTTCGCATCAATATCTCCGAGCTGATCCAAGAGGCGTAAGGTTTGCTCCATTATGCCGATACGCTGCCTGGCCAAATCGCGAAGAAAAGGATTGGGGAATGAAGACAGGTCAAAGGTCTCGCCATTAGGCGACTTCCTTTCCATTTCTATACCCGTATTGGAAACAATTTGCACCGTCGAGGTGTACTCTTTGAGGGCGTCTTGGTAAATCAAATCAAACAGACGAATGAGAGCGAATAAGCCTCTGTGCAACAATTTACAGATTGAGATGTGGCTTAGATCTGGACTTGTAAAGTCCCCGAATCGTTTGAGAGCTGCACCAAACCATTCCCATTCGAAATCATCGTATCGCTCGTGCAGTCGCAGGAGTTGGTTGTTTATCTCATTCAATGATGTGAATCGTCCCGAAGCAATGGATTCGCAGAGTTCAATGGCAGCTCTATGGGGAATGAGCAGTCCTCCCAAGTCTATCCAGGGATCTTCAATATCGATGCTATCAGGCAATTCTACGTCTATCCGACTTCCTTGTGTTAGTTTCTGACCAATATGTTTCAATAGGATGGAGAAAAAGTAGTATTCTATCGCCAATGAGTAAAGCTCGATCCCTTTATCGTTGGCCTTGGAAGAGAGGGTAATCCCATCTAATAGGGCTTGTCGCTCTGGCCCCTTTGACCGAAGGATGGATAACGTTTGCAGCACCTTGCCCATTGTGTAGGGGCTTAGGACTTCAAATGAAAGACAGTCTCTCCTCTCCCCTTTGCGCCGGTCTCTCAGGGGCCATTTCTCTGCGTCTCTGGCCAGCCCAACAGATCCCAGCATATAGCCCAATTTAAGAGCAGTCTGACCATTTTCTTCAATGAGGTAAGAGAAAGGGAAAAGGCTTGTATCCAAGCCGGATGAATGCCTGCCCTTGACGATGCTGAAAGCTCCAATATGGGCTGGCCACAACAGGTAGGAGTCACTGGCTAATTTGCAGCCTCGCTCGACAATCCCATGGTGGATAGGGCCCAGTCGGTAGTAATGGTTACTTTGGTTGCTGCCGCTGCCACTATTGCTGAAAGAGAACAGCCCTCCAATCAAAAGGGTCGATTTGTGCATCGACACACTGTAAGGACCGAGGAAAGCTGCACAACTCTCTCCGTTGTGCAGCGTGCAATTGGCGAAAAAGAGAGACGACTCCGCCGAAAATCCCGAAGCAATCGAGCAAGCTTCCCCCACAAAGCAGTGATCAATGCGGGCCGCTTCCTCAACTTGAGCACCAAGGGCGACAACCGAGTGGAGGATGGAGCAATGATATCCTACATGGGTGACAGATGTCGGTGAACTGCAGATGTAGGAGTCTTCGATCCTACTACAACCATCCAGCTGAGAGGCTTGGCCTAAGTATGTATTACGAATGGTGTTGCAGCCTCGTAGTCGACAGTTTTCTTCTATTGAGCCGATTGAATCACGCACTTGCGCCACTCGGGCTTCGGACAGCTCGCTCAGTTTTGTTTGTAGAGCGTTATCTCCCTTGGCCATTGCCATTAAGTAGGCCGTATGCGCGGTGAGGAGATCTGTTATAGTTACCTCTCGGCCTCCAGCTTCATTCAGTACAGAGATTTTCATCCCCAGGCCAAAGCTGCTTGTCTTGTTGGTCTCAATCAGAGAGCAATCCGAGATGAGACAATTATCCGCTATATGGTAATTCGAGATATATTGCCCAATGTTGTGAATGCGACAGTTATGCCCGATTTTACAATTGTATAGCTCAGCCCTATAAATGCCGGATGGCAAAGTCGTGGCGTCCCCGATTTGTACTGATCCGTCATTCCTTCCAATGGTGCAGCATCCGCCAAAATGTGTATGGCGGACGCGGTCGGTGCGAAATCCCGTAGAAGAAACAGCAACACAAGACCAGTCATCGGCCGTGCATCCATTTGCCTTGAGGTGCTCTATTTCGGCAACAGATAAATTTCGGTAGTGGGAGTGTTTGGATTGAGCCATAGGGGTCATCAATAAGTTTCTAACAGGAAACGGATGGCGTGTGCATCCTCGAGAACTTCTCTTTCGGCACTGTCTTCCAGCCTGTGAAGTTGCCCAGCAATGTAGTTGCGGAAGTTGTGGGAGATCGCCAGCAGTCGTTCGATACAGAGTCGGGCAGCTTTGGGGCGGTAGTGTTCGTTGGAAGAGGTTTTGCGCAGGCAGCAAATGCAAAGGTCTACCAGTAGAGTGAATTCGATATTATTCGGCTCGTATTTTTTTCTCAGGATGGCTCGTGACAAGGTGTTTAGGGCAATTGCTTGTACGGGTAACCCTGCTTGCAGCCATACTATGGCCCAAGCCGGAGAGAAAGGGATGCGGTCAAAAAGTAGGGCGATAAGTTCGTCCGACAATTCTGCTTTCCCTTCGCATTCCATAGCTAAAGCCAACGCAATCTCTTGTGTGACCTCTTCGGAGGGCCATAGTCTCAAAGCAAGAAGTTTCAGCTCCCTCACCGGCCGATGCCATAAATAGGAAGCTAGTTCTATCGATGGCTCGACCATCCGAGCGAGCTCCTCTAGGTGACCCCGCGTTACCCCCCAATTGATTTCATAGTTGATACCTCTCTTTCGCATTTGGGTGGCGACTTCCCCGTCCATCCGAGTGCGCAGATCCATTCGTAACTTCCGAGCAATGCACATCGTATTCTCAGAGGGCTCGCAATTTGGTAGAGAATAGTTTAGAGAGGGATGATAGATCGCATTTGCACCGTTGTATTCACGGCTATAGCGAAGCATTTGCTCGTCATATTTTTCACTGTAGTCCGGGTATATGTCTACGATCTTTCCGTCTACATCGGTCTTCGTGCGAAGACGAGGGTTTACAAATCCCTTGTAGGGTGGGGTATCCAGTTGTTCGTAGACATGCAGAACTTGCTCGTGCAATGCTCGGGGAACATCGATAGCATAGGTTTCAATTATTTTTTTTGCCGAAGCAGTGTCTCCTTCACTTTTGATTCGCTGGATTTCTCTCAGCAACTGACCGAATACTTCTCTCAGAGGCTCGTAGCTATGAATTTTTAGCTGCATACCATCCATCTCGATTACATCTCGTGGTAGTTGCTCCATTGCCCAGCGAGCTATGAGAGCCCTATTTCGCATATGGGCTTCTTCAATCCTATGTCCACGCTTGATACGCACAAGTTGCTTGATGAGGCCGTTGTGCATGTATCTATAATACTCCGCTTTGTACGCTTCATGGTCGGGTAGTAGCCCGAGTTCGATCATTTTGGGGTCGGCAATGAAGTAAAGGGCGAACAGGTCGGCTCGTGCTTCCTCTATCGTCGAATGCCACTGTCCTAAGGCATCGGGAGAAACTGTAGGGAGGAGCTGTCCCGATCCGTGTCCGAGGCATTCGTGTAGATCCGTATGAAGGCGAGAAGTGATAGATTCATAGCGATGCAGCAGTGCTCGAACCTCGTTGTCTTGGATAAAAAGCCGGTCTTCGTCTTTGTGCAGATTGGCATCGTCGTAGGCTTTGTGGATGTTCTCGATGCGAATACTCTTAGAGCCGTATTGAGTCCGGATAGCATCAGCATTGGGTAAGTTGATGCCAATGGGAGTTGCAGGGTAGGCATCTCCTCCGAGAATTACGGCATGTACAACAGTTGCCGATATGCCACATGGGTTCGGTTTGCGGAATGGGGGATCTATCGGTGCGTGTCGCTCGAACCAACCCGCATACTTGGATAGTAAGCGGGTTTGTGCAGAAGCTTCCTTGTCGATAAACTCGACTAAACCTTCCCAACTACCTTTCAAGCCAATCGGGTCCTGATAAGTTTCAATGAAGCCGTTGATAAAATCAACTTCCGATCCCGTATCCTTTACCCATTCGATGCAGTACTGGTCGAACAAGCCGAGGTCTCCACTTTCATAGTATCGGGCCAAAAGTTCAATGATTGACTGTCTGTGACTTGATTGCTCTTCGGCCTTTGCCATCCGGAGTTGAGATACAATCTCTTGGAGGTAGTGGGTGTAGCAACCGTTCTGGGTAGACCAAAACTGCTCTTGCAGTTGTCCCTGCGAGTCCCTATACACGTAAGAGTTGAGTCCAAGAGCTAATGAGGCGTTGGGTTGCTTGGCCTTTTCTTGATAAAAGGCTTCTACTTCAGCCGTTTGTAGACCGTCTTCGTAAAAATGAACGGAGGAGGATTGGATGAGATCTTGTTTCCCATCTTGTACTGTGCGGAAAGGAACGATTGTATTGTCGAAAATGAGGCGGCAGAGCATATCAACCGAAAGCAATTCACCCTCAAGCGTATGAGGAGCCAGATCCAAATACCCCGAAGATAGACAGCTATGGTAAAGCTCTCGAAAGTAGGTCTCATCGAAAGCTGGCTTCAGCTTGTACTCCCCATAATGATGGTGCAGTCCGTTGGCGAACCAGATGCAAAACAAATAGCTCTTGAAAAGTGCAAAACGAGGATCCTCTCTATTGCCACGGTAGTGCATGTATATCCTTTCCAGAGTCGCCCGGAGGGGTAAGTTGTAGTGGCAGTTCTGGTCTGTATAGATATCCCTTCCTGCCAATGCTGCTTCAGACAAATGGTAGACAAGTCTTTTCTGTGAATCGGAGAGCGACTCGAAAGCCTTGGGCAGAGAATAACGCAGGATCTCGATGTCAGCAAATCTGCAGACCTGCTGGCCAGAGATTGAGGATTGACCATCACAGAGTATCCCCGACGGCGTAGGCGAATTACAGATTTTCCAGTTCATTGGACAAGTGCTCCCAATCTTTGAGTTGAGAGGCGAGATATTCTTTGATCTCATTGTACTTTTTGTAGAACATGTCATCAAGTCGGGTATCAGGCGAATTCAATTCATTTTCCATCTGAGACAACTGCTCTTCGATATGAGCTATTTCGCTTTCCAACTTGGCTATTTCTCGCTCGACTTGCTTACGGCGTGATCGTTGTTGCTTTTGCTGTTGATAATCCTGTGCCGTTGATTCGATCTCAGGAGCCTTGTCCTCATTTTGTTTTTTCTCAATCGATATGGCGATAGAATCTGAAACCGTTGTGTGTTCAAGGTAATCTGGCATCCCTCCCAAGTACTCCTGAACATGACCATCTTTGAACTCGTAAACCTTGTCCACCAAGCCATCCAGGAAAGAGCGGTCGTGAGAGACAAGTATCACAGTGCCCTCAAATTTAGCGATAGCACTTCTGAGTACATCTTTGGAGCGAATGTCTAGGTGATTGGTAGGTTCATCAAGTATTAGGAGATTGGCCGGTAGAAGTAATAGCTTAATGATTGCCAATCGAGCTCTCTCTCCTCCGCTAAGCATCCCTACCTTTTTTTCGGATTCTTCCCCACCGAACATAAACGCACCCAATAGGTCATTGATCTTGGTACGGATCTCACCGGTGGCTTCCCGGTCAATAGTTTCAAAGATGGTCAGATTGGGATTCAATTCTTGGGCTTCGTTCTGAGCGAAATAATTGAGTTCGACATTGTGCCCTAACGTTAGCTCTCCGGTGTAATCCTTGTATTGGCCCATGATACAGCGTACCATGGTCGTCTTTCCCTCTCCATTGCGTCCGACGAACGCGACCTTTTCACCCCGCTTGATGGTGAATGAGGCATGATCGAAGACCTGATGACTTCCGAAAGCCTTGCCCATATTGTCTGCGACGATGGGATAAGCCCCAGAAGGTGTGGCCGGACGAAAAGAGAAATTCATACTCCTATTGTCCGTTTCGTCAATGCTTATGCGCTTGACTTTTTCCAGCTGCTTGATGCGACTCTGTACTTGTACCGCTTTGGTCGCTTTGTAGCGGAAGCGTTCGATGAAATCTTCCGTCTCTTTGATCATCTTCTGCTGGTTCTCGTAGGCTCGTCTCTGTTGTTCGATACGCTCAGCTCTCAGGGCAAGGTAATTGCTGTAGTTCGTCTTGTAGTCGTATAGCTTACCCAATTCGATCTCTATGGTACGTGATGTCGTATTGTCCACAAAGCTGCGATCGTGAGAAACGAGGATGAGCGAACTTTTGGACGAGGCGATAAACTTTTCGAGCCAGCGAATTGATTCGATGTCCAAATGATTGGTAGGCTCGTCCAAGAGTAGTAGATCCGGTCGCTGTAGTAGGATGCGAGCCAACTCAATGCGCATACGCCAACCTCCACTGAAGGTGGCTGTGGGTCTATCGAAGTCCAATCGTTTGAACCCCAAACCAATAAGGGTTCGCTCAATTTGAGCATGGTAGTTGCCGCCTTGTCTGGAGAGGTCCAGCGTTTCTGACTTGGAAGCAAAACGAAGCAGTAGCTCTCGGTAGGCCTCCGATTCGAAGTCTGTACTTTGCTGGATTTCTTGTGCCAACTCATCTACCTCTTCTTGTAGGTGGGCAATGTGCTCAAAGGCTCGCTCTACTTCTTGGTACACCGATCGAGTATCATCGAGCTGCATGACTTGTGGCAGATAACCGATGTGGTAGTTTTTGGGAAAGGAGATGGAGCCAGAGGTCGGCTCCTCTTTTCCTACAATAAGTTTCAGCAGAGTACTCTTCCCTGCTCCGTTGCGCCCCACTAGCGCCACGTGTTCTCCATCCGACAAGGAAAAGTTTATATCATCGAATAGGAGCCTTTTGCCAAAGTCTACAGTCAGTCTATTTATGGTAAGCATTTACTTGTTGAAGCGTTTGATAATGTTGTATGCCTCATATAGCCCAAGTTCTCCAGCTTTGCTCAAATCGGCTATCCCCTCTTTGGCTTGGCCAGCAGATAGAAACAATAACCCCCTGTTGTAGTAGGCGTCTGCGAATTTGGGGTACATGTCGATAGCTCGGGAGTAGTCGACGATGGCCGAAGAACGGTTGCCTTGCTCAAATAAGAGCCAAGCTCGATTGAAATACGTCACGGCCGAATGAGGAGAGAGTGAAATAGCTTCATCCAGATCGGCAATTGCTTGTTCAATCTTTTTCTGTGTAGTTGATGAAATCTGAAGTTTAGGGCCGTCTTGCCAAAACCACTCCGAGCGATTAGGTGTAGTTCCCCTTTCCAGCAGATCCCTACGGAGGTTGACTCGATCTGCCAGTGCACTTTTTGAGAGGGCCATAGCCCTGCCCAAGTAAGCGATAGGGGAGGATGGCCGCTCCTTGATAGCGGTGGCAAACTCATCTGTGGATTGGTCATGGTTTTGTAGTTGCAGATAGGCTAAGCCTTTTCGGATGGCTCGGGCAAAGGGCTCTTTGTCTCGAGAGGCTTCCTCGATCTCTTGCTGCAAAAGATTGAGCTGCACTGTCGTGACACCAAACGGGTAGTTACATATACCGAGCCTGAGGGGAAGTATTTCGCTGCGATTGAGTTGCTCCACATTTTCGTCGGTATAGGTGAGAGGAGTTCGCTCTGCATCCAATCGACATTCGTAGGAGAGAGTAAATAGGGGTCTTGGCTCAATGGCCACGTCTTGGTTTTGGATTTGTCCTCGTAGCTTACCGGAAAAACCTGTCGGAGCTTCCGAGTGCTCGGACGACATCACAAGGAGGTTGAACTTCTCTATGTTTTTATCTGTCTCGTCTCTACTATCATCTTTGCCTCCCGTATCCAAGTCCTTATTAGCTTGCTGTGTTGCTTTGGGATTTTTGTGTAGTTCTTTCTGTTGTTTTTGCTCCAGACGCAGAGCTAATAGGTAGTCTTTCTCGGCCTCTTTCATCTGTCCCTGCTTACGCTTAGCCTCCGATCGGGCCAAATAGCAGACCATAAACTCTGGATAGGCTTTCAGCACCAGATCGAAGTCCGCTATTGCTCGGGCGAAGAGTCCATTTCGGCTCAGTATAAGTCCTCTGTTGTAGATAGCAAAATAGTTGTCTGGTTCCAGACGAATTACCACATCGAAATCTTTCAACGCCTTGCTGTAACTCCCCACATAGGTTTGCAGCAAGGCCCTGTTGTATCGAGCTAGTTTATGGTTGCTTTGTTGCTCTATCACATGGTTATAGTCCGCCATTGCACCCCGAATATCATTGTTTTGATAGCGCATGATCCCACGATTGATGTACCGGCCAAGATCTTTCGGCTCAAGGGCGATGGCCCGATCGAGATCGACGAGGGCCGAGTCCAAATATCCCCGTCTGTGATGAATCTGGGCGCGAAGCTGATATGCCTGGGCAAAGAGTGAATCCTCCTTGATAACGGTATCGATGATTTGCAGTGCTGCAAGACTATCCTGTAATTCCCAACGTGCCTCGGCCATCATCAGCTTGCCCACTTGCGATTGGGGATGATAGGAGAGCAAATCTTTCGCAGCGCTATCGGCTGCCGCGTATTGTTTGCTATAGAGAAGCAGGTTGGTTAAATTAAGTCCTAACCCTTCGTTGTTGGGGGTTAACTTTAGTCCACTACGGTAGTCAGCCTCAGCTGCCTGGTAGTTTTTCCGGTGTTGATGGGCGATTCCTCGTGCTAAATAGGCTCCTGGAATGAACATGTTTTGCTTTAGAGCCGAGTCTGCATCGGCCAAAGCTCCGCTATAGTCCTCCAAGCTGAGCTTGGCCACTGCCCTATAGAAATAGGGCTTAGCCCACCATGGCCTCGCCCCAATAACCTGGTTGAAGTAACTGATTGCCACGACATAGTCTCGATAGTACAAGGCTTTGAGCCCGATGTGCATTACGCGATCGGCATCGATCTGTGCGATCAACACCTGCCCCCCCACCAAAAGAAGGCAGACTACAGATACGGCTATTCTACGAAGATCATGCAGACGGGACATAATCAGGAACTATTAAGGCCAAGACTTACTTGCCTGCGGTCACCGTGCGGTAGGAAGTGCGTACTTGTCCTTTGAGGATCTTGTTGAGTTTACTCTTGATCATTTGCTTGCGGAGCGAACTGATATGATCGACAAAGAGCTTTCCTTCTAGGTGGTCGTACTCATGTTGCACTATTCTGGCCGCAAATCCGCTGATCTCCTCTTCGTGTGCTTTGAAATTCTCGTCCATGTAAGCGATTCGAATGGAAGTAGGTCTCTCTACTTTTTCTTGGATGCCTGGCAGACTGAGGCAGCCTTCGTTTTCGGAGCGAGTCTCCTCTCCAAATTCGAGGACATGCGCATTGATCATCACGCGTTTAAAACCTTTGCATTCGGGGAAGTCGTCTTTGAGTATATCGGCATCGATTACCAAAAGGCGTATCGACTTCCCAATCTGTGGAGCTGCCAAGCCAATACCGTCCGACTCATACATCGATTCTTTCATTTGCTCAATGAGACTTTGCAGATCCGGGTAGTCCGGTGCTATATCTTCAGCGACTTTTCGCAGTACGGGGTGTCCGTAAAGATATACAGGTAGCTTCATTGTTTGTATATGTTGATTCTGTTTTTTTTCTTGCTGCTATCGCAAGTCTTTTTTGTCCAGGTACGATTGCAGAATAATCACGGCACTCACCTCGTCCACTAAGCCCTTGTTGCGTCTTTTCATTTTGGGAATGCCAGCTTGTATGATACTACGTTGGGCCAAGATCGATGAGAAACGTTCGTCTTCGTATTCGATAGGGATAGACGGATGAAGAGTTTTGAGCTTTTCCACGAAAGGGCGTATCCTGAGCATTGTTTCGGAGTCTTGTCCATTCATCTGTCGTGGGTAGCCGACCAAGATGCACCCGACAGGCTCTTTCTCTATGTAGTCGGTCAGAAAGCGCATCAACTCGTGGGTCGCCACGGTACACAGCCCCCCAGGGATCATACCCAATACATCAGTTACGGCTATTCCACAACGCTTAAACCCATAATCGATAGCTAATATCCTTCCCATGGGGAGCAAAGTTAGCGGTTTCGTTTGTAGCCAGTCCCTTTTTTTGTCGGTGAATGAGGGGTATTATCCTGCCATTACCACATGATAGCCTCCAGCAATCAGATAGGAAGGTGGTTTTTCTCGTAGAGAGACCCAGTCGAATAGCCAGATCGCCAGGCGAGCGCATTGCAGACTTCTGAGAGGATTGTCTCTGTTGTGCTTTGACTGACTACATATCACATATTCCTCGCGAAATCCAGATTTAGGTGAGATGCGCCCCCCCTGTCTGCTAATGCATCAGAGAAGCATCCGGGCGTATTGTTGTCTCCTGTCGTGCATTGTACTCCCTCTCGTTATTAAGATCCGCACTCAGGAAGAAGAATTTTCTCACACTTCCAGTTGTTGCTCATTAACGCGAAATCTATAACGTCATGCAAAGACTCGTAGCTCATCACCCCAAAACGAATCGCTCGCTTGAGTTGATGCACAGTCAATTGTGTGCCAACTCCTGAGGCTTAATAGGCAAACTCGTGCTTCGATATCAGAGCATCTTGTTATTGCCATATTTAATTTGACGTGGTATTTTATGGTTTATATGTCGTTTCATTCGATTCTTTTATATCTTTGCCTCGGAAACAAAATAAACCATGAAACCATGAGAAAAAGATCATTCTTGGCAGGTTCCCTCATTGGACTTTGAGGAGAGTAGTAGAAAGGATTCTTTGTCCTACGGTTTGTTGGTTTAAAAATAGTGGCTATAGCTGTGTGGCTCTTTTGGTTTTGTCGGTGCATATAACAGCGCGCAATCTTTGTAGCTCGCAAACTACGCTATAGGATACAAGGACAAACGTATAAAAATACAAATACAAAAATGAGAAGAATGAGGCTTTTTTACCGGAAAGTGTGGAAAATTCGAATCCCGAGTGGTAGAATCGTTTTGGCTCTCGAATATGATAGAGAGCGAGGAGAAACAGCCGTCAGATCCGATGATCTTGGTGCGTGTGGAGAAATGCAAGAATCAAGAAAAAGAACAAGGCAAGAAGTGGTATTGAGACTAGTTGATCTGGGTTGCCTTATCGCGAAACTAGTGCTGCTTTTTGTAGATAGGCCTTGGTAGGAGTTTGTCGTGTGTAGGGTTCTGCTATTGTCCTTTTTTATAATTGGGGTGTTTAACTTGCAGTCAAGCAGTCAAGATTCAATATACTCTCGATTCTCGTGCTTATCTGTCCGCGATGGCTGGTGTGCTCTTTATTTTGTTATTTTGCCGATCGAATTAGGGGAAAGGAATGAAATCAGAGCCAATTATCTTGGGGATTGAGAGTTCTTGTGACGACACCTCCGCTGCGGTTGTTGTTGGGCGTAGGCTGTTGAGTAATGTGATTGCATCTCAGGCTGTGCATAGTGCCTACGGTGGTGTTGTGCCGGAGTTAGCATCGAGAGCTCACCAGCAGAATATTGTGCCGGTAGTAAACCAAGCAATTGATCGTGCCGGAATCCGCAAGGAAGATGTTGATGCTATCGCCTTTACTCGTGGACCGGGACTTTTGGGGTCATTACTTGTAGGTAATGGTTTCGCCAAGGGATTGAGTATTTCATTGGGAGTGCCGTTGGTTGAGGTTAATCATTTACACGCCCATGTCTTGGCCCACTTCCTATACGAAGATGGAGAGGTTGCTTGTGCCCCGGAATTTCCCTATCTCTGTTTGTTGGTGTCAGGGGGCAACTCACAGATCATTGTAGTACGTTCTCCTTTCGATATGGAAGTGGTAGGGCAGACGATAGATGATGCCGCGGGTGAAGCTTTCGATAAATGTGCCAAGGTAATGGGACTCGGTTACCCAGGGGGCCCCGTTATCAATCGGCTGGCTAATGGAGGGAATCCTAGGGCTTTTGATTTTGCGAAGCCACAGGTAGCAGGTCTGGATTATAGCTTTAGTGGCTTGAAAACCAGCTTCCTTTATACTCTGCGAGACGGGCTTGTCAGAGATCCTTCGTTTGTGGAAATGAATAGAGTTGATCTTGCTGCTTCGTTGCAGCATACTGTAATTGAAATCCTGATGAAGAAATTACGAATGGCGAGCAAGCTGTTTGGCATTAGGCGTGTGGCCTTGGCAGGTGGTGTCTCGGCCAATACCGGCCTGCGATCATCGTTTGAGGATCATCGCGACAGGTATGGCTGGCAAATTTTTATCCCTAAGTTCGCCTACACAACGGATAATGCAGCAATGGTGGCCGTGACTGCTTACTTCAAATACACCAATGGTGAATACTGTGGGCTTGAACAGCCACCGTTTGCTAGGGTGACAGTCTGATGGTGGATCGAGCATGGATATGAAAGATCGTTCAATCCTCATGGATCGAGTTGCTGAGCTTTTGCTGTTGTATAGAAGCTCATTATCTACGGCTGAGAGTTGCACTGGAGGAGCCTTGTCTGCTGCGATCACTTCGCGTAGTGGAGCGTCTGATTTTTTTAGAGGAGGAGTGATTGCTTATTCATACGCCCTTAAAACCACTCTTTTGGGAGTATCCCAAGACGATTTGTTGACCTATGGAGCCGTTTCTGAAACAGTAGCTTCCCAAATGGCTATAGGCATTAGGGATTGTAGTGGGAGTACTTATGGGCTTGCGACAACAGGAATAGCCGGACCTCTTGGTGGAAGTACGGAAAAACCAGTTGGGACTGTGTGGATTGCTATTGCTGCTCCTGATACTCTTTACACGGAGTGTTTGCACCTTCATGGAAACAGGCAGGAGATCGTGGATGCTACCGTTCGGGCGATCCTGTCCAAACTTTGTCATTTACTTAACCAGATGGCCTCCAATTCTATCAAAGGAAGATAATGATACGACAATTAATTCCCCTCTACGTTTTTCTTCTCTCGGCCTTTTGTTTGTCCTTTTCGGCGCGTTCGCAGCAGCAGTTGGATAGGTACTGTCGGGTGGGGCTTTCCTATCAAATCAGTCAATCTTACAGCTGGGGTAAGAGTAAACCAGTACTGATCTCTATATATCCAGGAAGTCCCGCTGCAGAAGCAGGACTAGTGCCCGGTGATATCGTGGAAAAAATCAATGGTATCCCAACATCTCAAATGAATGCCAGGCAGATTGACGAACTAATCAAACAGAATAGTGACGACCTTTTAATGGAAGTCAGCAACTATCGCTATAAGAGAAGGAGACTAGTTGTTGGGCGAGATTGTCGTTCGAGGAGTGAATTTACTGAGGCTGATATAGCCAAGGCTTTTGCTCACTACAGTTTGGAGGATGAATCTGAGCGCCGGTTGGTATATCCGTTTCGTTATGCGGTGGACTCCACGTCCTCTTTTGAATCCTTCAAGACTTTTGCCTTTGCTGTATCCAGAGATGGAGGCTCTACAGTTGTGATCGATCGATCTATTTACAAGTTGGTAGCAGAGTTGCTTGTGGCAAAAGGATTGCGCGAAGATAGCTACAACCCTGATGTTGTGATTGACTGCTTTTATTCCATAGGGGTTAATCCGGAACGCTCGGCTGACTATGATGAGATGCTCCCTAAGCAAACCTGGCGATATGATCCGGCTACGAAAGGAATGTTGCTGACCCCATTGCTACCGGTTGGTGCACCTCGTTCGGCAGCATCTTATTTGCTTTCTCTCGGATTGCGCCTGCTTGATGCTCGCGATACGACCCACGTGCTTTGGGAATGCAATGCACAGGAGTTGCTTTCTGGGCCAATGACGATTGCTGAATATGCACAGCTTAGTGTCCCGATGATGTTGATGCAGTTCCCTTTCGTTCGTTATTACAGTCGCCCAATTTATACGGTTGCTCAGCATAGACATCTTTACACGGGTATCAGCTACCACGCGAGCAATCCCTCTTTGGTGTTCTCTGTGGATTACAACTCTCCGGCATCTAAGGCGGGTATATTGGAGGGAGACCGGATTATGACTATCAACGGCCAAAGTTTGGGGCAATTTACAATATCTGCTCTATCCGATGGCTATAGGGCGTTTCTATCTCATACTCTCGCTTACCGGGATGCATCTACTACCTTTTCGGATAGCAGAGGACTGGATAATTGTCGATATTGGAGTCCCAATCATTATGACACTCTGGCCAAAATTTTTGGAGGAAGGAAATACAGTACACCATTCGCCTACCTCTTTTATTTCCGTCCTTATGTCAATGCAGAGCAGCTGACCTCTGTTGTCTTCGAGGTGGCAAATAAGTTTGGTCGTCGGAGCGTGATTGTACCTCCGATTGCAATAGACAATTCTTATGTCTCACTCTATTAGTTGGATTTGATGAAGAAGGAGCAACGCCAGGAGGTCATACAGGCGATGCGTGTCTCTTGTTTGGGGCGAATGTCTGTTCTCAAAGTCAGTCGGTTAGTCGAGATTGGAGCGTACGTTTCGGCCGATGAAACTGAGATATTGCTCCCACGCCGGTATTTGCCGGATGAAATCGAGGAGGGAGATATGATCAAAGCTTTCGTTTATCATGATAACGAGGGGCGTCTCATTGCTACGACCATGCCCCCTTTGCTGGAGGTAGGAGAAGTTGCACTCTTGCGTGCTGTCAGCGTGACTGCTCAAGGGGCATTCATGAAGTGGGGTATACATCGAGATCTCTTTGTCCCTTATGCCGAACAGAGTGAGCATATTCGTGAGGGATACAACTACTTGGTTTATGCTTATGTAGACGAGGTTAGCAACAAGATTGTTGGCTCAACCAAGCTGTCGAAACATTTAGGCAATATTCCGCCCAGCTATCATCCAGGAGACAGGGTTGAAGCCTTGGTGTATAGTCGGAATGACTACGGCTATCGCCTGGTTGTGGATCATCGGCATTGGGGAATGGTTTACTATTCTGATTCTTCTACCCGCTTATTTCATGGGCAAAAGATAGAAGCCTATGTTGTACGCGTGAGAGAAGATGGTCGTTTAGATCTCTCGCTTTCCTCTGTTGGTTATGGTCGTATCAGCGATCAGTCTGAGTGGCTGTTGGAGTTATTGAAGAAAGCAGAAGGACGGCTTTGTGTGGGAGACAAGAGCAGCCCAGAGGAGATCCGTTCCCTCTGTGGCATGAGCAAAAAAGCATTCAAAATGGCGGTTGGGAGACTGTACAAAGAAAAAAAGGTAGTCATCGAACCTTGCGCAATCGTGTTAGTAAGCGAATAGCTACTTTTGTAACCGCTGATTATTGGCAATCAAACAACAAAACATATAACCTTTATGTACAGAACTAAAACCTGTGGTGAGCTTCGCTCTTCAAACATAAATGATCGGGTTAAGCTGGCCGGGTGGGTGCAGCGTAGTCGCAAGATGGGTGGAATGACTTTCGTTGATCTCCGTGATAGGTACGGGATTACGCAATTGACATTCAATGCTGAGACTTGCTCTGAAGAGATGATGGGTCAAGCAGAGCACTTGGGGCGTGAATATGTGATTGAGGTGGAGGGCCTTGTTGTTGGACGCCAAAGTATCAATTCGCAAATGCCCACTGGAGAGGTGGAGATACTTGTAGACAAACTTTTGATATTAAACAAAAGCGAGACGCCTCCTTTCACGATAGAAGACGAGACTGATGGTGGTGATGACCTTCGCATGAAGTATCGCTATCTCGATATACGTAGAGCGGCTGTTCGCTCCAATTTGGAACTGAGACACAAGATGTGTCTTGAGGTACGTCGCTATCTTGATGGTTTGAATTTCATTGAGGTTGAAACTCCTGTACTTATCAAGTCTACGCCGGAGGGAGCGCGAGACTTCGTCGTACCTTCTCGTATGAATCAGGGGCAGTTCTACGCTTTACCCCAATCCCCTCAGACATTCAAACAGCTACTTATGGTGGCTGGTGTGGATCGCTATTTCCAAATCGTTAAATGCTTTAGAGATGAGGACTTGAGAGCTGACCGACAGCCGGAGTTTACGCAGATCGACTGCGAGATGAGTTTTGTGGAGCAGGAGGATGTTCTCAGTACTTTCGAGGGGATGACTCGGCATCTTTTCAGAGAGTTGCGAGGAGTAGAGCTCCCGGCTTCATTCCCTCGCATCACGTGGGCCGACGCTATGAGATACTATGGGTCGGATAAGCCGGATTTGAGGTTTGATATGCGCTTTGTCGAAGTCAAGGATGTTATGCAAGGGCGTGGGTTCTCCGTGTTCGACTCGGCTGCATACATTGGCGGCATTGTTGTGCCCAAGGCTGCATCGTTTACACGTAAGCAGATAGATGAGCTCACCGAGTATGTGAAACGACCACAGATTGGGGCCAAGGGCTTGGTGTATGTTCGAGTGGATGAAGATGGATTGGTTAAGAGTTCTGTGGATAAGTTCTACCCTCGGGAGGTCTTGCAGCGATTGTGTGAAAAGATGCAGGCTGAGCGTGGTGATCTAATCTTCCTGATGAGTGGAGAGAATGCGATGAAAACGCGCAAGCAGTTGTGTGAATTGCGTTTGGAAGTAGCACAGCGTTTGGGACTGAGAGACAAGAATCGGTTTGAGTGCCTATGGGTTGTTGATTTCCCTCTGCTAGAGTGGGATGAAGAGACGGGACGTTTCTATGCAATGCATCATCCATTCACCTCTCCTAAGCCTGAGGATATCCCCCTTTTAGACAGTGATCCAGGCAAAGTTAGAGCCAATGCCTACGACATGGTAATCAATGGAGTTGAAGTTGGTGGGGGGTCGATCCGTATTCACGAAAAAGAGTTGCAACAGAAAATGTTTCGCATATTGGGCTTCACTCCGGAGAAGTCGGAGGAACAGTTTGGGTTCTTGATGAATGCTTTCAAGTACGGTGCACCTCCTCACGGTGGGATAGCTTATGGCTTGGATCGATGGGTGTCACTTTTTGCTGGGTTAGATTCCATCAGAGATTGCATAGCTTTCCCAAAGAACACTTCCGGTCGTGATGTGATGATAGATGCCCCATCTCTTTTGGATTTGGATCAATTGCGAGATTTGGCGTTGGAGGTAAAGGTGCCGCAATGAAAGTCGCTGACATAGCCTTTTGTTTAGAAGCGGCATTTCCACTTGCTTTTCAGGAATCTTACGACAACTGTGGACTGCAGGTAGGTAACCTTGAGGCTGAAGTTTCGGGTGTGCTTTTGGCTATTGATGTGGATGAAGCAGTTCTGGCTGAAGCTGTGGAGCGTGGCTGCAATCTTGTTGTGACGCATCATCCGCTACTCTTTCGTGCTCTCAAGCGCATTAGCAATGAAACTTACATTGAACGTTGTGTGAGCTATGCGCTGCGATATGGATTACATATCTATGCCGCGCATACTTGTGCAGATAATGCTTTCCCGGGAATTAATACGGTCTTGGCTGATCGTTTGGGCTTGTTGCACTGTCGTCCGCTATTTCCCATGGAAGGAAAACTGTACAAATTGGTAACTTACATCCCCGAGGAAAGCGCTGACCATTTGCGGCAGGCCTTGTGGGCAAATGGAGCAGGACAAATAGGAGCCTATGATTGTTGCAGTTATAATGTGGAGGGTTGTGGAACATTTCGCCCACTGGAAGGAGCTCACCCCTACATTGGAGAAGTCAACAGTTTGTCGCATCAGAAAGAAGTTTGCGTAAGCATGGTTTTCCCGTCTCATTCACAAACTCGTATCTTACACGCCCTCAAGAAGGCTCACCCATATGAGGAACCGGCTTTCGATCTCATCCCCCTTGCCAATCGATGGGAAACGCAAGGGGGTGGCCTTATCGGTGAACTGCCCGGGGCTATGCCAATGGATCGTTGCCTTGCGATGCTTAAGCAAAAGCTCCAAGCAGAGTGCCTGTGTTACAGCCGATCGGTGGAGAGTAAGAGGTCAATTCGGCGTATCGCTCTCTGTGGAGGAGCCGGAGCATTCATGTATGGGCGGGCTAGAGCGCAGCAGGCCGACCTCTTCCTCACGGGAGAAGCCAAATACAATGATTTCTACGATGCTATGGATGGACCACCCTTGGTAACCATCGGGCACTACGAGACAGAACGCTATGCAGTGGATTTATTCAGGGATACTCTTTCGCAGAAATTCCGTAACTTTGCGTTCCACACGAGTGTTCGGATGAGTAACCCTGTGAAATATTTATAATACAAAACCGATGGCTAAAGCTAACGAAACCCAACCGACCCAAGCTGAAGGAACAGATAAACTGGAAACCACAGTGGAGCAAAAGCAGATTGCATTGGCACTGCTGCAACAGACGCTCTCGGAAATCGACAAGATTAGGAAGCTGAGAGGTGAGTTGCCCTTAGAAGTACAAGACTTGGAGGATGAGATTGCAGGTATGGAGACTCGCTTGGCCAACTTTACTACCGACAATAAAACTCTCTCTGCAACCGTAACCCAAGAGAAAACCAAAGCTTCCGAAGCCAAGGACCTCATCGAGAGATACAAGGCTCAACTGGATATGGTACGCAACAATAAGGAATACGACAACTTGCAAAAGGAAATCGAATTTCAGGAGTTGGAGGTGCAGTTGGCTGAGAAGAAAATAAAGGAAAGCAATACGGAGATTCAAGGTCGTAAGGCTGAGATTGCTGCCCTCAAGGAGCAAATAGAGGAGAGAAAAGGTGATTTGGAAGCTAAGAAGAGCGAGCTTGATGCGATCATATCTGAAACTAAACAGGAGGAGGAAGCTCTATACGAGAAGTCTCACGAGTTGGAAGCCAAGATAGAGCCTCGACTATTGCATGCTTTCAAGCGTATCCGCAAAGGGGCTCGTAATGGTCTCGCTGTAGTGCCGGTGGATCGTGCTGCTTGCGGTGGCTGTTTCAACAAGATCCCACCTCAGCGACAACTCGATGTAAAATTGCACAAGAAGATCATTGTTTGCGAGTACTGTGGCCGTATCATGATTGACCCTGATTTGTTAGGATTCAATGAGGAGAGCCGGATGGATTGAGCTGTAGAGCTTTGTTTTTATTCCCTTTGATTGTGGGGAGAGATGGACGCCTCGATGAAAGATGTTCTCCGGAAGGGAGAATGTTGTTTTCGTCGAGGCTTTCTTTTTGCTTTTTAGTGTAGGTGGATTCTAGTGTAACCTCAAATTTAGCAGCTTTGACCCAATGGATACGAGATCGGATAGATTGGCTGCAGGTGGCGTTGCTTCGCTCCCAATTCCGGAGTTTGAGCTAGCGGTGAAATCTGCCGCTTTGGCCTCAGGCTTGCGACCCGAGAGAGATCTCATACTTGTCGCTCTGAGTGGAGGAGCTGACTCGGTTGCTCTTTTACTGGCCTTATATCATCGAGGTTATAGGGTAGAAGCTGCTCATTGCAACTTCTGTCTCAGGCAGGAACACAGTGACCGAGATGAGGCCTTTGTGATGGATCTGTGCCACAAGTTGGGCATTATTTGTCACTGCCAACGATTTGACACAAACGACTACGCTCGCGCAAGAGGTCTTTCCATCGAGATGGCTGCACGAGAACTGCGCTACGACTATTTTCGCTCCCTGATGGAATCCAGTATGGCTGAGGCATTGGCGTTGGCTCATCATAGAGAGGACAACGTGGAGACCCTGTTGCTGAACTTGTGTGCTGGTACGGGGCTTCGTGGTCTGACAGCTATGCGAGTATGGTCTGCTGAGACCAAACTCTTTCGTCCTCTACTTTCCTGCAGCCGTGTGACGATTGAAGAGTATCTGACTTTCCGGAATCAGGATTTTTGTACAGACCACACAAATGCCGATACGATCTACAGACGCAACTTTGTCCGTCACCGTCTGCTTCCCATGATGAGAGAACTAAACCCTTCAGTGGATCATGCCATAGAACGCACGATCCTTAATCTGCAAGGAGTGGAAGATCTGTTTGTTTCCCATTTGAGCGCGATGGTAGAGCGTTTCTATAGAGAGAAAAGGTTCCCAATTAGCGAAATAGAACGATCGGCTTCACCCGAGACTTTGTTGTACGAATTACTTCGTCCCGCCCACTTTTCGCGTAAGATGATTTTGGATATAGTCCGGCATTTGGATCGGACTTCTGGAGCTGTTTACGATTCTCCGACTCACAGGCTTTTACGAACAACGAGAGAAATACGGATATATGAGCTGTCAGCTTTGATCGAAAGCGAGGAGGAGGTACTCGACCTATCGAGAGCGGAAACTACCTGGGGGCAATTTGCTTTACCTGCAAACCATGCTATTCTGTGCTGGGAACGAATGGATGTTTCCTTGTTGGATAGCCTTGTTGTGGGTAGATCAGAAGCTCTTTTCGATTGGGATAAACTTGGACGACTTACGCTGAGGCCTCGTAAAAAAGGAGATCGGATTTACCCTTTTGGAATGAAAGGGGCTAAAAAAGTTTCTCGCATCTTGATTGATTCTAAATGTCCCCTGGTCGAGCGAAACTCTCCAATCCTTTGTTCCGATGACGAACCGATATGGCTGATGGGGATTGCTGCAGACAGGCGTTTTGCTATTGACTCTCGAACCAAGCTGTGCCTCAGATTGAAGTTTATCTCTGAAGACTCCCGAATCTAATCGTTTGTCCGTTGCTTTTCTCTTGGCCTCCTTGTCAGCTCTCTTTTGGTTGTGTCAACTGTTCCTATCATTCAGTAATCTGTTTTTTTGCATCGCTTCTGGCCCGAGGAGCCGAAGCATGTGTGACTTTCTTTGGAAATAGAAGATGTATCCCAGAGGATAGAGGTGTAGATGCTTCCGTGCTTTGAGCTGTAGCAATTCAAGCGGACTATTGATGTCAACTCTCTCAATTGGAGTTTTCGTTTATGATATGTAGATAGAGATGTTCGTGACGAGAGTGCCTTTTGCTGCGACGGGTGGTGTTTTTTGTTCTTGCGCGTGAGCGATTTTGCTGCGACGTGTGGGAGATTTTGCTACGACGCGTAGTAGATTTTGCTACGACGCGTAGTAGATTTTGCTGCGACGGTGTCGGTTGTTTTTGGAGGATGGATTGTAGAGGCTTCGCTCGTGCTAAGGAGTTTTTTTGATCTTCACAAGCGTAAGCAAGTTTGTTGGGCTCCGTTCTTTGTTGCTTATTTTCGGAGGTATAATAGGGGGGTGGCTCATGCTATTTTGGGAGTTGGTCGAAAAAAAAATGAGGGGGTGTATGTATTTGGTTTAAAGGGGTTATAGGGTATTATTGGGAAGGATATTGAAAAAAAGTTTGGGTAAGATTTGGATTAGAAAGAATAAAGGGTATATCTTTGCATTCGCTAAGCCGGTAAGGGGGCTACGAGTTACCCTAGCGCTAGAGCTGGGAGGAGTGGTTTTCAGACGGGTGATAGCGAAGAGATCTTTGACTCGATTCATAGAACAAAAGTGTAGTACAGGAAAAAATGTTGGGCCTGGCTTTTCGGATGGGTATACCTTGTGATAGGGGTATATTTCAGGAAGGGGGGCATATACAGGTCAACTTCGTCAAGTACTACCCAGGCAAACAGAATGGGCTTAATACAGGCAAACAAAAGAAACAAAATAACAATGGAGAGTTTGATCCTGGCTCAGGATGAACGCTAGCGATAGGCTTAACACATGCAAGTCGAGGGGCATCGAGTAGATAGCTTGCTATTTATGTTCGGCGACCGGCGCACGGGTGCGTAACGCGTATGTAATCTACCTATCAGACGGGGATAACCCGGTGAAAGCCGGCCTAATACCCGATATACTTTATTTTTTCGCATGGGGGATAAAGGAAAGAAATTCGCTGATAGATGGGCATGCGTTCCATTAGCTAGTTGGTAGGGTCACGGCTTACCAAGGCGACGATGGATAGGGGAACTGAGAGGTTTAACCCCCACACTGGTACTGAGACACGGACCAGACTCCTACGGGAGGCAGCAGTGAGGAATATTGGTCAATGGGCGAGAGCCTGAACCAGCCAAGTCGCGTGAGGGCAGACGGTCCTAAGGATTGTAAACCTCTTTTGTAGGGGAGTAAAAAGGCATACGAGTATGCAATTGCAAGTACCCTACGAATAAGCATCGGCTAACTCCGTGCCAGCAGCCGCGGTAATACGGAGGATGCGAGCGTTATCCGGATTTATTGGGTTTAAAGGGTGCGTAGGTTGTGACATAAGTCAGTGGTGAAACCTCGGGGCTCAACCCCGAGCATGCCGTTGAAACTGTGTTACTAGAGAGTAGAATAGGTAGGCGGAATGTATGGTGTAGCGGTGAAATGCATAGATATCATACAGAACCCCGATTGCGAAGGCAGCTTACCGGGCTATATCTGACACTGAAGCACGAAAGCGTGGGTATCAAACAGGATTAGATACCCTGGTAGTCCACGCCGTAAACGATGATTACTCGGAGTATGCGATATGATAGTATGCTTCTTAGCGAAAGCGTTAAGTAATCCACCTGGGGAGTACGTCGGCAACGATGAAACTCAAAGGAATTGACGGGGGCCCGCACAAGCGGAGGAACATGTGGTTTAATTCGATGATACGCGAGGAACCTTACCCGGGATTGAAATATAGACGACGGTT
>JAXFND010000014.1:0-24808 GCA_034181285.1 Porphyromonas sp. | reverse complement strand
ACGAGTAGTGTAGTAACTGTTTAAAGTCGTCGCCTTTATTTCTATACCCACCTTTTGCTCCATCTCCTTGACCATTCGGTCGTATCGCTCCAAAAAGGTTATTTGAGTTTGCATGCTCCCTTGGAACTGCTCCTTGATGTCTGTCGCTGTAAAGACAGCACCTCGCTCACAAAGCACTCGATAAGCCGACTGTACCGAGAGGAGCAAGCGTTCCAACTTGCCATTCGTTGCCACCGCTTCACGGCTTTTGCCGTTCAGTCTGCTCTCACGAGCATTCCACAACTTGGGGTCGCACGAGAGCTTACAACTGAATTGGGCGATGGTTCGTCCGTAAGTTATACGCCCCATTATCAGTGCTTGCCCCGACTTGTCCAATCCGCTCTTTTTCAGGTAGAGCAAAACCTTCATTTTGTCTGTTTGCATACGCTTCTTTTTTAAGGGCAAAATTACCCGTTACCGAAGCGGTCTCAGCTACGCAAAACATTGTGGTACAGAGCATCAGCACCGTAATTACAGAAAGATGAGTTACCGAATACTCTTCTGTCAATTACCTTCTCTTTCCTCTTCGTTACCATTCGAGGAATGGACTAACGATTTGGTAACGGAACTTCTGCACAAATCCACATCTTCTACACTTTATCCCTCAATGCAAACCATAGAGATATACTGTAAATCCCTCTCATTTCCATCCACTTACCTCTCATCCTCACCCTAATGCCATTTCCTCTAATAGTTCCCGTTGGTCAGAACAAAAAATCCGACGCCCAAAAGAAAAAACTCCCACGCGTCGCAGCTTTTTCTCCGACGTGCCACATTTTATTTCGGTATACCTATTCGGAAACAAGTTCTGCAACAAACGAGAATTTTCCGTGGACTTTGGAAGAACAAAAACTCCTACCCTAGTCACAAATCCGTTGTTTGCTACCATGTTTCCCTGCACCGTAGGTCGCATTGCGCTATTTCCATATCTTTGTACGGAGCGAGCCGTTTCTCCATTTTGGGGAACGGACATATTTGCCACCACAATTAAACCTAACTAAATAAGTTCGCTATGAACAAGATCGACTTGACTAAGTATGGGATCAGCGGAAATGCCGAGATCCTGCATAACCCATCCTACGATGTGCTCTACCAAGAAGAGTTGAAAGATGGCTTGGAGGGATATGAGAAAGGCCAACTTACCGAATTGGGAGCTGTGAACGTAATGACGGGAGTCTACACCGGACGCTCCCCGAAAGATAAATTTTGGGTAGAAGACGACATCACGAGAGATAGTATTTGGTGGACGAGCCCGGAATATAAGAACGACAACAAGCCATGTAGCCCAGCTGCTTGGGCCGAGCTCAAAAAGTTGGCTGTCGATCAACTTAGCAACAAAAGGCTGTTTGTAGTAGATGGATTCTGCGGAGCAAACAAAAATACACGCCTAAAGATCCGTTTCATTATGGAGGTCGCTTGGCAGGCTCATTTCGTTACAAATATGTTTATCCGCCCCACAGCTGAAGAATTGGCCGATTTCGGAGAGCCTGATTTTGTCGTGCTGAATGCCTCCAAAGCCAAGGTAGAAAACTACCAAGCCCTTGGGTTAAACTCAGAAACCGCTGTAGTCTTCAATCTAACAGAGAAGATGCAGGTGATCCTCAATACGTGGTACGGAGGAGAGATGAAGAAGGGAATGTTTTCTTACATGAACTATCGTCTTCCGCTGGCTGGTATCGCGGCCATGCACTGCTCGGCCAATACGAGTATGGATGAGAAAGAGACCGCGATCTTCTTCGGTCTCTCCGGCACTGGCAAGACGACACTGTCTACCGATCCCAAGCGTAAGCTAATCGGAGACGATGAGCATGGATGGGACGATGATGGAGTATTCAATTTCGAGGGTGGATGCTATGCCAAAGTCATCAATCTCAGTCGGGAGAGTGAACCGGATATATATAACGCCATCCGACGTGATGCCTTACTCGAAAATGTAACGGTAGACCCCAAAGGGCACATTGATTTCTCGGACAAATCCGTCACAGAAAACACGCGTGTCTCCTATCCAATCTACCACATAGAGAACATCATCAAGCCGATATCCAAAGCTGGTCATGCTAACAATGTGATCTTCTTGTCTGCGGATGCATTTGGGGTATTACCTCCCGTATCGATCCTCAGCCCTGAGCAAACGAAGTACTATTTCCTCTCTGGCTTCACCGCCAAACTTGCGGGAACAGAGCGAGGCATTACCGAGCCTACCCCCACATTCTCTGCTTGCTTTGGAGCCGCATTCCTTTCTCTGCACCCCACCAAATATGCAGAAGAGTTGGTGCGCAAAATGGAGCGAGTAGGAGCAAAAGCCTATCTGGTTAATACCGGATGGAATGGTAGTGGCAAGAGAATTTCTATCAAAGATACTCGAGGGATCATCGATGCGATTCTCAACGGATCAATAGATAAGGCCCCGACCAAGCGTATCCCCTATTTCAATTTCGAAGTACCCACAGCCCTTCCAATGGTAGATTCCGCAATCCTCGATCCGCGAGACACTTATGCCGACAGCAAGGAGTGGAATGAGAAGGCAATCCGTTTGGCAGAATTGTTCCGAGAGAACTTTGTCAAGTTCTGTGGCAATGAAGCGGGAAAAGCTCTTGTTCCCGCCGGTCCCACACTTGATTAAGGAGTGCCCATTCTCCCTTTGAGATAAACGACAAAGCCCAAGTACAACAATCGTACTTGGGCTTTATTGTTACCTTTGCAGACTAACTAATAGAGGCAAAATGTACCACAGATGAAATACGGATTTGTCAAAGTCGCAGCCGCTGTTCCCTATGTAAAAGTTGCGGATTGTTTCTACAACATAGACCGAATGAAAGCCATGATCCTGGACGCTGAAGCAAGAGGTGTCGAGATATTGAGCTTTCCCGAGTTGAGTATTACAGGCTACACCTGCGGAGACCTTTTCCTACAGCCTTTCCTCTTGGATAAGGCCAAAGAGGCCCTTTGTCAATTGGTCAAAGAAACGGCTGATACCAATATTCTCGTAATCGTAGGGGCACCTGTACGCGTGGAAGAGAAGTTATTCAATGCCGCCATTGTATTCCAAAAAGGACGCATCTTAGGCGCGATCCCCAAGACATACCTACCCAACTACCGAGAGTTTCAGGAGAAACGTTGGTTTTCTCCTGCTCGAGATCTCCAGTACTCGACCATCCAAATCGGCAATGAACGCATCCCAATTGGGTGCAACCTCCTGTTCCGTTGTGGAAGCGTCGGCTTCGGGATAGAAATTTGCGAGGATATGTGGACACCGTATACTCCGGGGACGCGTCTCTCGCTCTATGGTGCACAAATCATATTCAACCTCTCGGCCAGCAACGAAAACGCGGGTAAGCACGCTTACTTGCGTTCACTCATCAGTGGTCTGTCATCGCAGAGTATTTGTGCTTATGTCTACTCTTCTTGTGGCTATGGGGAGAGTTCTACAGACTTAGTGTACACCGGCAAAGCCTTTATCGCGGAACTCGGTACCATTGTAGAAGAAATGAAGCGGTTTGACTACAGTGAACGAATGATTGTCAGCGACATCGATGTATCGCGCGTACAAACGGAGCGGTATATCAATAGTAGTTTCAAAGCTGCAGTTTCCCAGTTGGCAACTGAAGACTTTGTGGAGGTAGCCTTCAAGCTGAGAGAGTCTGAAGAATCTTACCCCATCACACGAAAAGTGGAGCGCAATCCTTTCATGCCCGACGATGCCTCTCGTACAGAACGCTCTGCGGAAATCCTTGATATTCAGGTGTGCGGTTTGCGTCAACGCCTGCACCATCTCGGAGCAAGCAAGGCTATCATCGGGATTTCAGGAGGATTGGACTCAACTCTGGCCTTGCTGGTAACGGCCTATACATTCGACATCCTTGGTCTTGATCGCAAAGGCATTGTATCCGTCACGATGCCGGGCTTCGGTACATCGGGGCGTACCTATCAGAATGCCAACAAACTCATGAAAGCATTAGGTGTCACATGCTTGGATATTGAGATCAAAGAGGCTTGCCTCAGACATTTCAGCGACATAGGCCACGATGCGATGCAACACGACCTTACATTTGAAAATGCACAAGCGCGAGAACGAATGCAAATCTTGATGGATTTAGGCAATAAGTACAATGCACCAGTCATCGGAACGGGCGATCTCTCGGAGCTGGCCTTGGGATGGACGACCTACAACGGAGACCACATGAGCATGTATGCGGTCAACTCCGGAGTTCCCAAGACAACAGTACAACTGCTTGTGAAGCATATTGCAGAAACCTCGAGCATGGGAAAAGAAATCACTGAAATCTTGCTTGATGTACTTGACACCCCCATTAGTCCCGAGCTGCTTCCATCCGAGAGTGACGAAATAGAACAATGCACGGAACAGAGCGTAGGCCCATATGAACTGCATGACTTTTTCATCTATCATTTCTTGTACAATGAGTTCTCTCCAGAGAAGATTTTCTTCCTGGCTCAAGTAGCTTTCGAAGGCAAATACAGTAAGAAGGAAATTAAATCTGTGATGAGAATATTTTTCAAACGTTTTTTTGCTCAGCAGTACAAGCGTAATTGCCTACCCGATGGACCCAAGGTTGGATGCATAAGCCTTTCGCCTCGCGGAGAATGGCATATGCCCAGTGACGCAGTCGGTAGCATGTGGCTGGCCGAGGTAGATCGCTTACCGGAAGTTTAAGCAAAAAGGTGTCCATGCCGAAGTCGATGGTTATGTTCGTTCCCCACTCGATCTTTCTCGCAGTTCTCTTTGCACTAAGCTTCGTCGCCCTGCCCGCCACAGCTCAGGACTGGGAGGGACGGTGGATCGGCACACTCCAGATTAGTAAGGGTGTAGAACTTCCTATCGTACTTCAGCTGGAACAGAGAGACTCTGCTTGGGAAGCTGCGATTGGGAGTCCCAAGCAGGGAGTGCAAGGATTTCCTGCTCAGTGCCAAATAGAATCTGATTCAATCAATTGGCGCGTACCTCAGTGGGGTGCATTCTATAGGGGTATTTATCGGTCGGAGTGTATCGAGGGTATTTTTACTCAACGAGGATTGGAGTTCAACTTGACATTTCGCCGAGGAGATCTTGTACTGAAACGCCCCCAAACACCTCCAGCTCCATACCCCTATATTTCGGAAGAAATCCTATTGCAAGGCCCTGACTCTACCCAGGTGATTGCAGGGACATTAACGATCCCACGACAAGGAAGTAAAGAGCCTGTCGGGGCCGTAATTCTGATCAGTGGTAGCGGACAGCAGAATAGGAATGAGGAAATGGCGGGGCATAAGCCTTTCCTCGTATTGTCGGACTACCTCACTCGCAAAGGATGGGCAGTATTGCGTTGTGATGATCGAGGTGTAGATGGTAGCCAGGGAGGTAAAAGCCCAACCCAATGCACCACACACGATTATGCTCGAGATATAGTGGTTGAACTTGCAGCCTTGCGTCAGGACAAAAGGATCTCCCCCAACAGAATCGTTCTTCTTGGTCATAGTGAAGGAGGTCTTATTGCTCAAATGGTGGCATCTCAAGATGATAAACTTGCAGGTATCATTACGCTGGCGGGCCCCTACCTCAGGGGTGATTCTCTACTCAAAGAGCAAAGGAGAGCTATTGCTGCTGCAATTGGATTAAATCCCCTGTTTTACAGCTTGACGGAAAAGGTCAACGATTCGATTTGTAACAAAGCTGCGGATCTCTCGATCTCGACAGAGTCTCTCCGCTCACAACTTTATCCCCTCATCGCACGAGTAATGGGGATTGAAAATGTAGAAAAGAGAAGTGAGACTGATGGGCAAGTAACAACGCAATTAGACCAGATCTGTTCAAATTGGTATCGGCACTTTCTCAACATAGATCCGGCCGACTACTTAAGACAAGTCTATTGCCCCGTTTTAGCACTCTTCGGAGAGAAAGACTGCCAGGTCCCATACAAGAAAAATATCGATCGAGCCAAAGAGATAAAATCGCTATATCCCAAACTAAAACTTGAACTACAGTCTTTGCCCGAGCTAAACCATTTGTTTCAAACAGCAAAGACCGGCCTGCCGACAGAGTATGCCGAAATAGAGGAAACCATCAGCCCTCATGCTTTAGAAGCCATTGCCCTGTGGTTAAAACGGTTGCCCAGAAAAAACGAACAGCAGTAGCCGAAACACGTACTAAGGGGGCAGAATGGTAGGAGCAGTTTGCACCTGTGGGAAGATAGAGAATCTCTACGAAAGGCCGTATTTACCCCCATCTTATGCCGATCCCAATACATAGGTGTTCAATCCAAAATATATTTACCTTTGTCAAATACAAGGGCATCTGTGTGTTGGGGAGGTCAAGCGCGTCTCGTTCTCTTTGTGTAATCCCCACCTCAGCATGTACTTTCTTTGCGAAAATAAGACGAATAATAGCCCAAAACGAGTTTAATGCGAATACTGTAATCCATCTAAACAACAAGAAAAATGAAGATCTCTATTTTTTTTCGTTCGGCGGCCCTGCTGCTCCTTGTTCTCGCTGCCTTCTCCCTTACCTCTCCCTTATCGGCCCAATCTGGCGTAATTAAATTTACCACTTCTATACCCGTGGGAGAAGAAATCACTATTTGGGTTGCATCGAACAGTGAGCCTCAATTCGAGGGTCTTAAGATTCGTGGCGTCCACCCTTTAGTACCCCACGACGAAGAGGAATATCAAGCGATTGTCCTGAGCCCGGAAATAACGATCAAAGGAAAAATAACTGAGTTTGCAGCTGTTGACCAGCAACTCATTGACCTTGACCTCAGCCGCGTCACGACTCTGAGACGAGTAGTTTGCTACAAGAACAAAATCCGCGAATTAGACTTCTCGAAAAATCCTTCGTTACAACGCATCGAAATCTATGGGAACTTGATTCGAGGCGAACGAATGACAAGGACAATGCAATCACTACCGGTAGCAACGAACAAACTTTATGACGACATCTTTGTAATCGACTCTCAGGCCAAAGTCGAAACTAATGTTTGTACAGTATCTGACGTAGCAATTGCCAAAGCAAAAGGGTGGGATGTACGGGATATCAACGGCAATCCTTGGGATGAAATTTCAGCAATAGATAACGGATTGGTATATCCTGGAGGAGAACCTGTGGAGGACCCCTCATTTGCTGTCACCGTACAGACACCTACCAATGGAGAAATAAGAGTAGATGGAGCAGCTGATCTCTCCAAAGTACGGATGGGAACAGAACTAACAGTTTCCGTCTCCGAAACTCAAGGATACAAGCTAAGTAGGCTAATGGCTAATGAGCTGAATATCACATCTCTCAAACGCTTTGTTGTAGATGCTCCGATCCAGGTTCGAGCTGAGTTTGGAACAATAGAAAATATCAATCAAATGGAGGTAAATGCGTTCAAACTTTACCCCACAGTTACTAAGGATAAAGCCTACATTGAACAGGCAAAACCTGATGTAGAGATTTTCGTATTCTCTATGGATGGTCAATTAGTTGCTTCTACAAAAACTGATAGTCGAGGGAGAGCAACAATTGACGTATCCGCCCTTGCACCTGCAACTTATACGGTAACTGTAGCTGACAGCAAATCGAAACTGATCAAGCGATAGCTCCGAGACTCACTCCCAAACGTTTCCCAAAATAGGCTTGAGGGAGCAAAGACTGTGACATGAACATAGGGCTGCCTTCAGAAATTCTGAAGGCAGCCCTATGTTGTAGTAGGGTACGACAATGATATGGCGTCCCAGAAAAAATCATTCTCTTCAACAGAATTGTCTGTTTCAATTTATCGAAATGGCTCATGAGCTGTTCCATCCATTCGAAGAATGTCTTCCTGTCTAATAATTCCATGTTCTCTTGTCCTTACCAAGAATAAATTGGATTCTCTGAAATCACCGGTTAGCAACCGTATCATCTTGCTCGGTATTGTTTTTGAACCCTCGAGCTCCTCTATCGCTCAAAAAGAAAAATAGAGGGAATAAAATGAGAAGCTATCTTCAGATTCAAAAGAGGGGTTCCACCCTTCTTGATACGATAATTCGATTAACTTTGTGTGCGAATCAGATAACTCCAGATTTACCACTCAAAATGATTGTATGGAATACGGTTTTTTAGATTTTCTGACTCTGATTGGATCCTTAGGGATCTTTCTGTATGGGATGAAGCTCATGAGTGAGGGACTGCAAAAAATTGCAGGTGAGCGGATGCGCTCTATCCTCTCCGTAATGACCTCCAACCGCTTTTTAGGTGTCTTCACCGGCTTGTTGATAACGGCTCTCATCCAATCCTCCAGTGCCACAACTTTGATGGTGGTCAGTTTCGTAAACGCTGGATTGCTATCATTGGCTCAATCGATTTCAGTGATCATGGGGGCCAATGTGGGGACCACAGTTACTGCCTGGATTATCTCCATTTTCGGATTCAAAGTAGATTTGGGGACCTTTGCTCTGCCCTTGGTTGCATTCACGATTCCTCTTATTTTCTCTAAGAAAAATGAGTGGAAAAATTGGGGTGAGTTTATTTTAGGGTTCTCCATACTCTTCCTTGGTTTAGGCTTCTTGAAGCAGTCGACACCTGACCTGCAAAGCAATCCTGACATATTGGCTTTTTTACAGAATTACACCCAGATGGGATTCCGCTCTGTACTCCTCTTTCTGGGTATTGGGACATTGCTCACCGTGCTTGTTCAAAGTTCAAGCGCGATGGTTGCCATTACACTGGTCATGTGTTCAAAGGGGTGGATACCCTTTGAAGTGGCCACAGCAATGGTTTTAGGGGAAAATATCGGGACAACGATCACAGCGAATTTGGCCGCACTCAATGCAAATACCAATGCCAAACGGGCAGCCTTGTCCCATCTAATGTTCAACCTTTTCGGTGTGGCTTGGGCCCTTATATTTTTCTATCCATTCAACAATCTGATTGTATCGATCTCTGAAGCAATGGGAGGAGGTGATCCCAATGCCCTCTTCCATAGAATTGGAGAACTCTCTACTCAATACGATGCAGCTACAATGAGCGGAATTACAAATGGGACACTGTCTGGCAATGCACAATACAATGCCATTTGCAACGAACTCTCATCCATGAGTGTTTCGGTAAGCCTCGCCCTATCATCCTTCCACACAATATTCAATATCTGTAATGTGATAGTAATGATTGGCTTTGTGAACATCTATGTCAAGATCTGTACCACACTCATACCAGCTAAGACGAAAAAAGAGGAAGATCCTCACTTGAGGTTTGTTTCTTTTGGCATGCTATCGACCTCAGAACTAAACCTCGTACAGGTACAAAAAGAGGTGCGTACGTTTGGTGTAAGAGTTGCCAGGATGCTCAGCATGAATGAACAACTTCTACAAGAAAAAGACAGCAGCGAATTTGCGACTGTGTACAGCCGTATTGAGAAATACGAAAATATCTCGGACAGGATGGAAGTGGAGATTGCAACCTACCTCAACAAATTGGCTGAAGGACGACTTAGTTCCGAAACAAAAGAGGAAGTGCGAGTAATGCTGAGGGCCATTTCAGAAATCGAAAGCATCGGAGATGCTTGCTATAACATCGCTCGCAGCATCAAGCGGCGCAACGAAGGTAAATCAGTATTTACCAATGAGCTAAACGATCAGGTGAAGGCAATGTTCGCCCTCTGCTACCGTGCTATTGATCGCATGAATGAGATTTTGGAGCAACACGAACACAACGCAAATGATATACGGGAGTCCTACGACATTGAGAACGAAATCAATAATCTGAGGGATAGTCTCAAGATCAAGAACCTTGCCGATATGCAAGAAAAGTTGTACGAATATCAGGATGCCGTGTACTACATGGACATCATAGACGAATGCGAGAAATTCGGAGACTATGTGCTCAATGTCGTGCAAGCCATCGTGGAAAAGAAAGTGTAGACACGGTTCTCCACATTAACAACACAACCCAAGAAATATGGCAGTAGAAATTAAACAGGTAATAGATAAGGCTGATCTAAGGAAATTTGTGAAGTTCAATATCGACCTTTACAAGGACAATCCGTATCACGTACCAGGACTTATCAACGACGAAATGCAGACTCTCGACAAGGATGCAAACCCCGCCTTTGAGTTTTGCGAGTCAGTCTATTTCCTTGCCTACAAAAACAACACCTTGGTAGGACGTATCGCCGGGATCATCAATCACAAATCCAATGAAACATGGAATCAGAATCATGCACGTTTCGGATTTGTCGATTTTATCAATGATGACGAAGTTGTGGATGCGTTGTTTGGGGCAGTTCGCGATTGGGCTCTATCTAAAGGCATGGACATGTTACACGGACCGATGGGGTTTACGGATATGGACCACGAAGGGATGCTTGTCGAAGGATTTGACCAACTCGGGACAATGGCCACTATCTACAATTACGCCTACTATCCCAAGCAACTTGAACGTATAGGCTTCGTAAAAGATCAAGATTGGAAAGAGTACAAAATTTACGTGCCAAAAGAAATCCCAGAAAAACATATTAGAATATCCGAATTAGTACGCCAGAAGTACGGTCTCAAAACTCTCAAATTCAAGTCAAGGACAGAGATCATGCGTTACGGCCGGGCTATATTTGAGACACTCAACGCTGCCTACGCCAACCTATATGGCTTCTCGGAATTATCCTCAGCACAGATCGACTACTACATTAGGATTTACCTGCCCATGGTTCGGTTAGATTTCGTGACAGCTATCGTTCGGGAGGAAGACGACAAAGTTGTGGGGTTTGCCATCACTCTTCCCAACCTAAGCAAGGCTCTCAAGAAAGCCAAAGGCAAACTTTGGCCGTTCGGATTTATGCATCTGTTGCGCGCATTAAAATCCCCACCCAAGGTTGTGGATCTGTACCTGATTGGGGTCTTGCCCGAATATCAAAACAAAGGAGTCAATGCCCTCATATTCGATGACCTGATCCCTATCTTCCGTAAGAACAAGGTCCTGTATGCTGAAAGCAATCCCGAGCTGGAGACGAATATGGCCGTGCAGATGCAGTGGAACTATTTCGAACGTAAACACCACAAAACCAGGCGTGCCTATATCAAATGTATTGATAAATGAGTACGGTCTCCTACAACGACAGTGATATAAAAACCCTTGAGTGGGATGAACATATCCGGCGCAGACCGGGGATGTACATTGGCAAGCTCGGGGATGGGACCTACCCCGACGATGGTATCTACGTATTGCTCAAAGAGGTACTGGACAACTCTATCGATGAGTTTGTAATGGGGGCAGGCAAGCAAATTCGGCTTGACATTGCTGCGGGATCTGTCACAGTGAGAGACTTTGGTCGGGGTATCCCATTGGGTAAACTTGTGGATGCAACGAGCAAGATGAATACTGGTGGAAAAATTGACTCCAAGGCCTTCAAAAAGTCTGTTGGACTTAATGGGGTCGGCATTAAAGCAGTCAATGCCTTATCCTCCCACTTCCGGGTGACTGTTTGGCGGGAGCATTCCACCAAAAGCGTCACATTCTCAGCGGCTCAACTCATAGAGGAATCTGAGCAGCGTCCGAGTGAAGGGAAAGAGGGCACCGAAGTTTCATTCACGCCTGACGCTTCTCTGTTTAAGAACTACCAATATCGAGACGAGTATGTCGTAGCGATGGTCAAAAACTACGTCTTCTTGAATGCAGGTTTGACCATCATATACAACGGGAAACCGTACAATTCAAAAGAGGGTTTATCTGACTTACTTCGGGAGAACATGACAGGTGAAAGCCTCTACCCTATCATTCATTTGAAAGACAATGATATCGAGATTGTAGTAACTCATACACAACAATACGGAGAGGAGTTCTATAGCTTTGTGAACGGGCAGAACACAACGCAAGGAGGCACACACCTCACAGCATTCAGAGAAGCTGTAGCGAGGGTTATCAAAGAATTCTTTGCAAAGAGTTTTGAGTACTCGGACATCCGATCCGGTATGAGTGCAGCAATTAGCATCAAAGTAGAGGAACCTGTATTTGAAAGCCAGACGAAGACCAAATTAGGGTCAAGAGATATGTGGCCGGGTGGTCCCTCCATACAAAAGTTCATCGGAGACTTTCTCAAAAAAGAGCTCGATGACTATCTACACATCCACAGTGAAGATAGCGAGACGATGCTTCGCAAGATTCAAGAGAGCGAGCGCGAGCGCAAAGCCATGAGCGGGGTGACAAAATTAGCTCGAGAAAGGGCTAAAAAATCCAACCTTCACAACCGCAAGTTGCGCGATTGTACAACGCATTTCAATGATCCAAAAGCCAAAGAACCAGAGCGCACATCTATTTTTATCACAGAGGGGAACTCGGCCAGCGGTTCGATTACTACGAGTCGCGATCCGGCCTACCAAGCCGTGTTTAGTTTGCTCGGAAAACCTCTTAACAGCTACGGATTAACAAAAAAGATCGTTTACGAAAACGAGGAGTTCAACCTCCTGCAAGCAGCCCTCAACATCGAAGACGGGATAGAGGGCCTGAGGTATAACCGTGTAATCATTGCCACTGATGCCGATAACGATGGCATGCATATCCGCCTGCTATTGATCACATTTTTCCTTCAGTTCTTCCCCGACCTAGTTCGTCGTGGGCATATTTTCGTGTTGGAAACTCCTCTTTTCAAGGTTGCTCTACCCAAGGAGGGGCTAAGAGGAAAAGCTTTCGAAGGGAAACAATCATCTGCCCGTAAGAAACAGACGATAACGACGAACTCAGTCCCATCGGTCATCTACTGCTATTCGGAGAGTGAAAAACTGCAAGCGTTGAAGAAACTTGGCAAGAAGGCTCACATCACCCGATTCAAAGGGTTGGGCGAAATATCAGCCGATGAATTTAAGGAACTAATTACAGAAGAGAATATCAAGCTAGAGCCAGTGCGGATGAAACGAGAGGATAACGTTGCCGATTTGCTATCCTTCTACATGGGGAAGAATACACCCAAGAGACAAGATTTCATCATTGACAACTTAGTTGTAGACGAGGAAATGCTCTAACCGCCATCTTCTCTCGGTAACCAACACCTCTCATTTATGCAAACAACAGCCTTTTATGCAGGGTCTTTTGATCCGTTCACGCGAGGACATGCCGACATTGTGGAGCGTTCGCTAGCTCTTTTCGACAATGTGATCATTGCCATCGGGATCAACGATAGTAAGCAATGTCTGTTCACGCCCGAGGAGCGAGTAAAGCAGATTTCATGCTTCTACCAAGAGCATCCCCGCATACAAGTACTGGCCTACGACACACTCACGGTTGATATTGCGGCAAAAATGGGGGCCTCGGTCTTGGTGCGTGGAGTACGCTCCGGAGCTGATATGGAGCTGGAGCGCACCTTGGCAGATCTCAACCGGCATATTGCCAGGATGGAAACGGTTATCCTACCAGCTTCGCAACAACTCTCCCACATCAGTTCATCGGTTGTCCGAGAGCTATTACGCTTCGGCCACGATGTGACTGATTTCTTGCCAAAAGGTTTCGACCTGAATCCGTAAAGAGATTAGGGCTTACATAACCTCCCATCACTGAGGACTCCAATACCTCATAAAAATCGCTTAGGAAGGAGTAATAGACAAGACGCGTCGCAACGAAATTTCTGACCCGTAAGGATAAAAACTCCGACCCGTGGGAGCAAAGCGACTTCATACTCATTCAAACACCTCCAGTTCTTTCACAGATAATGAGCACAGGCATCTCCCCTCGGTTAAAGTCGTACTTTATATTCCTTTTCAATTGGTGATAAAAACAAATACGAGCCATCAGTACTACATCTATCCCACGCGAGAAGGAATAAAGAAAACGACCCAACAGCGCGCACTTATGAGATCAACTATCTCTCAAATTCGGCACACCATCAGGCTGTTTCCGTATTACGGAATTAGTGACTAAAAACAAATAATCAAGATGGCAAATCCACACAATGAGAAAGAACTGAAACAAAAGATCAGCATAGACATCTCCGTTGAGCTGAAAAGCCATGCGATGGACAATTTCACGGTATCAGCACTTTATGGTCGTCCATGGAGATCTCTTTCTATCTCACTGTAAATGAACAATTGATCCTATTTATTCATCCTACAACACGACAAATACATCTCAATGAAAAAGGTATCCATATTTCTCTGTTCCCTCTGTGTCCTCTTTCTATCCGTACTCCTGTCAGGGCAATCTTCCGCTCAATCTCTCTCTGCTATCAATAAGATCGGGCAGTCGCTCCGAATCATTCAGGAATTGTATGTAGATACAGTTGATACAGAAAAGCTAACAGAGGGTGCTATACGAGGTATGCTGGATAAATTGGATCCCCACTCCGTATATATCGACGCTGAAGAGAACAAAGAGGAAATGACGGCTTTGGAAGGGAAATTCAGTGGTGTAGGTATCCAATTCAATCTGCTCACTGACACCTTATACATTGTGCAAGTAATCCCTGGAGGTCCATCAGATAAAGCTGGTCTCATGGCAGGAGACCGCATCATATCAATCAATGGGGAAAGCATCATCGGGCTAAAAAACAAGAACTCGGCTGTGATCAAAAAACTGCGAGGGGAGAAGGGCTCTCGAGTACAGCTTTCCGTACTCCGTAGCAATCGAGTCAAAGACTACATCATCGAGCGAGGAGACATTCCAGTGAATAGTCTTGAAGCCTGCTACATCGTACCCGACACTCATATCGGATATATGAGGTTCAGCCGTTTCAGCATGAATACATTCACCGAATTCAAAAATGGGATTCAAAAGTTGTTCGGTTACGGAATGCAATCCCTCATTATCGACCTTAGGTACAATGGAGGAGGAATCATGTCCGGAGCTACAGAAATGGCGAGTTGTTTCCTCCCCCAAGGAACAAAGTTGCTTACTGTAAAAAACAACCGTAAGCCGTTCTTCAGCGAAGAATTGAGGGCCACATCAAGCCATGATACCAGTCTGCAAAAGATTCCCTTAATTGTGCTACTCAACGAATACTCGGCGTCTGCTAGTGAGATTTTCAGTGGGGCTATTCAAGACTGGGATAGAGGCCTCATCATCGGTAGAAGAAGCTTCGGCAAAGGGTTGGTACAGAGGCCCATTCCCCTACCCGACGGATCATCTATCCGCATCACTGTGGCAAGGTACTACACCCCATCTGGCCGTAGTATTCAAAAGCCGTACACCAAAGGGAACCTCAAAGCTTATGAAGAAGAGCTCCTGACAAGGATCAAGCACGGAGAACTGATGCATGCAGACAGCATCCAATTCCCGGATTCGCTACGCTATGAGACCCTCCGACAACGAAGGAATGTTTATGGAGGCGGAGGTATTATGCCCGACCTATTCGTACCAGCAGATACAACTCGCTTCACAAAATTGGAACAAGATTTGCTCAGTACAGCCTCTCTCCTTAAGATTATCCCCATCTACCTAGACAATCATCGAAAAGCCTTACTCAAAGAGTATCCACAAGCAAAAGATTTCGCAAAGAACTACCATGTCCCTCCATTTTTATTTGACCTGCTCAAGCGGACAGCCATTGAAAATCAGGTACAATGGAATGACAAACTATTTGTTGAGAGTAAAGACCAAATTTCACACCTCCTAAAGGCGTATATCGCCCGAAATATATACAACGAAGACATATTCTACATGCTCATGAATCAGAGAGAACGGGAGTACACAGAGGCTGTACGTATCTTATCTGGAGAGGAACAAGGAGCTTCTCTGCTCCGGACCCTTACGAATTAGCGGAAAAACTAACAGGTTACAGCTAAAAATGCCGAGGGGCTGTCCAGCTGATTTGCTTGGACAGCCCCTCGGCTATTTGTCGTTTCAACTCAATTACAATTCAAGACCGGCACCCGGTTTGAATTTAGCTACCTTGCGAGCCTTGATTGTGATCGGCTGCTTAGTAGCAGGATTGATACCTTGGCGTTCACCCTTTTCAAGCACAGAGAATGTACCAAATCCGAGCAATGCGATCTTGTCTCCTTTTTTAAGTGTCTCAACTACCACATCGGCGAATGCGTTCACCGCCTTCTGGGCATCCACCTTGCTTAGGCCAGCTTTCTCAGCAACGGCTGCTATAAATTCTGTTTTGTTCATAAGCTTTTAGTCTCTTATAATGTTAAACGGTTAGTTATTTCTCTGGCAAAAGCTACCACACAAGCCTATCAGAATACCGAACTTGTCCCCTTCTTCAAGTATTCAGCGAGATTGGTAACGCCCAAAAGTACATATTTTTCTTTTCCATGCAAATATGTCTGCGTTATTTTTCTTCAAATATTCTCTATATCACTTCAAGCAGGCGTTTTGGCAGGCCATCTGCACGGTTTTAATCCTATGACAGCTAACAACGTAATAGCGAAAGATTCGTTAATCATCTATCGGATCTCTCATCCTTTCACAAAGCCCAAAAGTCTGACTAATCAAAGAAGATTTAGATGCGGATCGCGCCTTGTTTCACCACTTATGGGAATATCGAAAAAGAAGCTCACGAAAGCGATCATTTGGACATTTGACCGGATAGGTAGAGTCGAAATAAAGAGCTACATTTGTCGCGTAAAAAAGAAAAATACAGTCATTGTAAAATAAAACACAAACAACTAACAAATGAATCTCCCTTTTTCCGAATCGTTTCGTATCAAGATGGTAGAGCACATTCGTCGCAGCACAAGACAAGAGCGCGAGGAATGGATCAAGATTGCTCATTACAATCTCTTTCAACTCAAGAGTGAACAAGTCTTTATCGATTTGCTAACGGACTCTGGTACTGGAGCCATGAGCGATCGACAGTGGTCAGCCATGATGCTCGGAGATGAAAGCTATGCGGGCGCATCGTCTTATTATAATATGAAAGCCGCCATCAAAAATATCTTAGGCTTTGACTACTTCCTGCCAACACACCAAGGGCGCGCTGCTGAGAATGTACTCTTCTCAGCAATCCTCAAGGAGGGAGATGTCGTTCCTGGTAATTCTCATTTCGACACAACCAAGGGACATATCGAGTTTAGGCGTTGTGCTGCACCCGATTGCACAATAGACGAAGCTGCTGATACACAGCTCGAGATCCCATTCAAAGGTAACATGGATCCAGAAAAGTTGGAGAGCGTACTAAAAGTAACTCCTCATGACAAGATTCCATGTGTGGTACTGACAGTAACCAACAATACCGCCGGAGGACAACCTGTCTCTATGAAAAACATCAAAGAGGTGGCTGCCCTTTGTCGCAAATACAATGTGCCTCTGCTGATGGACTCTGCTCGCTTTGCCGAAAATGCCTACTTCATCAAACAGCGTGAAAAAGGCTATGCAGACAAAACGATCAAGGAAATCGTCAAAGAAATGTATCAATACGCTGACATCATGACGATGTCGAGCAAGAAAGATGCGATCGTGAATATGGGTGGCTTTGTGGCCTTCAAGAGTAAAGAACTTTGGCATAAATGCCAAATGTTTTGCATCATGAATGAAGGCTACATCACATATGGGGGAATGAGTGGACGCGACATGAATGCCCTTGCACAGGGGTTGGACGAAGGGACGGAGTTTGACACTCTCGATTCACGCATCCATCAGGTTGCTTATTTGGGGGCCAAGCTTGATGAATACGGAATCCCCTATCAACGTCCGGCAGGTGGACACGCCATTTTCCTTGATGCCAAGAAAATCCTAACGAATGTGCCCAAGGAAGAATTTATAGCCCAAACATTGGGTGTGGAATTATATCTGGAAGCCGGGATCAGAGGTGTAGAGATAGGGTCTATTCTTGCAGATAGGGATCCTGTCACACGCGAAAATCGCTACCCGCGCCTTGAGTTACTGCGTTTGGCTATTCCGAGACGTACCTACACCGACAACCATATGGACGTTGTGGCGGCTGCCGTTAAGAATGTATACGATAGAAAGGAAAGTATCAACCGTGGGTATGTCATTAAGTCCGAATTGCCGGTAATGCGCCATTTCACGGTAGAGCTCGACAAAGCAAAATAACCTCCCGAGATTATTGGAGCAAAGCATAATTTTATCTCTATAACAAAACAAGACGATGAAAAAGGACAATGTAATCTTTGACCTTATCGAGAAAGAACATCAGCGCCAACTCAAAGGCATTGAGTTGATTGCCTCTGAGAATTTCGTAAGCGAACAGGTCATGGCCGCGATGGGAAGCTACATGACAAATAAATATGCCGAAGGCTACCCAGGTAAGCGATATTACGGAGGTTGCGAAGTTGTAGACCAAAGTGAGCAAATCGCAATCGACCGTATCAAACAGCTCTACAATGCAGAATGGGCCAATGTTCAGCCTCACTCAGGAGCCCAAGCAAACATGGCTGTGTTGCTTGCATGTTTGGAACCTGGGGATACGTTCATGGGGCTCAATCTCGCACATGGGGGCCATTTGTCTCATGGTGCTCCCGTCAATAGTTCTGGCCTGATCTATCGGCCTTGTGAGTATAATGTGGGCGAAGAAGACGGTCGTGTAGACTATGATATGATGGAGCGCGTTGCTTTAGAAAAAAGGCCCAAACTTATCATCGGTGGAGGCTCTGCATACTGCCGTGAATGGGATTACAAACGTATGCGTGAGATTGCCGACAAAATTGGGGCTATCTTGATGATTGATATGGCTCACCCTGCCGGTCTTATTGCAGCAGAGTTGCTTGACAATCCTCTCAAATATGCTCACATTGTTACATCAACCACACATAAAACGCTTCGTGGCCCGCGTGGAGGTATTATTCTCATCGGGAAAGACTTCGACAATCCTTGGGGTAAGAAAACGCCCAAGGGAGAAATCAAGAAAATGTCTGCCCTTCTCGACTCTGCAGTGTTCCCAGGTGTACAAGGTGGCCCACTGGAACACGTGATTGCTGCTAAAGCTGTAGCTTTCGGTGAAGCTCTTCAACCAGAGTTCAAAGCTTACCAGCAACAGGTGAAACTCAACGCCTCTACAATGGCACAGGCTCTCGTGGATAAGGGATACAAACTGATTTCCGGAGGTACAGACAACCACTGTATTTTGTTGGACCTTCGTACCAAGTTCCCCGAACTCACCGGCAAAGTCGCTGAGAAGGCCCTTGTAGCTGCAGACATCACTTGCAACAAGAACATGGTGCCCTTTGACACACGCTCCCCATTCCAAACCTCAGGTATTCGCCTCGGAACCCCAGCGATCACAACTCGCGGAGTAAAGGAAGATCAAATGGGGGTTATCGTGGAATTTATCGATCGAGTACTCTCTGCTCCTGAAGACGAAAAGGTAATTGCCACTGTAAGAGCTGAGGTAAATAAGATGATGTCTTCCTACGATCTCTTCGCTTGGTAATTGCTTAAACACAATGGTATGAATGTGAAGCCCTCCCGAATCAATCTGATTTGAGAGGGCTTTTTACCTTGAGATTCCGGTCTCTTTCCTTGAATAGCCATGGGAAGAATATTACCTCTAAATAAACTCTCCAAATAAATCTCTTATTCACATGATGACAAATGAAGAACTGCAAAATAGCGGATTCGCTACCCGTGCTATTCATGCAGGATCAACAAAAAACGAGTTCGGTACGCTCGCAGCACCTATCTACCAAACCTCCACTTTTGTATTTGATAACGCAGCTCAAGGAGGCAGACGGTTCGCTCTAGAAGAAAGTGGCTATATCTATACCAGATTAGGAAACCCAACCTGCACAATGGTTGAGGAAAAGCTTGCTATGCTTGAAGGGGGAGAAGCCGCTTGCAGCATGGCCTCTGGCATCGGAGCGATCAGCTCTGCCATTTGGGTATTGGTGCAGGCAGGAGACCATATTGTTGCAGGCAAGACGCTTTATGGCTGTACGTTTTCTTTCCTCGAGCACGGACTCAGCCGCTATGGAGTGGAGGTCAGCTTTGTCGATATGCGTAATCCTGAGGAGGTACGCAAAGCAATGCGTCCAAACACTAAATTAGTCTACGTAGAGACTCCAGCCAATCCCAATATGTATATCTCCGACATCGAAGTGATCGCACAGATCGCCCACGAACAAGACGGAGTACAGGTAATGGTGGATAATACCTACGCAACACCTTACCTTACTCGCCCTCTCGAATATGGAGCAGACATTGTGGTGCATTCGGCCACGAAGTACCTCAATGGTCATGGAGATGTTATTGCCGGATTTGTTGTTGGTCGGAAAGAATACATTGACCAAGTGCGACTTCTGGGTGTCAAAGACCTAACCGGAGCTTCGATGAGCCCATTCGATGCTTGGCTGATCAATCGAGGAATGAAAACCCTTGACATTCGGATGGATCGCCACTGCAGCAACGCACAAAAAGTAGCAGAATTCCTTGAACAGCACCCTGCCGTTTCCAATGTTGCTTACCCTGGACTAAAGAGTTTTCCTCAATATGATTTGGCTAAGAAGTACATGAAACAAGCTGGCGCCATGATAGCATTTGAAGTCAAAGGAGGGCGAGAGGCTGGTATCAAGCTGATGGATAGTGTCGAGCTTTGCTCTCTTGCAGTAAGCCTTGGTGATACAGAAACTTTGATTCAACATCCAGCTTCAATGACACACTCACCCTATACCCCTGAGGAACGCGCAGCAAGTGACATTTCTGAAGGTCTTGTCCGTCTCTCTGTGGGACTCGAATCGGTAGAAGACATCATTGAGGACCTAAAGAAGGGGCTTGATAAGCTAATCTGATTATCTCGCGGAGACACAAATTTTGCTGCAACGCGTCGTAAATTTTACTCTCACGTGTCGCAGCAAGTGCTGCGACACGTGAGAATTTTCAGCTGAATTAGCTATCAAATTAGGCCATGAGGTCTGATGAAAAAGGGCTGATGCACAAAGCATCAGCCCTTTCCTTTGCTTCTTTACCCTTCTCTAGTGTACAATTGTCCATCAACCCACTACCTCGCGAGAAAGAAGGCATCTATCCCTCCTCCAATAAGTGAGAGTGGGCTTGAAGTATGGGAGAACTCAATACAAAAGGTATTACCTCCACGAAGAACCTCGTAAAGGAGAGCTGTTTTCCTGCCATTTAAGATCTTGTAAGAGGCTGCTCTTGACAGCTATGGTAATATTGTAAGACTTATACATCCCTACAGGAATAAAACTCGCTGTCAAAGCCCAACAGTGCATATCTCGAGTCAGATTGAACTGCAAATTCGTTATCCTCTTAAGATCAAAATTGTAGTTCCCATGGAAGTTAACCGACCAACCGGCAGTAGGGCTTAACATTCCATTAAAGCTCAGGTTATGTGTAAGCTTATATTTGAAGTCCTCGCGTGCATAATCAAACGAGTCTCGACCATAATTGACCGAATAGTTCACTGTAAAGTTCCAGTTAAACTTACCGATCAAATAGCCATGAGCATCCTGAGGTGAATCACCCTGACGTTTACCCAGCAATCCTCCTTGAGGAGGATGTTCCTCCGAGGACTTGGTAGGATTCTCTTTCTTGGGTGATGTAGAACCATTGCTATCAGACGACTTATTGTCACCTGATTGAGACTTCCCACCTCCTCTAAAAAGACTAACTACCTTATCGACGGTTTCATTATTAAACGTATAGGAGAAAGATGTACCTGTAGAGATCAAAGCTCCTATCCCCTTCCCTCTCAGTATTCTCAAATTATCTGACTTATAGAAGCTCTTACTTCCATCACTATGAGTAAATGCCTTGTAGATGTAAGGATCGAAAGATCCACTCAGTGCAAGATTTACATTGCCTGGGAACTTCAGACGAAGGGAAGTGCTAATGTTACTCCATCGAATAGAATCTGCGGCCATATTGTAGCTAGTCCCCCACGTAAAATCATCAATAATGCTCCACTTAGCAAAACCAGTACTATCTGTACGAGATTTCACTTTCGCTTCGACATTATTCGAAAACGAGAAACTAATAAGTCCCTGCTTACCCCTTGGGGCCGTACCCACAAATTGATTCTCATACGGAGAATACCAATCTACTCGACTGATACCATCTCTATCTATGTAAGAAATTTGGCGCCAAGATTTGAAAAATGGCTGCCCAAAATCTGGAGCGTAAGAGATTGATACGGAAGGATTCACCCTATGACGAATAACTTGAACCCTGTCTCCGAAAAGGAACTTCCATGGAGTATAGAAGCCGTACAGAGAGGTAGAAAAGGAGAGAGAGGTATTAAAATCCCAATTTCGATAGAACCCATGAGTCGTATCAGCAACAGCCAATCGGTTAATATTCGGATCGTACACCTTGCTTATCCGACGTGTATACCAGCGCTCACTATAGTTGATCGACGGGGTCACATTGATATAATCGAATAGCGTGAAAGTCGCATCAATAGGAATACGATGAGTCGCCCCATTTTGCCAATCTTTGAGCAAGTTGGACTTAAGGAGCTTGTCCTCTTTGGTTGTGATTTGATTGCGAAAAGTACCTGTATAGGACATTTTAATCTTTTCGTACCAGCGTTCTGCCCCCACTCTCTTCTTCCGTTTGAAAGGGAAGACAGAACTCATGGAAATATTCATATCAGGTAAGGTCAAAGCAATCGTACTGTCTTGCGTCCGTTGGACTATGTTTGCAGACGTAGAGACAGCGAATGGAGTTCCTGGAAACGTGCGTCTATAGTTAATATTAGAGCTTTTTGTATTCTGTGCATATTGCTGGCGTCCCCCATAAAGACTCGATATCGAATTACGATCATAGCTGCTAGTCGAAAAGTTCACACTAGCCGAAAAATTACGATTGGGATCAGCCTTGGAATCCTGTGTATGCGACCAATTAATATGGAAGTCTTTACTCTTCTGATAATTCTCAGGGTCAAACTTATATCCATGCACAGTGGTCAAAAAACCAGCATCCACCGATCCGGAGTACTTGTACCTCTTGCGATACTGGCTTACAGCTGAGATCCCCCACGACCCTTTGCTGTACACCTCTCCTGTGAGAGCTAGATCCAGATAATCGTTGAATGCAAAGTAGTAACCCATATTGCGCAAATAGAACCCTTTCTCAAGCTCTTCTCCATAACTTGGAGACAAAATTCCAGACGAACGTTTAGAGTTGAATGGAAAAAAACCGAAAGGAAGCCCTACAGGGTAGATAGGGACATCGGCTACGACGAGATAGGCAGGACCGGTGACGATGTTCTTTTGTGTACGGACTTTAGCTTTAGTCAAACTGATGTAGAAATGAGGGTGATCCACCCTATCGCATGTGGAATATTTGCCATCACACATATACATGGTGTTGTCCGGCATCTTTTTTGTTTGAGATGCAGTAACGTAACCTTCACCTTGCTTGGTAACAACACCACTGATATACCCTTTCCCCGTTCTAAAGCTATAGTTCATTGTCTTGGCCTGATACTCTGTACTTCCTTCATTAAACACAGGATAATGATCCGCCCGACCAAGACTATCGACTATGTAGCGAGCAAAAACAACAGAACTATCAGCATTGAGCCTCATAAAGCTTGCCTTCAACCCCTTATCTTGGAAATTAACCTCACCATCTCCAAACAAGTAAATCAGATTCGTCTTAAGCATAACCATGGAATCCGCGGCCCTGTAATCTATGATTTGCATGAAAGCAGAGTCTTCCACCACCATTGGCCTCAACGTATCAGCCTTTCGGGAGACAATAGAAAGGCTATCAAGTGATAACTTTTGGGGTTCCAAAGGATCGGAAGAAGGAGGCCTACTTGCTGAGACTGTTCTCTGCACAGTAACAGAGTCATGATTTTCTATTGTTAACGCAGAATCGGAGGATCGAGAAGGAAGACTGTTATCTATCGACATAGAATCGGTTCTCGAAAGAGGTGGAGAGAACTGCAAAGGCTTTGAAAATGAGTCTGCAATCCCAGGTTTATGACTAGCGCACGCCGACAACAACACGACGATAGAAACGAGCCACGGTAGTACAACCCGCAGTTTCAACAAGTTTCCACTCAATAGTCTGTATACTATCATCCTCTGAAGCACAACACACCGCCAGCAGGCCGCCTACATTAGAGAACAAAGCTCCAAGCAAACACCCACAGAAGGTGGAGCAAAGGTAGTCGATTTTACCAAGGGATTTGCCTAAGACTTTGTACTTTCTCACAAGATCAGTTATAGGATCCTCAATTACAGGCAGATATTTAAACTCACCCTACAATGGCACCTCAGAGGTGTGCACTCACGAATCCTTCCAAACTCCCTTTCAGATATATCATTTCGGGATAGTATTATGCTCGTTCGGGTTATTTTACCCCTGTGCGTCTCTGCACCTTTGCATCTTAGAAAATCAAAACGATACATACATATGGACAAACAAAAAATCAAGCCTCTCGATGAGGAACGGGAGAGCCGCAGCCTGCTCTCCAATGCGGTGGTCATACTACATCTTGTTTTCGGCACGCTGCCCCTATTACTCGTGGTGTGGGCGGTGGACAGGCTGATGAGCGATACGCTCACTTCTACAATGATTTGGATTGTCGGGGCGGTGATGCTGCTGTTTGCCCTGTTTCGCGGCATGTTTTACGGAACTTCGATCTGGCGGGCGCACCGCTCAGCTTACAACGCCCTCACACGGTTGAGGTTGCGTATCGTGAGCCACTTGCAACGGCTACCGCTCGGCTTCTTTCAGGAGCGTAAGGTGGGCGACTTGGTGAACATTATCAACCACGATGTGGAACAAATTGAGATTTATTTGGCGCACGGACTGCCCGAAATCCTATCGGCAACGCTTTTCCCCACCTTGCTATGGGCGATTGTCATAGTGTTGGACTGGCGGCTGGGATTGTCGCTCATATCGCTGCTCCCGCTGGCGTTTCTCTTGCAGATGGCAGTCAAAACGCTTTGGGGCAAGAGCTTCCAA
>JAXFND010000025.1:0-1661 GCA_034181285.1 Porphyromonas sp. | reverse complement strand
TATTCGTCGGAATCACAGCCTGTTCAGCTCCCAAGGAGACCGACAAAACTACAGCCGGTGTCAACAGCTCGCAGCCCATTTCGGAAGAAACAACAGTCGACCAAAGCACAGCATTAAAGCAGGGGCAGAAGCAAAAGCTCGAGACCGTCTCCTTCGATCCCAATGGGGAACCGAAGTATCACTTTGAGGAAATCAAGCATTTTTCTGAGCTTGATCCCAGTAACTTTCTTGATGAGTGGAAGGAGGGCCACTTTTTGCTGGCTGTTACGCCGGATGACTTTTATGCCTTTAAAGGAGAAAAGGAGAATTTCCGGGAGGGGTTATCGCCCTTTACCCTGGCCAGCTACAATTTAAAGGATAATGAGCTCACCGCTTTGGAACCGGTGAGTGATCCCGACTATTTTATTCGCCTGGCCTGGGCGGACGAAAGCCGCTTGGTCTGGGTGGAGGTGACGAACTCGGCTGTTACGCAGGACACCGGCTGGAAATTGATGACGAAGCACTTGCCGGACGGATCTTCCCAGTCCCTCTTGGACGTTAAATATGATGAGGCTTCTAGAGAAAAGCGGCCGCCGGTGGATCTTTTCCCTGAATCAATGGTTGTACAGGGCAACCGAGCCTTCCTGATTTACCCGGCTTACGAAAAGCAGAATTGGAACTCGGTGGTGGCCTATGTCGACCTCGAAAATGGCCGCGAGACCGTCTTAGAAAAAACAGCTTTGGATCAGGTCGTACATGCCCAGCTCAGCCTGGAAAAAGAGGCGGGCAAGGCGGTGATTTGGAATCGCTTGAGCGAGGTTAATCAAGAAGAGGGAGCCAGGACCGCTTTTAAGGTTTGTGCGATCTGCTCTTGGACGCCCGATTCTGCTACTGACTACAGGACTGTGGCAGAGGAGGGGTACGATCTTTCACCTCTACAGTACGGCGACCGCTATTATGCTGTAGAGCCGGAGACCAATCCGCCTCACCCCGACCAACCTAAGGACGTAATTGTCGAAATTCAGGGCGATCAGAAAAAGACCTTGATTGAGCATGAGCTGAGCACTCTGTCAGACCGGGATTCTGCCTTTTCGCTGTTCGATCTGGTAGGCAACAAGCGCTTTATGGGTGCCTTGCAATCGGCCGGCCTGCCTGTTCTGTACGAGCCGGCTGCCGGCAAACTGGTAGAGGTCAGCGATTACAAGGTGGAGCCGGGTCAGGATTACCGGTTGGTGCAAATTTTTGACCACCATGCCATCTTCCGTCTGCCGGGTGATGATGGGGAGACCGGCAATTTCTCAATCGTTCACTTGCCCGAGTGAGCAGGTGCCGCTTTTATTGAGGGATCGTTTTTATCAAAGGATGCCCTTTAACACTGGTAGCAAGAGCCGGAACGGGGTAAAATTAAGGACATTAATTAGAGGAGGATACGATCTTGCTGTCGTTGATCAACTATTGGGGAAGCCACCGATCCGGTGAAGCCTTTCGCTTACTGACACATGAAAATCAACCGGGTGGCGACCTGTGTACCGGCCAGGCCTCGGCCCTCAGCTGGAAGGACTTGGACCGCCTGTCAGACCGGCTGGCGGCGGCCGTCCGGAAAAGCCTGCCAGGGAATCGCGATCCGCTTGTGGTCGTGGGACATAAGCACCCCTTGATGTTGGTCTGCTTTTTAGCTTGCT
>JAXFND010000003.1:0-9380 GCA_034181285.1 Porphyromonas sp. | reverse complement strand
TAAACGGAAACGACCACACCGGATCCGGTGTGGTCGTTTCCTTTTATGCCTACTCCCTTCAGGCCCCTAGACCCGGCGAGAATCCTTTTTATTTGGCATAGCTTACCGAGCGAGTTTCTCGTATTACCGTGATTTTCACCTGCCCAGGGTAAGTCATCTCTTCTTGGATGCGCCTTGCAATTTCGTTCGAGAGCGTAGCAATCGAATTATCATCCGTATGCTCGGCACCCACTATCACACGCAATTCGCGACCAGCCTGGATGGCATAAGTCTTGACCACTCCCGGATAAGAGAGAGCAAGCTGCTCCAGGTCGTTCAGCCGCTTGATGTAAGCCTCGACAATCTCACGACGAGCACCCGGACGAGCCCCACTGATTGCATCGCAGACCTGCACAATGGGAGCAAGTAGGCTGGTCATCTCGGTCTCATCGTGGTGAGCTCCGACTGCATTGCAAACATCGGGCTTTTCCTTAAACTTCTGACAAAGCTTCATCCCCAAAAGAGCGTGTGGCAACTCGGGTTCATCATCGGGTACCTTCCCTATGTCATGGAGCAGACCAGCACGCTTGGCTTTCTTGGGATTGAGACCCAACTCTGCTGCCATGATCGCACAGAGATTGGCTGTCTCGCGAGAGTGTTGCAGCAAGTTCTGTCCATACGAGGAACGGTACTTCATCTTACCGACCAAGCGGATAAGCTCGGGATGCAATCCATGAATACCGAGATCGATGGTCGTACGCTTACCCGTCTCGACGATTTCCTCCTCTATTTGCTTCCTCACCTTGGCTACAACTTCTTCAATACGTGCCGGATGAATACGTCCATCCTGTACCAACTGGTGCAAGGTAAGGCGAGCAACCTCCCTGCGCACCGGGTCGAAACCGGAAAGAACAATAGCCTCCGGCGTATCGTCCACGATGATTTCAATCCCCGTGGCGGCTTCCAAAGCACGAATGTTGCGCCCCTCGCGACCAATGATACGCCCCTTGATTTCATCGTTGTCTATATGGAAGACCGTTACCGAGTTTTCGATAGCCGTCTCTGTGGCCACTCGCTGGATGCTCTGTATCACGATACGCTTAGCCTCCTTGTTGGCCGTCATTTTAGCCTCTTCGATGATATCGTTGATATATCCCGAAGCCTCTGTCTTTGCTTCGTCTTTGATGCTCTCTATCAGTTGTGTCTTCGCATCTTCCACCGATAGGCCAGAGAGTGTCTCCAAACGCTCGCGATGGCGTCTCGACAGCTCGTCCAACTCAGTCTGTTTGCTATCGACAATCCCCAGCTGGGCCGTGAGATTCTCCCGTATTGCATCAAGTTCCTGATTTTTCTTGGTCAGCTCTTCTTGCTTCTGCAGCAGATTACGTTCACGATTGCGCAGCTTGCTCTCGGACTGCTGTAGCTTGGCTGTACGTTGATTAACCTGCTTCTCCAAATCCGATTTGAGCTGGATAAATTTTTCTTTCACCTCGAGGAGTTTCTTCTGCTTCACTACCTCGGACTCTCTTTCTGCCTCAGCCAAAATCCCCTTTGCTTTCTTCTTGAGGGCAAATCGCTGCGCGAGCCAAGCGAGTCCCAAGCCCAAAAGGAACGTTATGATTGCAACTATTACTACTGTACCTTGCATAGTTATTCCATTTATACTTTGCGTTTATATACCAAACCAAACGAGGAACATGCCACAGCGTGTCCCACATAGTATCAAAGGCAGGAAGAAGAAAGGAAGAGATACAGCCCCTCACAGCCTACGAGAGCTGTGCAAAAGGCTCACCGATACTGATTCAGGAAATCGTCGATCGCCAAATTGAGAGCCTTCACTTGCTGCATCAAAGGTTGTGTATCGACATCCTCACGAGTGCGATGCAGGTAATAAGCACGATCCAAGGCTGCCATCGCGAAACAGATCTGAGGGTTGGTCGAAGCCAACTCGGCAAACTGCGTCTTGTAGGCTTCCGCCCGAGCATTAAGCTCAGCTGCTGCGATGCGGTAATCCGGCTCGCGACGACTATCCACACGCAAGGGAAGACGCATCCCCTGCACAATGAGTGTGATATTTTGTTCTCTGGACGCCATCGGTCGCCTTTACTCAGTCTCCATCAGTGCTATGCACTTGTCTATATCCCCTATCAAGCAGTCCAAGCGTTGCTTCGTCTGCTTTATTTCTTCTTGGCTTGTAGCTATGGCGCGAGCGGTGAGCAATGTATTCGCCTTTTCCTGGGCAATCCTGGTATCCAGCGTCATTTGGCTGATACGCTCCTCTTGTTGCCCAATGGCAGCTTTGAGCTGCTCTATTGTTTGGGCCTGGGAGCGCACCAACTGCATGAGCCGGTCGATGTTTTCGCCGAGCTTCTTGATGTCGTACAGCTCCTCTTGCGTCATAGCATTCGCTTTGATACTACAAAGTTAAGAGAAACTTATGAAAGAATCGTACCTCTTCACAGCTCAATGAAGGATAGATCCGCCCCTTACTTTCTGTTTGTCGGTCACAGCAATAGAGGGAGAGAGCAGAAAAGAGAAATCCTTCCCGTGAGGTTCTTCGCTCTCACACGTCAGAATTTTTGCTCCGACGCGTGAGAGATCTACCTCTTTCCTGTCGGAAAGATGCACCTCCCTCCAAGCAGACTTAACGAATTGAGGGAAAAGATGATAGGCAAACGAGATCGGAGAAAAAGAAATGAGGCAGACGAGGCTTTTTACTTACCATGAGAAGAAAGTTCGGCACAAGAGGCCTCATCGAGAGACTGCTAATGTGAAAGCCTCTATATGCCCACAACCGGCCCGGACAAGCATTGCTGCCAGTTCGGTCAGAGTGGCACCGGTCGTCAAGACATCATCCACAATCAAAACGCGTTTGCCTCGAAGTTCGGACGGACAACGACAAACAAAAGCATCGGCAATGGAGGACAAACGCTTATCTCTCGACAAACGAGTATGAGTGACATGGCCGGAACGTCTGTACAGGATGCGGTCATCGGCCGGTATTCCTGTCTGCCGGCTTATCCCCTCGGCTATACAGAAGGCCTGATTGTACCCTCGCTGACGCCTGCGATTGGGGCTGATCGGCACGGGGATGATCAGATCTATTGTCTCAGGCGACCAGCCGAAGCGTCTCGCAGCTATTCGCCCCAATTCGATCCCCACACCTCGTCTCCCATGGTATTTGAGCGCGTGAATGAGCCGCTGTGTGTAGTTGCCGTGGCGAAAGACAAATAGAGAGTGAAAGTCGGCAATGTAAGCCTCCCCCTCCAAACGCTCCATCCGGTACGCTTCGGCACAGCAATACAGAGGGATCTGCACATAGCAAGTCGGGCAAATCTCCCTCTCGGAGCGACTCAGTCGGCAACCACAAATTGCACAGCAAGGTGTAAAAAAGAGATCGAGTAAAGAGCGAAGAAAAGGAAAAGCCCTTCGCCAAAAGTCATTATGGAAAGATTTCATTCGTCCGGAACCTCTCCTATGTTCAATTTGCTATAGGCCTGCTTGGCCTCCTCATAGCCAAAACCTCGAGACATTGCCCAGCGTATCAGTTTGGCAAAGAGCTTATTCGTAGGAGTGCTTGCAGATATGGATTCATATTTGCGACGCATCAGCCCATACAAATGCTCAACAGAAGATTCACCTCTGTCGACTAACTGCGATTGCAATTGGGATAGAGCCTCCTGCACTGTCTCCGAGGAGATCTGTTTGGCTCGCAGAGCATGGACGATCTTGATCTGCCCCCAGCCATTGAAGCGATACTTGTCTCGGCAGAAGCTTATCGCATAGCGCAGATCATCCACGAACTTCTCTGCTCGCAGACGCTGCAAGATCTCGGCTTGCTCCTCCTCACTCAATTCGGTTACCGATAGCTTGCGCCGAATATCGTAGCTACAACGCTCCGCCTTGCTGCAATAGGCAGCCAAATGTTTCAGCGTGAACTGGTAGAGGTGGCTCTTCTCCATAATCAATCACTTCCTTAGGCACCAACGATCACAAAGCGGTCTTTGCCTTTCCAATCTTGCACGACACGAGCCTTTTGGGAAAGGGTCCCCTCGAATAGTATTGCCGTGTCGTGGGCCAATACCTCATTTACTTCCAGATAAATCCGTCCCCCGTCCAGTAAGCGGTCCTTAGCCAAAGCAGCTATATGACGATAGAAGAAAAGGGGATCGCCCTCGGGTGCGAACAATGCCGAGTGCGGCTCATAATCCAACACATTGGGGCGCATCTGCCGAGCTTCCTCCGGACGGATATAGGGCGGATTGCTCACAATCAAATCAAAACGAACATCAATCAGAGACAAGAGGGCCGAGGTCTGTGTCATATCAGCCTGGACAAAACGAATCGGCCGTTCAGGAAGAAGACGTTCGGCATTACGCGACGCGATGGCCAAGGCTTCGGAAGAGAGATCCATAGCCCAAGCCTCGGAATGGGGAATGGCTGCTGCCAGGCTGATAGCGATGCAACCACTGCCACAACCGACATCCAGGAAGCGCAAACCCGTGCATAGCCTCTCGGCTCTGACAATAAGGTCGCAGAGCTGCTCCGTCTCTGGGCGCGGGATCAAGACCCCAGGCCCGACTTCAAACTCGTGATCGTAAAAGAAAGTCTTGCCAAGAACGTATTGGATAGGCTCGGCAGCCTGTAGACGAAGTAAAATCTCCGACAGTCGTGCATACTGCGAGACCGTCAAAACCCTACCTTTGTCGGTAAGCAGCAACTCCGTATGGCTCATTCCCATTGCCTCGCCTACAACAAGGCGACTAAGCTCGGGGAGCTCTTCATCCTCGTACAACGCGGTTAGACGCTCGTGGCAAACGGCTATGGCTGTGTGGATATTCATCTCAGGACAAAAGTAGCAATATGGAGGCAAAGGCTTTGTATATGCGACGGGCTTTGGAACTGGCGGAGCTGGCTATCGGACGTACCGCTCCCAACCCGATGGTAGGTGCCGTACTTGTTGACCGACGAACCGGACAGATCGCAGGCGAAGGCTATCATCACAAAGCCGGTGAACCACACGCTGAAGTGATGGCCATCCGACAAGCCGAAGGCCAAAACCTGAGAGAGTGCCGCCTCTATGTAACTCTCGAGCCTTGTTCGCACCACGGCAAGACACCTCCCTGTGCCGATCTGATCATCGACAAAGGTATTCCGGAAGTCATTGTTGCAATGCAGGACCCATTCCCTCAAGTAGCAGGTCAAGGCATTGATCGACTTCGCCGGCACGGGGTCTACGTAGAAGTCGGTTTGCTCCGAGACGAAGCCGAATACCTCAACAGGGGGTTTCTCTCTTCCGTCTTAAAGCATCGCCCCTACATCACGCTCAAATGGGCGGAGACAGCAGACGGATTCATCGATTACCAACGCCAATCCTCCAGACAACAACCGCTACTCCTGAGTGGTGCGAGGCAGCAACGATTTGTACACAAGCTACGTGCAGAGCACGATGGCATCCTGATAGGAGGTCGCACACTACGGCTCGATGACCCCCGTCTGAACAACCGACTTTGGATAGGACCTTCGCCTCGGCCTATCGTCCTATCGCATTCAGCAAACATCCCTACCGAGAGCTATCTGCATTCTCAAGCCAAAGAAGCAAAAGCCTATGGTCGCCCCTCCATCCTCATTTGCTCAGAGACTGCCGAACCGAGCAAAACCGAACTTTTGGAGCAAGGGGGCTGGGAACTGATCCGCTATGCCGGTGATCGTGCCCCTCTACAAGAAATTCTTGCTCGGCTATGTGAGCGAAGAATTCAGAGCTTACTTGTGGAGGGAGGCAGCGAGGTACTCAATAGTTTCATTCAAGCGGATCTCTACGACCATATCGAGCGAGAGCGCAGCCACCTTCGCATCGGCCAAGGCATCCAAGCTCCCCTATACCCTCCCTCCAACTCTGCTCCGTAAAATAAAACCACGGGTTTGACAAAATTTTCTACCTTAGCGGCAGACCTGAGGTAAACATCCTCAATTTCTAACTAAACTAACTGTAAATGAAAAAACTAACCAGCTGGAGTCTGGGAGTTCTTCCCTTGCTCCTCCTATCGATCGGGCTTCTCATATCCTGCCGGAAAGATATAGAGCTCCCCGAACAAGCGAAACCGGAACTAAGAGAAAACCATCAAGGGAAGAAGGTCCTCGAAAGAATGAGAGTGCTATTCCAAGCCTCCCAACAAAGCCGTTCAGTAATGAGATCTGCAAACGAAGGGAATATCAGTTTTTCCTTCAAGGGATTGGAGCCCCTATGGGACGAGGCAATACAAGCCATTGACTCTAACGGAACAATGTACACCGAGGTCCCCATACGAGCAGAAGAAGCGATCTTAGGCTCGGATCCCTCGTTTTCCGGAGAGGTTTCCTCCCCCAGCCTGCCCAATCATACTACAATACGGGCAAAAACACCAACGGTAGACGACATCCTCCAAGATCTGGATGTGTACTACATGAGTCTGATGCCGTCTAAGGAATACCTTGCAACGCACGACTCCATCCGCTATAAGGTGGGGCATGTTCCAACAGACTTCGATGGAACAGCAGAATATCGGGACTATGCAACCGAACAGATAAGGTGGATCGAATCCTATTCGAAAGGAAAACTCATCCAAACGGTCTATTCGGAAGAAGAAGCAAAAAGAAAAGAGGGGACCAAGATGGTGAGGATCTCATTTTGCCGACCTATATACAAGAAGGTCAAAATCGGAGAGAGTGCGCATACCGTCGGAAGTGTCGTTGGACAGCAACTTCCCTATCTTGTGGTTTACCCGACCCTCGGATTCATCCACATTGGGGATGAATGTGTCGACTTTTACCTCCCCATAGAAGATGTCGGAGGTGGGGGCGGCGGAGGAGGAGGTGGTGGTGGGAGCAACCCTCACCCAGGCGGGAACAATCCCTCTCCGGAAAACGATCCCAACAAACCATGCAAAGATCTTTCCATAGGGAAGGCGAACCCCCTCATGCAAATGGCTCTTGCTCCGACCGGGTCGGGAAACATCAAGGGAGCAACTTATGGATATACGAGAAATGGAGGAACGAAGTTTCACGATGGAATCGACTTAGCGGCCGAAGTCGGAACGCCTGTCTTCAGCCTTTTCGACGGAAAGATCGTACAAATTGTATCGAATCAACCCAATAGAATTCCAATCAAGAAGCCCAGTGGTGGGACAAGTTACATATATCCATCCTCCTACGAAGGAGATACCAACGGCGCGGGAAATAGAATCACGATTGAATCTACAGTAAACGGAAAAACAATTCGCACAAGTTTCTGGCATCTGAATGAATCCGGAAAAGGCATTGCTATCAATTCGGCCACTGGTCGTCCCTACAAGCTGGGAGATAGTGTAAAATCCGGAGATCAGATTGGATATACGGGGAGAACCGGCAATGCAATCGATGTTCCTAATCCTCATCTTCACCTCAATATGAAAGAGAAAAAGGCCAACGGAAACTTCGCTCGGATTAATCCCGAAAAATACCTACACGCAACCATCAACAATCAAAAAATAAAAATCAAAACACCATGCGACAAATAACATCTGTCCTGATTGCTCTTATTGCGAGCATCACACTACAAGCCAATCTATTTGCCCAAAACTTCGGTCAACCTCTGGGTATTAAGGTCGGACCTTTTGATGTAGACAAGATTTATACAGAAAAAGAGCAACTGGCTTTCTTCTCCCCGAGAGGGTACACCATCGACCGTCACTTTGAGGAAGGAGGAGACGGATATGTAGCCTACGCTCAGAAAGGCGGAGGTCAAGATAACTTCTTTCACTTTATACAAGAAGGGTATATAGAGCGCTTTGAAGTTACTGATCCCGATATCAAAGTTTGGTTCTTCGGAAAAAACCTCTACGTCGGCCTGGCTATACGTACAGTTAAACGATGGGCAAGAGAAATGGCGAATACAGAAGTCATTGAAGAAGGTCAAGATGGCATATTCAGTATCTACGAATTGCGCAATAAGCATCTAGTTGACGCTCTTTCTAAATTCCGAATAGTAACGATGAATGGTCTGATATGTGAGTTTCATTACGAAACGATACTCAACTAAATTCCTCACGAGCGTCTCAGGCTTTGCCTGGGACGCTACCATTCAATGACCCCTCATCGTATGCAAAAGGTAATATCTATCCTGATTGCTCTTATTGCGAGCATCGCACTACAATCCAATCTATTTGCCCAAAACTTCGGTCAACCCCTGGGTATTAAAATCGGCCCCTTCGATGTGAATACCTCCAACACAGAAAAAGAACAATTAGCATTCTTCGGCCCCCTAAAGTTCTCTGTTGACAGACATTTTGACAGCGATGGATATGGATATGTGATATACACCAAAAAAGATGGAGAAAAAGAAAGCTTCTTCCACTTCACACAGGCAGGAGACATCGAATACTTTCAAGTTACCGACCCCGATATCAAAGTTTGGTTCTTCGGAAAGACCCTCTATATCGGCTTAGGGATACGTACAGTCAAACGATGGGCAAGAGAAATGGCGAACACAGAGGTCGTCGAGGTAGGGCAAAAAGGCATCTACAAGACCTACGAATTGCGCAACAAGCATATGACAGAGTCTCTCTCTAAATTCTACGTAACGACTATGTATGGTTTAATTTGCGAGTTCTACTATGATGCTGTTGTCTACTAACTCCGCAAGAGTCTCAAGTTTCACTTGATCAATAACCCCATCATTTATGAGGAAGGTAACATCTGTCCTGATTGCTCTTATTGCGAGCATCACACTACAAGCCAATCTATTTGCCCAAAACTTCGGTCAACCTCTGGGTATTAAGGTCGGACCTTTCGATGTGGACAAAACCAGTACGGAAAAAGAGCAATTAGCGTTCTTTTCCTCAATAGGAGGGTACACTATCGACAGACGATTTGAAGAGGGAGGAGATGGGTATGTAACCTACACACAGAAAAATGGAGAAAAGAAAAACTTCTTCTACTTCTCTCAGCATGGAGAGATCGGACGTTTCGAAGTTACTGATCCGGAGATCAAAGTTTGGTTCTTCGGAAAAAACCTCTACATCGGCTTGGGGATACGTACAGTTAAACGATGGGCAAGAGAAATGGCGAATACAGAAGTCATTGATTTGGGCCAAGATGGCATCCACAAGTATTACGAACTACGCAACAAGCATGTGACTGAGTCTCTCTCCAAATTTTACATAACAACGATGTATGGTCTAATCTGCGAGTTCTACTACGAAACGATACTCAACTAAATTCCTCACGAGCGTCTCAGGCTTTGCCTGGGACGCTACCATTCACGAACAAACCGAAATAAAAGGAGGAGAGACTTGAGCAAATCTCTCCTCCTTTTCCCCTTCTAAAGATCCAATAGCCCTACTCCTGAGCAAACAAAGCTGACATCGCACGCCCCACGGCTGACC
>JAXFND010000008.1:0-67027 GCA_034181285.1 Porphyromonas sp. | reverse complement strand
CGCGGGCGGATCTCGGAGTTGCGTAGAATAGTGGGGAGGCGAGCCTAGGGTGGATAGGGATTCAGCCGAGGCGGGGTTTCCTCTTCCATTGAAAAGTAACGTTACAAAAAAAAACACAGAGCAATGTCTGAAGATAAGTTAATAACGTTTCTATTTGCTGTCCTACTGTGCGCGTTGCCCCTCTCGAGCATGGCACAAAGCAAACTCGGCAGTATCGTGGGGCGTATATACACAGCATCTGGTCCGTTGGAGTTTGCAAGTGTGGCACTTTTCGTAGAGAACCAGCCGAAAGCTATTGACGGAACACTCTCCGACAAGAAAGGCAACTACAGAATACAAGACTTAGCCTTCGGGCGATACCGCATGGAAATATCCTATTTGGGCTATGAGAAGAAAAGTATCACGCTCACTATCGATAGTTTGAGGCCGGCCATACATCAAGATATTGAATTGCAAGTCCAGAGCATTGGCTTGAACGAGGTACGTGTATCTGCCGGGCGACGAGAACAAATAGGGAAAGAGGCCTACAAATTCAGCAAGCAACAAATCGCCCAAGCCCGATATGCTCAAGAATTGCTATTTACCCTCCCACAAATCAAACCCGACATCCGGAGCGGGAACATCTCTTCGGCTACAAATGAATCGGCTCCACTGATCTTGCTCAACGGTATTGTATCAAGCAATGAAGAGCTCAAAATGATTCCTCCGCACAAAGTCATTCGCGTGGACTACTACGACCTGCCTCCCCTGAGATACCACACGACCTCGGCCGTGATCGATGTCATCACCAAACCGCTGGACGATGGGGAAAGTGGTGGGACAGACCTCGGCACAGCACCACTGGCTTCGGACTTCATCGGGAGAGGGTTCTACAGCTACAACCGAGGCCGACATCGCGCTAACCTCTTCGCTTATGCTTTCTTCCGCGACACTCAAAAGGGAAAAGGGACCAAGGAGTCTGTCGCCTACGTTGCCGACAAGTCTTATCAAGCAGAATACGAGCGCAAGGACCACTTCAACTCCCAAGGCTATAAACTCAAAGCAGCCTACACCTACTCCGGGGAAGAAGAGCAGGTCTTCCAAGCAGCTATCTCGGGAACTTATGATACCTATAGCAATAGACAGAAAGCCGATGCGCACGAATTTGCAGGAGCAAATATCCGACAACTACTCTCCGAGACCCAATCTTCGGATTGTGGATTCAGCCCCGTTGTAGACCTTTACTACGACAGACGACTAGGCCAAGGAGCACGTCTCTACTCCAATCTCGTCCTGACGTCCAACTTTGTCCAAGCAACAATGGCAAGCCACGAAGCCGAACTTTTCTCTCCCTCTGTTCTACTGCACAATGACTACCTGAAGGCTGACAACCGCAAACACTCGGCCATCGCACAAGTCGAATACGCGCGCTCATACCCTCATCTATATTTCCGTATTGGCACAAAAGCCCAATACTCGCAGGCTCTTTTTGATATTTCCGGGAGAAGTTTGGACAGGGGAAGCAAAGACGAGCAAAGACAATATCGACAAAGAATTTACGCTTCGTTTGAAGGGAAGTTATCCGAGCTAGCTTACCGGTTAGTTCCGGCTTTTAGTCTAGCCTACGCTTCTGCACATGAAGGACAAGAAAAGGAACAATATCGTTTGTTTTTCAGCCCCTCCGCCCAGCTCCTCTACCGTAGCCCCAAGGGACATCGGTTGCGCTTCGAATTGGAAGCCTCCAACAACATCCCCGACCTTGGAAACACCACAATGGTCTTGCGACAGATGAGAGAGGGCTGGTACTACCGCAACAATCCTCGACTACGAAATAGCTACACGACAAACGCCACACTGTACTACAACTTCGACAGAGAACTATACAGCATCAACTCAAGGCTCTACTTTCGCCATTCCAAAGACGACTTCATTACCACTTTCGTCCGAGAAGAAATCAATCGACGTATAGCACTCGTACAACAGAGAGACAACGCCCGATTCGCTCAGGAGGCAGGGAGCAAGATCGCCCTTGCATTCAACCCTCTACGCAACGACAATCTATCGCTGCAATTCCATGTAGCACCAAACTACAAAAGCTATCAACTCTACGATGGGCAAAGCTACGAACTGTGGTCTATACGTAGCGGTATCTCGGCCAACTATCGCTACAAAGCTTGGTTTGCCGCAGTCGAATGCACAGCTCCCTACCAAAAACTACTAAGCCACATGGTGGACAAAAACAGTTGGTATTCTGGATTAGCCATTGGTTATCAGTGGAAGAACTGGTCTTTCCGCACCAGCCTTGAAAATCTATTCTCGGAAGAGAAAAGCCGGCAGCACACGCATCCGTCTGTTCTCCTACAAAACGAAAGCAATGTTGTGATGAAAGACAATCTCTGGAAGTTCGGCATCAACATTAGCTACACTTTCGAGACAGGCAAAAAATACAAGGCTCGCATCCAACTCGAAAACGAGGATAGCGACAGTGGCCGCATATGATTCTATGGAAAGCGACATCACAAATATACAGCAAGAGCATAGAGCAAAATCGAATCTCTACTAAAGGGGTGCGAGCTCCACTGCTACCGAAAAGAGCCACTGTATTAAGTCTAAATAAATGTCTGTGAGGCCGTAGACAGATCGCATTTCTCACTTCCTGGTTGGTCTGCTCGGTTCTGGAAAAGGCTCAAATAAAAGCCCTCTCCTATCGGACTTGGTCGCGAGCATGTCTCTTACGTGAAAGGAATTTCTCTCCGACGCGTTGAAACGAATGCTCCGACGCGTCGGAAAATTTGCTCTCTCCTATCGCATCTTTCACGCCTCCCTCTCTGCTCCATCAGCGAGGCTATAAATAAGGGATATTTCAACACAGAAAGACAAGCACCCTTTGTCAAGAAGACCATTTCGACTTGACAACCGATTTTCTAACGAGCGGGAATGAATGCAAAGTTGCAGAATATTGAACTCTTTTTGGGAAGGATAGATTCACTCGAGTTCTTAGTCAATCAAATCCCAAACGGACGGTTCAAAAAGGAAAGCCCTTGAGTTGTGTCTATCGACACATCCCCAAGGGCTTTTCTATCCGAATAGGCCTAAAAGAATCCTATCCTGCTGATATGTATCCGATCTGCTTACTTAAGCTCCATCTCCGAGATCAATCGTTGACAGTTACCATACTTATCGATCACAAACAGAAGGTAACGGATATCGCAAATGATACTGCGCTGATAGTCGGGCAGATACTCAATATCTCCGCCTACACCCTCCCAGTTGCGATCGAAGTTCAGACCAATAAGTTCACCGCGAGCGTTCATCACAGGACTTCCTGAGTTACCTCCAGTCGTGTGTGTGGTCGCACAGAAGTTCACCGGCATCCGCCCATCCTCCATTGCATAGGAGCCAAAGTCCTTGTCTCGATAGAGTTGCTTGAGCTTGTCAGACACATTGTACTCCCAATTGTTAGGATCCTCTTTTTCCATTACCCCGGTGAGGGTTGTCTGTGCCCCATAATAAACATTATCCTTGGGGTAATATCCCTTCATTTGTCCATAGGTGAAGCGGAGCGTAAGGTTCGCATCCGGCCAAATTTGGTCGATGGGCATCATCTTTTTCATCCCGGCAATGTAGACTTCTTGTGCTCGGCTGAGCGGGGCATCGTATGGAGCGAGGCGTTTTTTCAGTTCCTCATACTCCTTGGCAACGGATTTGGAATAGCACAAAATCGGATCCGTCTTGAGTTTTGCCGACAAGTCGGCTGAAGATAACTGCATGGCCGACTCGAAACGAACTTTATCTACAAAGATCGATTGTGCAAAGATCGCATCGACATAGGCCTCTACACTCCCAGCATAAGTTTGCTGCACTTTCTTGAGATCATCGGGCCAGCTGCTAAAATCGATCTGCTTGCAATACTCGGAAAGCATCGCCTTAGCTATGGCCGCATCAAGAGCGGGTGAATAGTCTTTGTTGCAGAACTTATCAAACATCTTCTTCACCTCCACCTTGGCCTCCTCGGCTTTCTTACCACCGACCGTGAGAGCATTCAATACATCATCGGAGAGGCGACACTTGGTCGCTTCGATACCCCAAAGAGCTGTCTCTTCCAAGTATTTGAGACGGGTACGTAGGTCCGATCGCTCATCCACGATCCGCCGAATCTGTTCTACGGCCTCGGCGTAGCGATCATCACCTGCTTTTTCAGCCCAACTGAGAAGCTCATTCATCTGTTGCTCCTTGATCGCTTTCAAATTACGCTTTGTGATCGCCCAGTTAGCTCCCTGCGCACGCTTATACCCATTTTGCGAGCTTGCATATTTGGCCGCATACATGATCTTAATCTGTGGATCTGCCAACATGGCTCGAAGCATCACCTCCTGACGGATGCTACGCATGCGAATGCGAATATCATTGTCGAGTTTGCCCCATTCCTCCACTTCGGCCGGAGTGAAGAAATGGTGAGTCGTCCCGGGAAATCCCATCACCATGGCATAATCTCCCTCATTGATTCCCTTGGTTGAAACACGGAACCAGCGCTTAGGCTTAAGGGGCACATTATCCTTTGAATAGTCTGCCGGCTTCCCGTCCTTATCGGCATAGATACGGAAAATGGAGAAGTCGCCAGAATGCCGAGGCCAAGCCCAGTTGTCCGTATCCTCACCAAATTTGCCAATCGAGCTGGGAGGAGCTCCCACCAAGCGCACATCGGTGTACACCAACTGCTTGAACATCAAGTACTGGTTACCCCCATAAAAAGCTTTAATAAGGTACCTGACTCCCTTTTCCTTCATAGCTTTTTTACCTACGATGCCCGCAACCAAAGTGGAGAGGTACTTAGGCGAGAGATAATCCATGCTATTGGGATCCTTAATCTTAGCTAGCTGCCTCCTAACTGGCACCGTCACATCGGTAATTGCATCTATGAACAAGACTTCCAAGCCAGGGTTAGGAAGTTCATCTTGCTGGCTCATCGCCCAAAATCCGTCTTTGAGGTAATTATGTTCGATGGAACTATGGCTTTGAATTTGGTCGTATCCACAGTGATGATTGGTAAGCAAGAGGCCTTGATCGGATACAATGGCACCGGTGCAACCATTGTCAAACAAGATCACTGCATCCTTGAGCGAGGAACCATCAGGATTGTAGAGATCGTAGGCCTCGAGCTCAAGACCACTCGACTTCATCGCCTCATACTTAGCCTGCATCTGCTGCATGAGCCACATCCCGCCATCAGCGAAGGCAGAGAGATTCAGCACAAAAAACAGAGCCAAAGGGTAAAACAGTTTCTTCATTGCTATTGAGTTGTTGATTAAGAATTGATCAGATAAGCATTGTAATAGCGAGTATCTCCCGTTACTTCTCGACCCACCCAGGGAGGGAGGACGAAAGACTCATCCACTCGACTTAACTCGATTTCAGCTAAGACCAAGCCTGCGTGTGCAGCGGCAAAGACATCAACTTCCCAGCGATGGCCGGCATGCTCGATCAGGAGACGCGTTTTTTCTATTCGATTGGGCAGACACAGCGACAGCATAGCCTCAGCATCTTGCTTGGGGATCGGGTATTCGAACTCTTCCCGGCAACAGCCCGAAGCATCACTCTTGCCTTTGACCGTAAGGAAAGCTTCAGCATCAATGATCCGGATCCGCACAACGGCTTCGCGATCGGCCCTAAGGTAAGCCTGCACAATACGGCACGAACGGACTGGTTTGGGCAGAAGGGAGAGATCTGGAACCAGAAATTTACGTTCAATCTCCATAACATCAATAGATCGTTACCATTGTAGCTCCAAAACCATATTCCTTGAAGGAGGCATCCTGATAAGTGTATCCCTTGTATTTGTGCTTGAGTTCGGTTTCGATCGCCTTGCGCAAGACCCCTTCTCCCTTGCCATGAATAAAGACAATGCGGCAGCCCTTCCGACCCTTATGCTCGGCCAGTGTCTCGTGAAAGACTCTCAACTGATAATCCAAAATATCTTTGGGTTGCATTCCGGCCAAACTGTCCAGAAGAGAATGGGCGTGTAAATCTATCTCAATCGGAGTATTGTCCGGCTTGGAAGAAATAGAGCGTTTGGGTTTCTCCACCATCATGTCAAGCTCTCGCTTGGACTGCATAGATTGCTTCAAATCCACGGCAGAAACCATCGTCATGCGCTGAGGGACATCGTCCTTGATCGCATAATAGAGCAAAGCTCTCTCGTCGAAAAAATCATTCTCGACAAAGGCATGCAACTTGAAGAACTTGGCTCCATCTATGCGTAGTTCCACTGATGTAGCTGGCTTGATTTCGTATGCCGAATTAGTCTTGTAGGCCAAAAATTGCAAGCAAACGCGCTCTATTGAATTTATTTGTGCAGAGGCAATCTCCTCTATGAAGATCTGCGTATTAGGCTCAATCGTACCGGCTGCCCTCAGCTGCCATCCTCCTCCCTCTCTACTCATGTAAGAGAAAGAGACTGCATAGTTACTATCATTGACCATATAGCATTCGTACGGCTCCTGCCCCAGTTTTTTCTCGTCCATGGGTAGGAAAGCAAGCAGCAAATTGAGCTTATCGTTTTTGCGGATCGGCAGGCTCGAAATGATATCGGGTCTAATGAGCGTTTTAGGAGAGATTCGATCACAGTCTTCGGCAGGCTTAGGCTCGGATTGTTTCGATAGAGAATTCTCTCCCAAAGAAGTCGGGGGGGTGTAAGCTGGAGCAAAGCCATCTTTCTCTCCCACGACCACACACTCGTGCAACGGTGTCGGGATCTCGAATCCGTCTTGATCCTCAACATAAGCAACCTTTCCCACAATGCGCTTTACTACTCCACCGCCTTGGGCATCGAGAAAACGTACCTTATCTCCAATTCTTACCTTGCTCATCTTTCTTTCTACTTTGTAACAGAAATATTCGCGCGCGCAGACAGCTAACACTATTTGCCCGCCAAAGATACCCCAAAAGGAGCCTAATCCCAAGCCGAGAGATAATCGGGAGATAACTACTTATCGAGAGAGCAAATAAAACTTTGAGGTCGGCACAAAATGAAAAAGCGCAGACTGAGCAACCACTCAACCTACGCCTTCCCTGCGGTATGGACGGGACTCGAACCCGCGACCCCCTGCGTGACAGGCAGGTATTCTAACCAGCTGAACTACCACACCGGACTTTTTCGCTCCAGAGGTCCTTCCTCTTTTGCTCTGCAAAGGTAAAACGAATATTTATTCTACGCAATACCCTTGAGTATATTTTGTGGGCAAAAAAGTTCCGCACACAATTATACAACTAAGAATCAGACATTTGAGCCTGCCTGTTCTCTAAAAAAAAATCAACATCGCTTACATCAAAAGACATGAAAAGCGGTCGTAAGGGATACGATAAGGCGTCTTTGTTGCACACAAATCTCCAAACAAGATTCCCTCGATCAGTTCAGCCGATCGGGGGAATCCTATCTCTTTCCTAACGCAGAACGATCTTGTGCACCTCGCTTTGTCCTCCGGGCAGACGAAGCTGCAAAATATAATGACCTCTCGACAAGCCACTCAGAGACAGTTGAGTTTGTCCCGCGGGCAACCGTGACACGACAACACCATCGACAGAGAAGAGCATGGCTGATTCATAAGCCCCCTCGACAAGCATTTGACTGCCCCCATCTGCAAGATACACTCTCATCCGATCGGGTAATACCTCTTCAGAAGAGAGAGGCGTCTCCCCGTCAAGCATTGTCCAGCAACGAGCCTTAGCAGCAGCCAGTAGGGCTTCATCCAATTCATTATGCTCTTCGTCCTCAGGGTACTCTCGCTTATTAAGATAGACCAATACCGCCTGTCGTCTCGATGGTCCCGATATCGCTTGCCAGTACTCTCGCTTATTAAGATAGACCAATACCCCCGGAGTTTCTGAGCTGCGGGCGGGTAGCGAATTGACAGTCTCCAAAGCCTTGGCTCCAACGAAGCCATTAAAAGAGATATCAACGAACATAAGTGAAGAGCAGGAAGCGAAATCCATTTCTTTCAGGTTATTGTGGTCCAAAGCTGCCGACTGCAGAGCACTGCAACCATTTAGCTTGATTTCTTCCAACTGATTGAAACTGACGGAGAGCGACTCCAGTGATTTGAGATCGGACAAATCAAGCCGCTGCAGCATATTGCCTCCACAGCTCAAGGTGGTGAGCTGTTTGTTTTGATCAAGATTTAGCTCGGACAATTCATTATCAAAGCAATAAAGCTCGAGCAACTGAGGACACAACTCCGTATCTAGCCGGCTCAATTTGTTGCTGGATAGGTTGATCTCCTCCAAAGACCTATTTGCGGAAAGATCTACAGACGTCATCACGTTATCCTTGGCATAGAGCGTCCTCAAATTCGGAGCATGAGACAAGTCCAAACGCTCTATCTTGTTCCCCTCACAAGAAAGCTCCGTGAGCTTCGACTGTTTGCTAAGGTCCAGCGATTTAATCTTATTCTTCTTGCAGTACAAATTCTCGAGCAAAGGATTACCCGAGAGATCCAAATCTTCGACCATATTCCTATCGCACGAGAAACTCTTGAGAGAAGCCAATGGACGCAAGTCTACGCTGTTTATCTTGTTGAAGGAGACATTGAATTCCTCAAGCGCACGAAGTTGCCCAACCACGAGGATATCAATCTGATTGTTCATCATATAGGCATACCGCAGATTGGCGCAGGCCGAGAGATCAATCCGCTGAAGCTCATTTTCAGAAACCTCCAACAATTGCAGTTCGGTGGCTGAAGAGCAATCGATCTCCGTGAGCTGCGCCCCCTTGCAATCAATTGCGATCAATGCGCCATCTATCTCTACACGAGGATTGTCCACCCCGGAGCGGAGAGTCACCGGAGTCAACTTCGTGATGCTTTCGGAAACCGTGTACTCGGTTGCTTGACCTTCTCCAACCTTAATCTTCAGTTTCCCGCCCAGAGCAGCCAAGCGCAGACTAATGGGGGCAGAGGCTTTGATAGAAGAACTGAAGACAAACTTTTGTGTTACAGTCTCATCCGCTTTTGGATAGCTGGGCGTTTGGGTGAGCAAGCTAGCATCGGACGAGGGAACTTCAAACACCGAGTATTCATCCATCCGAACGGCTGCCCCTGAAAGCCGCATCTCCTGATCGGCAAAAATGGAACCGATGCTCAACATCGAACTAAGAAATAGTAGAATAGTCCTTTTCATATTCGTTACTTTACTGTATGGTGATCTAAGATTACCAAAGATAAGCAAAAGCCTCCTGCCTAACGCGAACTTTGCACAAGAAATAACAGTAAAACTTAGCAACAAAAGGGGATAAAAGAAACTAAATCGGAGAAAAAAGCAACGACTGACTAACGGATTGCCCGCAAAGGTCAAAGGCAAGGCAAATCTCTCTGTTAAGGACCCGAGCAGACGGCTCCCATTCGTCGCATCGATCTCAATCGGAAGGACTAAAAACTCCGACACGTGAGAGCTAAATCTTTCACGCGTCAGAAATTTTGCTCTCACGTGTCGGAAATTTGGCTCGTACACATCAGATAAATCGACTACACTAGAACCTCTCACCCGGAGGTCTTCAAACTCATTTTGATCACTTGGGAGACAAACAACAAGACAGCGGCCTCCCTCCCTAAAGGAACGAGGCCGCCTCAACTACTTAATCAGAAGTACAACAGAGCTATCTCTTCAGCACTTTTTGATGGTAGCGTCCGTTGGTAGTCGCAACGACTACAACATAGGATCCTCGGGACAAATCGGAGACATCCAAAGATGTATCCGGCTGTACATCTGCCCAACGACGTAGGCAACTACCATCCATGGCAAACAATTCGACAGATACCGAAGCTTCCGCATTTCTAATCCTCAAAGTCTGATCAAACACGGAGGGATAAACGGAGGGTCTACCTGACAAATCGATAGCTTCGACCGACAACTTTTGGTAGGGGTCCTGATAGATCACTTCGATCTCATAGTTCCCCTTACCGGTTGCATTGCTTTCATCTGTGTAGCTATAGCGATTGGGGTTCAGGCGAGAGAGCTCTACCCCATCTTTCTTCACGACATACTCCCTGACAATAGGTGGAGCAGAAAGAAGTTTGCCTTTGTATTGCACATCGGTAACAGGCTCCTTGAGAGGAGAAGGGTCGGAAGAAACAATCAACCGGAGGGCAAAATAATCGGTCTCAGACACGAAATCCTTGCCAAAAGTTTCCTTCGGACGTGGTTTGCCGTACTCTTCAATTCCGGTACACAAGGCCTTCGGAGCATTGAACTGAGCGATTTCATCGCCCCCTGAGCCAACAACCTGATTCACTGTGGACAGTGAAGAAGAGCGATTAGGCGTGGAGAAGCCAACCATCATCGTCTGCATCGGATCAAGGCGAATCGGTCTCTTGAGAGGTACCGAATGCCAACGGCCAACGGCCTCCTGAGGTATCAACATTTTCTGTGTCAGGCGCAGCGGATCGAACACATTCGGAGAGAACGGCAACAACGAATAATGATAAGAGAGGAAAAGACTTAACTGGTCGGTTGCCTCCGTCGGAACGAAATTGACCTGCTTGATGTAGAGAGGATTCAGCGTTTGCCCATCCGCCATCTCAGGTAGGTAACCCATCATCCACTTCTCTACATAAATCGCATTTTCCTGTTCTTCCGGCTGACCTTCTTGCAGAGGGATATGCTTAAGAGGGATCGCGCGATATTCGAGTGGCTTACCCTCTGTCTCGTAATCTACCTTTGTCCATTCTTGGTAAAAAGCCGGTGCAGACCATTTAATCCGAGTATGGCCATCCACAAGCTCCACAGAAGAGGGCTTTACACTCGCAACGGGACGAATGCCCATAACTGACACGGCCTCTGAATCATACACCAGAGTCTGCTGCTGAGGCAACCCTGTGTAGCTCACTCGTATGGCATAGGTTACTTTACCATCCCTGAGGTCGGATGCGGTAATATCATCCTCCACATAATAGGAGGCATCGTCATGCCGTCTTATTTGGAGGCCTTCGACGGGCTCTCCGTTGCGGAGTAAAGTGTAGACGACATTGGTTTTCCCATATTTGGTTCGCGCATATTCTTCGTTAAGCGGAGCGTCCCAAATAACAAGGAATCGGTTGTCCTGTTTGGTCGCCATTGCCTCGACTTTGGTCACGGGATAGAGCGGACGCATATCGTTGCGATAGGCACCTTCCAACTTTGTGGCCGATCCATTCCCTTTCGGATCAAGCAGTTTGCCCAACTGGTGGTAATCGCCTTTGGATGCATATTGATCCCAGTGATGAAAGAATCGACCGTAAATCTGATAGCCGTTACTAGCCCCAGTCAAAGTACCAACGATCAACTTGTCGGAATTGAATAGTGCAGAACCGGACGACCCAGGCTCCGTGTCACCCTCCAAGTAGGTAAAAGTCATATGAGCATCCTTGCCACCCTGTGTCGGAAGCCCTCGACGCCACGTATATCTGGAAATCTTTCCGCCCTTTGCTCTCGACGAAATCTTCAAGACATCACCCATCGGATGGTGAAGTCCCGTTACCTGCTTAGGTAAGGGTTCTGATCGATCCCATCCGTTGTAGTATACGCGATAATCCTCGGGGACCTCGCTCTTCAATTTCAAAAGCAAACCATCCGACATGCCTACCGTGGGAATAAAAGACAAAACCTCACAGCCAACCATTGACTTGGTGAGTTGTGATGAGCTGAACTGACTGTTGGAACACTTCGGCTTCTCATAGTGGAAAGCGAATTGCCACTGCGCGAGTTCCGTCTTACTCACGGTCATCTGATCCGTGAGAGAAGCGCAGTGTGCCGCCGAGAGGATATAGGGCTCAAAGTTTCCTGAAGTATTGTTTACCAGACTACCCGAGCAAACGAAAGTTTGCCCATTCAAAACCATCAAGATCTGGCAAATACCGGCTTTCTGATCCTGCCACTGGCGCCCCAGCGGGCAATTGATATTTATTTGTTTTGCCGAAGCACGATCTTCCCCCTTCCCAATCTGCTCCTGCATTGTTTGGCGGAAGAAATAAATAAGTTTCTCGATCGTCAAACGCGGCATCTCACCCTCTTCATTAGGCTCGTACTCAAGGATTATCTCATCTCCCGGGACGGAAGAAGAAGAAAAGGCTCCGCCTTGAGGATTGGTCTCGTACATATAGGCCCCCCTCACCACTGATCTTTGTGGGTCATACACATAAAGCTTGGCCCCACGAGGAATCATAAACTCACTATACAGAGGAGCCAACTCCATAGCTCCCTCGGATTTGAGGTGCAAACGATAGATAGCTTTACCGCCGGGCAGGACGATGCGTTCTGCGGCTTGGGCAAACTCAATGCCAGCATCGATGTTGCAGCCTACCAGGAGTGGCGCAAAACCTTCGTTGAGAGACATACTCCATGCAGCCCTTTCCCGTTGGTCTTCGAGATTGACCGTCAAAGGAACATTCACAACAGAGGACGCAGCTGTAGCCGAGCGGAGAGACAACTCGGCCTGGTTCTGGGCAAAACTGATCGGCTGCCCACGGAACTCTTGTTGGGCATGTGAGATGCAAGGGACTGCCAACAGTCCGAACACAGCACACGATGCAAGCAGAATTTCTGATAGTTTAGTCATTACTCATTTTTTGTTGTAAGTGATTTTCGATCGGATGCGCAATATTACAATTATTCCGCTTAAGGTGGAATGATGCCATACGGGTCCGGATCAATTATACAGGCAAACAAAAAGGCGACCCCTCTCCATGAAAGAGAGAGGCCGCCTCGGCAAAAGTAAAGATATCGAGGATTACCGCTTCGTCACTTTCTGCTGATAGCTACCACCGGCAGTGTGCAACACAACCACATAGGTACCTTGAGGCAAATCAGCCACATCGAGAGTAACGTCCGAAGTTACCCCCTCCCAATAACGAATGCGACTTCCATCGACGGTGAATAGCTCCACCCTATCTACCGAATCGCTACCCTTGAGCATCAAGCTCCGATCAAAGACAGAGGGATAAACGATCAGATGAGATCCTGATGGCACAGCCTCAACAGACACATGTTTGTAGAGATCGTAATAAACAACCTCTATCTCATAATTCCCGCTACCAGTGGTGTTCGTTGAGTCGAAATAGGAGAATCGGTTTGGTTTGAGACGCTTAAGCTCAGCACCATCCTTCTTGACAATGTACTCTTTTACAATAGGTACGGCAGAAAGCAACTCGCCTCCATACTGAACATTTGCAACCGGCTCTTTCAACGGAGTGGGATCGGAAGAAACGATCAAGCGCATGGCAAAATAGTCTCGACTGTCCACAAATTCGTCGGACAACTTCTCCCCGATCCCCTTGCTATAGATTTCAATATTCGTCAATAGCGCTTGAGGGCCATTGTACTTGGCCAAGGGATCCGAGCCGGAAGCAACGACCTGATTAACTTGTGGGCGATCGGAACTTGCGTTGGAAGCAGAGAACCCGACCATCAGAGTCTGCAAAACATCGAGACGTATCGGGGTTTGCAGAACAACTGATTTCCATTTACCCTCTTCGGCTTTGGAAACTGAGACTTTTTGGATAACGCGCAGAGGCTCGCTTCCTGTGGTATTGCTCGGCAGAAGTGAGTAGTGGTAAGAGAGGAAAAGGCTGAGAGCATTACCCTCTTTCACCGGCACGAAGTTCACCTGCTTCACATACAGGGGAGTAGCCTTTTGCTCATCTATAACTTCGGGCAAATATCCCATCATCCATTTCTCCACGTAGATAGCATCTCTCTGTTCGCTGCTCTGCTTCTCCTGCTTGGGAATACGCTTTAAGGCCATCGGTCGGAGTTGAAGAGAATTGGGCTCAGTCTCATAGCCGAACTTTGACCACTCTTGATTGAATGCAGGCGCCGTCCACGACACTTGCGTACCACCATCCTGCTTATCTACCGAAGGACTTATTGTCGTGATCGGACTGACTTTCATCGCGGCTACCGGCTCAGAGTCAAGTGTGACCGATTGGTCCCCAGGTAATTCCATATAAGTAACACGAACGGCATACTTCACCTTACCATTTACAAGGTCTGACTCGCCAGGCTCATCGTAGGCGTAGTAAGAATGGTTATCATTCCGCTTTACTTCTGCGTTCGGGACACGCTTACCATTGCGAAGCAAAGTATATTTCACATTCGCTTCCCCGTATTTTTCTTTGGCATACGCTTCATTGTAAGGAGCATCCCACACGACGACAAAGCGATTCGGCTGTTCAGTGGGCATTGCATTGACCTTACTAACCGGGTAGAGTGGGCGCATATCATTACGATAGATACCTCTCAGTTTTCTGGCACTCCCGCTGGACTTTGGATCGAGGTGCTTAGCCATCCAATACAACGGCCCCTTGTCTTTGTACTGATCCCAGTGGTAAGCTAATCGTCCATAGATCTGAGTTCCACTGCTTCCTCCAGTCAATGTACCTACGACCAACTGATCCTGATTGAACAAAGAAGAACCGGAAGAACCTCCCTCTGTATCTCCTTCTCTGAAACTAAACTTAAGGTGAGCATCCTTACCCCCCTGATCGCTCAATCCCTTGTGCCAAGTCGTAACCTGGGGAGCACCTCCCTCCTTTATCCCCACACTTATTTTCTTCGCGTCACCGGAAGGATGATGAATCCCCGCAATGGAGGTGGGGATAGCCGTAGAGCGATCCCAACCATTGTAGTACACACGATAGTCCTCTGGGACTTTTGTTTTCAGTTTCAGCAGCAAGCCGTCCGACATCCCCACTATGGGGATAAAAGACAGCACCTCGCACCCGACCACTGATTTGACCATTTTGGAGGAACTATACTGCCCATTGGAGCAGCCAGGCTTTTCGTAATGGAAAGAAAACGACCAGCGTGCGAGATCCTGACTATAGACTTCCATCTTGCTACTTGTCGATGCACAATGCGCAGCCGAGAGGACCAGTGGACTAAAATCCTCCTGCGTATTATTCATCAAATCTCCAGAACACAAATAAGCGAACTTGCCAATAAACATTCTCATTTGGCAAACACCCGCCTTCTGCTCTTTCCACTCGTCTCCTTGAGGACAATTTACATTCACGGTCTCTCCCGGGATAGAAGCGTCCTCACTCTCGCCTACACGCTCCTGCATTGTACGACGGAAATAATGCGCCAATCGCTCAATTTGCAAGCGAGGCATTGCACCAGACTCATCAGGCTCATACTCGAGTATAATCTCTTCCCCGGGTACGTTCGACGTAGAGAACGGGCCTCCGTCGGGATTTGTCTCATGCGTATAAGCACCGCGAAGCACTAGGCCATGAGGGTCGTAAGTATAGAGTTTCCCTCCGCGAGGGATATAGAAGTCGCTATACAGAGGTGCCACTTCCAACGCACCTTCCGACCTGAGATGCAAGCGATAAATCACTCTCCCGTTCGACAAGCGAACCGGTTGAGCCTCTTTCGCAAAATCGATATTCAGGTCGAGGTTGTACCCTACCAGTAGAGGTGCGGCACCCCCACTGGTCGCCCTCCACTCCTGTGTTTCCTTAATGTCTTCAATACTCACGGTCAAAGGTACGTCCAACACTTGTGAATTGACCAAAGTCGATCGCAAAGACGTTGTAGACGATTGGTGAGCAAAGCTCATCGGTCGCCCTGGGAACTCCTGCTGAGCATGCAAAACCAACGGTAGGACCAGCAGTCCGACTACGACAGAAAGGAGGATTAAAGGTCTTGATAGTTTGTTCATCGCTTATATATCTAACATCCTATAAATTATTCCGGAGGGCAATATTACTATTATTCTCTGGAAGATCAACCATTCGTATAGTAAACAATGCCATTTATCCTCTCAACGAAAGAGATAGCGGATTTCTCGTTACGTATATTCCACAAGCATGCGAAACCCGAAGCGATAGAAACTGCAACTTATACCCTCTTGATCCACTAGTGATTACTTTCGTAACCTCTTCCTTCACAGCAACCAAAAACCTCGCTCAGACCAGAGGTAACAAAATCTATCCACAGAAGGACGCAAACTTGTCCCATAGCAGCAAAAACTCCTACGCGTCGAAGCAAATACTCTCACGCGTGAGAAATTCCGCTCCTGCACGTCGGAATTTCGTGTTTCTCACAAAAGCGATGAACAGGTATGTCTGTGAACTTGGTCTTGTAGCGAGATTAGCAGCCAAACGAAGCGCAATGTATCCCTCTTTACATTGAGGGAAGAAAATGCGAAAGTCTGATTCAATACTCAGTTAAGCCACAGGTCTCTTCACAACACGGGCCCCTCAGTCTCCTACCTCAAATTCATCGCCCCCCAAAACACCCCTGCTGAATCGATTTACATCACTACCCCGCAACATTCGTATCCTTATGCCGAGCCAAAATGGACACACCAACACCATAGTATCTCCTCCATCAAGAGGTGGCAACTTATGAAAGTTTAGCTACAACTCACTCAACTGAGCCGATAGCAGTTATCCGTTATCAGCTCTATTTGCACACGATGTCCGTGGGCCTCCGCTCCGGCGTGATAGCGAGCTATGGCCAGGCATAGCAGTCGGCGGATCAGGGCCTCTTGACTTTCGTCTCGATCTTGACACTTAGGCAAATGCAGGTCGATAGTCAAAATGCCTATGGGTGAATCCTCTATCATGCGTAGCTCCCTATCTCCGAGATACCCCGGAGGCTGTGAATAAACCGCACCGAAATTGAGTTCCATCGCATACCAAGCCCTTTCATCTATCGCCAAAGACGCCAACTCGGAACTCAACTGTTCAAAAATGGCTTCGGCTTCCTCTGATTGATAGAGGATGGTCGGATAAGTCCCCGGCAAACCAAGAGCTGCAAACAATTCATTCCAGGGGAAGAGCCCGATCACACGCCCCAGTCCTAAGTGGGGAGCAGAAACATTACACTCCCCAAACTCCATGTCACTCACGTAGGCAGCCCCTTGTCCTTCTTTCTCTTCACCCATCACAATTTAGGTATATCTTTGAACGACCAAAAGTAGTGAGTATCCGACAATGAATAAGATCAAATGCATAGGGCTGCTTACCTCCGGCGGTGACGCCCCTGGTATGAACGCAGCCATCCGATCGGTGACACGCGCAGCTATCGCCGAAGGCATGAAAGTCAAAGCTATCTATCGGGGGTTCTCTGGATTGATCTCGGGAGACATCAGAGAGTTTCGCACCGAGGACGTAAGCAACATCATTCAGAGGGGCGGTACTATCCTGCGTACTGCCAGATGCGAGGAGTTTATCCGTCTGGACGGAAGGGCCAAGGCCTATGAGACCCTTACAAGGGAAGGCATTGAGGCTCTGGTCGTGATTGGAGGTGACGGATCTTTGCGGGGAGCCGCTGCCCTGTCAAGTGAATTCAACTACCCTGTCGTAGGGCTTCCCGGAACAATCGACAACGACTTGTCCGGCACGGACCTCACAATCGGATACACCACAGCCCTGAATACCATTGTAGAAGCTGTGGACAAGATACGCGATACGGCTTCCTCACACGACAGACTATTTATCGTGGAAGTGATGGGAAGAGACGCAGGCTTTCTGGCTCTGAATGGGGCCATAGCAACCGGGGCCGAAGCTGCCGTGATACCAGAATGCGCCTTCGGGTCAGAGGAACTAAGCAATACACTCAAAGCCGGCTTGAGAAAGACAAAAAACAGTAGCATCATATTGGTGGCAGAAAGTGAAGTTACGGGAGGGGCTATGGGAGTAGCCCAACGAATTAAGAAACTGTACCCGGACTTCGATGTACGGGTGACTATACTGGGGCACATCCAGCGCGGAGGCAGCCCTTCGGCCACAGACAGGATCCTCGCCAGCAGAATGGGTATCGCAGCTATCACGGCCCTGACTGAAGGACAACGAAATGTGATGATAGGCGTCAGAAACGGGCAAATGGTCTACGTCCCGTTTAGCCGAGCCATCAAGGGTGATAAGGAGATCAATCGAGATTTAGTAGATGCCGTCTCCATACTCTCCATTTGACACATTCGAAAGAGAGGAGGCCTTTCGTCGCGCCCTGTCGAGGTGGTATCTGCGCGGACACCGATCGTTGCCATGGAGGGCCACAACGAATGCATACCATATCTGGCTAAGCGAAGTGATCTTGCAACAAACCAGAGTAGATCAAGGTACAGCCTATTATCATCGCTTCCTTGAGGCATTTCCTCGGGTTCAAGATTTAGCCTCGGCTGATGAAGATCGCGTCCTCAAGCTATGGCAAGGGTTGGGATACTACTCTCGGGCTCGCAACCTTCGAGCCGCAGCGATACAAATTGTCGAGCAGTTTGGTGGAGAACTACCCCAAGACAGGAAAGCTCTTCTATCCCTCCCGGGGATCGGTCCCTATACCGCCGCAGCGATTCTCTCTTTTGCCTACAATCTACCTTTTGCCACTGTAGACGGGAACGTCCAACGAGTCATCAGTCGATTAGCTGCAATTGCCGAACCTGTAGACACTCCTAAGGGACGCAAAAAGATCGACCTTGTCGCGGAAAGTCTATTGGACAAGCGACAAGCTCGCATATTCAACAACGCTACAATGGAGTTAGGAGCAACCGTATGCCTTCCGTCCTCCCCTCTCTGTTCGGATTGCCCTGTTTCCTCTTTCTGTCTGGCTCTTCGCCTGGATTTAACTCAGGAGCTACCGAAAAAAAGCCCCAAAGGAAAACTCAGAAATCGTTACTTCCACTATATAGATATCCGAGATCCGGAGGAGGCCAAGATGCTTCTCGGACGAAGAGGCAATGGAGATATTTGGCAAGGGCTCTATCAACCGCTTCTCATAGAAACGGCATTTCCCGCAGAAACCGACGAATTCTTGCAACATGGAATTTGGGAGGAGTTATCTCAACTGTTCGGAAAAATCCAATTGGTGGGCTTTACCAACACCTCGGTACACATACTCTCTCATCAGCGGATTCATGCTCGACTATATCGTGTTAGAGCACACCTGGGCAACAGACTCGACTCACCAATAAAGGATTACCGCCTAATAGCTATTGAGGATCTACCTAACTACGCAGTGTCAAAACTCGTTGACTCCCTTTTCTCGGAAAAGAACGTACTCTTTTAATTTCCAAGCTATTAGAAATCATAGCGCAAGGATATTACGATCAATTCTCTCCCCATCCAAACGGGAAACCGATGACAAGGAATACCTACTTATTGGTATATTCGATTCTTGTATTACCTTTGCCTCAGAAAGAACAAAACAAGACGATTGTATCACACATAATTGAGAAGTAGAATTATGGCTTACGTAATTTCAGAAGACTGCGTTGCTTGTGGCAGCTGCATTGACGAGTGTCCCGTATCAGCAATTTCAGAGGGTGATATCTACAAAATTGACCCTAATGCTTGTACCGACTGTGGTACCTGCGCTGGAGTTTGCCCTTCAGAAGCAATCCACCAAGCATAAGTTTGAGGAGTCATCGACAAACAAAAACACCCCCTTGCCGAGGTCTCGGCAAGGGGGTGTTTTTGCACCCTCATTCACACTCGATGCGATCGACAAATGGAATAAAGCTAGAGAGCAAGGAAATAATGGACTACTCTCCACACAGCAGAGATGAGGCTCCAAAAAGGAAGCCGGCATCTGGCATACAAAAGGGAGAAGAAGCAGTCACCCAAATCCGCATCTCAGGATATAAAAAATGGATCAAATTTGGATGAAGTATTGCAGGATTACATTATTGCAGTATCTTTGCACTCGCTAATCGCCCCTGAGGGGGTGTTGGTCACAAGGCCGGCCCATTCGTCTATCGGTTAGGACGTCAGATTTTCATTCTGAAAAGAGGGGTTCGATTCCCCTATGGGCTACAAGTAGTAAACAAAGAAAAGGATATAGCATGGCAAATCATAAGTCATCCATCAAGAGAATTCGTCAGACCAAGGCTCGTCGCCTGCACAACCGCTATTATGCTCGCACAGCACGCAATGCAGTGCAGGCTTTCCGCAAAATGCAGGATCGCGTAGAGGCTGAAAAGTTGTTACCCCGACTGAGTTCCATGTTGGACAAGCTAGCTAAGCGCAACATAATCCATAAAAATAAGGCTGCAAACCTCAAGTCAAAGCTCGCGAAGCAAATCGCGAGAATGGCATAAGCCACATCGCACGGCATATCGCTCGCTGATGCGATATTCGTTGGCCCATTCGTCTATCGGTTAGGACGTCAGATTTTCATTCTGAAAAGAGGGGTTCGATTCCCCTATGGGCTACAGGTCGTGTCTTAAGCTATCAAAGTGGAAGCGCATCACACTCTATGGATGATGCGCTTCTTCCTTTTATACAATGTACTGGAACATCGGTATTTTCTTTCTCATTAGCGAGAGGGAAACACCGGACGCAAGATTGCCTCGCGCTTTTGAGGTATCCATGAAATATCCGTAACACACAACAACGGGAAGCCCCACAGACCATCTTCGCAACCTTTTCCTCATAATCTGAGTTTAGCAAGTAGCAATACAATAAAGAGATATGATGACAAAAACAAAGTGGACAAACAAGATTTGCCTCCTATCTTTAGGGATACTCCTATCCGGAGGCGTTCTACTTGCTTCCTGTGGAGGACAAAAACAAAAGACCGCCACTAGCAATAAAGCCGAGGCAACAAATGTGAAGCACATCACTGCGGCACAAATGAAAGAGTTGGTTTATGATTTCGACCAACACCCCACGGAATTTGTGTACAAAGGAGACAAACCTGCCATTCTGGACTTCTACGCTGATTGGTGTGGCCCCTGCCGCAAACTTAGTCCAAAGCTGGAACAATTAGCTGAGAAATATGGAGACAAGTTGATTGTCTACAAAATCAATGTTGACAACGAACAGCAGTTAGCTCGTCACTTTGGTGTCTCCAGCATCCCAATGCTGCTATTTGTCCCCATCAAGGGGACTCCCATACAAACCATGGGTGATTTACCCATGGAGAGCCTTGAAGAAACCTTAACCCAAATCATGAAATAACTTCTTCGTTTCCGTAAGAGAGAGCAACAGAGGGCTGCATTCCTAATGGATGCAGCCCTCTTCTATTTGCAAGTAATTCATACTCAAACTTCACCGCTGCAAGCTAATTCATTACCTTTGCACGGCTTATAGGAGTCTCTCTTGTCGAAGTGCCTCAAATTGGCAAGGACGACTTTTATGACCGGAGACCGGCATTACAGGAAAAAACGAACATTATATAGAACACCTTCTCATGGCAAAAGAACTCAAAGAACTGACTCCCCGATCAGTTAGTTACTCGCAATGGTATCAGGATTTGGTGATAAAAGCCGATTTGGCGGAAAACTCAGCTGTGCGAGGCTGCATGGTAATCAAGCCCTACGGCTATGCGATATGGGAAAAGATGCAACGTTTCCTTGATGACATGTTCAAGGAGACAGGTCACTCCAACGCCTATTTTCCCCTGTTTATTCCCAAGAGTTATCTGAGCCGAGAAGCTGAGCATGTAGAAGGGTTCGCCAAGGAGTGTGCTGTCGTAACTCACTACCGATTGAAAAATGCTCCTGATGGCAGCGGAGTTGTAGTCGATCCCGAAGCGAAACTGGATGAGGAACTTATTGTCCGTCCGACCTCTGAAACCATCATTTGGAGTACTTACAAAAATTGGATTCAGAGCCACCGAGATCTCCCTATCCTATGTAATCAGTGGGCCAACGTTGTACGATGGGAAATGCGGACTCGTCTCTTTCTTCGCACTGCAGAGTTTCTTTGGCAAGAAGGACACACTGCTCATGCAACCAGAGAGGAGGCAGAAGAAGAAACCAAACGCATGCTTGAAGTCTATGCAACTTTTGCAGAGAAATATATGGCGATGCCCGTGATCAGAGGCGTCAAGAGTGCAAGTGAGCGCTTTGCTGGGGCGTTGGATACCTACACGATAGAGGGATTGATGCAAGACGGGAAAGCTCTTCAGTGTGGGACATCACACTTCCTTGGACAGAACTTTGCAAAAGCATTCAACGTCCTATTCACGGACAAAGATGGGGAGCAAAAGTACGTTTGGGCGACCAGCTGGGGCGTATCTACAAGGCTGATGGGGGCCTTGATCATGAGCCACTCCGACGACAATGGTCTTGTACTTCCTCCCATGTTGGCTCCTTATCAGGTTGTAATTGTGCCCATCTACAAAAGTGAGGAGCAACGTGCGGCAATCACAAAAAAAGTGGAGAGCATTATGACCGAACTTAAAGCATTGGGTATTTCGGTCAAATACGATAACAACGATGCCAAGAAACCCGGGTGGAAATTCAGTGAATACGAGCTCAAAGGAGTGCCCGTACGGTTAGCTCTTGGAGCGAGGGATCTTGAAAACGGCACGATCGAGGTAGCCCGTCGAGACACACTTAGCAAGGAGACTCGCCCGCTCGAAACAATCGCTCAATATGTTGCAGACTTGCTCGGAGACATTCAGGCAAACATTTACGACAAGGCTCTTAGATATCGATCTGAGCATACTACCACTGTCGATACTTACGAAGAATTCAAATTGAAAATAGAGGAGGGAGGATTCATCTTGGCTCATTGGGACGGAACCCCTGAAACAGAGGCTCGCATCAAGGAGGAGACCAAGGCAACAATTCGCTGTATTCCTTTGGCTGGAGACAAAATGCCCGGCAAGTGCATGGTCACAGGCAAACCTTCGGCATGCAGAGTTCTTTTCGCTAGAGCGTATTAACCCCATCCGATCTTCTTTGCTCAATGAAATATACACAATTAGGGATTCAAGGCTTGCTTTTGGTCGAACCTACAATCTATTCCGATGAGAGGGGCTACTTCTGCGAGACCTACAGACAATCCGAGATGGAGAGAGAGTTGGGCTATGCAGCTCGATTCGTTCAAGAGAATCAGTCATCCTCCTGTCGGGGAGTGCTTCGAGGTATTCATCTGCAACTCGGACAGGAAGCACAGGCCAAGCTCGTTCGCTGCGTTGTGGGAAGAATCATCGATGTTGCAGTGGATCTGAGAGTAGAATCCCCAACTTTCGGCCAACACATCGCTGTAGAGTTGAGCGAAGACAATCACTGTCAACTATTTATTCCACGAGGCTTTGGTCATGCTTTCCTATCCCTCAGCGACAGGGTTGTTTTCCAGTACAAGGTAGACAACCTCTACGCTCCTCGGGCTGAGTGTTGCATCCAATACAATGACCCACAACTAGCTATTGACTGGCAAGGCATGGCCAAAGGAGTATCACCCTTTATTCTTAGTCCCAAAGATCTATCTGGTATCAGCTTGGATGAATACCAGAAGATCGTTACATCAAAACCACAATAAAAGCCCTTATGCTTACCTGTTTAGTCACCGGTGCTGCCGGGTTCATCGGAGCAAACTTCGTGCGAATGCTCCACGAAGGACAGACACAAATGCACATTGTAGTCGTGGATAAATTGACCTACGCTGGCAACTATGCTTCTATTGCAGACCTCATGGGTGACCGTTGTTCCTTTCTGCGTGCAGATATATGCGATGTCGAGGCAATGGACGAGGTCTTCTCCCAATACAAACCTCAATACGTAGTCAACTTTGCAGCAGAAAGCCACGTAGATAGGAGCATAGAAGATCCTCAACTTTTTCTCCGAAGTAATATCATTGGCGTACAGACTTTAATGGATGCCGCACGTAAGCTGTGGCAGACTGGTAAAGACGAAAAGGGCTATCCACTGTGGCCAGCAGATTGTCGTTTCCTCCAAGTATCGACAGATGAGGTCTATGGCAGTTTGGGCAAAGAAGGCTTTTTCACCGAGGAAACCCCTCTGTCCCCCCGAAGCCCCTACAGTGCAGCAAAAGCTTCGGCCGATATGATTGTACAGGCGGCTGTGGAGACTTATCACTTTCCGGCCCTGATCACCCGCTGCTCCAACAACTACGGTCCGTACCAATTTCCTGAAAAACTGATTCCTCTGGTCTTGAACAATATCTTGCAAGCTAAGCCTTTGCCGATATACGGAGACGGGTCCAATGTCAGAGACTGGCTGTATGTAGAAGATCACTGCCGTGCCATCGCTGAAGTTTTGACACGAGGAAAGATCGGGCAAGTGTACAACATAGGTGGGCACAACGAGTACACCAATCTGCAACTTGTCGAGATCATCCTGACGACCGTGCGTCAACTGATGGAAACCGAGCCCAAATACAGAGAAACGCTGAGGGTGAGCGAGCAGAAGAAAACAGATCTCAGCTGGATCGGTCCAGGCTTGATCTCTTTCGTGAAAGACCGTCTAGGACACGATGCTCGATACGCAATTGACCCGAGCAAAATAGGCAAAGAGCTGGGATGGCAACCATCTACGAAATTTCCCGTGGGGATTGTCAAGACCATACGCTGGTATCTGGATCATCAAGATTGGGTGAGAGGCATCGTTGATGGGGACTACCAAGCCTACTACGAACAAATGTATTCAGACCGGTAAGAACTCGCTCGCAAAACTTAATCCTCCATACACATCTCAGCAGGAATGAACTACATACAGCAGTACTACGACAACGATTACCAGCATTGCTTTGGTTGCGGTCCACAAAACGAGCACGGATTACACATCAAATCCTATCCGTCCGACGATCAACAGACAACACACTGTAGCTACACTCCCTCGGCCGAATACAGCGGAGGGCATCCAAGCAAAGTTTACGGAGGCATGATTGCCATGCTCTTCGATTGTCATGGTACCGCCTCAGCCGCGTATTTTTACCTTGTGGCGAACGGTCTACAGTACGGAGAAGACGTTATGCGGCGATTCGTCACAGCACACCTCTCCATCGACTACTTGAAACCTACACCTCAAGGTGTCGAGCTAAAGATCGCAGCCAAAGCGGAAGAAATTGGCTCCCGCAAAGTCCGGCTAAAGATGGAACTGTGCGCTGGTGACCAGCTATGCGCCAAAGCCGAAATGGTAGCAGTGGGTATCTGAGAAGAGATCTACTGACCAACCCTCGATTTATCCTACTCCAATAGTCCAACCTATCCCCATGCCTTCCTCATCCATTCGATCGATCTTAATCCTCGTAGCGATGCTAAGTTTCCTGGCTTCTTGTCGCAGTAGGATACAAAAGTATGACCTATCGTCGCCTCCACCTAAAAGAGAATTTCGCGGAGCGTGGATACAAACTGTTTATCAAGACGAGTACGCTCGATTGGGATCGCAAAAGGCTTCCGAATTACTCAAGCAACGTATAGAAGCCCTTCACAGAGCCGGCTGCAATGCTGTAATTTTCCAGATAAGACCAGAGAGCGATGCCTTCTACGCCTCTTCAATAGAGCCATGGAGCCGCTTCTTGACAGGCAGTCAAGGCCAAGCTCCGTCTCCCTATTGGGATCCTCTGGCTCTTGCTATTGAGCAATGCCACAACTTGGGAATGGAGCTGCATGCGTGGATCAACCCTTACCGTGCAGCTACATCCGCCTCTGCGCCTCTGGCCCCCAATCACCCAGCTTCTCAAAATCCGGAGCGTGTAGTCAACTACAACGGCCAGCTTTACTACGACCCGGCCCTGCCCGAAAACAGAGAACACATTTGCCGAGTTGTGACCGATCTTGTCCTACGCTATGACATTGATGCACTGCATATGGACGATTACTTCTACCCCTATCCTGTAGCCGGATTGCGCTTCCCCGACCAGGCCTCTTTCGAGCGGTATGGTAGGGCCGAGGGATACAGTCCGTCGCAGATTGGGGATTGGAGACGCAGCAATGTAAATAAACTCATAGCAGAGATACGACAGACTATCGAAAACAACAAGCCGTGGGTACGCTTCGGAATAAGCCCTTTCGGTATCTATCGCAACAAACGCTCCACCCCCGATGGAAGTGGAAGTAATACATTCGGGCTGCAGAATTACGATGACCTTTATGCCGATGTTTTACTTTGGGATAGAGAGAAATGGATAGACTACCTTGCCCCCCAGTTGTATTGGCCATTCGGATACCGAGTAGCTGACTTCGGGGAATTGGCTCCTTGGTGGAGGCGACACTTGGGGAAAGGCTCTCAGTTGTACTTTGGTATTGATGTTAAGAAGACGATGAGCGAAAGACAACTCGGGCGAAAGATCATCAGTTCACGCGAACATGCACATGGGATTATCTACTGGCCAGCAAACGAGATTGTGAACAATACGGCCGGTGTAGCAGACAGCCTGAGACTACACTACCATCGCAGCATAGCCATTATACCGGCCGACAGCAAGCACAAACACAGACCGAAAAAAGTAACGGAACTGCGATTGCAAACATACAGGGATGGCGTTCGACTTAGCTGGAAGGATGCATCTGATCCGTTCGATCCGGTGAAGCCCCAATTCTATGTTGTGTATCTCATTCCCCGAGGACAGAAAGTAGGAATTGATCACCCCGAATACATTGTATATCAAGGGCCAAAAGCCGAGATCTTTCTGCCTTCAACCCTCAAAGAGGGGAAATACACTTGTTTGGTAACAGCTCTTGACCGCTTCAAAAACGAGAGCCGACCGGCCAAAATCAAATTGAATATCCGCTGACGGCACATCTGGGAATAGGAGGAAAAGGTATCCTTTTCCTATTTCTCTTGTCCCCACCCTTGCATCGTGCTAAGGGGATGCCCCTATCTTGTTCCTCACTTAGGGTCATTCGTCTTTTCTCATCCGGCTTCCATCAAGTTAAAATTCCCGACAGTCATATTCCGATGCCAAGGTGAAAACGTTCCCCATTGAGGGCTGTTCACCCATCCTACCGAGATGCGTCACCCATCAGTATTTAGAAAAAGGCCTAAATGATCCAATTAGAGGCGTCAAAATAATATGAAATACATGTGATTCTTATGTCTCTTTTTGAAGAGAGGCAAGGAAGTTTTCCTCGCAAAGCATTTGACAGTGAGGAAATGCCCACGTGTCAGAAGTTTTACTCTCACGCGTCGGAGGATTTGCTCTCACGCGTTGCGACAAGTGCTCCCACGCGTGAAATTTTTGCTACCCAAGCAAGCTCTTTTTGACAAGCACAGCCCGGACAATCTGATAGGCTTCTCAGGCATTCTATTGGGAAGCAACAGAGGAAACAAAGCCTCGTGACTAAGAAAATATTCCAACCCGACGTTTGGGTATTTATGCTTAATTTCGCGGTCGGATGAGACATCGCTTAAAACTCAAAATTCGATTATCCAACAACAAACATATAAAGTATCGTTATGGAACAGTTCTCTCATAAGTTCTCTCTATCGGCAGAACTCCCCGAGTATCCGACCTTCGACGAAGGAATTCGTCGTGCTCCGGACAGAGGTTTCCGACTCAATCCTCAGCAAACACGCGTGGCACTCAAGAATGCTCTTCGCTACATTCCTCGGGAGCTGCACGCTAAACTCGCTCCGGAGTTTCTCGAAGAACTCAAAACTCGTGGTAAGATCTATGGCTACCGCTTCCGCCCACAGGGTGACTTGAAAGCCAAATCCATCGATGAATATAAAGGCAATTGCCTCGAAGGGAAAGCCTTCCAGGTAATGATCGACAACAACCTCTCCCACGCTGTAGCCCTCTATCCATACGAGTTGGTTACCTATGGGGAAACCGGCCAGGTATGCCAAAACTGGATGCAGTACCGCTTGATCATGAAATACTTGCAGGAGATGACCCAAGACCAAACCCTCGTGGTAGAAAGTGGTCACCCCCTCGGCCTATTCAAATCTAAGCCTTCGGCCCCTCGTGTGATCATCACCAACTCCATGATGGTCGGCCTCTACGACAACATCAAAGACTGGGAGATTGCAGCCCAAATGGGTGTAGCTAACTACGGACAGATGACTGCCGGTGGATGGATGTACATAGGACCTCAAGGGATCGTACACGGTACATTCAATACATTACTCAACGCAGGCAGACAACAGTTGGGTATTGCTCAGGACGGGAATTTGGCAGGAAAACTGTTCGTATCCTCTGGACTTGGCGGTATGAGTGGAGCTCAGCCCAAAGCGGCAGACATTGCCGGTGCAGTTTCTATCGTAGCCGAAGTGGACAGCTCCCGTATCGAAACGAGACATTCACAAGGCTGGGTGAAAATGATTGCCGAGAGCGAAAAGGAAGCCTTTGACATGGCAGCAAAAGCGATGGCTAACAAGGAGGCTTGCTCTATAGCTTTCCATGGCAATGTCGTGCATCTCCTCGAATATGCCGTGGCCAACAACATCCATATTGACCTGCTGAGCGACCAGACGAGTTGCCACGCAGTGTACGAAGGAGGTTATTGCCCTGCAAGTCTTTCGTTCGAAGAGCGTACTGCTCTCTTGGCCAACGACAGAGAAAAATTTGAGGAAGAGGTAAACCTTAGCTTGCGTCGCCATTACGATGTGGTGAAGAAGCTTGTAGCCAAGGGTACGTACTTCTTCGACTACGGCAACGCATTCATGAAGTCTATCTACGATGCCGGGGTCAAAGAGATCTCCCGCAACGGTGTAGATGAGAAGGATGGCTTTATCTGGCCGAGCTATGTAGAAGATATCATGGGTCCGGAACTCTTCGACTACGGCTACGGTCCTTTCCGCTGGGTATGCCTTAGTGGCAAACACGAGGATCTGCTGAAGACCGACCACGCAGCGATGGAGTGTATCGACCCCAACAGACGAGGACAAGATATGGACAACTATATCTGGATCCGCGATGCAGAGAAGAATCAGCTTGTAGTGGGTACGCAAGCTCGCATCCTCTACCAAGACGCAGAAGGTCGCCTAAGGATTGCCCTCAAATTCAACGAGATGGTACGCAAGGGCGAGGTAGGTCCGATCATGCTAGGACGCGACCACCACGATGTGAGTGGTACGGACTCTCCGTTCCGCGAGACCTCCAATATCAAAGACGGTAGCAACGTGATGGCAGATATGGCTGTACAATGCTATGCAGGCAATGCCGCAAGAGGTATGAGCCTTGTTGCGCTGCACAACGGAGGCGGCGTCGGTATTGGCAAAGCGATCAACGGGGGATTCGGTATGGTGCTTGACGGATCGGAAAGAGTTGATGAGATCCTAAAGTCAGCTATGCTTTGGGATGTTATGGGAGGAGTGGCACGCCGCTCTTGGGCACGCAACGAGAACGCCATGTCCACCTCAGCTCAGTTCAACGACGAGCACAGCGATTACTACCATATCACACTACCGTATCTGGTAGACGAAGATCTGCTCGACAAAGTACTCTAAACGTGGCCGAGCGACTCGTGTAAGGCAGGTCCGCTTAGCAAAAAATCAGTCCCCCCTCCACGGATAAGACCATGGAGGGGGGATTCACGTTTGTTCCTGTCAAGCATACCTGCTCGATAGAAATAACCTGAGTTAAAATCCTACAATTCAATCATGCGGAAACAAAGGGCAAAAGAGGTCTGCCCGAGGTCAAGCCTTCCAGCCCATAGCTGCAGCACCCAATACGGCAGCATCGTTTTCCGGGAGAAGTGACAAAAGCAACTTCGTACTCTCCCCATAGACATGCAACAGGTTCTCCTGCATTGCTTTTCGTGTCGGAGCTAACAAGAGCTCCCCTGCCTTGGTCAATCCACCAAAGAGGATAATCGCTTCGGGATTGGAATAGGCAACAAAGTTGGCAAAAGCCTCACCCAACATCTCCCCGGTGTATTCAAAAACTCGTAGGGCCAAAGGGTCACCTCCGGTTGCTGCCTCATAAACCCTCTTGGAGGTCAATTCGCTCGGCTCTACTTCACGGAGAAGACTGCCTCCCCTGAATTTCGGATCCTCGAGAAGCTCGCGGGCTGTACGCACAACGGCTGTTGCCGAAGTGTATGTCTCCAAACAGCCTCGGCGGCCACATCCGCAAGGACGCCCTTGGGGGCGAACAATCACATGCCCAAGCTCCCCAGCCAAACCATCCCGACCATAGACCAGTTCTCCATTGGAGACGATGCCACTCCCTACGCCTGTACCAAGTGTTATAAGGATAAAGTCTCTCATCCCTTTGGCTGCACCGTAGATCATTTCGCCTATTGTCGCAGCATTAGCATCGTTGTTAAGGGATACAGGCAAGTTAGTCCTCTCGGAAATTCGCCGAGCCAGGGGCACGTCGTTCAGCCAACTCAGATTGGCGGATTCGTGTATCCTACCCGTGAAATAGTTGGCATTAGGAGCTCCAACCCCTATCCCCCGAAATAAATTCAAGCCTCCCCTCTCACAGATTATTCGGTTGATGCAATCACTCAAATCGCCCACATAGCTGTCAGCGTCACAGTACTGCTTGGTAGCAATCTCTTCCCTGCGCAGGATATGTCCGTCTCTATCCACCAGCCCCACAATCGTAGTGGTGCCACCAATGTCTATACCTAATACGTAGCGAGGAGTAGAGGAGATCGAAGAGTTCATCTTGTGTGCTTATTAACTATTATCGGCTTGGATCGGATTGTCCGTTCTCCGAGATCGAAAGAGGCTTCTGAGGAGTCAGGTAAAAGACTCTGTTGTAGATCGCATTTGCCAGGAGCCAGAAGCAAAATCCACTTAGCACCCCCGCTGCCACATCTACCACGTAGTGTGCCTGAATATACACAGTGGCAATACAAAGACATATGTAGATAGGGAGAAAAGCACAAAAGAGCTTTCGGCCGTTTTTGGCAAAGAAGAAAAAGATCATCACGATCGTTGTTATCCCTACATGACTCGAGGGAAAAGCAGCAGTCGGACGCTCTCCCATCCGCTGGGACATCCCCACCAATCGGTAAAAGATACCCTCCTTGTAACCAGGGCCAGGGACAAGCATCGCATCGTGAGTGAAATAGTCACCGACACTCGGAAAGATTCCATTCGCAGCGTTGTCCCATCCAATTGCTGGGAAATAGTACTGAGGGCCAGCTACCGGAAGGAGGATATAAATAAGGTAGTAGGCAAAAAACGAGGCTATGATCACGAAAGCAACACGGTCGGCATTGGGATAATCCACCACGGTGTAGAAAAGCGTTACCCCAACGAACAAGGCAAAATAGATAAAGTATGAGAAGTGAAACAATTCGCTGAGCCACCATTGTGGTAGCAGGTTGTGCAAGTACAATGCCGGCTGTGAGTGGAAAATGAATTGCTCCGCCCGTGCAAACAAATGGTCGAAGTTGCCGAAGAGAGCATGGAATTCATAAGTCTCCGGGTACCAAAACGAGAGCAAAAGCAATTGAAATAGGACACGAAGCATCCATGCCAGCTTGGACTTGGTACGTCTATAGACGTAGTAGAAAAAGGTCATTCCCAACAAGATCTCAGCCCGATTGACCAACATGAACTTTGCCTTGGGCAAGGAATCGTAGTTCAGTGCGATGATGATTGATGTGATCAGAATATAACCCAAGCAAGCTATCTCAACCGAAACGACAGCCCGCTTGCTCGGATCAATCGATGAGGAGGCTTTGCAGAGAGACGGGATCAATGCTTTCATACTACGGAATCTTGTACTATTCAAACTGAGGAGTGGCACCGGCTTCACCATCGCCAAATTGCATTCGATAGAGACCGGCGTAATAGCCTCCACGTGCTAGTAACTCACTGTGCGTGCCTTGCTCTACGACCTTCCCATCCTGGAGGGCATAGATCATGTCGGCACTCAAGATCGTGGACAGCCTATGCGCTATCACGACAGCCGTACGCCCGTCCATCAATTTGTCAAGAGCGTTCTGCACAGCTTTTTCCGAGCCTGAGTCCAGGGCCGATGTGGCCTCATCCAATACGAGGATAGGGGGATTTTTCAGCACCGCACGGGCAATACTCAAACGCTGTCTTTGCCCCCCAGAAAGCTTCGTACCACGATCCCCAATGTTGGCATCGTATTGCTCCGGCATTTTCTGTATGAAATCATCAGCATTAGCTATCCGTGCAGCTTCCTCAATAGCGGTATCGGGTGCATCGGGCTGCCCGAACGAGATGTTGCCTCTGATGCTGTCGTTGAATAGGATTGCCTCTTGGTTGACACAACCAATCAGGCCTCGAAGATCCCTCAAACTAAACTGGCGGATATCGACATCATCAATACAAATCTGCCCTTCCTGTACATCATAGAACCGCAATAGCAGATCGGCTATCGTGCTCTTGCCCGACCCACTCTGCCCGACCAGGGCCACAGTCTTGCCTTTTGGTACTTCCAGATTAACGCCCTTGAGGACCCACTCACCCTCGGGTGAATACCTAAACCACACATTTTTGTAGGCAATCTTGCTCTCAAACCGCGATTCGGCCGGTGCTTTGGGCTCATTGATATCAATCTCGGCCAACAAGATTTTATCAATACGATCCAGCGAAGCCATCCCCTTCTGCACATTGTAGGTTGATCGGCTCAGCTCTTTAGCTGGGTTGATCAAGGAGTAGAAAATCACCAGATAGTAAATGAAGACTGAGGCATCGATCTGAGATTCGTTTGCCAATATAAGGGAGCCGCCGTACCACAACACAACGGCGATCGTAGCAGTACCCAAAAACTCACTCATCGGGTGGGCCAACTGCTGACGGCCATATACTCGGATCAGAAGTGATCGGTAGGCATTGTTAGCCTTGGAGAACCGATCTCGAATGATTTGCTCGGCATTGAACGCCTTGACGATCCGAAGACCACTAAGCGTCTCCTCGACCATACTCATCAACTGGCCCCAACGCTCTTGCCCCTCATAGCTTTTGCGCTTGAGGCTCTTGCCTACTCGCCCCATCACAAAACCGGCAATGGGTAGCAAAACGAAGACGAAACAAGTGAGTTGCCAACTAATTGCCAACATAGCGATCAGGTAAATGACAATCATAATTGGGTTCTTGAGTAAGGCATCAATCGAACTGACCACTGAAGTTTCGATCTCACTCACATCTCCCGATATACGAGCCAATATATCTCCCTTTCTCTCTTCGGAAAAAAAAGCCAAGTCAAGACGTGTGATCTTGTCGTTGATCTGATCGCGTATATCTCGCACTACACCTGTACGCAGGGGGATTACAGCATACAAAGCCATATAGGAAACCGCGACTTTCAGTCCCGTCATGATGATAAGCCCGATGGATAGGAGAATAAGTGTCGTACCGGCCCCCTCGGTTCGGATCAGCTCACTCACATAGTAGGAGAAGTTGTGAGTAGTAGCCGAGACCCACTCTTTCCAATAAGCCATCGAGAAGAGACTGAAGTCACCAACCTGCTGCAATGTCGTCACCTGTGCATCGATCCGAAAAAGAATCTTTAGGATCGGCATAATGAAGGAGAACGACAGCAGGCTAAGGACCGCTGCAAAAATATTGGAAATCACACTCCACACAACGTAACCCTTGTAGGGGGGGACAAAACGACGGATCAACTGGAAGAACTGCTTCACGTGGGGGCAAGATTAGGATGCTACAATAGGAACTATTCGGAGAGTAAAACGGTCAGCGACGGGAGCGGAAAAAGGATTGCATCAGGCTTGCACACTCATCAGCAAGCAACTCACGACTAACCTCACAACTTCTATGCAACACTTGCTCTCCTGCCAGGTGACTATAGCCGTATTTTACTTCGCTGCAACCATAGACAAGTCGCCTCACTCTTGCCCATCCGATGGCTGTAGCACACATAGTACAAGGCTCAACAGTCACGTACAAACTGCAATCCGACAAGAACTTGCTTCCCAGATATTCACTTGCAGAAGTAATCGCCAACAACTCGGCATGGGCCGTTACATCCTGCAAGGCTTCCACTCGGTTGTGCGCCCTACCAATTATCTTGCCATTACAGACAACTACTGCACCAATAGGGACCTCACCCTCGGCATAGGCCGAGCGCGCCTCCTCCAGAGCTACTCGCATATACACTTCGTCGGAATGATTGCCTATCTCCATACAAATCCTCTTTCATTGCATTTCCTCCTCGGGGAAAAGCAAGGGCGCATTCAACTCCAATCGGCCAATCACCTCCCGCATCACCGTTTCGCGAAGCCATCGACCTCTGTTGCGAACAGCAAAATCCTCACAATACTGCTCGATTGCTGTCCACTCCCTGTCATTGAACAAGAGTCGCACGGCATGCTCACGCTTCAAACGTATTCGCTGAGGTTTTCGTCTCATAAATCACTAACGGAGGAAATCTGTGAAGGGCAAAGATAGGCAAATAGCGCATATTACAGGGATATGCCACCACTACCCCACTCCTTCCCGTCTCAACAAAAAATCCGACGCGTCGGATTTTTTGTTCTCACGCGTCGAAGCAAATCCTCCTTCGCGTGAGAAAATTTGATCTCCACCGAACCCATTCGACGCAACTATCCAAAGGAAAAGAGAAGATACAAAACTGAGTAAAAACACCTCTTTGAGAGAACTTTGACTCGAAAAAGCGGCATACAAGCGACTTTGCTTTTCCGATTTTTATCCTATCTTTGGGGCGAAACGATTGCCTTGGGATAGAGATCCGGGCCGTATCCACAGGCGTACTTAGGCCTTCTGTAGGGGGCGTAAGTAGGCTTGGTATGATGTTCAACACTAAAGCCGAATTAGATGACGCGAAAAATTGTAACGCTACTATTCTGCTCCATGTGCGCAATAGGAATGACTTGGGCAGGAAGTCCGGGAGTCAGAGCACACCAGAGAGTAGGAAATGTGCACTACATGAGTGCTACCGACACAACGAAGAGAAAGCTGATGGCCGATAGGCTCGACCTCAACGCCAAAGCGAAAAAAGAGAAAGCTGAGAGAGAGAAGGCTCTAATGGAGAGCCGGTTGGCAGAAGAACTCGCCGACCCTGCCGTAGAGCTCTATGGAGAGAATAGCTGGGGAGATTTCGTCAACCCACTCACAGAGAGCTCGGCAGAAATTCCTGCTACTTACGATATTGACTGCTCCGGGTTTGTGATGCCGATCAAAAGCCGCTTCGTGACTTCCAACTACGGGTACAGAAGTCGCTTTGGGCGCATGCATTATGGCACGGATATGAGCCTTTGTACGGGCGATACGATCGTATCGGCCTTTGACGGTCGTGTGCGTGTGAGCTCTTTCGAGCGAGGTGGATACGGGCACTACGTGATTGTACGCCACCCCAACGGATTGGAAACGATCTATGGACACATGAGCAAGCGCATCGCTAACGTGGGCGACATCGTGAAAGCCGGCCAAGTAATTGGGTTGGGAGGTAGCACCGGTCGCTCTACCGGGCCGCACCTACATTTTGAATGCCGATTCATGGGGATCGCAATCAATCCGGCCGAAATGTTTGACTTCCAGATGGGAGTACCGATGGACGATACTTACCAGTTCCGAAAGGGAAACAGGTACCAGCGTCCGGCTTCTTCCTATGCACAGAAAGGGCGTAAACTGAAAGGGGGCAAGGCCTACGCACGAAGAAGTAGCAAGCCCCAAACATATCGCATCAAGAACGGGGATACCCTCTCGACCATTGCCAAGCGCAACGGAACCACCGTGAGCAGACTCAGGAAGCTCAACCCTGGTCTCAAGGAACATAGTCTGCAAATCAACAAAGGGGTAAGAATCAAATAACCCTGCCCACGGGGAGTTCTCCTCAGGTGCAGTCGGCAAAATAAAGAAGAGAGCCAACGAAGGATCTGTCCTGACCGTTGGCTCTCTTGCGTTGAGGCAGCATCGGCCGGATAAACCTCGTACTAAATGAGAGGGGTACAAACAAAGAAAAAGTGGCCCACTGCATCGAAATAACACCGCATATTGTCTGAATCAACTATATCATCCGCTGTTATGAACTGTTTCTCTATTAATTCGGGAAAAGTGAAGGGGATTTGTCTGATTGCCTTTCTCTCTCTGATTTCATTTGGGCTCTCGCAAATCTCTTCTCTGAAAGCTCTGGCCATCAGTCCACTGATCATCGGCATCCTGGTCGGGATGTTGGTAGCCAATACTGTGAGGGAACGCATCCCTACGGCTTGGGATGCTGGATTGAAATTCTCTGCCAAAACGATCTTGCGTGCAGCAATCACCTTTTTCGGATTCCGCCTCACACTCGTCGATGTGGCAGCCGTAGGCTGGCAAGGAGTAGCAGTCGATCTGTTGATTATTATCTCGGTCGTTTTGTTGGGTACTATCCTTGGCAAACTCATTGGATTGGACAGAAATCTAACGCTCCTCACATCCTCCGGATCGGCCATTTGCGGAGCGGCTGCTGTTTTGGCCACAGAGCCCATACTCAAAGACAAACCACACAAAACGGTGGTGGCAGTCTCCACGGTCGTTATCTTTGGCACAATAGCCATGTTTGTCTATCCGGCTATGTACAGGGCCGGGCTCCTCTCTTCTCTGACAGAGCATCAAGTGGCCGTCTACACCGGATCGACCCTACACGAGGTGGCGCATGTAGCAGGAGCAGGAGCCGCAATGGACAATCCTACGATAGCCAACCTCGCTACCATTACCAAGATGATACGTGTGATCCTCCTGGCTCCGTTTTTGCTGTTCTTGAGTTCGTTTGTCTCACAGAGAGCCGATCCGGGTTCAACTGTAAAACAAATCACCATTCCTTGGTTCGCAATCTGGTTTATGGTAGTTATTGTACTCAATACAGGTCTAACATATTGGACTCAACAGTTGGGTATCATTGATAACTATAGGAGTGTAACGAAAGGGATCGAGACACTGGACACATTTGCCCTCACCATGGCTATGACGGCCTTAGGTTGCGATGCCGGATTTGCTCGCTTTCGGGAAGCTGGATTCAAACCATTCCTACTAGCTCTGTTCTTGGCTTGCTGGCTAATGGGATTCGGCTACCTGTTGGTCTTCCTCTTTTGTTAACCACATGTTCGGTCTGTCCACTATCTTTGTGTCCGTATGAAAGAGTTTGTAATCTCCTCCCTCAAAAGCGAGACGGCGGTCCTCGTCGGTCTTGTTTATCAGACCGACACGGATGCACAAGTAAAGGAATACTTAGACGAACTGGAATTCCTCGCAGAAACTGCTGGGTTGAAGACCATGAAGCGTTTTACGCAACGCCTGGAGCAGCCCAACTCGGTCACATTCGTTGGAAAAGGCAAGCTCGACGAAATTACATTGTACGTGGAAGAGCACGAAATCGGCGTCATTATCTTCGATGATGAGCTTAGTCCCAAACAAATTCGCAACATAGAACAGGCTCTGAAGATTAAGGTCATAGATCGCACCGGATTGATCCTGGATATCTTTGCTACCCGTGCCCAAACCGCTCATGCCAAGACGCAGGTCGAGCTGGCACAATATCAATACATCCTGCCTCGGCTCACTCGTCTGTGGACACACTTGGAGCGGCAGCGAGGCGGAATCGGGATGAGAGGTCCCGGGGAGACACAATTGGAGACGGACCGTCGCATCGTATTGGACAAGATAGCGCGTCTTAAAGAACAACTTGTGGCCATCGACAAACAAAAAACTGTACAACGCAAAAATAGAGGGAAGATGGTGCGAGTTGCACTCGTAGGCTACACCAACGTGGGTAAATCGACACTGATGAATGTCTTGTCCAAGACAGATGTTTTTGCCGAAGACAAACTCTTTGCAACCCTCGACACAACCGTACGAAAAGTAGTCATCCACAATTTACCATTTCTTCTCTCCGACACTGTGGGCTTCATCCGCAAACTGCCAACTCAGCTGGTGGAGTCGTTCAAAAGCACATTGGATGAAGTGAGAGAAGCCGACCTACTGGTGCATGTCGTGGATATATCCCACTCCAACTTCGAGGAGCAGATAGAGGTCGTAGACCAGACTCTGAAAGAGATTTTGAAGGGGGAAAACAAACCCAGCATTCTGGTATTCAATAAAATCGATGCCTTCACGTTTGTACCCAAGGATGAGGACGACCTGTCTCCTATGACAAAAGAAAACATCAGCTTGGAGCAACTGCAGCAAACCTGGATGGCCCGTCTCGGCAACGACTGCCTCTTCGTATCGGCTCGAGACCTCTCGGGTGTGGATTCGCTCAAGGCCCTCCTGTACGAGCGAGTACGACAGATACACGTAGAGCGTTATCCATACAACGATTTCCTATTTCAAGACTACGAAAGTCTCCTCACTGACGAGGAGGAACTTTGAATAAGCCCTTATCACAAAATGCAGCACACGAATAGAAAACCGATTTTTTTCATTCTAATGTCTTTCCTGACCTGTTTCTCTCTCCTTTTGGGGAACAACAAAACCAAAACTTTCGAGACAATCTCTTCCGAGGCATTCGCTGAGCTTATCGCCGATACGACCATCCAAGTTGTGGATGTCCGTAGCGAAAAAGAGTTTGCAGCAGGGCATATCGAACGAGCTATTTTGATCAATGTACAGAAAGAAGGGTTTGAAGAAGAAGCTCTTTCCAAACTGGACAAAGGGCGTCCCCTGGCTGTCTATTGCCGCTCGGGTGTCCGGTCGGCAAAAGCATCCGAGATCCTTATCCGGTTGGGATATGAGGTGTACAATCTTCGGGGCGGATACATGAACTATCCGTACAAGAAGAGTTCACCGCAGTAACCTCTCTGAGGAATAAAAGCATCCGACTGCAAATATTTTCGCATCATGAGCAAACAGCAAACGCGCACTGTATCAGCATCCAGTCCTGCAAGGCAGGTCTATAGCGGGTTGCTACTGTGCCTTTGCTGCTTATCCGTTGCGCTGTTTAGCTCCTGCTCCTCCCGAAAGAATACGGCAGCAAATCGCTTTTACCACAGCTTCACAACCAGATACAACGTCTATCACAACGGAAAGAAAGCCTATGAGGAGGCGTATAACCAGCTCATCGAACAAAAAAAAGAGAGCTACTCCGAGCTTCTGAATCTGGAGCCGGTCGGCTACAATCCCATAGAGCCTAAAGCAAACACCGGAGGGCCTTTTGACCCCGCCATTATCAAGGCTAGAAAAGCAATCAGTCTACATAGCATTCGCAGCAAGCCGGAGCGAGATTTCGCGGGCAAGGCAAGCTCCAAACAAAGGGCATTCCTCGAACAAACAGAGTACAACCCATTCCTGCACAACGCGTGGATGTTGCTGGGGCAGTCTCAGTACTACAACGCAGACTTTCTGGAGGCAATGGCTACGTTTGCTTACGTAGCGCGTCTCTACAAAACTCAGCCAGAAATTCGAGATGCAGCCCGAATGTGGCAGCTCCGCTGCTACAATGCGATGGGCTGGACAAGCGAAGGCGAGCGCGTGTTGGAGCTTATCTCCAAAGATGCAGCCGCCAACGCCAAAGGCGGGCTGTACGACCTGTGCCTAGCCTCTCGGTATCTACACGAAAAAAAATGGGGCGAAGCAATCTCTCACCTTCGGCAAGCAGCGAAAGCTGAGAGACATCCTCTCCAACGAGCGCGCATGTACTACCTACTCGGGCAAGTAGCACAGATCATACAGGACTACCCGGCCGCCATAAAAGCATACGGCAAAGTCATTCGGCTTCATCCCCCTTTCGAGCTAGATTTGGCGGCTCGCATCCGCCGCACCGAGATCCAAGGCTTTGGTAATCCGCTGCCTGTGGCAAAAAAACTTGAGCGGATGGCACGCCAATACAAATACGCAGAGATACAAGACCAGGTCTACCTGGCTGCCGGCCATGTCTATATGGAGATTCCTGATACGACCAAAGCGATCAAGGCCTACCACCTGGCAGCCGATTCTAGCAAGGCAAGAGCGACAGACTACGCCCTGGCGAATCTACGACTGGGGGATATCTACATGGCTCGCAAGCAATACACAAAGGCTCAACCGGTTTTCTCCGCGGCCCTTTCGAGTTTGGAGAAGGGACATCCGGACTATACGAGGGTCAGCGAATTATCTACCAAGTTGGATGCACTTGCCCTGCACGCATCGGCATTAGCCGAGCAGGACAGCCTGTTGCGTCTGGCGGCCATGCCCGAAACTGAGCGCAAAGCCATTATCGACAGTGCCATTGCTGCAGCAAAGAAGGCAGCCAAAGAAGCCGAACGAATGGCACTAAACGAGCAACTGCAGCAACAAAGAGAGCAGAATGAATACCAAGATGAATTCAACAGGCTCGGCGATAGGAATAAAAAGACCATTCCACAACCAGTGTTCGGAGGAGCCAGTAGCGAATTCTATTTCTATAACCCTCAACTGATCACTCAGGGGAAAGGGATATTCGAGAAAAAATGGGGTCGACGTCGTCTCGAAGATAACTGGCGCAGACGGCAAAAGGATGTAGACTTTTCCCCGACAGAATCCGAGGATCAGGCAAATGCTGAGGAGAAAACAGGTAGCACAGCTCCGTCCTCTGCCCCCGACAGTACTACTCGAAGGCCCGGGTCCGATGCACCGAATGCTTCTCAAAGTAGCGATGAAGAAGCAGACCCGCTCCAACCGGCTTACTACCTGCGCAACATCCCATTCTCCCCAGAGGCCCAGATGCTTGCCAATCAGATCATCGCAGAGTCTCTCTGGGGGATGGGAGCTGTTTTCGACGAGCAGTTCGAATTCTTCGGTGAGGCTATCCACAGCTATGAGACCCTACTCGGTCGCTACCCCGATACGGAGAAAAAACCGGAGGCTCTGTACAAACTCTTCACGCTATACAGCAGGATTCACCAAGTGGGTAAGGCCGAGCAATACAGGCAACGCCTCCTGGCCGAATACCCCGATGAACCAATCTCGCAGGCTCTCCAAGACCCACAATATCTCGATAAGCTCCGCCGAATGGACAAGGAGCAAGAAGAGCTTTATCAAAAGGCATACCAAGCCTACCTATCGGGGCAAGTGCAGATCGTGCGTGAGTATCACCGCCTACTTCGGGAGACTTACCCCACAGCATCTCTCCTGCCCAAAATGGCTTTCTTGGATGCCCTCTGCTTCGTCCTTGAGGGCAACAACGAGGGGTTCAAGAAGGCTCTGCAGGATTTGGTACAGCAGACAGACGAAAAGGATATAGCAGAATTGACCCAAGAAATGCTATCACAACTCCTGAACGGCAGGCGCATCAACAAAGGCGGATACAAAGAGATCGACTGGGATCTCGGCTCTGCAACACGAAGCCAAGCCGACACCACACTTGCCGCATTCGGTCTACGCAACGAACCCTATCGGATCTTGCTCATCTATCCACAAGGTAGTGCCGATCGCAATGCCGTAGTCTTTGCCGTGAGTGCCTTCAACTACGCTCGCTTCACTCGCTATACCTTGGATGCTATCCCCAGTAGAATGGAAGGACGTGAGCAAGTGACAATCTCCTCTCTACCCTCGGCTTCCGTCGCTTGGTTCTACATCCGCCAAGCCTACGCAGCCGATGCATATATGTCACAACTGTCAGATCAGGCTCTTCTCTTTCCTATCTCGGAGAGCAACGCCAAGTTGCTGACTGAAGGACGTAGTTTAGCCGAATACATGGACTTCGTGGAGAAAAGCTATCGGGGGCCCGATGCCGAAATGCTTCTTCTGCGCTGGAAAACGCTTCTCAAAACCAACAAGACAGATGTGAAAATGGCCCCTGAGCAACCAGATCGTCCCGAGTTGCCACAGGCACCGGCCGACATACCTGTCAAGCCGATCACATTCGACTTCGACCACCGCCTCTCACCCCCAGATTCATTGCCTCTCCGGCAAGAGCAAGCTATACGACAAGATTCGCTACACAACGAATCCTCGAAAGAGGAAACTCTTGCTCGACCGGTTGTTACACTGCCGGAGCAGAATACATTTGAAGATGCCAAGCAACTCTACCTTAGACGAAAGGAACAAGAAAGGGCTGAGAAGAAAGCTATCGACCAACTGAAAAAGGAAAAAGAGAAGGAGCGTCGGGAAACAATCCGACAGAAGGAACAGGAAAGAAAGCAGCAAGAGAAGCAACGAAAAGAGGAGCAGCGCAAGCGGGAAAAAGAGCGGGAAAAACTCCGCAAACAGCGAGAAAAAGAACGCCGTGAAAAGGAGAAGGAACGCGAACGCCTGCGCAAACAGCGAGAAAAAGAGAAACGAGAAGCTCGTAAACAAACCTAAGACCAGAGCCTGCAATATGGGGCGATTGAAAGAATGAGGGCGAAGACAAAGTCGATATGTCTCCGCCCTTATTTGTGTCCCTCAGCCTACCCAATCAGTCCCCTCAGAAGCAAAGATCTTTTGCTCAGAAAAGCAACCTCTCAAATTCGATCACGGTGGAGCAAATGCTCCGACGCGTCGGAGATTTTACTGCGACACGTGAGAGCGATCGCTCCGACACGTCGCTTTTTTGCTCTCCAATCATGAACTTCTCCATTCGACAACACAACGAACAATAAGGCTCCTACTCCTCAAGGAGACTTGAGGGTAATAGCGAACTTTCCGGCTCATCCTTTGGTGACATTTGGTTGCCCAATTCTCTACAAAATTTGCGCATAAAGAAATTATTTTCGTACCTTGCAGCGCATAAAGAAATCCATTTCGAAAGAATAACTACAAAACAAGAGGCAAAACTTTATCTACAAGAAAAAATTGCCAGCCCAACCCACGAGCAATTAATATCAAATCACTCAACTATTAATATCAATACAACAGATTTATGAAACGAAGAATGATTGCATCAAGATTGAATGCTTTCTTAGTAGCACTCTCCCTCGTCGTTGTAGCGGGGACTGCGACAGGCTGCAAGGACCCAGAGCCTAACAAAAAGAAGGAAGTCTCCAAAGTAACAGAGATCGTACTGACGCCAGCAGAGGTAAATATCACGGTCGGAGAAACCCTGCAAATGGGTGCACAGCTAACACCCAAGGATGCCTCCAATGTAGGAGACCTTGTTTGGTCTGTACGTAATCCCAATATCGCGTCGATCTCTCCCAGTGGTGTGCTCAAAGGAAAAGAAAAGGGCGAAACTGAGGTTATATGCACAGTAGGAGAGGTGATTAAAAAGGCTAAGGTGACTGTGAATGCTAAAGAACTGCCTCAAGCAATAACTGCAAAACTGAAATCCAACAAGGATTTGAAGGTGGTTTTCGATGTGACAGTCAGTAACAAGGATGTGTACGTTGTCTGCGATGTGATGTCCAAGGAAATTTTCTATGGGGATAAGGTAAAAGGACCGGATGGGCTCAACAAGAATGACAGAGCTTGGTGGGAATTTGCATCCGGATCCTCTGACCCTGCAAAATGGAAGAATTTTTGGTTCAAAGGTAGCTTCGAATTCGACTCAAGCTCAGAGGAGTCCGGCTCCGGTTTGGCCATCTTACCCTGGGATATGGACTACGTATTCTACGCCTACGAAGTAAATGAAAAAGGGGAGCAAATATCAGACATCTACATACAGGAATTCCATACGCCCAAGCCTGTTCCTTCCAACACAACTTTCAAGATCGACATCCGAAGTGCAAGTAAAGAGAACGGCATTGATGCCACAATAACACCGTCCAACAATGCCCCCTACTTTTTCATAATAGAGGGTGGAAGCACATGGGATCAATGGATTGCTAATGGTGGTTATGATGGTCTCTACAAGAATAATTGGGAACACAGTCTCATGTATGTATACGTTAGCAGGAATAAGAAGGATTTTCCATTCCTCTTTAAGACAGGAGAACTTGTAATCGATAAGAACACGCAGACACTACCTGACCAGCACAACCTGAGAAAGGGGAGAGAATACCGGATGATCGTATTTGGATGGAATCCTGAGTATGGACCCACAACACCTATCGCTTCGGCTCCGTTTACTGTACAGTAAGAATAGAATTATACACAATAGAAAATTAGTCGTATGAAAACAAAACAAGTGTGGGTAGCCCTATTGGGAGTCCTGCTGCTATCGACGGCGTGTGGGAAAGAGAAAAAAAACGAAGGAACAGCAGTCCAATTCAAGCAAGCCAGCTATCTCCTCTCACTTGGAGAAGAGATTCCTCTCAGCCAACTACTGCAAAGTACAGATATCAATACAAGAGAACTCACCGTATCCAGTTCTAAACCTTCGGTTGCAACCATCGAAAATGGAAGGATCAAGGCCCAAGCTTCTGGAGAAACTGAGGTGTTGATCGCGCAGAAAGGGCAAGCCGCAAAGCTCAAATTGGGTGTTCAGGACTTCCGGAAACCTTTCGATGCAGATCCCCTCTTCTTCAGAACATTTGTCTGGGACTTTGTAGCTTCTCCCAAGAATGTGACGAACAACACCGGTCGCCCTGTGATCATTGATTTCTGGGCCGATTGGTGTGGACCTTGCAAGTTAACTGTAGGTCCCTACCGACAACTCGCTGAAGAATACGACGGAAAGGCCATCTTACTCAAGGTGGATCTATCCAAGAAAGATGCAGAAGGGTTTGCCATCTTCGATGCCCTATATCTTAGTGGCGTCCCCGAGCTACAGGACCTGTTGGTAGAAAAAAAGTTGATCTTGCCATCCTTCGTCATGATGTCTGGCAAAAGCAATGCGATGAAAATCTCGAAAGGTGCAGCTGTAGACATCCCTCTCGGAAACTTCCTGAAAGATGAGTTTAAATAAAGACGGATCAGTAGATCCAGACAAAGAACAAAGAGAGAGTTCCTTATGGGACTCTCTCTTTTCTTTTATCCTCCGGCTTCAAAGTTTCCGGATTTTTCCGGTGCCAAATTACCTTCGGTAGAGCAAAACAACTTTTGCTAAGGCCAAAACTGGCAATCGCGAATGGTCACGGCTCGACCTCGACCATCTGAGTAACTCCGGCATATCGCGCAAAGTGACGTATCTGCAACTCTATATCGGATGGCTTCATATAGGTTTCTCTCTTGAATTCCTTGTACGAAGGGGAAGCCTTGGAGCTGTCGTACATCGCATACTGTGCCCAATCATACAGTTGCCATCCCAGGCCTCGCTCTATCGTGGCTAAGTCGGTCTCTTTTTCGAAAAGGACTTTACTTCGACTGCCCACATAACGCAGAAGCGTTCCTATCATACCGGAGATATTCAGTCGCCGATACTCGGCTATATGTGCTAGCTCATGCCCAATCACTCCAATCTGGGCATTGAACGGAACATCTCGGAGTAGAATTCCATCGAATGTTGGGCTATTGTTGATCAACACCTCATATCGTCTCTTGCCCAACAAAGAAGAAACAACAGGACGTGCCGCCATCGTCGTAGCTTCGCTCGAGTAGCGAAATACAATTGTCTCGTCGGCCAAATCGGGGAAATAGGACAGAGCGATCAAGGCCGGCTCGAGAAAATCATTTATGAACTCTTTGTTGGAGCCATACAACTGCTTTAAGCTGTCGATACTTGTGCTCGAAAGTCTCGTCCACTCCCGTCGTACCTCATTGTCCAAGCTGAAGCTCGGCAACTGGGCTTCCCTACTTACTCCACAAGAGAAGAGAAGGCCAAAAGAAAACGACAGGAATAATAGGAGCAGCGATAGGAATGAAATCAGGCCCAATCGGCCTCGCCTACTCGCTGCTTTCTCGTCAGATAAGTGTACACGATGTTTCATAGCCCCGAAGATATGCTTTTATCTTTCCCCGGTGATACTACCGGGGAAAGACAGTTTCCGAGAGCGAGTTTCCATGCGATTCGGAGAAAAAGGAAGAGCCATAGCGATCTACATTCTCCCTATTGCCGCCATTCGTCAATCGGACATAGGAGGGAGTCTCCGAGGATAGTTAAGGCTTTAGTGCACAGTCTGGCTCTCGTGATAGACAGAGTTCAATGCCAATGAAGAGGTCTCGCCGGTCTTGTTTTCCGTAAAATCAAGTGAGACTGTCTGCCCCAACTTTGCAGGATCTTTCACTGTATACCTATAGTATATCTTTTGTTCCCGAAACTCAAGTAGCAACTTATTGTTGGAATCGTTATTCTTAGGGGTCAGATTTGTAGCTTCGATCAAGACATCGAAAGGCAGGACACTGGGCAGGATGTGGCTATCCAGCTTGAAAGTGAGCCTCTTGCCGTTGGATTGAGATTGGAGTGAGGCTTCAAACTTGAATGGAGGACGAAGAGTAAACCTCGCAGTGCGCGTGATGCTTCTACCGTCTGTACCCTTGGCTACGACATGCACGCGATATTCTTTGTGCTCGCCATTGGTCGGCAGCTTTTGGGTCTCCACTTTGAATCCGTCATTTGTCCTCACGAGATCTTTCACATAGGGGTCACCGGACTTCCATTCTTGGATATAGCTTACGTTCGTTGAAGGTTGCAAGTTTGTCTCGACTTTGAAATCGAGGGATGTGTTGTCCCGCACTACGTAAGAGACGATGGGCGAGACGGTCAAGCGGGTTATCCCGTCCGAAACCGATGGGTAGTCTTCGAGCTCTACAGAGGCGAAGACATTGTTGCCAGCGGGAGAGGCAAGAGCCTTCTCGTAAGTATCATAGCCATCGGAGAGGACTTGCTTAATCACGATTTTGTAGCGGTGGTTGCGTAAGATCGGCGGGAAGACCTTTGTACCATCCTCCTTATGTGTCACAAGGTCGATCTTGTAATAGCGATTCTCCAAGGTCGTTCCGTTTTTTATTCGCTTACCACGAATGATCACACAGGTCTTGTGATCCTTATTATGCCACTCGTAGAGGGGGAACGGCTTATCAGCACTGATGAAATCTTCACTTTGCTTTCCTGATATCAGCTCTACATCCGGCAAGACTGTTGGTTGCTGAATGTCGCCAAACGGGAAGCTGTAAGAATGGCTTGCCTCATAGACAAAGGGAGCTACAGTACCCTTCTTGGGGTAGTGGCAGACAGTATAGCCCTCCACCTGTAGCGTACCCGTAGTTTCGGATCCTCGGGGTTGAACGTTGGATGTATCAAGCATGATCTCTGCATGGTTGCGAAGCATCACGACCACTTTGTCCTTCAACGTTGCCTCTCCGAGGGAAAGGAGATCCAAATAGGACCACAAAGCCGAATAATTGGGAGCCGTAGTCTGCAAGATCGGAATCAAACTCGACTCGGAAAGCCCGGTGATGAAATAATCTTGCTCAAAGGATCCCCAATTATAGTTGGCTACAAAATGTATGCGACGCTTCTTGTTACTTTTCAGAAGCGTAGCCGTGAACTTCTTCACTCGGTCTATACCGTATCTCTTTTTCTGCGGCAAAAAATCTTCGTCCGGCTTGGCTCCAACTCCCTCTTCTTCGGCCAGTACGGCCTGACGGCTATAGAGAAACATACCATTTTCGTCAAAGACCAGCAAACGTAGCGAGGCTATGTCCGAGAGTTTCTCGACCACCCCATTTCCTGCACGCAAGTTTCTGACAACAACATTATCCGCACCAAGCCCCATCGTGACGGTAAAATGCTCTCCCTCCTCCAGGATCTCGGCATCCCCTGGGTGAGACTCATACGCAAACTCATCGCGAGAGCAAGATGTAGATACCACGAGAGAGATGAGTAGGAGAAAGCTCCAACGGTAAAACTGATATTGACTGCTATTCATAGTTGTTCCTTGTAATACTTCGATTATCGTGCCCGAACAGGATCTCGTAACTCGTCCTCGTCGTCCCATTTCCAGGTATCAAAAACCAAGCGGACGTTTATCTTCTCTTTATCCACCTTGTTGTACGGAGCTTTCTTCACCTCGACAGCTTTGCCCGTCTCCGCACACCAGTAAGCCTCTCCTTGCAAGAGTTCTTTCACCTTTGAGTTGGGATCGGCTTGTATTTTGGCTATGACCCTCAACTCAGCGGCCGTCGGGATTCGCCAGTGTCCATTGTACTTGAATTCCTTTCGCACTTCCCGTTGAGTTTTTAGCGAATCCTTGCCACAGTAGTGTTCCGTGTAAGTCCCATTCGCCCCGTATTCTCCCTCAAAATATCGTTTGGCTCGAGACCCAGCGTTCTTGTAATTCCGGTGGATCCACTGATCGTGCTTGCTGTCATTCCAACCGGAATAATGACTGAAGTAGGGGTATTCCTTTGGAAAGCGTGACGACTCCGGTCCAAAACCCGCCGAGATAAGCTTGACCAGCTGCCAAGCTAAGTCAAAAGTATCCGAATACTGCCGAACACTCGCCGATATACCATAGTGAGTAGCCATGATGAACTGGGGAGAGATCAGCTCCCCGCTCTGTTCGTCCTTAGCAGTGTTTCCATCAGCATTTGGGTCCAACGGGTTACCAATCTTCTCCCCATCCTCTGGGACCAGGGTCGTGATGCGAGTAAAAATGTCATTATGTCGATCTTCGCTCCCGAATGTGGTATGGTAACGGAAATCTGCATAGATGGGACGTCCTTCCGAGTCAAAACTTTTCCCACCTCTCGGTCCGGAAGATTTCTTGTAAGTAAGATAGCGATGAGGATATTGCACCACATGTACATCCTCCTCAAGGTTCCCCCCCTTTTGCTTGACCTTGAAATTGATGTAGAGTGGGAGATAGTTTACGGGTACGGATTGTCGAACAATCAGCTTCCCCTTTGTGTGAGGTCCCTCCACATCGACCTTAACAGAAGATACGACCTCTTTTTTGTATTCACCCTTAACGTCGTAGTACTCGTAATACACCTCTCCAAGCTGCACCTCTACGGGCAGATCGGATACGTAGGCTATCGAATAAGTATCGACGTTGAGCATCTTGGGCCGCTTTTCTTTCACCAGCAAATAGTGAGCATCGGTCAAGGTGCCATCGATCAAATCCGGAGTATTCCACGGCTGTATGGCCACGTAGGAAGCCAGCTCCATCGGTTCGTTTTCACTCAGACTGCCCAAGACTTCAATCCGAGTGAGGATATCGTGGAGATGGTTTCGGGCCACACGATGGAGTTTGTCCGCGCCAACGCCATCTACCGACTTACTGTAGTTAAGGGGCAGGCGGTAATAGTAATTTTTGCCCGACCCGGCAGGTTCACTTTCGGGTCTAAGTTTAGCTTTCACGAGCAGGTAAGGCTCATGATCGTCTCCCGGCGCAGCCCATCTACTCTCATAGGAATAGAAAGGGAAAGTAGCAAGAAAGTCTGTTTTTCCATCCCTTGCAGGAAGTTTCTTGGGTATTACTTCCCGATACGGAGAGGTCTGCCAGTCTCCACTTTGGGGAGTGTAGGGATGTCCGGCAAGAAGGGAGGTCTTATTCAGGTAAGACACAAGCTTAACTTGCAGGTTCTCGTCTCGGACGTACTTCGTTGTCTTTCCATTCTGATAGTCGTGGATATCTGCGTCTTGTACACGCAGGCGGATCTTAGCCGCAGCACGGTAAAGATCGACAGGTGTAGGCATGGAGTACAAATTGTCGGAGAAGTGTACAGTCCCTGTCGTCCCCTTACCATCCATCAGGAAATAGGGCTGCGCTTGAGGTTCATCTCCGGACATAAGTTGAAGATTATCCTCCTGAACCTTCTGCTGCAATCGGTCTAAAGATGACACTTCAGCGAGCGAATTCTCCTTTGCATTGGCCACCACAACGACTTCGAAGCTGTGCCCCTCGTAAGTTGCAAGTTCCTCATAGGGTAACAGGATCCTCACCTTGTGAATGTTCGATACGGAAGAAGACGGCAATCGCTCCACTTTGGAATTTGGGAAATGCCTAAAGAAAGCCGGAGCTGCAGCCGTGCTACACAAAAAGAGATCCAGACGCTCTATTTTATTCTCATTCAATCGGTTTGGCTCATAGGCCTCTTGATCCAAATCCCCGGCTTCCTCTGTTGCTCGCAGGAGCGAACGCAGGGAATGGAAGGTCGGGAGCGGTTCGCCTTTATCAGTCGATCGGACTACCCCCTGCTGCTCTTCCGGAGCATTTACGATGGAGAGCTGAAAGTCGATCGCTCCCATGCCATTGGGTATCGGAGCGCCTATCTCGCAAGGCTCCTGCTCGTGGGTACAAGCTGCGAAGATGAGGGCAGCTAACATCCACAGTGAATATCTAAGGATACAGTTCTTCATGTAGCAACTTTTATAGTAAAGTCTAATCACAAAAGGTCACTCAACCGACTTGAACACCCAACGCTTGGCCTCGGCAACTTCATCGGTGAAGCGCCCTACGCCATCGGTAGAGCCAGCCGATGAGAGATCTCCGAGATATATCTCGCGCCCGTTGACCATGATATAGAATTGGGTGTACTGAGGCACTCTGTTGAATTTGGCTCTCGGTCTGACGGTCATCGTGTAAGATTGCTCGGTCTTACCGACCATCCCCTTCGTGTCTCCCTCCAATTTAAAATCCAAACTATTGCTAACGGAAGCAGTCCAAAGAGCACCTTTCGGCTCACTAATCCGAAAAGTGATCGTAGCCTGCTGTTCGTCGTGAATCTCCAACTCCGTCCCTATGCTTGAGGAAGCGATCGATGGTTGACTCTCGGTTTTCACCTCTATCGAGTACTTAGGTCTACCGTGAGAGAACTCCGATTCAACCAGCGTCCAAGGCATCACTTTGAGTGAAACGTCTACAGCAGAGGCGTCGGGAGAAACATCCACATTCAGCATATAGTGCATGTTGCGGACGATCCCGTAGTTTGGTCGTTCATTTCCTTTTCCCAGTATTTTCCCCGCCACAAAGTCCAAGTAGCTCTTCCCTTTGGGAATAGAAGCTTCGGCGTTGTGCGCGATAGGTACGAGGAGTTGCCGCCCTCCTTTTGTAGTCAACTTCACATAAGTAATTCCATTCGGACTGGTATCTCCCCATGTTGGCTGAGAAGCAAACAGCTTCTCCGGAACATAAATGTGTGCCCTCTTGGATTGACCATCGGGGGCATCGAGGAAAGGAGAAAGCGGGGTAGCCTCAGCTTTCAATGCAGAGCTGGCATCATCGGGCAGCTGAGCCAACGAATAATCCCGAGCGACATTATAGCACTCGACTGCTGTAATATCTTTTTTGCCCTCCCCTCGCAGCTCCACAGAGAGCTTGGCACAGGGACGAAGCAACCCCACCTTGCCAACGACATCTTGCGTTTTAAGTCCGGCTATATCCAACCGGCTCACCGGTGCAAATGGCTTGCTTTCATCCCCATGAGGGGCAAAAACAACCGGAGTTTGCTCCGTGCCTGCGGCAACCAGTTGGGAGCGATAGACCCGAGACATGGGGAAGCCTTTCAGTTCGGGAGAGGGGACAAAAAGGCTTTGCCTATAGAGGAAAGCCTCTATTTCGGCTCTTGTGGTCAATCGACTTACCTCGCTTTCTTCCGTATTGGCAAAGAAGTAAAAATCGCACACCCCTCGCCTCATCTTGGTTGTGGGGATCCTCGTCACATCTTCTCCTCGACCAACCTCTACCCGACGATAAGCGATGCGCTCAGCTCTCCCTGTGGGGAACACAAGCATCGTAACATTGGCAACCATGTCTTCATACAACACCTGATCTTCATTGATTGAAGCTCGAGCAAGAGGTACAGTTACATAGGCCTCCTGCTGGGAGCCGAGCTGCTTCGGATCCAATGCACAGGCAGTTCCCAGAAGGGGAAGAAGAAGCAGCATAGCCCAGGAGAGCACGTGATAGACCTTGTCGGACATTCTCATATCTGTATCGTTGAACTTTTGTTTCCGGGGAATAGGCGAGAGAGAAGACAAGCCTCCTACTCTCGCCCATTGATCCCTATCGTAAGTCCGTGTAGATCCGAAGGTGGATCAGAACTTCACATCGTAAGAATGAGCACCCCAATTGATCACGGTGACCTCCGTAGTCATGTAAGTTTCCTTTTCGTTGATCGGGTCTTTGGGATCTGGTGTGGGATCATCCGGGTCGGGATCGTCTTCCGGATCTTTACCCGGATTGTATGGATTTCCGGAGAAGCCCAACTTTCCGAATCTCGAGACATTCACGTGGTAGAGATTATTGCGGAGAACTGGTGAGTTGAGCCACTTGGTCGGCTCGATCTTATCCGGATTCAACCACGCAAAGTAGTACATCTTACCTCCTTTGAACTTGATGACGCCGTCTCTGCTCGTGCCGGCCACTACGGGATTCTTCTTCTTTGCGTTCTCTTCACTCGTGTAGAACTTCCCATCGATAGTCCCCCAATAGAGGTCATGCCCTTCCGTATAACTTCCCTCACCTGTGGCCATTGCACTCTGCTCAGGAATAAACGTCCCCGTTACCATTATATAAGCCGTATTGCCCCTGCGGTAATTCGTCTCCGCCTCCGTTGAGCCATATTTGTGAGTGGTCTCAGTGATAAACTTCATCGTTCCTCCTACAATGCTCTGCACATTGGCCTTATTGTCAGAGCTGCGAGAGAAAGAAGCCAGATCGAATCCGGACTTCAGAAGAGAGTAGTCGTAGTTATTTTTAGCTTGATCCGTTCCCTCGTTGTATTGGTTACCATCTGCCGTAACATAGTCAAAACTGGGAGACTTAATATCAGCGAATGTCGTACCTGCCTCGAAGAGTTTACTCTTCTTCTCGTACTGCGCTACTGTCCATTTGAGATTCTTGAGCCTACCAATGGTGACTGCAGCTCCAGAGGATGAGGAGGCATCTGCCTTTACTTCGACTCCATTCGTAAGCTGATCGTGCAACTCCTTATTCATCGTCACAGAAACGAGGGCAGCAATACGGCGCACACTCACTCTGGCTGTATTTGATCCGGCCAGCGCCTGGGCCTCGGTGACCCCGTCCACAACGTTCACCAAGGCGGAGGCTCCCGTCATCATGATGACATCTTTATTGCCCTCTGTTTTCGCGTACTTCCCATCTACACCTTGGGACCCAACAAGGGTCAACGCTTCGGCATACTTTGTTGTAAAGTTCTCCACCGTCGCTTGTTTAAGACCATTGATAACCTCGGTCTCCCCATTCACTACAACATATACAACTTTGTTACCCGGGGTTGTCTTCCATGGCTTCAACGAATAGACTCCATCTTTGGAGAAGTTGGCAGCTGTCTTCACTGTCTTTTCTTGGAAGTGCTGTATTACATTCGTTCCCCTCGATAGTATGAATACATCTATGGTCTTGATCTCATCGCGACCACCCCAGTCTCCTATGCCATTGTGCTCCTGATCTTCAGTAGCACGGAAAGCACTCTGGAATGCCAAACTCACACTCACGTGCGTAGTCCCCTCGCGTGCCTCATCATGTTTACTTGGCTCCGTACGATTGCAAGCAATGAACAACATCGAAGCGGCCAAAACCATTAAAAGCCATTTGGTCAATCTCATAAAAATTCCTTTCTAAAATTGTTATCAATTACTGTACAAAAAAACACCATTCGATCAGGGAAGCTGCCCCACCCCTGCCTATCAATTCCAAAGAAGACAAGCAGTCAAGACGCAGATCGCAATACAGATGAAAAATCTCTCCCTACAAGATTTCTCTCAAAAACAAACCGAAGATAAGAGACAAAGAAACCCCTACACGCTCTAAATACACAGAGGTCGAAAGAATTTCAACATCGCTGCAAGAATCTATTTGGTTGTATTATTCCGGTATTCCCTACGTATCCTACATCATCATCTATTCACTATCCCACTTTACTCCCACTTCCAGGATCTCTTCCCCTGTCCACGGGACCGTTAGTTTATCAGTCCGACAACAAACAAACGCGCAGAGAAAAAAAACACCCCCGCAACATTCCTTTGCCGAAAGTTATCGCAACCACCCACCAAACCCGATGAAATCATACTTCCACACTTTTCGACCCATTGGATTCAGAGAACACCCGAACGTTTCAAGATGTTTTGGCACATCACTCACCAACCCGAAAAAGAGAAACAGCACGCGTCAGGACATAAAATCCGACACGTCGGAACTTTTTCTCTCACGCGTCGGAATTTTTGCTCCAGCGCGTGAGAGATCCGCCTCTCTCCTCAGGCAAAGGACAACTTCGACCAGCATTATTTTTCGATGAGATAAAAAAGGGAGCAAGAAACTAAGCATCACACGATTAGGCTGCACAAGAATAGATTTTCCAAGGGCCACGCAATGCCTTTTACCGGGGCAACAAGGCGGAACAATTTGGAGATACGAGAAAAATTCCTACCTTTGCATCGCAATATCGCGGAGTGGAGCAGTGGTAGCTCGTTGGGCTCATAACCCAAAGGTCGTAAGTTCGAGTCTTGCCTCCGCAACTTTGGATACAGCCGTTGCAGATCTCTGCAGCGGCTGTTTGTACCCTACCCACACATCATTACGAGAGGCAAACGCTGCAACCGATTCCCTGGAGCATTTATCCTCACACGAGTATCTTTTGGCAAGAAGGAGCAAATCCGCTATCTTTAGCGGGGAATACCTACCACTCAGATACTTTAGATCCCAATGAATGCCATCCTTATAGGCCTCTATTCCGTACTGGTCGTCAGTTTGGTTGTGGTGATCATCAGCGAGAATCGCAGTCCGCTCAAAGCAACCTCTTGGCTATTGGTCATCACGCTCGTGCCCGTCTTAGGTATTCTGGTCTACCTGCTTTTCGGGCAAGACCAGCGTAGACGTCGGGTTATGAGTCGTAGGGTCTATCGCCGCATCATGAGAAGCCCCAAATACCTCAGCATACCCGAAGAGATATTGCGAGAGACACAAGACGAACAACTGAGCCCCATGATGCGCCTCCTGCTCAACAACTCGGATAGCCCCGTCCTCTCGGCCCAAAATATCCAGGTCTACACCGATGGACGAAGTAAGCTCGCTCAGCTCTACAAGGATCTCGAGGCAGCAACGAAGCACATTCATATCCAATACTATATTATCGCAGACGACGAGTACGGCTTGCAACTACAGCAACTTCTCATTCGCAAAGCCAGGGAGGGAGTGCGAGTACGAGTGATATATGACCATGTGGGCTGTTGGAAAACAAGCAACCGCTATTGGTGTCAGCTACGAGAAAACGGAGTAGAAGTCTATCCCTTCATGCGTGTGATCCTACCTTTCCTAAGCAGCAGAGCCAACTACCGTAACCACCGCAAGCTGGTTGTAATCGATGGTACGATAGGCTACGTAGGGGGGATGAATATTGCCAAACGGTATGTAGTGGGGAACCATTTGGGACAATGGAGAGATACACATATCCGCTTGGATGGCTCGGCAGTGGCCAATCTGCAAAGCAGCTTCTTGATCGATTGGTATGTCGTCTCGCGCAAAGTCATCAATATCGAGGGGTGCTATCCCATCCCATCGGAGCAAGAGCGAGAGCGGGTCGGTATCCGGATGCAATTCGCGCCAAGTGGCCCTGTCGGCCAATGGAGGATCATCGAGCAGGCGATTACCTACATGATCTCTCGCGCAGCGAAATACATCTACATCGAGACTCCTTACCTACTGCCTACCGATACAATAGGCGATGTCCTGGCTATAGCCGCGCTCTCGGGTATTGACGTAAGAGTCATCATCCCCAAGAAAAGCGATACCATGCTGGCTCAGCTTGCCAGTTTCTCATACATCAAGGAATTGACACAGGCCGGAGTAAAAGTCTATTTCTACACCGGAGGATTTCTGCACTCCAAGCTCATCATCGTAGACGGACGTGTGGCGTCCATCGGTTCGACCAATCTGGATTTCAGGAGTCTGGAACACAACTTCGAGCTCAATGCCATGATCTACGACCCACCCACCGTAGAGCAGTTGGCGCAGGTCTTCGAAAACGATCTCGAGAAGAGCGAAACAGTAGATCCCGATCGCTGGGCCCGAAGAGGGCGGGTCGAGCGTTTCTCCGAGTCTTTTGTACGTCTCTTTTCCCCTCTCCTATGATGCATAAACAAGCAAGAAACGATCCTCCTAAATCATGATGCAATGGCAACAACTCCTCTCGGACCGTCGTCTGGGTATCGAGAGCGAACGCACAAATTCAATTAGAGAAGTGCGAACGGACTTCGAGAGGGACTACGACCGCATGGTCTTCAGTTCGGCATTCAGGCGACTGCAAAACAAGACACAGGTCTTTCCCCTGCCTAAAAGCATTTTTGTACACAACCGCCTCACCCACAGTCTGGAAGTCAGCTGCGTAGGTCGCTCTTTGGGTACGATCGTGACACATACCCTCCGACAACGATACGGCCCACAGATCTTCCCAGCAGAGGGGGCCATAAGTAGCATTGTCAGTGCCGCATGTTTGGCACACGACATGGGCAATCCTCCTTTTGGTCACTCGGGGGAGCGAGCCATAGGAGCATACTTCTCCGAGGGCAACGGTCGAGAATGGGAGGATCGGGTGCGCAAAGAAGGTGGACGATGGGAGGATTTTCTGCACTTCGAGGGCAACGCCAATGCCTTTCGCCTGCTCACGCACCAGTTTGTGGGTAGACGGTCGGGAGGCTTTGCCCTCACATACAGCACGCTGGCCAGCATCATTAAATATCCCTACAGTAGTTTACTCTCGGGCAAAAAGGGGAAATTCGGATTTTTCGCTACCGAGGAGAGGACCATGAGGCAGATCGCAGAACATCTGGGGTTGATCAAGCTATCGGATAGCCCCCTTCACTATGCTCGCTATCCCCTAGTCTATCTGGTCGAGGCTGCCGATGACATTTGCTACCAGATCATGGACTTGGAGGATGCCTACAAGCTCAAGATCCTCACCGAGCAGGAAACGACCGATTTGATGATGAGTTACTTCGCTCCAGCTCAGCAGAACGAAGCTCAACATATGCTCCGAATCTTGGACGATGCCAACGAGCGCATCGCCTACCTGCGTTCGCGAGTGATCAACATCCTGGCCGAGGCTTGCGCTGCAGCCTTCCTCGATGCCGAAGGAAGTATTATGGAAGGGAAATTTGAGGGGAGCCTGATCAACCACATCCCCGAGCGGGGGAGACAGGCTTATCGCGAGTGCTCCAAAGTAGCCTATCGCAAGATATATCCGGCAAAGGAAGTGCTGGACGTAGAGCTTGCCGGGCACCAGATATTCAGTTCGCTCATCGATCGACTAATGCACGCGCTCACTCACCCTAACTATGCCTACTCGCGCTCGCTTCTCTCTCGCGTGAGTTCGCAGTACGATACACATAGATCGGACACCTACGGAAAGCTGCAATGTACGCTGGACTATATCTCCGGAATGACAGACATATACGCTTTGGATCTTTACCGCAAGATCACAGGCATGAACCTCCCTGCTATCTAACCTCAATCGGCCCGCTGATCCAACATCGTAGCTGGGGTATTGATAAGGTAAACTTCTGCCGAAGCTCGCGTAAGGGCTGTATAGAGCCAGCGGATCAGCTGCTCGTCCGACTTGACAGCTGCAAATAACCCCATATCTATGAATACACAGGGCCACTGCCCACCCTGCGCCTTGTGGCAAGTGAGAGCATAGGCATACTTAACCTCCAACGCCTGCCAGTAAGGATTGGAGCGTACAGCTTCTCTGCGCTTGACTACCGAAGGCTCGTCTGTGTAGTCGGCCAAGACATTTTGATAGAAAGACTCTCGCTCAGCACAGTTCATGTGGGCACTCTCGGTTGCAAGCGAGTCTTTCAATAGCGTTACCCGCTCCTCGCTATCTCGGTCTTCAAGGTAAACATCCACCTCGGCGAAACGCTTTCCGTATATTTCGGATGATCGCCCGATATGCCTCACCTCCACGATCTCACCATTGGCTATGAAATCGGATTTGTCGCGACTTCGCGCATAAGCATAGTTGTTTCGCACAACTACCAGCCGATCCCCCCTCACGATCTCGTCTTCGTAGTCCAAGACTTGGGAGCGAATACCCAAATTGTAGGCCAACGCCCGTTTGTTGGAATAGCAAACGACCAACACATTCTCTCTCCCATAGCGACGATAAGCCGCATCAAGGGATTCAATCAGATCGGCTCCGCTTATCAGATGAATATCGGCATAGCTTCCGTCAAGGCGGATCTCCCCGTCCGAAGAAATCGTATTCCGCAACCGGGTTGCATTGACAAGGATACCTGAGAATAGGCTCTGCCTCAGCACTTCGGTCAAGGAGGCCGTATACACATTCAGCCCATAATGCTCGGATAGATAGCGCGTATCCAGAGCCGGAGAAGAGACAGAGCCTACGGGAGGCAACTGCGCGGTATCTCCCACAAACACCAGCTTGGCCTCATCCGTACCGGCTACATATGCAAGAAGATCCGCCAAGAGATCTCCCGAACCAAAAAGCCCAATATCGTCACCCCCTCGGCCTATCATAGAAGCCTCATCCACTATATACAGGCTACCACTCCGTCCTCCTTTGGCTAACGAGAACGTCCCACCCTCCTCCGGCATAGCAGCCACAGAACGATAGATCACCCGATGAATCGTATGGGCATCCCTACCGCTACGCTCTCTCAATACCTTTGCTGCTCGTCCCGTCGGAGCCATCAGGCAAATTGAGATGTCAGGCAACGAGAGAGCTTTGACTACAGCTGAGATCCAAGCAGTCTTGCCCGTTCCTGCATATCCGGATAGAACGAAAACTGCATAAGGATCAGGATCTGCAAGAAAAGCACAAAAGCAATCTATCGCAGAGGCTTGCGACAGGGTAAGTTCGGATGGCATATTTTGGGCAATTTGCTCAGAGAGAGAGTACTCTATCATAGTAAAATCATATATTTGCAGTTGCTAAGTTAGTCCTATCTCACGATAGGGACATGTTAGTTTGTTGCTTCAACGAAAACAATTTAACCAGGATAACCAATGAACAAGTTTGTCAAAGTACTAGTCGGTATCGCTGCTTTGGTGATGATCTACCTCACCGTGATGAGTATTCTCACGCCCGTGCGGTTTGACAAGGAACAGAAAGCCCGAGAAACCCTCATCCAAAAGAAACTCAAGAGTATTGCCTCTTTGCAACAGGCCTACGAAGGCCTCTTCGGAAAATACGCAGACGCTTCACATCTACGCTGGTTCTTGCAAGAAGGGAAAATCTACTACATCAATGCTGAAGGGGAGTATACAGACGAAATGCGCGACAAGGGGTTGAGTGAGAGAGAAGCAGCCAGACAAGGCCTCCTGCGCCGCGATACTGTATGGGTACCGGTTGCGGACACCTTGCTTGTAGGCACAGGCATCACAGCCGAGAATCTCTTCGATGTACCAGGAGTTGCCGGCAAGACAATCACCGTTGAGACGGGCTCCATTACACAAGAAGTGGGGAACGACACCATCCCTGTACCCGTTTACAGAGCTTTCGTCAAGTACGAAGACTACCTCGGTGACTTGGATCCCGTAATTCTCAAGCAAAGGATCAAAGCTGCAAATGAACGTGTCAAAGGCTTCCCTGGTCTGGTGATCGGTTCATTAGAAGAAGTTAAGAATACCGGTAACTGGGAATAATGCCCCTCCCGGATCGCTTACCGTCTCTGCTCAATATCGAGACTGCCGAACAGTATAGCGTGTCCATCCGCCTACGGGCAGGTGGACTCGCTTTTGTCTTGCATAGTAAGGAGCTGACTCAGGAGCTATATGCAGAAACATTTGATCTACAAACAGGGCATCCCGACTACAAGTCGGGGATCGAAGATCTGTATTTCCGCTACCCTTTCTTGAGCTATCCTTACCACTCGGTACGGATCTACTACGAGCCTCTTGTCTATTCCCTGGTGCCGGCAGACCTCTATGATGAGAGCCGTGCTGCGCTTTGGTTGCAACCAATTGCGGACGAGAAAAAAGTCGGAACGGCTCACGATTGGGAAGTGTACACCGTGCCTCTGCAAGACAAACGAAAGCTAATCGTTTCGGCAGCAGATAAGCCATTAATGCAGTTCTTGAGAAGATCGATGCTTGTCACCAAGCCCGAGATCTTCCTCTCCCCTATTATTGAAGAGCAGGGCCAGTTATCCAGAAAAAATGGATACAAGCAGCTCAGTGTTGTCCTACGGCAAAAGGGCTTCGACTGCATGCTTTTCGATGACGGCGAGCTAGTCTTACTCAATAGTTTTCCCCTCTCCACAGATCTTCCGGACAGTATCCCCGGAGAGTTAATGTACTACATCATGCTGTTGTGGCGCACGTATGAATGCAACCAAGAGCAGGATAGCCTCATCATTCTTCCGGATGAGCCGTCACTTCGATCAACTGCGACCAAAGTTCAGTTAGCTCTACATCGTTTCATTAGACAGATCAGCCTCGCCTAATACTCACTCATGCGCATCATCTCCGGCCGGTATAAGCATCGCCGTTTCGATGTCCCCAAGTCGTTCAAGGCAAGACCTACCACAGATTTTGCCAAGGAGAACTTGTTTAATGTCCTAGGCAACAACATCGACTTCGACGGTATCACAGCATTAGACCTCTTCAGCGGAACGGGGAGCATTGCCCTGGAACTCATCTCTCGAGGGGCCAAGAGCGTCGTTGCGATTGAGGAAAGACGAGAACACGCAAGGTTCATCGCTTCCATTGCGGAAAAACTGGATTGCAAAGCTCAACTCAAATTGATTGTGGGGGATGCGCTCAGCTATATCAGCAAGCAGGGAAGAAGTAATAGCTTTGACCTTATCTTTGCTGACCCACCCTATGCATTAGATGAACTTCCGACCATTCCCACAACTATCTTTTCCTCGAACTTACTCAAACCGGACGGGCTTTTGGTTTTGGAGCACCCAAGTAATTTTTCGTTCGAAGAACTGCCGCAGTTCACAGGCCACAGGAAGTACGGATCGGTCAATTTCTCTTTCTTCTCACACCAAGTAGACAACGACTAAGTATTCACACCATGACCAAAATCAACGACATACTCATCACCAAGATCGGTGATGCCGTGGAGCATTTGTATGGGATAAGACCCGCTGAGAATCAACTTCAGCTACAAAAAACAAGACGAGAGTTCAAAGGTCACCTCACTCTGGTGACCTTTCCCCTGCTGAAACTATCGCGCAAAAACCCTCAACAAACAGCTGAAGAAATCGGGGGGTACCTTCTGTCCAATTCTTCCGGTATCGTAAAAGAAACTGAAGTGATCAACGGGTTCCTCAACCTAACCATAGCCTCAGATCTGTGGATAGACCTGCTCCGAGATCTTCTCTCAACAGAAGAGTACGGCCATATCAAAGCCTCCGAGCATTCCCCCTTGGTGATGATAGAATACTCCTCTCCCAATACAAACAAACCGCTGCACTTGGGGCACGTCCGCAATAATCTATTAGGCTACAGCCTCGCACGCATTCTATCCGCTGCCGGCAACAGAGTAGTGAAAACCAATATTGTGAACGATCGCGGCATTCACATCTGCAAATCCATGCTCGCATGGAAGAAATGGGGGGAGGGGCGCACTCCTACCTCTGCAGGGATCAAGGGAGATCATCTGGTAGGAGATTTCTATGTCTTGTTTGACAAACACTACAAAGCCGAACTCGCAAAATTGGTCAGCCAAGGTAAGAGCAAGGAGCAGGCCGAAGCTGAATCGCCTTTGATGCAGGAGGCAAGAGAAATGCTGCGCCGTTGGGAGGCTGCAGATCCTCAGGTAAGGGAGCTTTGGCAAGAGATGAATAGCTGGGTTTACGCGGGATTCGACGAGACTTATAAACGTTTGGGAGTTGATTTCGACAAGATCTACTACGAAAGTGACACCTACCTACAAGGAAAGAGTGAAGTCTTAAGAGGGCTTGAAGCGAAACTCTTCGTCAAAGATCCAGATGGATCGGTATGGGCCGACCTTACAAAGGAAGGACTTGACCGAAAAATCCTACTCCGTGCAGATGGGACATCGGTCTACATGACACAGGACATCGGTACGGCCAAAATGCGCTTCGCCGACTACCCCATCGACAAAATGGTATATGTCGTTGGCAATGAGCAGGACTACCATTTCAAGGTTCTCAGCATTCTGTTGGACAAACTCGGGTTCGCTTTTGGCAAAGGTCTGGTACACTTCAGCTACGGAATGGTAGAGCTACCCGAGGGTAAGATGAAAAGTCGCGAAGGGACAGTGGTGGATGCCGATGATTTGATGGATGAAATGATCGCCGCCGCTGCAACAATTGCCCGAGAAATGGGCAAAGGAGCCGAAATGTCCGACGAAGAAGCAGCCGAGGTAGCACGTAAGGTAGGATTGGGTGCGCTCAAGTATTTCATCCTCAAGGTCGACCCTCGCAAAAACATGACCTTCAACCCGAAAGAGAGCATCGACTTCAACGGCAACACGGCTTCTTTCATCCAATATGCCTACGCACGTGTGCGCTCACTGATGACCAAGGCTGGCGAGCAAGGGATACACTCATCGCTTGAAGAGCACACCAAGATCGCCCTCTCAGTCAAAGAGGAGAGCTTGATACAAATGCTTAGCGAGTACCCCGAGGTGTTGGCTGAAGCAGCAAAAAGTTACAGTCCAGCTGTGATCGCCAACTACTGCTACGATTTGGTCAAAGAGTACAATCAATTCTACCATGACTCTCCCATCCTAAAAGAGACAGACACAGAACTACGTAGCATGCGCCTTGAGCTAAGCAAAGCTTTCGCCATAATACTCAAACAGGCGATGGCGCTACTCGGTATTGAAATGCCCGAACGAATGTAAGCGCAATGACAACTCTCCAAGACATACTCGTCCGTCATCAAGGCTCCGTACCATCAGTAGCGGCATTAGTGAGCGGAGGTGTGGACAGCTCGGTCGTGGTACATCAGCTAGTACAAGCCGGCATCAAACCACATATCTTCTACATCCGTATTGGAATGCAGGATGAAGACGGGTTCATCGATTGCCCTGCCGAAGAAGACATTGAGCTAACAACCCTCTTGGCTCGCAAGTATGGCTTGGAGATGGATGTAGTGTCACTGCACAAGGAGTACTGGGAAAAAGTTGTCTCCTACACCATTGACACGGTAAGGCGAGGCCTCACTCCCAATCCGGATATGATGTGCAATAAGCTGATCAAATTCGGTTGTTTTGAAGAAAAATGGGGGCATGCATTCGACTATATTGCCACCGGGCACTATGCCACGACAAGCCTTATCGACAACTGCTGCTATCTCTCTACAGCCAAAGATCCCATCAAAGATCAGACGGACTTCCTGGCACAAATCAACTTCACCCAGGTTTCCAAGCTTCTTTTTCCCATTGGTCATCTGATGAAGTCCGAAGTAAGAGTTATCGCCGAAGAAGCTCGCATCCCTTCTGCCAAACGCAAAGACAGCCAAGGCATATGTTTCCTCGGTAAAGTAAACTACAACGATTTCATTCGGCGATACTTGGGAGAAAAATCTGGACGCATCATAGACAAGGACACGGGCAAAACAATCGGCACCCACCGTGGCTACTGGTTCCATACGATAGGACAACGGAAAGGTTTGGGGCTAAGTGGCGGCCCATGGTTTGTGGTCAAGAAGGATATTAAGCGTAACATCATACTTGTCAGTCGAGGCTATGATCCGGTTGAACAATATGGTCACACGATAGAGATGGAGCAGTTCGATTTTATCAGTGGAGCAGGACATTTGTGGCCCGAGCTCTCAATCGATAAAATAAGACAGCATCAATTCTCCGACCTTCCTCCCACTCGTATCAGTTTCAAGATCCGCCACACACCGGATTTCATCACTGGGACACTACGTCCTCTCGGTGAACACGGATTTCGTATCGAAAGTGATGAAGCAGTGCAAGGTATTGCTCCCGGGCAATACGGAGTAGTCTATAGTCTGGATCATCGACTATGCCTCGGTAGTGGTATGATTACCGCCGGCAGATAACATTTTCGCTCAATACAAAAACGCAAACGGGCTTTTCTGGAACTTTCCAGAAAAGCCCGTTTGCGTTACCTCCAAATACAACTCCATCCTACCGCTGGGTAAGAGCCGAATGGGAGATGAATACCGATTGGAGAATGTCAAGTAAAGCTGAATTCAAGATCTACAAAAACAAATCGGTCACCCAATTAACCAAAGGGATAAGCAGGGAAGTAAAGACTCCCATGATCCCTATAGCCAAACCAGACAACGCTCCTTCGACAGCTCCCAACTGGATTGCAACCGATGTCCCGACCCCGTGTGCAGAAGCCCCCAAAGCCAACCCCTTGGCAATCTTACTCTCTATACCGAAAAGGCGAAAGACAGGAGGGCCAATGAGACCACCTACAATCCCAGCGACTACAACAACTACAGCTGTCAAAGCCGGGATACCTCCGGATTGCTCCGACAAGGCGATTGCAATAGGCGTTGTCACAGAGCGTGGCTGCATAGAGGCTGTAATCACCTTATCCGCTCCAAAGAGATATGCCAACGAAACGACACTCACCAACCCGGCCACAGCTCCCATCAAAATAGATGTAAGAATAGAGACTACACGCCCTCTAAGATGGGAAGACTGCTCATACAAGACATACCCCAAAGCCACTACCGATGGACCCAAAAGGAAATTGATCATGCTACTGCCTCCCTTGTATGCATTGTAATCAACTCCACTGAGCAGCAATAAAGCTATAAGGGTAGTAATCGTTACGGCCAACGGATGCAACAAACCGACCGACCACTTGGCATAAACGCGCTTACTCAAAAGGTAAATCCCGATTGTCAAGGGCAAACAGTATAGAGGATTGGACAAAATCTCCTGCATGGCTACTCCGATCTGATCTGTTGTCTACGTGAGAATGAACGGTCCTCCATCTTCTGCTGGGCAAAAGCTACAACCCAAAGAACAACGGCTGTACTTATGAACATTGACACCGTGATTGCAGCCCAATATTGTCTAAGTAAATCTATCTGTGTAATGAGCCCTACTCCAGCAGGGACAAAGAACAGTCCCATGTTATCAGTAAGGAAAGTAGAAGCCGAATCGACCTTCGATGTACGAATGAGTCCCAGATGAAGAGCAAGGAAAAGCAACAGCATCCCCAATACACTCCCTGGGACAAAACGCCCGATAAGCAAACTCAAACCCTCACCCAGGGCATAAAAGAGAAGGATGTAGAACGTTTGGATAAGGTATTTCATTGATTCGATCCTCATTTACAACGCTGCAAAAGTAGACAATCCGGATTAGCGATGTACCATGAAGGCACGACAAATTGGGCTTTCTTAGCCCCATCCGTCGTGGATAGTATCTCTCATTTGTTCGTAAAAATCCTCAGGAGTACCCATGAATGAGACAATACAACTAACCATACGAGGAGAAAGGTGACGCTTCCCCTTGTAAAAGCCACAACCCATCAACTGTGCACACAAAGCCGGGTCACCCTGTATGAATCGAGAGAGGTTGCGACTGGCCTGTGCCGGTGTCGACAGAGGATAGTAGATTGCAGCCAACTCCTTAAACGTGTACACACGGTATCGGAAACTATTTCCTTCTCCGAGTGTAGAATTGGCTATCAAAGAAAAGTTCTTCGGTTTCATCAGATAAACATGCGATTAGGAATAGATAATCAAAGGCCTCCAACACGAGGTCTGTACAGTACAAATCATCGGCTCATATGCCGACCGAAAGAGGCTACGTTCAAGAGGGAATAGACTGGACCGCAAGCAGAGAACCAGCTACACCCCATCGAGGGAAAATAGAACGAACAACAGGAGGATACAATCTTCAAATACAACAAGATAAATTAGGCTTGACGAAGAAAATCCCCCCCCAACGAGCACTCTCTCTACCCCGACTATAGCAATATACAAAAGCCAGAGGAGTGCAAACAGAGAAAGCCACATGGAACTCTCTCCGAGTACAAAGAAACGCAATAAAAGCCGACCGACAAACAGCCCGAACTCCAACTCTCACAGACAAACGCACCCGACAGGTAGGGTCACAACCCTGTGGAGAAGAGAATCTCCACTCCAATCGAAGCCCGACACCAATACGAGGAGAGAAGAAGCCAACCCTTGCAGTACACTAGGCTAAAATTTGGCCTTCATCCTGACCAAAGAAACCGGTAGCAAGTACCGATAAATGCCTACAAAAGACGGACATTGATACTTACACCTACCATGAGTAGCCATTGGGTATAGTATTGTACCTTGGCTACCTCCTCATTCTCCAAGTGCATCAATTTATGGATATCGCCCTCGATCACATTCGGGGATTTGACCGTCCAATCGCCGGAGTACATTGCCCCCAAAGAGAAGCGGACAGCCACACGGTCGGTGGGGACAGAAGAGCCGAAGCCCAATCCGATGTAGGGTTTTACTTTGTTTCCTAAAACTGACTTCAGATCCACACCTCCTTCGTCAGTAGGTCTAACGACATATACATTCCCTTCCCGATCCTCAATCTTACCCTGGGGCAAATCCGATGGAGAGACAAAGTCGTGTACAATCGACTTTCCTGTGTCAGGGTTTCTGAGTAGACCGGCAACGCGAATCCGTGGCGCACCCCAATAGAGGCCGGTACTAAGGTGAAACGAACTGAGCTTCGCAAATGGATAATAATCCACAAGCAGATGGCCCATATAAGATTGCCATTCGACCTTCAAATCCGCCTCGGGATCGTATCCCAATGCTTCCCTGGTATGCCTGGCTACTTCGTCGCCAAATTCAGAAAGGGATGCCTCGAGGTGCTTTCGGTAAAAGAACATATTCAGCCCCAAACGGGCTGTCAGCTGTGGTAACAATTCGACCGAACCTTCGATGGATCCTCCCCCGATAACAGAAGCACCAAGGCCAACAGCTACCCCTATCTTGTGCCCATTCGGGAGACTCTTCGTAGTGTCTCCCCCTGCAACGACATTCAGATAATCATTTGCAAGCAGTGGGTGAAGGCCTGTCAATAGAGAAAAGACAAGAGTGACTGATGCAACGACTAACTTGTGCATATCCTTGACGAGTATAAGCAGGTTCATACGCTCGGTTCTCTCTCATTATTTTGAATAAGCCTCTATCACGGCCTCGGCTTTGACATAGATAACTGCCTCCAGCTGCTCGGGGGCTTGAGGAATAATCCCGTTATTGGTGACTTTTAGATTAAAAGCTTTTTCGCGCAGTATGCTTAGAAGATCTTTCTGAAGAACATTTAGACCAACTGCATCGATACCGGCTGCACGACCTTGTGCCACGAGCTTATAGTCTTTGCCTGCATAGACACGTATGTTCTGCATCGGTGTTAGATCCAAGCCTTTTGGCTTCTTGATTTCAAACTTCAGCTCCTTGATATTGATTTCCTTAAGGATATTGGGATCTATGCCCTTATCTCTCAACTCCTTCTCATAGTCCCAATTCACCACACCATCATAGAGAGTAATCTCGTCATTGGCTCCAAAAGTAGACTTTGGGGTGACACTACTCGGGCTAAGAGTAAACGGGAACTCATGTGCCGGCAAAATAACACTCACGCTGGCTGCCTTGATCTCTCTCTTTTCTTTCAGTCTATCACAACCGTTACTCAAAACGGCAAAAAGTGCCACACAAACTGCAAACACTGTCAAATTCGCTTTCATCTCGATTTTATTTTAAATTTCCCTAAAATCCGCAACTATCATCCAATACACGATTAAGGGTAGATTTATGAGTCGTTAGTAGCAGCTTTCAGTAAAAAGCAACAGCACAACATCAATATGTAGCCACCATCCCCTTACCCCACGATGCGACTTGAGGT
>JAXFND010000019.1:0-48022 GCA_034181285.1 Porphyromonas sp. | reverse complement strand
GTGATAATAGTGAGCGTTCTTTGGCTATTCAAAACGATGTACCTCAAAGCACTCCGCTCATTTCTAAATCGTTACCTATCTATCCACTGCTAAACGGTAACACTCTACTCCTCAGCAAGATAGTTCGCAAACGAAAAATCCCAACGCGTGGCAGCACAAATGTTCTCATAGGCTTATTTTTGCAAACCTTGATGAGAGGATTATTTCTCCCCAAAAGCCTTCTTTCGTCAAGCCCTCGAAAACAAAAGGCCCCACAGAAAAATCTGTGAGGCCTCTCTTGGAACTTGAGATCGATCTCTCCTATCACTTCCTATGGAACGACCCGATCCAGACTGTACCATCAGAGGTGATCAACCGAACAATATACCGCCCTGCAGGAAGTGATGTCACATCTACCTGCTCCTTATATCCGCCTTGCATCAGCAGACTACCGGAAAGAGAGAATACGTAGTACCTGTCGAAATCGCCCTCAATACGGATATACTCATTCGCTTCCGTAGGATAGATCTTCACCTCTCTACTATCCTCGATCAATTCGACACTATTGAGATTGACCGCCATCAACTTAACCAACTTGCTTGCGCCCCCACGAGCTTGGATCAGGATAGCCGCAGCACGATCCTTCTTTTCCTTGCTCTTGAACGCAACACTGAGCACTCCGCCGTTGGCCGGAAGTACATTCTTGTCCAAAATGAACTGCCCTTTGAGGTGTCCTGGCAGGAGTAGCGCAGACATAGGCTTATCCGGATTGGAAGCTCCGACAGTAATCGTTTGAGGCTCAGTCTTGACATCCGGAATAAACTGGAAAGTGAGTAGATCCTTATCGACCGTTGGAATCGTGTAGTCGGTACGGCCAAATGTAAGGTCATCCAGCATGAAGTTGAGAGTAGTCTTCCGACCACTCACCGGACTGTAGTAACTGAATGCCACATGGAAGAGGTCTTCGATCTTGATCCCTTCGATCTTATCCAACTCGATGAAGTAGTCGTACCACAAATCTTTCTCAACCTCCTTAACCAAAAGATACTTAGTAATATCCAAGTATTGCGCCTCAAGCTGTCGGCCCTGCTCGGTGATGATGTACACGCCGAACTTCTCCTGCCCGTTCTCGGTCGGCAGCTGATAACGCAAGCGGAAAGTGAGGACTTTACTCTTGGCCTGCTTGTAGGACAAAGTCGGGGAGATCAGCCAAGCTTCTCTCTCTCCTGTATCCTCTGTTGTAAGTGAGTTGTAAAATGTGATCTGTGCACAATGCTCTTCCACGGCACCGGTCGTTTGATTTTTCTGATCCCATCCTCGGAACGGACGATCGCCCTTGATAATGAGGTTTTGCCATGAGGGCAGGTTAATTCCTCTGGTATGCCTCTGACTATCGAAGGTCTCGCGGAGCAATGCAAGCGGCTTATCATCAGCAGCCGGCAGCATGGCTTCTTCGATTTTGGCAAACGTTTGTACATCGACTTGGGCATTCAAGGCAAGCTCAATCCTGGACAAACTCAGAGCCTCCTCAATCGTATTCACCACTCGGAAGCGACTTGCCCGATGATTGTTCACCATATATACATCTCCGGTACCGCGTACAACTTCGGCCCAGTGTCCGCCACCATCCACAGAGACTTCGACCCGGCATTTCTTCGCAGCCTCCTCGGGGAACAATTTGATCTGATCGATCCCGTAGGCAAAGAGTTCGTCGCATTCGATTGCTCCTTTCTTGTCTACAGTTACGCTACCGGCAGCATTCCAGTGGCCGTCCAACTTGTAGTAGCCTCGATCAAACAAATGGTATCCATTCCACACTTCGCTGGTGAAATTGCTCGGCAGCTTCTTGTCGGCAGCAAAGGTCTCGATCCATCCTTCACCCACGCTCTTACCCAAGCCACTCAGATCGAAATAAACCGTATCCATGGAAGTAGAAGCCAATGCCAGACGAGCACTATAGGCCCCCTCCTTGTTCGGGGCAAAAGTCACTTTCACCTTATTGACCAAAAGGTCGCCACTCGTCTCGCTATAGTAGAGCTGCGTGTTACCGATTCGGAAAGGACCACCCGGAGTTTGCTGCACAGAGATATTCACATGATCAATGACACCCGCGATATCGAATACGATCTCCTCCTCATCTTTTTCTCTGGGGAAAGCCTCGAACTTCCTGATGGCAACCGCTCCTCCTTGAAGTTTCACTTGCGGGGCGTTCCCAGCCTCGATGACATTCACAACCATATTAAGGGTAGGAGTTGGCTCCACCCCTTTGAAAGCAATACTGTATGCACCGACTTTCTTACCAATAGCATAGACGCCTTTTTTCTTTGCCGTAATCGTGTACTTGAGATCCTGCACCTTGTTGCCTACCGGCAAGGAGTTTTGCTCAAGCTCCAGTTCTCCGGTAGGGCCTCCTATAGTGGGAACTTGTTGCGATTGTAAGCCGACACTCTGCACCAGGATTCGGCCCTCTATCGGAGTATTGGTTTGACCACTGTGAATCGCGTATTCGGGAATAATGGAAATGAACTCGCGCTCACGGTCCGCCTTGACTAACTTCAGCAGGCTGAAGTCATCTACATCTACGATTGCACTCGTATTCGTCTCTACGCGGAATACAAATTTTGCAGCGCCCTTGGGGGCAATCGTGCGGAAACGAATACTGCCCCATGCTTTCTGCTTATCGAAATACCGGTCTTTGTTGTTGATAAACAAGTCTTCTGACGAAGTAATTGCTTCGCCAGCCGCATTTTCCCAATAGCAGGCCAGGCGGAGAGCTCCGTCCGGATTCTTGGGGACTTGGCCTCGGTAATGAATCATTCCCTCAAGCATATCGCCCTCCACTACAAGCTTATCGACCCGATTGAGATCGACCTTCTGTGCAATGGATGCCTTCTTTTCGACAGTACCCTTCAGACGAAGCCCAAAACCGGTATTCTGATGGTACCCGACCTTCATCTTCTCCACGGCTCCCTCCGCAATCCAGTCTTTGGGACGATCCTGTTCATCGAAATTGTGGAAGAACTGATCTATAAGCAACTCCGTGCTCTCTTCCGGACCAGCTTGCCCCTCCGCAGTAGCCATAAGCGCAACCGAAACCTTCGCTGCTCCAGCTGACACGACAAGCGTGGCTTTTTTCTCCCCAGGCGTTTTTGGAGCGAACCTCATAGATAACTCTCCACCTACCTTCGTAAGCACATCCGGATTGCTGATCTCAAAGTCCGCGGCATGATCTCCTTCGAGGGTGGCCACGGGCGATCCATCAAAGCTACTGATCACAAATTTCGCTTTCTTCGGCTCCGACTTTTCACCAACCTTGGTGACATTCCAAGACAAGGCCACCGGATCTGCCGCAATGTCCGGCCCGGAAGTCACGGCTAAGAGCTTAAAGTCTTTTAGCTTATACTCCCTGAAAAGAGTTCCATCCGAACTAACACGGAAAGCAATGAAGCCCACGCCAGACATCGAAGCCGGCAACGTGATTTTTTGTGGTGCAAAGCTGGATCCATACGATGCGACCTCACTGTAGATCTCGTGCAAAGTCCCTCCCTTTTGATTGATGATCAAAACTTTGAGCGGAACCTCTGCCAGAGACTTACTGCTGACCATAAAGCTGAGTTCATGAGAAGAGACCGCTGCCAAATCAATGGCCGGAGAGACAAGAAATGCATCGAACGCTGGATGGTCGAGCACGTTCGGTGAAATCTGAAACCAACTGTCGCTATAGGTAGTGACCCACTTCATCTTAGGGTTGGACGAGAGTGATTTCCAACTCCCTTGGAGAGCCGCTTTATAGACACCCTTGCCGGTTAGCTCAAACCTATGCACAGGATTCTCCACACTCAACGAGGAAAAATCGATTCCCTCCGGTGGAGATGTAGGGGAACTACTGTTTGCATAGAGTCGCAAACCAAAAGCTGTGGCCAAGCTCATCCCAATGAACAAAAAAGCCACAAAAGCATACTTGTAACGCATAAGCATTTTGAGTTATAATTAAAGTAAAAGCATTCCAAAGCGCAAGGTAAACAATAATCCTCAAAGTCAAAAGAGGCAAAAACAGTAGATAAAATCGACAAAATCACTATACGAGATCCTCCCAGGCTTCACACGGATCAAGACAAAAATTCCAACACGTGAGAACAAAAATTCTTTCCCGTCAAAAATATTGCTGTGACAGGTGAGAGCGATTTACACTTTGGCAAAGCCCATCCGGTATCTCTCGACAGACAATTCCAAACAACAGTAAATCAAACGGATACGGATGGGCAAGGAGGCCGGTCATAGAACCAAAGAAAATATTGTAGTACTTTAGTGCCCGTTATTAAAAACACACCAACCCAACCACATCATAGGATAAGTCCGCACCATCAGCCACCATGCAAGATTCTCGCCCCAATCTCGTCACGGCATCCATCGTGCTATACAAAAGCAATCCCTCCTTCATAGAATCAATTGTGCGAGACTATTTTGCAGACGACCGTCCGGCCTTTGATAGACACCTGTATTTGATCGACAATTCACCGACGGATAAGCTTGTGGCTCTGCTCAAGTCTTTTCCCGCTTTGGCAGAAAAGATAACCTACAAACACCTCTCTCGAAACGTTGGGTTTGGTACGGCCCACAATGTAGCCTTTCGCCTGGCGTTGGACGCCGGTAGTCGATACCACCTGCTCCTGAACCCCGATGTCCGTTTCTCCCCTTCCATCCTCACCGACCTTTACACATACATGGAGGCAAATCCGGACGTGGGCTTGTCAATGCCTCGGGTTACTTATCCCGATGGCTCCCCTCAGCACGTGTGCAAGTTACTACCCCGCCCCATCGATGTCTTGGTACGCCGATTTGTACCACTACCTTGCCTGAGGGAACTTTTCGACAAACGCTACGAATTGCGCTACGTCGCCGAATGCGACAGAGCTGTAGATGTGCCCTCACTCTCGGGTTGCTTCATGTTTATCCGTTGCTCACTCCTCAATGAGGTCAAGGGCTTTGACGAACGCTTTTTTATGTACGTGGAAGATGTGGATCTCTGCCGACGTATAGGAGAGAGGGCGCGCACCGTCTGCCTCCCCTATCTAGCAATCTCGCACGAGTTTAGCAGAGGGTCGTACCACGACTCCAAACTGCTCAAGCACCACCTGTTGTCCATGATCCGCTACTTCAATAAGTGGGGCTGGCTCTGCGACCCCAAACGGAAGGCAGTCAATGCTCGTGCACTTCGCTCACGGCCAGACACAGAGCAATAAAGAAATAGGAAAGGGCTCAAGGCTCAAAACTCACCAATCGACCCTACTCTTTCTTCACCCCTTCAACATAGCTTGGTACAAGTGGTGATAGGCTTGCCCCATCCTCGAGCCGGAAAACCTCCTGGAGAAAGCCTTTCTTTCATCCTCACCCAATATGGCATCAAAACAAAGACAAATTGCTTCGGCGCATGCTTCCACATGACCGGGAGCAAATCTCAGCGCATGCAAAGACGGCAAATCCTCGGTAAGCTCTAGCAGAGGGCCTATGGTTGTCGTTACAACAGGCAACCCACACATGATGGCTTCGGCGACATTCAGCCCGAAACCCTCACTATGTGAAGCTGTAATTGCAGCATCAGCCGCCTGCATATAGCGTTCAGGCTCTGTAGAGAATCCGACAAATCGAATTCGACCGAGCAAGGTCTCGGCATATCTGCAACACTGTTTTCTCAAGGGACCATCTCCGATGAGAAGCAGACAGAAATTATTTGGGAGAAGGCCTCGACTGTCCAATAATTGCAAAGCCCTAATCACCGTGATGGGATCTTTGCGAGTGGAGAGACTACCTACCATCGTCATGACATAATGCTCGGGATCAATCCCTAACTCTTGCCGTAACTCCGCTTTGCGTAGAATCGATAATTGGGAGAAACGCTCCGGATCAATTCCGTTGTAAATCGTGTGAAAGCAAAGACCTTGAGGAAGGCGAGATTGGTAGTACTTCCTCACAAAATGAGTGATACAGGCGATATGCCGATAGGAGGACAAAGCTCGAAGCAATCGGGCATGCATATAAGCTCCCATCAATGCGCCCTTTTTGTGAGAGAAGTCTTGGAGGCTAAGATTGTGTTGTGTCGAGAGGATAGCGAAATCGGAGGAGAGGCGGGCACAGATCAGATCGGGGTGATAAGTGTGACTATGTAGCAACTCGATCCCCAAAGAAGATGCAAGACTTTTCAGCTGGGAAGCTACGACCTTTGTCTTCATTTCCAAATGCAGAAGACTACAGTTCAAACTATGTAGTTCACACCCGAGGGCCGTAAACTCGTCTCTTACCTCTTGGCCGTCTTCGGCAGAAGGTCTCAATTCGATGATGTGCAAATCATACAAGTCTCTGGGCAGTGTCTTCATGAGATCCAGAACCACAATGATCGGACCCGTACGCCTTATCTGACTGACTACGAAAGCAATGGATATTCTTCTACTCATCTATCCTGCGATTTAGCTGGTGCAAATATCCCTTTGAAACACACGATGAAAGCAAAGAGACAGGTACGCAACACAGTCGCAAAGGTAAAAAATCATGATGGAAGCCAAGGTAGATGAGACTGTGGGCAAAAGGAGGAAACGAGCATGCACAAATGATTGCATAAAACCTCAACTCGAATAGCTAAAAAGATTACCTTTGTGGGTTGTATAACGTAGGTCAGGGAATATGGACAAAGTAATCAGACGAGCACTTGTTTCAGTCTATCACAAAGAAGGGTTGGACGAGATTTTGGGCATGCTACACCAGACAGGTGTGGAATTTGTTTCGACCGGAGGTACAGAAGCCTATATCAAATCTTGTGGCTACCCGTGTGTGGCCGTGGAGCAACTCACAGAGTACCCCGAGATGCTCGATGGTAGAGTGAAAACACTGCACCCTAAGATTTTCGGAGGGATCTTGGCTATGCGCGAGGAGGCGCATCACCAAGCGGATGTTGCTCGACATTCCCTTCCCCTGATTGATCTGGTCATTGTCGATCTGTACCCGTTCACCGAGACAATGTCTTCTGGAGCCTCACAAGAAGACATCATCGAGAAAATCGACATCGGAGGAATCTCACTGATACGAGCTGCAGCAAAAAACTTCAAGGATGTGGTTATTGTGGCATCCAAGGAGCAGTATCCGGCTCTACGCTCCCTACTCGCCGAGAAACAGGGCAAAAGTTCAGAAGCTGAGCGTCGCTGGTTCGCAAAGGAAGCCTTTGCCGTGAGTTCAGCCTACGACTCCGCTATCTTCAATTACTTCGACGAAGGACGTAAGACACACCTGCGCGTAGCGGAGGATGTTCAGCGTATGCTCCGATATGGTGAGAACCCTCACCAAGGGGGTATGTTCTACGGAGATTTGGAAAAGGTGTTCGACAAGATTCAAGGGAAAGAGCTATCGTACAACAATTTGCAGGACATTGATGCAGGCTTGTCACTCATTGATGAGTTTGTTTCTCCCACTTTTGCCATCCTCAAACACGGCAATGCTTGTGGGATCGCTTCGCGAGACACCATCTCGGAGGCCTGGCAAGCAGCATTGGCCGGAGATCCTGTGTCGGCTTTCGGAGGGATCTTGGTAAGCAATACGGCCATAGATGAGGAAACGGCAATTGAGATCGACAAACTCTTTTTCGAGGTAATCGTGGCACCAGACTATGATACCATAGCCCTTTCACACCTAACGAAAAAAGCCAATCGTATTATCCTCGTAAGGAAACCGACCCGGCAAACAGTCTGGCAGTACCGCTCCATGCTGGGGGGAGTGCTGATGCAAGAACAGGACAACGCTACAGAAACGGCAGCTCAGATGCAGGTGGTAACTCATCAAGGCCCTACAGAGGAGGAACTGCTGGACCTTGCGTTTGCAATGAAAGTAGCTAAGCATAGCAAAAGCAACGCGATCTCGCTGGTAAAAGACAGCCAGCTCCTAGCATCGGGGGCAGGTCAAACATCCCGGGTTGATGCCCTTCGCCAAGCAATAGAAAAGGCCAGAAGTTTCGGTTTCGACCTAAACGGGGCTGTCATGGCAAGCGATGCCTTCTTCCCCTTCCCCGACTGTGTGGAACTTGCTTCTGCAGCAGGAATCTCTGCAATTGTGCAACCCGGAGGTTCTGTTAAGGATCAATTAAGCATTGACAAAGCCAACGAACTGGGCCTGGCAATGGTATTCACCGGTGTCCGTCACTTCAGGCATTAAGCAATCGGAGTACTCACTACGAGAACTTGGAGACTTGACTCTCATGAATAAGACAACATAGACTTCAAAAATGGGACTATTCAATTTTAGACAATCATTGGCCATAGACTTAGGGACAGCCAATACCATTATAATTAAGGACGGGAAAGTCGTACTGGACGAACCCTCAGTCGTCTCTTTCGACTCCACAACCAATCAAGTAATGGCTGTGGGTAAGATCGCAAATGAGATGTATGAGAAAGGCAACGCCAACATTCGCACAGTGCGCCCCCTACGCGATGGCGTGATCGCAGATTTCAATGCAGCTGAACAAATGATCCGGGGAATGATCCGGATGATAAGTAAGAAACGCTCATGGTTCTCGCCCTCTCTTCGCACCGTTGTGTGCATTCCTTCGGGAAGCACTGAGGTCGAAATTCGAGCCGTAAGAGACTCGAGTGAACATGCGGGAAGCAGGGAAGTCTTTATGATACACGAGCCTATGGCAGCCGCTATAGGTATCGGGATCGATGTATTGGCACCCGAGGGGAATATGATTGTAGACATCGGTGGAGGCACAACGGAGATCGCCGTAATTTCTCTGGGAGGTATCGTAAAGGACCAATCCATCCGAATAGCAGGGGATGTCTTCACACAAGACATCATCGACCATATGCGCAGCACGCACAATGTGAAAGTAGGCGAACGCATGGCCGAACAAATCAAGATCCATTCGGGCTCGGTGTTACAAGATTTGGAGAACGCTCCGGAGCCTTATTCTATTTGGGGCGCAGACCTAATGGACACTCTGCCTAAGCAGATCAATGTATCTTACCAAGAGATAGCCCTATGCCTCGAGAAGTCCGTACAGAAAATTGAGGCCGCGATCCTCAAAACGTTGGAAGAGACTCCCCCGGCCCTATATGCCGACATTGTGCAGAACGGAGTCTATCTCACCGGTGGTGGGGCATTGCTTAGGGGAATCTCCGAGCGTTTGACTTCACGCTTTGCCATCAACTTCAAGGTGGCGGAAGATCCGCTTTTGGCTGTAGCAAAAGGGACGGGTATTGCGGTAAACAACATAGATACGTTCAAATTCCTGATCAGATAGGCGTTGATATTCCTTTCTTCGAATCAACGAGAGTATTCGGGAGCACACAGAGAGTGATCTATCGGTATTCGGATGAGCAAACTCTTATTCATACTGTCTCGCTATAAGCATTGGTTCGTATTCTTTCTTCTGGAAGCGCTCTCTCTGACGGTCTTATTCAACGAGAGCCTCTACCACCGAAGTGTTGCATTGGTCGCTACCAACCGCGTGCTGGGTGGTATCAACGCAGCGTTCAGTTCTGTAGGGGCTTTCTTTCGTTTGAAAGAACAAAATACGGCTCTGTTGGAGCAGATTGCCCATTTGGAAGCGCGATACTATCGGCTGGAGAAAGATATGCAACGAGCTGTTGCGGACACCGTCTCACCCAGGGTCTTAGTCTTGGACTCGGTACATCCCGCTTCCATTCCTCCTTTCGTGACAGCGAGAGTTATTCACATGTCAAGCATCAGAAGCGATAATTACTTATCAATCGATAAGGGGAGGCGTGACGGTCTGGATGTAGATATGACTGTGATGAGCGAATCGGGCGTAGTCGGTACGATCGCTGCAGTATCCGATCACTGTGCCATGGTCATCCCCCTGATCAACTCTAAGCTCAAATTAAGTTGCCGAGTGAAAGGGAAAGACTTTGTGGGTTCGTTGAGTTGGGACAATCCTCTCGACATGACATCAGCGAACTTATCTGATCTTCCTAAGCACGCCTCAGTACAGGAGGGAGACACAATCGTTACAAGTGGTTACTCATTCTCCTACATGCCTAATCTAATCGTTGGACATGTGACGAGCGGGGAGCAAGTACACTCAACACCTCATGCTGACAAGGAGAAAGATGTAGATATATCCTCCCACACGAGCTTCTCGTCCGTTCCAGTCCGGTTAGCAACAGATTTCTCCCGCTTATCCTTTGTTTATGTATTCACAGAGCTACCCTCTGCTGAGTTGAGGCAGCTGCAAGAACAGATTCCCGCAAATGGACGTTAGACAGCACCTCGTTTGCATCTCTGCGATTTTCCTTTTGAGCATCTGCCAGGTGTGGCTGTTCAATCCCGTGTCTTTATTCGGAGTAGCAACCCCATTGCTGTATCTCTATATTCTCTTCCTGTTTCCTTACAAAGTCTCTCGACTGACAATCCTTTTATATGGGTTCATGTGTGGCTTGCTCATTGATCTATTAGGCAATTCATTGGGGCTACATACTGCAGCCCTTACCGCGACAGCTTTTTTCCGCAATCCCATAGCAACCCTATTTGTATCCAGTGATATTGAGATGGGACACTTCCATCCCGGGCTTAGATCGATGGGTTCTCGATTCTATTTGTTCTCTCTGCTGATCACAGGGCTCCACACTTTGCTCCTTTTTCTCCTTGATGCGTGGTCTTTGTTCGACCCCTTCTATTTCACTGTACGCACATTGTCTTCCTGGGCTGCAACCTTCGTACTATCTCTTGTGCTCTACTTTCTGTTTGGGCGAAGGGAGATAGGGAAATAAGACAGAGATGGCGAGCAGCAAGTCTTACAGTAGCAGGCTCCTCATTGTGGGGATCACTGTCGCTATCATACTGCTTTATATCGGACGTCTATTCTACCTACAGGTTTTGACTTCCAACTATAAAGAACGTGCGGACAACAACGCTTTTTATCAAAAGCCTATCTATCCAGCCAGGGGTGTAATCTATGATAGAAATGGTAGCTTGCTGGTCTACAATAAGCCAACATATGATCTGATGGTAACCATGAGGGAAGTCGAGGAGATTGATACGCTGGATCTCTGTCGCATCTTGAATATAGATCCAGCACTACTATCGAAACGACTTACAGACATACAGAATCGAAGACTTAACCCCGGATACTCACCCTTTGTACCTCAAGTCCTCATCTCGCAGATTGATGCACCTGAAGCAGGACGATTTCAGGAGAAGCTTTACAAATACCCAGGCTTCTACATCAGATCTCGTACCCTTAGGGAATACGAATACCATCACGCCGGACACTTGCTGGGTTACCTTTCCGAAGCCAATCCAAAGGATTTGGAGCGAGACAGTTCGCTAGTAGCAGGAGACTATGTCGGCAAAACGGGTGTAGAGAAAAGCTACGAGCAAACGCTCCGTGGAGAGAAAGGAGTCATGATCCTCCTTCGAGATGCTCGTGGGCGGATCAAGGGGCGTTACCAAAATGGGCATCACGATCGAGCTCCCATCCCGGGAAGCGACATCACTTTGAGCATAGACAAAGATCTGCAAGCGTTTGGCGAAGAACTAATGCAAGGCAAACGTGGTGCCATCGTTGCTATCGAGCCCGAAACGGGAGAGGTGCTGTGTATGGTAAGTGCGCCATCGTACGATCCGGCCTCACTGGGCGGAAAAGATAGAGGGACCAATCACCGATTAATGGAAGCCGACCCTGGTAAGCCATTGTATGCACGAGCAATCATGGGTGTCTACCCTCCCGGATCTACATTCAAACCAACACAAGGAGCTATATTCCTATCCGAGAGGGTCCTCTCTTCGGCTACGATGCTCAGCTGTCACCATGGCTTCCCTCCTCTGAGAAACAGGCCGGCCTGCCATGGACATGCATCACCCATTTCTCTTGTACCAGCCTTGGCCACATCCTGCAATGCCTTCTTTTGCTGGGGGCTACGTTTCATGCTGGACAATCGCCAGTACTACTCTTCCGTACAACAGGCTTTCGAAAAATGGAAAGGGCACATTGTAAACATGGGATTCGGCTATAAGTTGGATGTCGATCTGCCTAACGAAAGGCGTGGATACATTCCCAACAGTAAAGTGTACGACAAGGTATACAGGGGTTCTTGGAACAGCAGTTCCATCATCTCTATCGCTATTGGACAAGGAGAGATCTTGGCCACACCACTACAATTAGCTAACCTCTCGGCTCTCATCGCCAACCGAGGATACTATTACAAGCCCCATGTTGTGCGCTCTGTGAGCAAATTAACCATAGACAACCGCTACAAGCAAAGGCAAGAGAGCAAGATCTCTCCTCTGATTTGGGAAGAAATTGTGCAAGGTATGGCTATGGCTGTAACCAGTGGCACCTGTCATGCTGCCAATTTTGCTCCCGGAGAAATTATCGTCTGCGGCAAAACCGGTACAGCCGAGAACCCTCACGGAAAGGATCACTCTGCATTCATCGGATTTGCTCCCAAGGATCACCCCAAAATTGCCGTGGCCGTGTATGTGGAGAATGGAGGCTTCGGGGCCCGCTTTGGCGTACCTATCGGTCGACTGATTATGGAGTACTATTTGAGAAAAGGGGAGCTTAGCTCTGGGGGCAAAGAGCTGGCCAATCAATTCAGACAACTCAAAATAGCCTATCCGGACGAATCCTACCGAAGGCCGACTTTCAAAACCGATGCTGCGTCCGCCGAACCAACAGTACCCGCAGACAGTGCGCAAATCACTCGTCCGTAATGCTCGACAGATCTAAATGGACAGACCGCAACACTTGCTATGACCAATAACCATATATCAATGCTCAGACGCCTGGACTGGCCGACGATTGTCCTGTACTTGCTGATGCTAATAGCCGGGTGGTTCTCTATCTGCGGAGCTACCTACGACTTTGATAAGTCAGCTCTTTTCGCAGTGGGAAGTCGCCCAATGATGCAGCTTATTTGGATTGCCACAGCACTTTGTCTCAATACCCTACTCCTCTCCGTAAAGAGCAGCACTTATGAGTCACTATCTCCCTACTTGTACGTCGCGACACTCTTACTCTTGGCTGCTACAATTGTATTGGCACCGGACATCAAAGGCTCCCATTCATGGCTTGTAATAGGCCCATTGAGACTACAACCGGCCGAATTCGCCAAGATAACGACCTCGATGGCACTCGCCTCCGTCTTGTCTATGCAAGACTTCAAACTCAATACCACAAGAGGATACGTGTGGATGTTCTGCATCACACTGTTGCCAGTACTTCTGATCATCATGCAAAACGAAACAGGATCAGCGCTGGTATTCTTCGCACTCTTCCTGGCTCTATATCGCGAAGGGTTCAACGGTGTGTTTCTCGGCCTAGCCACATCGGCCATTGTGATCTTTGTCTCAGCAATCAAGCTAAGCGATAGTTACTTTTGGGAGCACACGCCAGCGGATGTTTGGTCGGTCTCTTTCCTGCTCATATTAGCCACTCTCGGCTGCATCCTGGTCTATGTCCGCAAGACCGGGAGATACTTCTGGAGCATCACACTCGGCATCATAGGCCTTTTGTACACTTCCGGCGTCGCCATTGCACTGAAAATGCCATTCAATTTCGCTATCCTGAACTACATCATCCTTGCCGGCCTGTCCGTGTGGTTAATCTATCAGGCATGGGTGCGGCTGAAGATCGGCTACATATTCATCATGCTCTTTGCTCTGGGGGGATTGGCTTTCTTCCACTCAGTGGATTATGTTTTTGACGAAGTGATGCAGCCTCACCAACAAATCCGTATCAAAGTTGCTCTGGGAGTAGAAAATGACCCTCGCGGTAGTGGATACAATGTCGAGCAATCCAAGATTGCCATCGGCTCGGGAGGAATAACGGGCAAAGGCTTCCTCAAGGGAACGCAAACCAAGCTCAAATATGTGCCCGAGCAGGCCACAGACTTCATTTTCTGCACTATAGGGGAAGAGGCTGGATTCATAGGCTCGAGCCTCGTCTTGATTGCATTCGGTATCCTGATCCTCCGGATCATCGTTATCGCAGAGCGTCAGAGTAGCCGTTTCGCCCGAGTGTACGGCTACTGCGTAGCCAGCATTTTTCTTTTCCACATCATCGTAAATGTAGGGATGGTAATAGGTATCGTACCGGTGATCGGGATTCCTCTCCCCTTTTTTAGTTACGGGGGTTCTTCCCTGTGGGGGTTCTCCATTCTGCTATTCATTCTACTAAGTCTTGACGCTCACCGAGGTGAGCGAAAACTCCTATAAACTCATCTTGTATGCAATATCACTGCTACACATTTGTCTACGCATCTACACCGGAAAGTCTTACGGTAGAAACGGTGAGCGACCTCCTCTGTCAATTGCTATCAGAACATGGCTTCGATTCTTTCGAGTACCTCTCGGATGGTATCAAAGCTTACATTCCATCCGACCTTCTGTCAGGATTGGATTTACTTTCGGTCTTGGCCTCGTTTCCCCTTCCCGGGTTAGTGGTGAGATACCAATGCGAGCAGCAGCCCGACATTGATTGGAATCACGAGTGGGAGAGCAAATACTTCGCTCCCGTTCGGATCAACGAACAATGCCGGATCAGAGCGCCTTTTCATCCCGAAGATAAGCAGGTCGAATACGATATTTTGATCGCTCCCAAGATGGCTTTCGGTACGGGAAATCATCAAACCACAGCGCTTGTGGCTGATTACCTATTTTCATTGGACTTGACCTCTTGCCACGTCTTAGATATGGGCTGTGGTACTGGCATTTTGTCCATCATAGCAGCTCTCAGATTGGCCGAGCAGGTACTTGCTCTTGATATTGACCAATGGGCTGTGGACAACACGATAGAAAACGCCCGACTGAACCATGTTGATTCAATTGAAAGTCGAGTAGGCAACGCCTCTCTACTACCTACGAAGGAAACCTTTGACTTGATCGTTGCCAACATCATGCGTAATGTATTACTCGAGGATATGTCTCGCTACGCTCAATGCCTCAAGAGCGGAGGGAAACTTGTCATGAGCGGGTTCTATCGGCAAGATCTTCCAGCTCTCGTTGAGTGTGCCCAATCGCTGAAATTGAGGCTCATTGAGAGTCGTGTGGGACAAGGAGATTGGTCTCTGCTTGTCGTACAAAAAAACTAAAGCTATCTCACCCGAAAGGGATAACCACCGATCGGAGTAAAATCTCCGACACGTCGCAACGTTTGCTCCGACGTGCGAGAAATTTTCTTCTCACGCGTCGGATTTTTTACTTCTTCGGCTTCTATCGATGAGTTAGGCGTATGGGGAACACGCTCCTCTGCATAAACAAAGCTCTTGGATAGCTGGAGAGAGGGGCATTGGAAAATGAATAGACGACTTCCGACATCTCGGACAAAAGCACTCCGCAAGCATTGAGTTTGCAAAAGCGGCATGCCAAGACTTCTCCTGCTCCGGCCCCATCGTTTGTACAGGGTTTGAGGCTCATGACGGAACATCAGGCAACCGGTGAATGGGTGATAAATTACTATATTTGCGATTAAAGAAATCAACGACAAAATACCAATGCTATGAAATTTGAAGTTTCCAGCAGCAAGATACAGCAACTCCTACAGGCTGTCTCGCGTGTAATCGTCCCCCGCAACAGTTTGCCGGTGCTCGAATGCGTCCTATTTGACCTGAAAGGAAATACTCTAAGGCTAACGGGATCCGATACTGGCACCAGACTGGAGGGCGAGATAGAGGTGAATAACCTGACGGGTGAGGACGGATCTTTTGCCGTCTTGCAGCGAGTGCTGCTCGATCCTATCAAGGAGATGCCAGAGCAACCGATCACATTTGAAGTTGATGCCAGCACTCTGAATGCTCAAATCAACTACAACAGCGGACAATACAGCTTCGTCGTAAAGGATGCCAATACCTACCCGGCACCGGTAGACGACGAGGAGACTAAGCAACGACTAAGTCTCTCCGTTGAGGATCTGCTCAAAGGGATCAATGCAACCCTTTTCGCTACCAGTAACGATGACAGACGGCCGATCATGACTGGTGTGTTGATGGATATTCTTCAGGACAAGATCGTATTCGTTGGATCCGATGGCAAGATGCTTGTGCGCCAGCAGAATTACAACATCAAAGGAAGCGAAACAAAGTCGGGATTCTGTCTGCCAAAAAAAGTAGCGACCCTCATCAGTCGCTCTCTGCTCCAGCACGAAGACCCCAAAGCAGTAATCGAGATGACTTACTCGGAGAAGTTTGTTTGCTTCAAACTACCCTCCTATACCCTCTCAGCTAGATTGCTTGAAGGTCGATACCCCAACTACAACAGCGTGATACCTACACAGTGGCCTCTGGAAGTCACGGTGGATAGACAGCTGCTCCTATCTGCTGCCAAACGCATATCGGTCTTTGCAAGTGAAAGCACCAGTATGCTGCGCTTTGAATTCTCTCCGGAAGGAATCAAGCTATCGGCAAACGACATTGACTTCTCTGTGTCTGCAGAAGAATTAGTAAAGGCCGACTGCCCTGCGGACATCAACCTCAAAATGGGATTTGAGTCATCCGTGCTACAAGCCACCCTGCAAGCAATCAACGGTACAGAGGTGAAGCTATGCCTCACAGACCAAGTGAGAGCCTGCGTAATCATCCCTTGCGAGACTGAAGAAAACATCGATCAGGCAAGTCTGATCCTCCCAATGAGACTGATTGGGGAATGAAATTGAATCTGAAAAAACCCATCGTATTCTTCGATCTGGAGACCACGGGGGTAGATTTATCCAAGGATAGAATTGTAGAAATATCCCTACTTAAAATTCATCCCAACGGAGACGAGGAAAGCAAGACTCGTCGCATCAATCCGGAAATGCATATTCCGGAAGAGTCAACGGCCTTGCATGGCATTACGGATGAGGACGTCAAGGATTGTCCTACCTTCGGACAAATCGCCAAGAGCCTCTGGAAAATCATCGAAGGGTGTGACGTAGCAGGGTTCAATAGCAATCGCTTTGATGTACCATTGCTAGTGGAGGAATTTCTCCGCTGTGGTATCAGTGAGGACTTCCACAATAGGCACTTTGTGGATGTGCAAACGATCTATCACAAAATGGAGCGTCGCACTTTGTCTGCTGCCTACCGTTTCTACTGTAACAAAGAGCTAGAAAATGCGCACGCGGCAGAGGCCGATACAAAAGCGACCTACGAGGTATTGATGGCCCAATTGGATAGGTATCCTGAGGACCTTCGCAACGATGTAGCCTTCCTGGCCGAGTTCTCCTCACACAACCGTAACGTGGACTTCGCCGGTCGCATGATTTACAATGAGCAGGGAGAGGAAGTGATTAACTTCGGCAAGTATAAAGGAGAAAAAGCAGCCGAAGTGCTGGCACGTGATCCCGGCTACTACGGATGGATCATACAGTCGGACTTTCCTCTTGATACAAAGAACGCATTCACACGCATACGCTTGGCAAGCCATTCCAAGTAGGAAAGGTGTAGTCCTTTGTCCAAAAGTCATTTCGAGATGTCTATCTATCCATCATTAGCAGGAAAGCATATTATTGTAGGGATCACGGGTAGTATCGCAGCCTACAAGGCCGTGTCGCTATGCCGTCTGCTTATCAAGGCAGGAGCCGAGGTGCAAGTCGTGATCACCCCCTCTGGCAAAGAATTTGTCACACCTCTGACACTTTCTACCATTACATCCAAGCCAGTCATCAACGAGTTCTTCTCAAGACGAGATGGATCTTGGCACAGCCATGTTGATTTAGGACTGTGGGCCGATGCTTTGGTCATAGCTCCGGCTTCGGCATCCAGCATCGGGAAAATGGCCCACGGAGTGGCAGACAATATGCTCATCACGACCTATCTCTCCTGCAAAGCCCCCATCTTTATAGCCCCGGCTATGGATCTGGATATGTACAAGCACCCGTCTACTCAAGGTAATATTGAGATACTACGCTCGTATGGCAATACTATCATAGAAGCTCAGTCGGGCGAATTGGCAAGCCATCTCGTTGGGAAAGGGCGAATGGAGGAACCAGAAGAAATAGCTCGGCTACTGGATGTTTTCTTTACCAAGCAGTCAAGCCCATGTCTGAATAGATCATTGGTCGGCAGACGAGCTCTCATCACGGCAGGTCCAACCCACGAAGCCATTGATCCGGTACGCTTCATTGGCAACCAATCCACGGGAAAGATGGGCATTGCAATCGCCGATGCGCTATGCAAGAGGGGTGCAAGTGTGGATTTGGTACTGGGACCATCCTCTCTTCGGCCGTCTCACCCCGAAGTACGGGTACACAATGTGACGACAGCCCTTGAGATGAGAGACGAGTGTCTTGCACTCTTCGATCAAGCAGATATTGCAGTGATGTCTGCAGCGGTTGCCGATTATAGGCCGGCCGAAGTAGCAACTCAAAAGATCAAACGTGAGGATAAGCAAGCTATGGAGATCCGACTTGTGGCCAATCCGGACATAGCAGCCACCCTCGGAGCTCGAAAAAAAGACCATCAAATCCTCGTTGGATTCGCCCTCGAGACCCAATCCGGGATCAACGAGGCTAAGAAAAAAATTGAGAGAAAAGGGCTCGATGCTATCGTCCTGAACTCTCTCCAGGATGAGGGAGCAGGGTTCGGAGGAGATACCAACAAGGTCACAATAATTGATCATTCGGGGGACTCTATCTCGTACCCTCTCAAGAGCAAAGAGTGCGTAGCCGAGGATATTGCCGATTTCATCACATCTACTCTTGAACCATGAGGAGACTATCGATATTGTTGATCTCGCTGAGTTGCATTTTTTTCGGCACTATCAAAGTTTCAGGACAGGAACTCAATGCAAAAGTCTCCGTAAACATCGAGGCTCTCGGCAGCACAGACCGCTCGCAATATGAGGAGCTAGAAAGGAAACTCACAGAACTACTAAACAACACGAGGTGGACCCATGCAACTTTCTCTCCAGCAGAAAGAATAGATTGCAGCTTCAGCCTTAACCTCCTTACCCGCAAGGATGAGACCAAATACACAGCTGAGATTTCCATCACAGCAAGCAGACCGGTCTACAATGCTTCCTATACAAGCCCTCTCTTCGTGTACAGAGATCGAGAACTCAATTTCGAATACGATCCTTACACCCCTATTGTATGGGATCCAAACAATATTGAGAGCAACCTGCTCACAACGGTCGTTTTCTACGTCTATGCAATCCTCACCTACGATTTCGACAGCTTTGCACCTCTGGGAGGCAATCCATACAGATCTCAAATGCGCCAACTAGTAGCTGCAGCCCAGTCTAAACCCGACTGGGATGGCTGGGATGCTTTTAAGAATGACCGAAACAGATATGCATTGGCTGAGGCCCTAAATGATCCTCAGCAGGAGCCCGTGCGCAAAGCTTGGTACATCTTGCATCGCAAAGGTCTCGATGAAATGGTAGCGAATGCCAATCGCGGACGAGCAAACAGTATATCCGTAGTAGAACTATTAGAAGTTGTACACAAAGAGAAGCCCATATCGCCTCTTCTCGCCGTCTTTGCTGCAACCAAGCTGGATGAGTTGGCATCTATTCTTAGTAAGGCTAACGCAAGCGAGAAACAGGAACTCAGTCGGCGATTACTTAGGGTCTTCCCTACCGAGCAGAACAAGATAGATAAAATCAAAAACTAATCCCACTGCTATGCTCTCTTCGCTGTACATCTCTCAGTATGTCCTCATAGATCATTTGCAAGTGGATTTCAGCTCCGGATTCTCCGTAATATCCGGAGAAACAGGTGCAGGAAAAAGCATCTTGCTGGGAGCTCTGTCTTTGGTCTTAGGTGGACGTGCCGACACAACGGATATTGCCATCGGAGCAGACAAGTGCGTAATCGAAGCGAATTTCAGTACACCACCCGAGCGGACGGCAAGCCTTTTCGATCAGTTTGAATTGGACTTCGACCCCGAAGAATGCATCCTAAGAAGGGAAGTCTCATCCAAAGGGAAAAGTAGGGCTTTCGTAAATGATACTCCCGTGTCACTGGGTACACTGAAGCTCATCGGCGAGTCGCTCGTAGATATTCATTCGCAGCACAAAAACCTCCTCTTGGGCAATCCTCTCTTCCAACTCTCCGCAATCGACATCGTGGCCGAGACCCAGGACTTACTGGAAGAATACCAAAGAGTTTTCGGCTCGTATCAGGAACAAAAACAACTACTGGAAAAACTCTCAGCAGATGCCGATAAGGATGCGAAAGAGGCGGACTTCCTCCGATTCCAATATCAGGAACTAGATGGAGCTAAGCTAATAGAGGGTGAAGAGACTGCACTGGAAGAAGAACTAAAACGCTTGGCTCACACATTAGAAATATCCGAAAGTTTATCCACCGCCATAGCGGTTTTATCCGAAGACGACTACTCCACTCTATCATCTCTGCATACCGCCATCGAGGCGACTGCTCGCGCTACGAATTACGCTCCCTCGCTCAATCCTCTGCTCGAAAGACTACGCACAACCCGCATCGAACTGCGAGACATTGAAATATCACTCACAAACGAGGCCGAAAATCTAAATACCGACCCGAATAGGCTGAGCATAGTCGAAGAACGATTGGACCAAATCAATACACTCTTGCATAAACATCGGCTTAACAACACAACCGAACTAATCAAATTCTACAACGAGCTGAAAGATCGAATAGACAACATCGATACATCAGATGATCGTATAGCACAGTTGCGTCTGACCACGGAGCAGCTACTAGCTGAGGTCAACCGCTTGGGAGATGAGTTAAGTCGACAACGCAAGGCCACGGCTACGAATTTTGCAAAAGCATTGGAAAAAGAATTGCAGTCTCTGGGGATGTCGCAAGTAAAGTTCCAAATCGAGCTTTCCACAACACCTCCATCGAGCCATGGCAAAGACAAGGCGGTATTCCTTTTCTCCGCCAATGCACAACGCTCGCCCGAAGCCGTAGCCGAGATTGCCTCCGGAGGAGAAATTTCTCGTCTGATGCTAACACTAAAAGCAATGCTTGCCAAGAAGAAAGAGCTTCCTGCGATCATTTTCGATGAGGTTGATACTGGCATCTCAGGAGACGTCGCTTTGCGCGTGGCAAAGTTGCTGCAACAGATGGGACACCGAATGCAAGTAATCGCCATCACGCATACACCACAAATTGCAGCGCATGGCAAATCTCACTACTTCGTGTACAAGAGAATCAAAGACGGCATTGCTGAGACCCACCTCAAAAAGTTGAACGAGACAGAGCGAATAGCAGAAATAGCACGTATGCAGAGTGGCACAACACTCTCCGCCATCGGGCTGGCCGCAGCAACAGAACTGCTGCAAAGCAGTCTAGATAGCACAACCAATTAGAACTGAAAGAATGGCAAAAGATAAACTGATATTTGGGACGCACTCCGTCATCGAAGCCTTATTGGCAGGGACAGAAATCGACAAGATTTTTATCAAACGAGCGGCACGAAGCGAGGAACTAAATCGCATCAAAGCTCTGGCGAGAGAACAAAACATCCCCACGCTTTCCGTCCCCGTAGAGAAACTCGACCGCATGACAACGAAGAGCCATCAAGGTATCGTTGCCATCCTATCCGGTGTGGAATACATGCCATTGGCCGAGATCATCAACATGAGATTCGAGCAAGGAGAACTGCCTTTCGTCTTGTTGCTGGACGGGATCACCGATGTTCGCAACTTTGGAGCAATCGCCCGATCTGCGGAATGCGCAGGGGTAGATGCCATCGTGATTCCCACCCACGGGTCGGTATCTGTGACCGGAGATGCCATCAAAGCCTCTGCCGGGGCACTGCTCCGCATCGCTGTTTGTCGCGAACCGTCCATCGCTCACGCCATTAGACAGCTTCGAGCATCTGGTATTCGCATCATAACAGCGAGCGAAAAAGCAAACACACTCTACACAGAAGAAAAATTAGAATTGCCACTGGGCATCGTAATGGGAGCCGAGGATGTTGGTCCATCTGATGAGACCTTGCGCAATTCTGATGCTATCGTAGCCATACCTCAGGTAGGCGAAATCGGATCCCTAAACGTATCTGTAGCTGCTGGCATCATACTCTACGAAGTCCTTAGACAACAAAGAAACAATTAATACGAGTAATGCGTGGATACAATCCACACAATCAAGTAAACACAACGCAATATGAAAAAAGTAATTAGCACAAGCAATGCACCCGCAGCCATCGGGCCTTATAGTCAGGCCATAATGATCAACAATACACTCTACGCTTCGGGACAGCTTGGTCTGGACCCTGCAACAGGTGATTTTGTAGAGGGCGGTGTGCCGGCACAGACCGAACAAGCATTCAAAAACATCCGTGCCATCCTTGCCGAGGCCGGTATGACGATTGACAATGTAGTAAAAACAACTTGCTTCCTCTCCGACATGGGAGATTTTGCAGCAATGAACGAGGTGTATGCCCGTCAATTCAGCGGAGATTTTCCCGCCCGGTCTGCCGTCGCAGTGAAAACGCTACCGAAAAACGGGTTGGTAGAGATCGAAATTATTGCCATCAAAGACTGATCTATCTCCTCTAAGAATAAGGGGATTGCCTCAATATGGAGGCACAGCCCCCTTGCTACGTAATGGAGATCCGTCTGCTTCAAGCCTCTGTCACGGCTTGGCGCAGGCGGATTAGCTTTTCAAGCAAAGGTTTCATCAGATGCAAAGGCAGCATATTCGCCCCATCACTCAATGCTTCTTCAGGTGCGGGATGTGTCTCTATGAACACGCCATCGGCTCCCACTGCAATTGCAGCCTTAGCTATTGTTTCTATCAGAGCCGGCAATCCACCTGTCACACCACTTGTCTGATTCGGTTGCTGAAGCGAGTGCGTCACATCCATCACCACCGGATAACCCATTTGACGCATCTGAGGAATGCCTCGGAAGTCCACAACCAAATCTGTATAACCGAAACTACAACCTCGCTCGGTCAGAATCACTTTGCGATTGCCAGTGTCTACACATTTGCCCGCAGCAAAAGCCATTGCCTGCGGTGACAAGAATTGACCCTTCTTAATATTGACAATCTTCCCCGTTTTTGCCGCATCCACCAGCAAATCAGTCTGCCGACAAAGAAAGGCTGGTATCTGCAACACATCGGCCACTTCGGCAGCCATCTCTGCTTCTCCGGATTCGTGGATATCTGTCACAATAGGCACATCATACTCCGACTTCACCCTCGCCAAAATAGCCAAGGCGACCTCATCGCCTATACCACGAAAGCTATCCAGACGAGAGCGGTTAGCCTTTCGATAGGAAGACTTGAAAATAAAAGGAAGGCCAAGCATTGAAGTAATCTCCTTCAGCTGCTCAGCAGTTTTTATCGTGATGTCTTCATTCTCGACGGCACAAGGCCCAGCCATCACAAAGAATGGTCCTTTTGAAGCCACGTCTCCAGTACCACGAGGAGAGCTTAGACCATCGAATAGAGCCTCTACCGATCTTTCGGTTTTCATTTCCATAGACTAAATCAGCTTTGTTATGACAAAAGTATAACAAAGTTCATGGCACAGCGAGTATCTCTACCCAAGAAAATACCCTTCCACACCCCTCCCGTAGTCGGTGTTTTCAGAGCAATCTTCCAAGTTGAGCAATGAGGGAAGGAAAACTAGTGAGAGAGAGCACAATTTGCGACGCGTCGGAATTTTTGTTGCAACGCGTCGGAGCAAAATTTCCGATGCGTCGCAATTGAGATCCTCTCGAGAATGCCTATTAAAGGTCAAAGCAAAAGAGGGAAAAAACAAACACACAAAAAGCAAAAGCAAAATGAAAGAACCTTGTGCCAATCAATTTGAGAAAGACAAAACTAGTGCAAAGGCAAAATGATTATATTTGAGAGCAAATAAAACCAAACAGACAGCTATTAACGAGCAAACACAAACAATCTAAACAGCAAAAGCAATGAACATTAGCCCAAAAGCTCAACAGTACATCGATCTTGAGCATCGCTATGGAGCACACAACTACCATCCGCTATCCGTTGTATTAAGTCGAGGAGAAGGCCCTTTTGTGTGGGATGTCAATGACAAACGTTATTTCGATTTTCTTTCGGCCTATTCGGCGGTCAATCAGGGGCATTGCCACCCAAAAATTGTAGCAGCTCTCAAAGAGCAGGTTGAGCGCATCTGTCTTACTTCCAGGGCCTTTTACAACGATTGTCTTGGCGAGTTTGAGCTTTTCATGCATGACTATTTCGGTTACGACAAAGTCCTGCCAATGAATACAGGGGCCGAGGCCGTAGAGACAGCTCTGAAGCTAACGCGTCGCTGGGGCTACCGTGTCAAAGGGATCCCGACCAACGAAGGTAAGATCGTGGTTTGTGACGACAATTTTCATGGCCGTACGATTAGTATCGTATCGATGAGTTCCGATCCTTCGAGCTTCACCGACTATGGGCCTTTTACTCCCGGATTTATCAACATTCCCTACGGTGACATCGATGCATTGCGCAAGACATTGGAGAAAGAGGGAGGCAAAATCGCTGGATTCTTGACTGAACCCATCCAAGGAGAGGCCGGAGTGAAGACTCCGCCGGACGGCTTCCTGAAGTCAGCCTATGAGCTTTGCAAAAGACACAACGTCCTATTCGTTGCCGACGAGGTTCAGACCGGAATTGCTCGCACCGGCCGACTGCTGTGTTGCGAACATGAGGGAGTACGACCAGACGTTCTGATACTGGGGAAGGCTATTTCGGGAGGTGTATTGCCTGTGAGTGCTGTTCTGGCAGATGATGAAGTAATGCTCACGATCCAACCGGGAGAACACGGATCAACTTTTGGAGGGTTCCCTCTTGCATGCAAGGTAGCCATTGCCGCCCTCTCGGTCGTCAAAGATGAGCATTTAGCCGAGAAAGCCGAGCGATTGGGACAGATCTTCCGTAGTGAAATGTCGGCTATCGACAGCCCTCTCCTTAAAGAAGTACGTGGAAAAGGTCTACTCAATGCCATCGTGATAGAGCCGTACAAAGGTCGTGAGGCTTGGGACCTATGCGAACAAATGGCTGAAAATGGTTTGCTTGCCAAGCCTACACATAGGCACATCATACGCCTCGCTCCCCCACTCGTAATCAACGAAGGGCAGTTGCAAGAGGCAATACAGATTATTCGCAAATCGATCAAAGAGATGGAGCAATGATACGCAAGCAGCGCACCAATCGGGTATTGATGGTACGTCCGGCCCGATTTGGATACAATGCAGAGACGGCGGCAAATAACTATTTCCAAAAAGCAGACGCAAATGCCACGGCTACAGCCGAAGAGGCCTGCGCAGAATTTGACCGATACGTTGAGTTGCTGCGCGCCAACGGTGTCTATGTGCTGGTTATACAAGACACGTCCTACCCTGCGACACCAGACTCCATCTTTCCGAATAATTGGTTCTCCACCCATATTACGGGGGAGCTGGTACTCTATCCCATGTATGCGGAAAATAGGCGTCAAGAACGGAAACCATCAGCCCTGTCTACTGTCGGGGAGCTAGACGGAATCACCAAAGTCATCAATCTCTCAGGTTTCGAGAAAGAAGGGTTGTACTTGGAGGGCACAGGCTCTATGGTTCTGGACAGAGTCAATCGTATTGTCTATTGTTGTGCCTCGGAGCGCAGCTCCCCCGATGTCCTGAATGAATATTGCTCCGAGTTGGACTACACTTACGTTTTCTTTACAGCAGCAGACCGGGACAAGCGACCAATCTATCACACCAATGTAATGATGTGTGTCGCAGAAAAGTATGCCGTTATCTGCTTGGAGTCCATTCAAGAAGACGCAATGCGTACCAACGTGATCAACAGTTTGAGCAACACAGGGCACGAGATCATACCGATCACTCTGGAGCAAGTCATGCACTTTGCCGGCAACATGCTTGAGGTCGAGAGCAATACGGGGGAATCACTCCTACTGATGAGTGCCGAAGCCAAAAGGTCGCTTAACGGCAAACAAATTCGGGAGATAGAGCGTTTTAGCCGGATATTGGCTCCCGAGTTGAAAACGATCGAAACAAACGGAGGTGGCAGTGCCAGATGTATGGTAGCCGAGCTGTTTTTACCAGCCAGCCTCTCCGAAGATAAAATATCAAACAACTAAACAACAATACAATCTCTATGAATAACTCTCTTTTTGGCTTCACCAAGCCAACCAATGAACCTATCTACTCCTATGCCCCTAACACCCCCGAGAGGGAGGCTCTAAGCAGGGCGTTGGAAAAAGCTCAGTCGGAAGTCGTAGATATCCCCATCATCATCGGAGGTAAAGAAATTCGTACATCTGATACAGGCTCCGTGGTAATGCCTCACAACCACAGACACAAACTGGCAACTTACCACAAAGTGGGAGAAAAAGAGGTGACTCAAGCCATCGATACTGCCTTGAAAGCAAAAAAGGAATGGGAAGCTCTACCGTGGACGGAGCGCACCTCAGTGATGCTTCGGATCGGTGAGCTAATCTCCACAAAGTATCGCTATGAACTGGCAGCCTCTGTCATGCTCGGACAAAGTAAGAATCCCATGCAAGCTGAAATCGATGCCCCATGTGAGTTGATTGATTTCCTCCGATTCGGAGCCTTCTACGCCAGCCAAATCTATTCCGAACAACCCATAAGCGAAAAAGGGATACTCAATCGAATGGAATACAGGGCCCTCGAAGGATTCGTTTTTGCCGTCACACCGTTCAATTTCACCAGTATCGCATCCAATCTGAACTTGGCTCCGGCCATGATGGGCAACACAACGATCTGGAAACCATCGACCACCTCTCTGCTGAGTAACTACAAGCTAATGCAAATTTTCAAGGAAGCCGGGCTACCAGATGGGGTTGTCAATTTCTTGCCCGGACAGGGAAGCCTGATAGGTAAGGTCGCTGCAGCCCATCCCGCCTTGGCAGGTTTTCATTTCACAGGATCAACAGCAACTTTCAATACTCTCTGGAAAGGCATTGCTTCACATATCGATGACTATCGCAGCTATCCTCGTATCGTAGGCGAGACAGGAGGGAAAAACTTCGTATTCGTACACCGTTCGGCCAAGGCCGAGGAGGTAGCCACAGCTCTTGTCAGAGGTGCCTTTGAGTACCAGGGACAGAAGTGCTCAGCCGCCTCACGCGCTTACATCCCCAAGTCTCTCTGGCCCGAAATCAAGGAGATTGTTGGCGATATGCTCTGCTCAATGAGCATGGGAGATGTGACCGACTTCGGCAACTTTGTAAACGCTGTGATAGACGAGCCTTCGTTCGACAACATCATGGCCTACATCGAGCGAGCTAGAACAGCACCCGATGCCTCTATCGTTTTTGGAGGTCAGGGGGACAAGTCGATCGGCTACTTCATCCAACCGACCGTTATCCTCACAGACAATCCCACCTACGAGACGATGGTAGACGAGTTATTCGGCCCAGTTCTGACTGTCTTCATATACGAAGACAATCAGTACAGCGAGACCCTGGAGCTTTGCGACCATACAGCCAAGTACGGCCTCACGGGGTCGATCTTCGCCAACTGTCGCTATGCCATAGAGGAAGCTCTCGATCGGCTGCGACATGCTGCTGGTAATTTCTATATCAACGACAAGCCTACCGGAGCCGTCGTGGGGCAACAACCGTTCGGAGGTGCGAGAGCATCCGGTACCAATGACAAGGCAGGAGGCCCTCTCAATCTGATGCGCTGGACAAGTCCACGCACGATCAAAGAGTGTTTCGTACCCCCTACATCTTACGGCTACCCATTCTTAGCTAAAGACGAAAGCCTCTAACGGTTGATTCTCTCCAATAAGCAATGCAGGCCGAACATCGAAAAGTCGTGTTCGGCCTGCGTTGCTTATTTATTCGGTCCAGTGTCCAAGGAGACGCTGAGACAGACTCCCTGCGAAAGATGATTCGGCCAGATTTATAGCCTTAGCTTAGCGGCCAAAATTTCGGTAGAGGATGTACGGCAAAGGAGAAGGTAATTGCCTTCGATCAGCTCGGGCAAAGAAAACCTTTCGCGCCCTCTCACATTCACCTGATAGAGCTGTCGACCGGATAAATCGTAAATGCTCAGTTCGACCGCGGATTCCGGCAAATAAACTTCATTTCCACGGATCTCCAACGTTTTCGTTGTGGTCGCAATGGAGGGGCGAAGGGAGAGCGTTACCGGTTCGTACGACAATTGCTTGACAAAAAAGAACTGTAGCGTTACAACCGGCTCCATGCCTTCCTCCAACGCCAGTTCCTTCCTTTCATAACCTACTGCCCCATCTCGCACAAATCCGTCAAAGGTCTCACCCTCCATATCGACGCCTTTGGCCGGAGTATATCTCTCTTCAAAGAAAGTATTCCCTTGGAGCTTGTCAAAAACAGCTTTACTGTCAAACACCATCGTCGTGTACATCGCAGCCACACCATCTATGTACAAATACTTAACGCTAAGGCCTTCCTGCTCAGGATTGGCGTAAGCGACAAGCTTGCCTCCAATCATATCCTCTTCACTTACTGGGACACGCTTGGCTACCTCTTTCTCATACTGCTCAATTGTAGCTCTACTGCGATCTTCCTCCCGCAGGTACGGCTCCACTATCTGGTTGTGACGAGCCTTTACCTCAAATAGGTAGAGTTTTTCGCTTCCCCCCTGTGGCGTAAAGATCATGGATGACGAGCCCACAATATTGGCAGTACAACTCAGACGATCGCCACTGAGAACAAGAGTTTCAGCATTGGACAGATGGATAGAAACACTCTTGGCCAGAGAAAAGACCTCCTCCCGATGCAACGAAACATACTCATAGACAGGTGTCGCCTCCAAATACTGCGCCTCCACTTCTTTCCAGCGTGGATCTGCCATATAAATGCTCTTCATTCCGATCGGAACTTCTACCGCAAAAGCCTTGGGGACAGCCTCGAACGGAATATTGTTGCTCAGGTTGGGCAAAGTCCTACCCATCAGAGAGAGTACGGACAACTCATAACACTCGTTAAACGCTCGAGCTCCGATGGACGATGTACCAGTCACAAGATTAACGCGATTCAAGTGAATGCAACCTTCAAACGCACGGGATGGAACCGCTATATGCTGCCTGATGCGAACAGTCTTGAGTGTCTGATGCATACCGAAAGCCCCCATCGCAATTTGTTTGGTCGAAGCCGGCAATGTGTAATCGGTAGTCGGAAAGGCCGGGGGTAAGCAAATCAACACCTCCTGCTCACCAACGTATAGGATCCCATCTCTGAGCGTAAAATGCTTGTTTTGCCCAGAAATAGAAATTGTCTTGAGCTTGAGGGTTCCAAAGAACGGATTGGCATATTCACGCCCCTCCTTGGTAGGTTCGAGTGAAGAGGGCAAAACAATCTTGGTAATCCCCGTTCCAATAAAAGCAGCCCAACCAATCTGCTGTATTCCCTCGGAGAGGGTTACACTCTCCAGCAGTGTAGCGTCGATAAAGGCATACTTTCGGATTTGCTTGACAGAGGCCGGAAAGATGATCTTCTTCACCGACAATGCCTCCGAAAAAGCGTAGGGCTGAATGGACTCAACGCCCTCCTTCACCTGATAATCGGTGACATCCTTTTTCGCTGGGAAGGCAATCAACTGAGTTCCATCAGAACTATAGAGCACCCCATCCTCGGCTTTGAAATATCGATTTCCAGTCTCAACGGTGATGGCGGTCAGAGATTTACACTCAGTGAACGGGTTAGAGTGCTGCCCATCCCAGTAACCGATTTTCTTCAACCTCTTGGGGAGATTTACCGCTTGCAGCTTAGAACCACGAAATGTTTGCCGACCGATGCTTTGGAGTGTAGACGGGAGCTCAATACGCAAAAGAGCATTGTTGGATACCGCAAACGCGAAGTCGGCAAGATGCTCTACCTGAGCCAACTTGCTATCGAGAGTCATATCCAACTCTGTGAGGTCTGTGGCTCTCCAGCGAGTGAGGGTCTTCTTATCTTCGCTCAGTTCGTAATCAACTCCTTCTACCAGTTCACGTTGAGAGCCAGAAGCCCATAACTCCTCGCTACGCCCCTCGTCTTCAATGAGATACTCGGACATAAGCCCTCCTTCGGAAACAATAAAACGGACCACAGAAGCAGTCTCATCGGCCTGTTTGCCTGCAGGATAAATGATCGGACTAATACTCCTGCCCGAGCGTATCGTCTCTCTCGCTATTGCAGCAAAGGCAAAAGGTTGGAGCAGGAGTAGAATAAAAAAAGTGCTTAGTTTAGACATTACGTTCATAGTTACTCAGGTATATAAAACATTGGCAAATGTACAATTTTACTCCCTAAGGGCAAAAAGCCAATCCACAAACGCACCCAACCTACCATCATATAGAGCAAAAAGAAAGAATATGACGTGATCAAGCAAAATCTCTGACACGAAAGAAATTTTGCTACGACGCGTCAAAGATTTTGCTACGACGGGAGAGATTTACGACCACCTTTGGAGATACGATATATCCCTGTACCAAAGGCAAAAAAGCATGTGTGCAACAGACTATTGGGAAGAAGCTGCGTGGCTCTCTTGTTTACTTGGAAAAGTTATATACCTTTGCGGTGTACTGGTGCTACGATACAGACTTCCTGTTTTGCAGGGACCAGAAAAGTGGAAAAAGAAATGGTATAACGTAATTCTATCATCAACAAATGAATCGTCTATGAAAAGGATCTTTTTATTTCTGACATTACTAACAACTCTCGCTGGGCTTGGCTGTGCAGTAGCCGACGCCCAGCAATCGACCTCGAACTCTCAGGTTCGTATCAGTGGGACCATAGCAGACAGTGTCGATAAACAACCGATTGCATTTGCCACAGTGGCGATCACTCTTCGGGTCGGAGATACCGAGGAAGAATACGGCCAGGTAACAGATAACCAAGGCTATTTCCGTATTGCTCTTCCTCAAGCTGAGAAGTACAGATTGCAATGTTCCTACGTGGGCAAGAAGTTTACCCCCATGGAGATCAAACACGATACCAGCACAACGGATATTAAACTGGGTAAGATATATATGACCGACGACGAATCCACTCAGCTGGAAGAAGTCAAAGTGGTAAGTGCACGCCCGCTGGTAAAAATGGGGATCGACCGCCTATCGTATGCGATGAAGGAAGACAGGGAAGCTCCAACCAAAAGTCTACTCGACATGCTGCGCAAGGTGCCTCTGGTTACGGTCGATGGGCAGGGAAACATCCAGGTGAAAGGCTTGAGCAACTTCCGCATATTCCTCAATGGCAAACCCTCTCCCATATTCGACCAAGATCCTAAAACAATTCTTCGCTCTATACCAGCTGCCACAATCAAAAGTGTAGAAGTGATCACAGATCCCGGAGTGAAATACGATGCCGAAGGAGTAGGAGCGATCATCAATATCGTAACCGATGTAGCTAACGGAGACGGCATACTGGGAAATATCTCCTTAACCGCTGGTCATCCGTGGTTCGGACAAGGGGGCATTTACTTAGCTGCAAAGAAAGGCAAATGGGGCTTATCGACCAATCTGAATGGATACACAGGCTCCATCGATGCCACGCAAAACAGAATCAGCCAACTATCCAAGCAGACCGACCTGCTCAACAAAACGATTTTGCAAGTAACAGATGGCTCCTACGCCGGATTAATCGGCAATCTTTTGCTTTCCTACGAAATCAATGAGTCGAACCTACTCACAACCTCCCTGGTACTCAGACCCAACAAAATGGGATACACGACCAATGGGAGACACTCTACCTATCGACAGAAAAACCTGATTGAGCAGCACTCCTCACTCATAAAAGAAGAACAAATTGGTGGGAGCATACAAGCCGGAATCGACTATCAATACAGCACAAAAGTCCCTAATGAGTTGCTGACCCTCAGCTACCGTCTCTCTTTCGATCCCAACTCATCGGAGGCTCAAAATACATTCTTCCAGCAAGGCCCCGGTGGGGCAAATCTCTTAAAGAAAGCCAAGACCGATGCGGGACTCACAGAGCATACGGCCCAGATCGACTATGTGCGTCCCTTTGCCGAACGACACAATGTAGAAATCGGTGCAAAGTTTATTCATCGCTCTTCGTCCGCCAAGCCCTCCTATACGCTGTATGACAACACGGCACAGATATGGAAACCCCAAGTTCCGACAGAGAGCGAGCGACTACATTTCTCTGACTTCCTACACCATTATAACATATGGGCCGGGTACCTTGCCTATACGTACAAGCAAAATCGCTACTCGGCCAAAGCCGGAGCGCGTGTGGAGGGCGGACAATTAAATGTAGAGTACAAAGATCTGCCCAAGGCGAACTACAAAGACAATTTCTTTAACTGGATTCCGGAGGTGAGCCTCGAATACAAACCAACGGACAACCAACAGATCAAAGCATCTTACAACTTCTACATCAAACGCCCACACATCAGTCAACTGAACCCCTATGTCAAAGAAACATCGTTGGTACACGAGCAGGGGAATCCCAATCTCAAACCGTCCAAGAATCACTCGGCAGGTCTCTCTTATTCCCTCTTTAGACCAACTTTCTCACTGATGCTTTCCGCCAACTACAACTACACACAGGATATTATCCACGGACACTACGAGCAAAAGGCAGATCGCCCGGGCATCTTGTTCAAGATGTACGACAATTTTGGTTTGTCCTACGGCCCGAATTTCTCCACATACATCAACTACGCCCCTACTGGGTGGTTACGCCTTTCGCTCAACGCTTCAGCCAGTTACTCCACGTGGAAAGCCAAGCAGATCAATCTCGATCACTCGGATTGGGGCTACCAAGGTCATTTCCACTCCCAGTTCTCTCTACCAAAAGATTGGACGATCGGCTGCAACATAGGCTTATACAATGCCGGTCGCCAATTGCAGTCGATAAGTGAAACCACTTATTACAACAATTTCGACATCTCCAAGTCCCTGCTGCAGCAGCGACTGAATCTCGGTATCGGCATATCCAATCCGTTCAAAAAAGAGATGACGTTCCGGAAAGAAACCGATACACAGTCAATGAACCTCATCACCGAGGATATTGCCCCCACCCGCTACGTGTACTTCTCTGTCGCCTATCGTTTCGGTAGCTTATCCACACAGGTCAAGAAAACGGTGCGAAGCATCACCAACAACGACTTGGATAGCGGAGCAAAACAACAGCAACAAGGGGGGATACAAGCCGGCATGTAGGCAAGCCGACCTCTATTCGCCCCCAACAAAAAAGGAGCTGCCCACAATCGAGTGAGCAGCTCCTTTCACTTTACTTCGGCTTAGCTGTTCTTTTCTTGAATCAGGCCATAGCGGTAAGCCTCCAAGAGGGCTTTGAGATCTTTGACCTGCTCGATCAGCTCTTTGCCCTTATCGGTGTCGCGTACCAATATGCGATGTGAGGTATGCTCGCGTACCACGCTTACGCTTTTGATGTCCTGCATATTCTCTACCGCCTCACGCTTGCTGGCAAAAGGCTCATGCTGCACCAACTGCAAACCCTGCGAGTTGAAGATCAACGTATAGCCGGCAATACCTGTCGATGATTGGTAAGCCCGGCTAAACCCTCCATCGATGAGCATTAGCTTACCATTGGCGAGCAGAGGCTTCTCTCCCTTCTTGGCTTTGACCGGTACGTGCCCATTCACGATGTGTGTATCTGGTCCCTCAAGACCGAAGTCCTTGAGAATCATCTCGCAGACCTCTTGCTCTTGTCGGTAGATAAAGTACCAGCCTTTTTGCTCATGGTGAGTTGCTTTGTCCTCGATGAAGTATCGCTCAAATGTTGTCATGGCCGACTTGTCAAAAAGTGGGGAATCAGGTCCACACCAGAGGTACCACATATAATCCAACGCAGCGGTCTCCTCTTCTCCACATTTCGAGGCGTTGTGAGCCCGTCGCACAAGCTCGTCTATCTTGTCGTAGAGAGCTTTCCCCTTGTAATATGCCCCATCTACCAACACTTCTTTGAGGGTCTTGTCTTCATTGAGGGGAACAGAAGCATGGTATAGCAGTGTCATATTGTACGGGAGGTACATCGATCCTTTGCGATAGAAGCAATCCATGTGACGGCCAAGGCGTTCGCTCTCTACAAAACTCCTCGTGAGTCGCCGCACCACAATGCTCTCTCCTTCGCTCAGCTCGTATGGGTTCTCCGGATCGACGGTGGGGAAATGTCTATCGAGCAATGGGTAAGTCTCACCCGAGGGCAGAGTAACCAAACCAGTGGTCAAGTCCATACGATGCAGGAGATCTCGATCATCCATCTTGTACTCGGGGTGGCGTGCTATGATCGAATGCTCCAATTTGAACTGGATAATGGATATTGCTTTGTGCATTTGGCTGATGAGATAGACGCTCTTCTCATCATACAATTCATCTGCTCCCGATAGTTTGGGTTGAAATTGAGTACAAGGATCATCAGCGTAGGTCTCCATAGCGAAACGCGCCAAAGGAAGGAGGTTAATGCCATAGCCGTTCTCCAATGTGTCCAAATTGGCATACCTCAGAGCGATTCGCACTGTATTCGCCATACTGGCTTCATTGCCTGCAGCAGCTCCCATCCACAACATATCGTGATTTCCCCACTGAATATCGTACTGGTGATAGTTCATCAGTGTATCCATGATATGTTGAGGCCCAGGACCTCTGTCGTAAATATCTCCCACAATATGGAGATGGTCAATGACCAAGCGTTGAATCGTTTTGCAGAGGGCTATGATGAAATCCTCGGCCTTACCTATCTGCAAAATAGTGGAGAAAATACTACTGAAATAAGCAGACTTCTGCGGGTTGGCACCGTCTTCGTGCAGGAGTTCTTGTATGATATAGCTATACTCGGGGGGCAAAGCCTTGCGAACCTTGGACCGCGTGTACTTCTCTGCTACCTTACGGCAGAGTTTTACGAGCTGGTTTAGGGTTACCATGTACCAATCATCGTTGAGTGCATTCTTCTCTTTCAACTCAGACAATTTCTCCTGAGGATAATAAATAAGAGTGCACAGCTCACGCATCTCCTCCTGTCGTATCTGTCCGATGAATAAGCTCTCCACTTTGCGCGCAATCGATCCGCTGGCATTCTTCAACACGTGATTAAATGCCTCGTATTCTCCGTGTACATCAGCCAAGAAATGCTCGGTACCCTTTGGTAGGCTTAAAATGGCCTCCAAGTTGATGATCTCGGTAGCGGCCTCTGCTGCTGAGGGGAAACTTTTGGCCAACTGACGCAGAAACTTCAGATCCTTATGTTGTGTATCCATAGAGTTGTGAGATTATTTGTTTGCACCTGACGCGGGGAACCGAGTGTTCGCACTCCCCACCGAGCCTCAAAAGGCGACTAAAGCTACAAAGAATATTCCGTATTGTGGCTTTCTTCCTGTATTAATCGGAGAAGAAGGACTCCCCCCGACTGCACAGTTGCTCCTACCTATTTTCTTCGCCCGATGCCACCCGATGCAAAAAGAGGAATCGAGACAAGCTTTTCGATATGTAGAGATCTTTTCCTCCGTATTTGGCAGGAATAGGAATGCTTGCTACTTTTAGATGCAGATAGATCGCTATGAATCAGAAACAGATAATCGCACGACAAATGAAAAGAGTGTTCCCTTACGGCCTCCTTACAGTTTTGCTCTGTACATTGAGCTTGAGTTCTTGCAGTGTTGTTCCCCTTACAGGAAGGACGCAGTTGAGTTTGATTTCCGATGCCGAAATCAACCAAATGAGTTTACAACAGTACCGCCAGTTCATCCACTCGGCAAAGCTTTCTAACGATGCTCGCTACGTTGCACAAGTGGAGCGTGTCGGTAAACGGATTGCATCGGCTTCGGAAAACTATCTCCGACAGAACGGGATGGAAAGCCTTGCCTCAACAATGAAGTGGGAATTTAATACAGTGGAAAGCAGCCAAATCAATGCTTTTTGTATGCCTGGGGGAAAGATCGTGGTGTACACCGGTTTGCTGAAACTCGTCTCATCGGACGACGAGCTGGCAGCAGTCGTGGGGCACGAAGTCAGCCACGCTGTAGCCAAACACTCAAATGAGAGACTGAGCCAACAGGTCATCACTCAAATGGGCGGGCAATTGGTAGGCATGGCCGTCTCTAAGCAGAGCGACTTACTCCAGTCCGTGATCGGGCAAGCATACGGTTTGGGATCGCATTTATTTGTGGCATTGCCATACAATCGCAAACAAGAATACGAGGCCGACAAAATGGGGCAAGTCTTTATGGCTATGGCCGGCTATGATCCTCGTGCGGCTATTCGTCTGTGGCAAAAGATGTCCACAGCCAAAGGAAACAACTCCGTAACAGAGTTTTTGAGCACCCACCCAAGCGACCACAACCGCATCAAAGAGCTGGAAGCCTTCTTGCCGACTGCCCTGCAATACGCTCCCGGAGCCAAAGCACAGAGGAAAGAGGAGAAAACAAACGGACGTCCGAAGGCACCATCCACTCGGACAAGTCAAAAGTGGAGATTCTGACGTGTGGTAGCTTTTGCTCTCACGCGTCGGAGCAAAAAATCCGACGCGTGGGAAAAATAATCTCCACCGGTGAGAACTGTGGGCGAAAACCGATCGCAAATATCCTCGGGAGAGGATGTATCCTCAACAGAAATGCTTGTTACCCTCCTCAGAAACAAATCTCGCCCCCTAATAGAAACAGTGAAAATGCAGTACCTTTGCGGGAGTGTCGTACGGCTCTTTAGTCGGATAAACAGGTAGTACACAGATGACAGAGCGATTGTATATCTTGGAGGATGCAGACCCTCGCATATTCGCTGGATCCAACAAGGCTAACATCATACTATTGAGCAATCTCTATCCCAAGCTGCGAATCGTAGCACACGGCAATGTGATCAAAGTGCTGGGGGAAATGCACGAGACCGACATGATGATGTGTACACTCGACAAAATCGAAAAGCACTGTAGCAAATACAATCGGCTCACAGAGGACGATATCATCCGGCTTACACGAGGAAAAGACGAATCGGAAGGAAGGGTTGCCTCCTCTCACCATTCAGCCCTACTGTATGGTGTCAATGGAAAGCCCATCGCGCCCAAAGGAGCGAATCAGAAGCGGCTGATAGAGGCTTTCGATCAGCATGATTTGGTATTTGCCATCGGGCCGGCGGGGTCAGGTAAAACGTTCATCGCCATCAGCTTGGCTGTGCGCGCCCTCAAAGCAAAGCAGGTCAAACGTATCATCCTCTCCCGTCCAGCAGTAGAGGCAGGTGAGAAACTTGGATTCCTGCCAGGAGAAATGAAAGACAAGCTCGACCCCTACCTACAGCCTCTCTACGACGCTTTAGGCGAAATGATTCCGCAGGCCAAACTCCGAGAGTACATGGAGAATGGGACTATTCAGATAGCACCATTGGCCTATATGAGGGGACGTACACTGGGAGATGCCATCATCATTTTGGACGAGGCACAGAACACGACAATCCACCAGATGAAGATGTTCCTCACTCGACTGGGTATTGGGGCAAAAATGATCATCACCGGAGACACAACACAAATAGACTTACCAAGGGGCGTGAGCTCAGGACTAATCAGAGCTCTCAACATACTAAAAAAAACCGAAGGGATCGGAATTGTACAGTTGAGCAAGTCCGATATTGTGCGCCACCCCCTCGTTGAGCGTATCGTAGACGCCTACGAATCTCACTCAGGCATATCTTCCTCTGTCGAAGAGGGTACTGCCTCAAACATAAATCAGGAAGCATAAGCTCGTAACACTCTCACAAACAAAACTCTATGGACCAAGCTCTCGTAAACACGGACTTTCACTTCAAAGGACAAGAGACCGTCTACCATGGGAAAGTACGTGATGTCTATTTTATAGACAATGACCACATCGTAATGCTTGCAACGGACAGAATATCGGCTTTCGATGTAATCCTACCCGTCGGTATCCCATTCAAAGGACAAGTGCTCAACCAAATAGCGGCCTACTTCTTGGACGCAACAGAGGACATTGTACCCAACTGGAAAATAGCAACCCCAGACCCGATGGTCACGATCGGGCACCGATGCGAACCTTTCAAGGTAGAGATGGTCATCCGTGGCTACATCACGGGGTCGGCCTGGCGTGCTTACCAAAAAGGAGAACGCAGTATCTGTGGTATCGACTTGCCCGAGGGTCTCAAAGAAAATCAGAAGTTCGATCGGCCAATCATCACTCCAACCACCAAGGCAGATGCGGGACACGATGAAAATATTAGCCGAGGAGAAATTATTGCTCAAGGTTTGGTCTCAGAGCAAGACTACGCCCAAATAGAGAAATACACCTACGCTCTCTTTGCACGAGGGCAACAAATGGCGAACGAGCGCGGACTGATCCTTGTGGATACCAAGTACGAATTTGGAAAGAAAGACGGTAAGATCTACCTTATCGACGAGATCCACACTCCAGACTCCAGCCGATATTTCTACGCCGATGGGTATCAGGAACGATTTGAGAAGGGAGAGCCTCAAAGACAGCTCTCTAAAGAGTTTGTAAGGCAATGGCTCATCGAAAACGGGTTTGAAGGGAAAGAAGGGCAGCAAATCCCCGTAATGACTCCAGAGTATTGCCAATCGGTATCCGAGCGTTACATCGAGTTGTACGAAAAAGTTACCGGGAAAGGATTCGTTCGCTCAAGTTCGGACCATCTTGAGGAGCGCATCAACAAAAATGTAGCCGACGCATTAGCCAGGCTCTGATCATATCGCCAAAGTCAGCGTGGCCCCCGAGAGGAGCCACGCTGCCCTCAAACAGTCAACAATCCTCCCCCCCATGGCAACGCCCTACAATGAAACAGAAGAAAAGCGCGAACAGATCAAGCGAATGTTCAATCATATCGCGCCAAAGTATGACAGCCTGAACCGACTTATCTCATGGGGGATGGATAGAAAATGGAGAAGCAAAGCAATACAACTGCTGCGCCCTTACAATCCCTCGCTGGTCCTGGATATTGCCACGGGGACAGGGGATTTCGCCATTGGGATGATGCATGAACAACCTTCTATCCAACGCATCGAAGGCATTGACATATCGGAAGAAATGCTCCGCTTGGCCAAAGAGAAAATACGGACGGAAGGACTAGAGAATGGGATCTTCCTGCACAAAGGAGATGCTACGGATTTACCATTCGAGGACAATCGGTTCGAAGCCGTCACTATTGCATTTGGACTTCGGAATGTCGATCACATCAACATTGCTTTGCGTGAGGCTCATAGAGTACTCAAGCACGAATCCCCAATCGTAATATTAGAACTCACAGAGCCATCCAATATGCTGATGAGAGCTTGCTACAAGCTCTATGCGCATGGGATCTTGCCCACAATCGGTCGCCTCTTCTCCGGAGACAACAAAGCTTACAATTATCTACCCGAATCAATCGGCGACGTCCCCCAACGAAACCAACTGGTCGATGAGATGACAAAAGCCGGCTTTCGGGAAGCCTTTTTCAGATCTCTCCCGATGGGGGTTGCAGCCATATACGTAGGGCTCAAATGATCGAATACGGATTGATCGGATACCCCTTGGGGCACTCAGCCTCCGCGGAATACTTCAATGACAAGTTTTACCGGCTTGGTATCGCTGCACGATACACGGCCTACCCCATCAAGCGAATCGAAGAATTTCCCGAGCTGCTCCGAGACCGGTCTCTCTCCCTGCGAGGGCTTAACGTGACCTACCCCTATAAAGAAGCTGTTATCACCTACCTTGATGAAATGGACCCTCTGGCCGAAGAAGTGGGGGCTGTCAATACGATTTCTATCGATACCCAGCGAAATTCTCGTCCCTATCTCAAGGGATACAATACGGATGTCGTAGGATTCAAGCACAGCATCGCATCTCATTTGGGCGAAAGAAGGCGCGCTCTTATTTTGGGAAGTGGAGGTGCTGCCAAAGCCGTCAGGAAAGCCCTTGATCTATTGGGCATTCCATCCGTAACTCTGAGCCGAAAAGCTGAAAAGCCAAACACTTGCTCTTATGGTGCTTTCGGAAGTGAGACTCTACGAGACTACCCTATCATCATCAACGCGACCCCTCTGGGAATGGCCCCTTTGGTCACCGAATATCCCCCCATTGACTACACACAAATAGACATCCGGCACCTCTGCTACGATCTCATATACAATCCCTCGAAAACACTCTTCCTACAAAAAGCAGAGGAGAGAGGAGCCACCTGCATAAATGGTATGGAAATGCTATTGGCACAAGCAGAGGCAGCCTACCGAATTTGGCAAGGTATGCCTCCTTGCGAGTAAAGTAGTCCCCCACGGCAAGCCTTCACCCGATCTTTTCCACGCAGCCACGCAGCAACCGCCCTCAATAGAAACAGCATGCAGACACCCCCATACATTGATTTTTCCACATTCTTGTCCCGATACTTTCCCGGACAAAAAATCCAAAAAATATCGATCAATGCCTCTCACAGTTGCCCAACAAGGGATGGGAAATTGGGGCGTGGCGGATGCACCTACTGCAACAACAAGAGTTTCAGTCCGGCTTACGCTTCGGCAGAGAAACCCATAGCCGAGCAGCTGAGAGAGGGAATAGCATTCTTTTCGCACAAATACCCCAACATGAAATACCTGGCCTACTTTCAGGCTTATACGGCAACATACGGGGACGAGACGGAACTGCTCGCCAAATATGAAGAGGCACTTAACTACCCCGATGTCGTAGGACTTGTGATCGGGACTCGACCGGACTGTGTATCCGACCGCCTACTGAATCATCTATCTTCCATGGCCAAGCAACACTTCGTTCTAATCGAATACGGGGTGGAATCAACGCTCGACAAAACATTGCTGCGCATAAACCGAGGGCATAACTACCAATGCAGCGTAGATACAATAGGGCGGACAGCTCAATCCGGGTTGCTAGTCGGAGCTCATCTGATCCTAGGCCTACCCGGTGAAAGTCGAGAAGAAATGCTTTCCCATGCCGATCGACTGTCGCAACTGCCCATCACGACACTTAAGCTCCATCAACTGCAAATCATCAGAGGAACAACAATGGCCAAGGAATACATGGAAAACCCGTCCTCTTTTTCTCTTATGACACAAGATGAATATGTAGATCTCTGCGTTGATTTCATAGGGAGATTGCGGCCAGGCATCGTACTTGAGCGTTTCGTATCTTCCTCTCCGGCAGAGTTGATATTAGCCCCTCATTGGGGAATAAAAAACTACCAATTTACCGAACTAATCCGGCGCAAACTGATACAAAAAGGCTGACACAAGAAATTGAATGCCTCGAATGACTCTCATTGGATGCCTTTGAAAATGACTTCAGCAAGGCAACTTTTTTGTTGGGTAGGCTACAGCTCTCAGCTTCTTTCCCCGTCTAACTTCTAAAAAGTCGGATGGGGCCTTTGCATTTAGGGAAATGTTTGTATCTTTGCGGTCGCAAGGAGGCATTGGAGACTTTGATCACAGCGTTCTTTGCAACCCGGGGAAGTGTGGGTGAGTGGCTGAAACCACCAGTTTGCTAAACTGACGTACGGGTTACCGTACCGGGGGTTCGAATCCCCCCGCTTCCGCAGTAAAGGGTGTAAATCAACGTGTTACGTGGTTTGCACCCTTTTTCGCACCCCAAAATTTACACTTAAGATTGATTTGAGGAAGAATACTTTAATCTTGCACCGAAGAGTTATGAGCATCTCCGACTTTTTGCCGATATCTCCCCTAGTGGTATGTACTACAAAGTGATAATACTCAAAAAGTCACAAACCGATTTTACTGGCTTTTGTCCTGACTGCTCGCAAGGTTGGGATTTCATCTGCCAGATGTCAGTCGGCTCTGATTGCTGTGGTGCGACTCCACTGGAACAAGCTGAATTATTTGAGAAGTAGTACTCAAGGGAAATTCATGACCTTATAGGCACTGACCTAGAATACATGCATTGGTATAGTAGGGGAATGTGGCTTGTAGAGCAAGGTCTGTATCCTTATGCCCAAGATGATTATTTGTCCCTTATCTTGGCTATATTCCTTGTACTGGTTTTGGTCAGAAGGATTAGGCGCAACCTTATGCCCCCATTGGTGACCGACTCCGTCTTGAGCCCTACTGCCTCCACTATTCTAGTGCTGTAACTCCCTACTATCCCTTTGAACTAGATTATTCAAACTGGTGAATAGAGGTACGGTTTGAGCAGTTATGGTAAGACTATACAGAAAGAGAGTAGAAAGCCTACTTTTCAGCGATAGCTACAGAGCGTCAGCTTCCATCCTTTGTTACTTCTAGCAGAAAGGAAGAATCCTTCTTGTGCTTACTTACTCTCATAGTCGCTTCTTACAAGAAATCACCTCGAGCTTGAAAGTGAGGGAATAAACGAATTTAAGAATTTCTTTTTTGCTATTCCCTAGTGTTAAATTTCTCTAGAATTAATTCAAGGTAAATTAGATTACTCTGGATTTGTTTAGAAGCAACATCCATGGTGGATCTGTTTATATGTTCTGATCCGTACTTCTCAATGTTTTGATCTGAAAGTAACTCAATAACAACATTATCTTTGAACTGTGAATTATCGCATTCATGAGCTATAATATTCCTCATTTTTGTTAAGGTGGAAAAGCAATGATAAAAAACGTAAGAGGTTTTGCTTTGTATGGAGTCGATTTCGAAAGAGAATCTTGGGATGAGATTTCCCTCCTTGCATAATCTTATAATCTGACTGGAGGAAAACGAGCCAAACTGGTCTTTATAATTATACTCAAGGTGAGTCTTAAAATCATCTAACTCATTGTCAAATTGCATAGCTTTTGCTGCTTTGAGGCCTCCATACATATAATATATTTTGTAGTGATGTTTTTGCTCAAGAGAGCCTATCGAATCTCGGAAGATGCTTTTGATTGCTTCTTCTAACATGAAGTACTTAGAGAGAAAATTAAAAGTTAGTACTGCTCTTGTTTGATAAGAAAGGAATTCTTCACTCTTCATTATTGCTTAGTAGTTGTTTTACTCTTAATAGTCTTTTGTTTACATTGCTAGTAGTGCCAGCCGATTTATTCAGAGACTCAAGCATTTCTCCATCACTCGCAATAATTGATATCTTTTCAAGTAGGTCTTCCTCTTGAGAAACAATATAAGGAATGCAAGCGTTTAGAATGTAATCTCGACCAGAAGTGTTTTTAAGAACTTCAAGTAGAATTAATGTGCCTTTTAAAATCTTTTCAAGATCATTATCATTAATCTTGTTTGGCTTGTTTTGGATTTCTTGAAGTGTTCGATTGATCATATCTCTTGGTCTTGAGTTATAGCCAACTACTACACCTTTTTCTATATCCGAGTTTATGTGATAGGATAGACTAGCATAGAATCTACCGTAATCTTCGTATCTTTTAATATCATTTTCCGTGAAGAGACTATTGTATCTTGTGCGTTTGGTTGGATTCTCCAAATTTTCTTGGACAAACTTATCAATCTTTTCAAGAATTAGTGAGCGATAAATTGCTCTTCTTATCTCGTTAACTTTTAGTTTTTCTGCGCCTTTATTTAGACGTGAGAAAATATCGTACTTTGTGAATTCAGGTGAGTTCGCAGTTATGACATAGATGTCTAATACAGAAGAAAGTAATTCGCTTACTTGGGTTTGAAAATTATCCTTTATTTCATAAAATGTCCTTCCTCCAAACCAGTCGCTGTAGTACTCTAAATGTTTAGCAGATAGGGGCAACCTGTCTTGAAGAAATTCCATGACGGTTGTCAATCGTTGCTTTCCATCAACAACTTCGTAGTAGTTGTTCTCAAGAACATCTTGTCCAGGAATTTCTACGACATAAATTGGAGGAACGATGATTCCCATAAATAAGGATTCAATAAACGCCGTTTGTTTGTCTCTTTTCCAAATAACATTTCTTTGATATTCAGGAGAAAGATCTAATTGTCCAGATTTGATTTTTTGGTAGATTTCTTGAATTGACCATGTTTGTTTGACTATTTTTGTTTGTCCTAATAACTCTCTTTTTTCTTCGAAAGATGGATAGGAATCATCAGAGGCATCATCTACAGATTCATTTTCAGCTAACTGTAGATTTTCATCAAGTTCTGTTGTTTGCATAAAATCTTCTTCGTTGATATTTTTCATGATTACGCTTTTCTTATATTGTTAATATCTATGTCTGTGAGGAGGGCTTTTTGGCATTCTGTGTAGTTCTTGAGGAACTTTTGGGATGCATCCCAGTAGTCATTATAAGCTTTGCTCATATTTCGGTGTATTTTTCTTTGTGTCGCCAAATCAGGTATCGGAATGAATACTGAGTTGAGGAATGCATCTTGCTGAACTCTTGCTCTTGATGACGAAGATCCAGTCGCAAGTCTTATTAGCTGTGATTTAACTAGTTCGGATTGTAGAATCGCAGCAAGAACATAATTGCTGATAATCATACTCTCATTATGTAATGATAATACATAGGCTTCTTTGGAAATGAGAACTTCTTCTATCTCTTCTGGGATAATGAATACCCTGTTAAGCCTTGGGTTAATTCTTGTATAAACGATATCTCCACCTTTTGCCAAATTAAAAGAGTCTCCTATTTCATACCCTTTTAGCTTTCTGATATTTGATATGGTTCCAGTGTCAGGTGACACATCTGGAATTTCAAGATAGTAATACTCTTGTTCTGCAAGAGGTTTAATAGAATTATTTTCAATACTGCAAACTTTGTCAAGTCTTTGGAGATTAGAAAATTTAGCATGAATTGCTTTAATGTCTACAGAGTTTATTAGGTATTGAGAGTCTATCCTATAACTAGTAACATCCTCTTGCTTTATCCACACATATTCTCCTCCACTCTTTGTAGTTCTAATGTCTTGAAAAACTCCACTTGATTGGCTAAAAGTAAATTCTAATAAGTCATTGTATTCAATAGGCTTATATGTGGATTTGCCTACTTCGTATCCGACAGCACTAACTGTTCCGAGGAAAACATATTCAGGCTTGTTGTCGTTTGAGAGATTGCGTTTTCTTAACCCGAGTATTGCTGTCTTTGAAACTGATTTGCCAAATGGTATAAATGCACCTTCAGGAAGGCTTACAGAGAGTGTGATATAACATTTTGACATAATCCACTCTCTAAAGTATTGGTAGCTGGGTAAGTTTAAAAGACCTTCTGGAAGGACAATATAGAGTTCACCATTCTCTTTTAGTGACCTAACACACTTTTCGACAAACAACATATCAAGTTCTTGGCTCTCTCGTCCTATGCCAAGTTCAAATTGATTTAGAACATCGTCAAAGGCATAAGGGATCGTAAAAGGGGGATTAGTAAGAACTAGATCGAAATGGTTGTCAAGAATTTTTTTATTCCTTAAAGAGTCACCTTGATAGATATTGTTATATCCATCACCATGCATAATTAAATTGATTTTAGCTAATACATGTAAATCTTCGTCGGCTTCTCCTCCCCATAAGCACTTATCAATTAACTCTTCAAAGATAATTCTTCTCTGAACTTCAGAGAGAGGTGAATTGATGATCTTTTGGTTTACATATAGGAATGATTGAATGAGAAATCCTCCAGAACCACAGGCTGGATCAAGAATTTTGTCTCCAATATTTGGGTTTGCAAACTTTACGACAAAATCTACTATTTCTCTCGGGGTGAAATACTGATCAAAATCTCCTCTTAGAGTTGATTTTAGGAAAATCTCATAAACGGCTCCTTTGATATCATCTCCTGTACCCAAAAATGACCATGGCTCAAGCTTCTCAACGACAGAGAGGAGGCATTTTTCATCTGAGATGTTTATGCCTTCATTTGGGTTCGTGTATATTGGATATGATTGTTTTGCTTGAGAAAAAAGATTTAAAAAGACTTCGTATAGTGTAGTGTCATCAGCCTTCGCCAGCCTTTTTAATATATCTATTTGAAATCTATTTGTATCACCATTTTTCGCTCTTCTTTCTTCGTTCATTTTGACAAGGAGGATTTTTGTCATCTCCTTAAATGATTGATCGGAACGAATTAAACCTCTTTTTTCGATGATGTCCTTAGATTCCTTTATGATTGCGTACAGCTCTTCGGGCTTGTTGAGAGTAAGCATAAGACTTTGAACCTCTCGAATTTCTATATCGGAGAGTTCTCTTTTTCTGCTTCTTGCGACATCACGGGTAAGTTCACTTCTACTTGGTATTTCCGAAGTTTGCTTGCCAGTATATATATTAGTCGTTATGACATCAAAACCATTGGTCACAACAGCGTATAGTGCAGGAGGGGTAGAAACTAGTTTTGCGTAACTAATACTTTGCAGTATCTCTTTTTCATTTAATGAAATGTTTGGTGCTTTTGCATCAATAACTATTTCAATGCTATTATTCTCAACTATCTCAATATCAGAGATAACAGTCACACTTTTTGTTCCTGCTTGAACACTCATTGAGTTTTCAAACCTCATGTTTTCAGTCTGGTAGCCCAAAGATTTTAAGTAAGGGAGAATAATATGAACCTTAACATCTTCTTCGGTCTTAATCCTTTTGGAGTAGTCAGAAATATTTTCTTTGATCCATTCTCTAATGCTCATTTTACCGCCTTTAGTATAGTAGTTACATTTACTAGATTATCTTCGATCGTACGAAGTTAACTATATTCTGCGTCTTACTTGCCCTTTAAATCAAGAAGATTCAAAGTGCAAAAATTGCACTTTGGAAGAGATGGCTCTACTCAACTTTATCAGAGAGAATCCCAAAGCGACTCAGAAAGAGATGGCTATATCCATATTGGCAAGTCGGAGCGGACTATAAAATCGCTAACAGTCAAGCTGTCAGAGAAGGGATTGCTGGAGCGCAAAGGGGGGGGGGGGCGAGTCGGCTATTGGCAAGTCAATATCGAGCTATAGAATAATTGAACAGAGCGACCCGAAAATTCAGGTCGCTCTGCTATTATAGGTTTAGTTGCTGTTGGAGTTCGGCTTGTTCAGCGGTGAGCAGTTGTTGGCGGTGGAGGAGTTCGGCTTGTCGTTGGACAACAGCTTCGTAGTTGATAACTCGCTCTTTCATTTGTTTGATTTGGGACGCGGAGCGATGTGTCTCGAAGATGCTATCTAACTGAGCGAAGGAGTTGTTGTTCACAGAATGCTCCATCCTGAGTATGCGGTATCGGAGTGCGTAATCATTGAGACTTTGGTTGATCTTGTGTAGGTAAACATTCCATTCGAAAAAGCTCGCAACAAGGAGTATGAGCATTCCCCATACTGCCCATTGGATCCACCTCTTGGCATCAAGGAGATAGAACTTCTTGGTTACTAGTGGAGCTTGTGCATCTGCCACACGTTCGGAGAAGGTTTTCAGTGCCTCAGTCTGTTGGGAATTGAAGTTCGTTTGCCCCTCTCTGATGTCAATTAGTCTTTGCCCAAGTTTGATAGCGACATCTTTCAGTTCTTGCTCCCATTTACTGTGATCTTTCAGGTGTTCGCCATACACTTGTGCAAAGGCTGTGATAGCTTCTTGCACTTCTGAAATCTTCTCCGAATCAGAGTTCGGAGTCTCTTGTCGATTAGAGAGTTGGCTCTTCATCTCGCTATTCTGTTGCTTGATCTCTGCAAGCATTTCAATCAGTACATCTAATTCTTTCATATCTTTCTTCTCTTTAGTTTTCTATTTGTTTGGTTTCTCAATTTGCGTTGGAATAGAAGTTCTGCGACATCGACAGCTGGTCCTGTTGAGTTGAAAAGTCCTCCAGCAAATTCCTCAAAGTCTATACCATTTACTTCTATAAGTTTAGCATCTTCTTGCTGGACTTTCTGTTGCCTATTCTCTAGGAGAAGAGCGGAGAGTTTGGAATAGCTACATGAGCGGTCAATATGTGAGCCACTAAAACTAACTTCATCCTTACTAAAGATAACTCCCTCGATGAGGTCTGTCTTACCTTTTGTCTTGAACTGAATCTCTATACCCTGCATCTTCAGTGCAGCAACCAGCTGTCGCCAGCTCTTACAATTGGGTAAAGCAACTCTAATCGCATCATAGATGGCATAGCGTACTCGGTCATTACCACGTAGTCGATTTCTCTTGACCGATTTCTTCCCCTCTCCAAATTTAAGTTCCTAAAATCCGCAACTATCATCCAATACACGATTAAGGGTAGATTTATGAGTCGTTAGTAGCAGCTTTCAGTAAAAAGCAACAGCACAACATCAATATGTAGCCACCATCCCCTTACCCCACGATGCGACTTGAGGTA
>JAXFND010000015.1:0-2607 GCA_034181285.1 Porphyromonas sp. | reverse complement strand
CGTGATTGGGGCGAATGACGTCTTGAATCCCGCTGCACGAGATGCCGAAGGTACACCGATCTACGGTATGCCTGTGTTGAATGTAGATCAAGCTCCAGAAGTGGTGATCTGCAACTTCGACTTGAAGCCTGGGTATGCAGGAGTAGAAAACCCTCTCTACACGAGAGAACGAGGTGTGTATCTCTGCTTGGGTGATGCAAAAGAAAATCTTAGGAAACTCATTGCAGAACTCTGAGTGCAATACACATAATAAATAGGGTGTAAGCAAGAAAGTCGTTCCGAGTATTTGGAGCGACTTTCCTGTTTTTGTACGCTTTCTTTGTCCCTCTGTTCGAGATGGTCTGCATGTAGAGGTTTGTTTCCTGATGCGGGTGTAGTATTCCCTTCTCTTGAGAGATCGTTTTGTTTCAGATTCGATATTCTGTGTCAAGTTGTCAGATGTAATCCTCTCCTTCCTTTTTGGCACACATCTTGCGAGGTCCTTAGGTGAAAGTCACAGAACCGGTGATGATTGCGGGATGGGAGGCTTTCAAACGAAACAGTAACAAGCAAAACAAAATAATTAGACAACGAATCATGGGAAAAATCATTGGAATTGACTTGGGGACCACAAACTCTTGTGTGTCTGTATTAGAAGGTAACGAGCCTATCGTTATTACCAACAGTGAAGGAAAACGTACGACCCCTTCTGTCGTAGCTTTTGTGGATGGCGGCGAACGAAAGGTGGGGGATCCGGCTAAGCGGCAAGCCATCACAAATCCGCAGAAAACAATTTTCTCTATCAAGCGATTCATGGGTGAAACATTCGACCAGATCAGTCGCGAAATAGACCGCGTACCATTCAAAGTTGTGAAAGGAGACAATAATACTCCTCGTGTGGATATCGACGGACGTCTCTATACGCCACAGGAGATTTCGGCGATGGTATTGCAGAAGATGAAAAAGACGGCAGAGGATTATTTGGGTCAAGAGGTAACCGAGGCTGTGATCACCGTACCGGCTTACTTCAATGATGCACAGCGGCAAGCTACTAAGGAGGCTGGTGAAATAGCAGGACTTAAGGTAAGACGTATCGTCAATGAGCCAACAGCTGCTTCTCTTGCTTACGGTCTGGATAAGTCCAATAAAGACATGAAGATAGCTGTCTTTGACCTTGGTGGCGGTACATTCGATATTTCTATTCTGGAGTTGGGAGATGGTGTCTTCGAGGTGAAGTCCACTAATGGGGATACACATCTTGGTGGCGATGACTTCGACCACGTAATTATTGATTGGTTGGCTGAGGAGTTCAAATCTCAGGAAGGGATTGATTTGCGGGAAGATCCTATGGCATTGCAGAGACTTAAAGAAGCTGCAGAAAAAGCGAAGATTGAGCTTTCCTCTTCTACGAGTACGGAGATTAACCTCCCCTACATCATGCCTGTGAATGGGATTCCCAAACATTTGGTGACTACACTCTCTCGCTCGAAGTTTGAACAATTGGCGGATAGACTGATCAATGCTTGTGTCGCTCCTTGTCAGCAGGCTCTCAAAGATGCCGGTTTGTCCCCCAATGAGATAGACGAGGTGATTCTAGTTGGTGGGTCTACACGTATCCCTGCTATTCAGGACAAGGTGCAGCAAATCTTCGGTAAGGCTCCAAGTAAGGGGGTAAATCCGGACGAAGTGGTAGCTGTAGGTGCTGCCATTCAGGGTGGTGTACTTACTGGTGAAGTGAAGGACGTTTTGTTGCTCGATGTTACTCCTCTTTCTCTTGGTATTGAGACTATGGGTGGTGTGATGACCAAATTGATCGATGCCAATACGACGATTCCAACCAAGAAGAGCGAGGTCTTCTCCACGGCTGCAGATAACCAGCCATCCGTTGAAATCCATGTATTGCAGGGTGAACGTTCTCTTGCTAAGGATAACAAGAGTATTGGTCGATTTAACCTTGATGGCATCACTCCCGCTCCTCGTGGAGTTCCGCAGATTGAGGTGACATTCGATATTGATGCAAATGGGATCCTGAATGTAACAGCTCTTGACAAGGCTACAGGCAAAAAGCAAGATATACGCATTGAGGCTTCCAGCGGTCTCTCTGATGACGAGATCAAGCGAATGAAAGAGGAAGCCATGGCCAATGCCGAAGCTGATAAAAAGGAGAAAGATCGTATTGATAAGATCAATCAGGCTGACTCTATGATTTTTCAGACGGAAAAGCAACTCAAAGAGTTGGGCGATAAACTCCCGGCCGATAAGAAAGCTCCTATAGAGGGCGCACTACAAAAGCTGAAAGATGCTCACAAGTCGCAAGATCTTGATGCCATAGACGTAGCAATGAAGGAACTGAATGATAATTTTCATGCGGCCAGTGAGGAGATGTACAAGAATACAGGAGCACAGAATGGCCCTCAGTCCGCCCCGAACGGTAATACAAGTAATGCCGGAGGAGACTCCAGTAATCAACCTGATGTTACAGATGTTGATTTTGAAGAAGTGAAATAATTCCGCTCACAAACGAGCTTTAAACAAGTAGTAAATAGCAGTAAGATAACAACTTACTGCTATTTTTATTTTCTATAGTTTCTCGTATTTCTTCGTTTCCTATCGATTTTAGTCGTATAT
>JAXFND010000002.1:0-229637 GCA_034181285.1 Porphyromonas sp. | reverse complement strand
TTTCGGGCAAAAGCTTTATTGCTTTCTCGGAAAAGCTTAGGTGCTTTTGAGGGCATATTCTTGAATGTCACAAAGAGAGTTGTAAATCTTCGGTGAAAGAGAGAAATCGCTCGAACTCATCGAAGAGCTTCTTCGAGGTGGCGTGAGCGTATCGCTCGGTCGTTTGGATGCTACTATGTCCCAGCATTCAGCTTACCGTTTCGATGGGAACGCCACGCTCTAAGGCAATCAAGGTCGTAAAAGTATGGCGACCGACATATGCCGAGAGGGGGAATGAAGATACCAGCCCGAAGTTGTAGGGCTTTGAGTTGGACAAGATAAACCGAATAGGCAATAGGTGCAAAGAGCGCACTACGTTCATCAGACTGATACCGCTCTATCAAACGCACCGCTTCGGATAGGAGCTTCACTCGGCAAAGCGTATCGGTCTTTTGTCTGCGAAACTTCAGCCACAACGCCCCTTCATCATCCGTAAAGAGGTGTTCCCTATTAAGGGCGACCATATCGCAATAGGCAACGCCCGTAAAGCAAGAAAAGAGAAAGAGATTGCGGACGGTTTCCAACTCCACCTCGTACGGCTCAAAAGTCAAGGCTTGCAATTTATCCAATGAAGCACTATCCAAGGCACGAGGTAATTTCTTATTCCCCCGTTCCATCTGGCTATTCTCAAAAAAGAGTCTGTCGACAAACCCTTTACGATATGCCAAACGACAAGCCTTCTTCAAACAAATGGAGAGGGTATGGAAATAGCTTTGCGAGAAGCCTAATTCGCCTTTGATATACTGTTCAGTTGCCACCGCTTCACGACTTTTGCCGTTCATTCTGCTCTCACGGGTATTCCACAACTTCGGGTTGCACGATAGCTTACAACTGAATTGGGCGATGGTTCGTCCGTAAGTTATACGCCCCATTATCGGAGCTTGCCCCGCCTTGTCCAATCCGCTCTTTTTGAGGTAGAGTAAAACCTTGAATTTGTCCGTTTGCATACGCTTCTTTTTTATGGGCAAAATTACCCGTTACCGAAGCGTTCTCAGCTACGCAAAACATTGTGGGACAAAGCATCAGCACCATAATTACAGGAGGATGAGTTACCGAACACTCTTCTGTCGGTTACCTTCTCCTGCCTTTTCGTTACCATTCGAGGAATGGACTAACGATTTGGTAACGGAACTTCTGCACAAATCCACATCTTCTGCACTTTATCCCTCTGTGCAAACCACCGAGATATAACGCAAATCCCTCTCATTTCCATTTACTTACCTCTCATCCTCTCCCTAATACCCTTTACTCGGATAGTTACGCAGGGAAACTTTTGTTTTCACGCGTCGTAGTTTCTGTTCCCACGCGTGAGAGATTTTGCTCAAGCACGTGAGAGATATTTCCCTTTTTATCGAAGTCGGAGCTTATTTGAGAAAAGGTTTTGTAGCGTTTCCTGCCAAAAGGAGGAGGGTAGTTCTTTCGTGTTTTTTTTGTCTTTTGTCTTATCCTCTGCTTTGCTCGCTGGAGACCTCGCCCGAATAACATGCTCGGGTTGTTGCGAACCCATGGAATGGAGGATAGACATCGTCTCGTATTCCTTCGCTAATAAAAGCTATCTTTGCCGGAGCAAATTCGAGCACAAGTAATAACCAAATATTCATTTGCAATGGAACAGCAAAACAAGTCCACTCGCATTGAGAGCGATTTGATTGGAGAAAGAGAAATCAGTAATGATACCCTTTACGGTGTGCAGACGCTTCGCGGCATCGAAAACTTTAGGATTAGCAACTTCCACCTCAACGACTACCCTCTGTTCATCAAAGGGTTAGCAATGACTAAAGAGTCTGCCGCCATTGCCAATCATCGCCTTGGTCTACTCAGCGACGAGCAGAAAGATGCGATCGTGGCAGCTTGCCATGAAGTAGCCGAAGGTAAGTTTGACAAAGATTTCCCCGTAGATATGATACAGGGGGGTGCCGGTACGACAACCAACATGAATGCCAACGAGGTTATCTGCAATAGAGCTCTCCAGTTGATGGGGCATCAAGCAGGTGAGTTTAAGTACCTCAGCCCCAATGACCACGTGAATGGGTCTCAATCGACCAATGATGCCTATCCTACAGCCATTCATTTAGGGCTTTATGCTTCCCACCTTAAGTTCATGCCGCACTTGAAAGCTCTCATAGAGGCTTTGAGGGCCAAGGCTGCTGAGATGGCAGATGTGCTGAAGATGGGGCGTACGCAGTTGCAAGACGCTGTACCGATGACGCTGGGACAGACATTCAACGGCTTTGCGTCTATTTTGGAAGATGAGATCGTGAATCTTGAGCATGCTGCCCAAGAGTTTCTCACAGTGAACATGGGGGCTACGGCTATTGGTACGGGTATTTGTGCCGAACCACACTACGCCGAATATTGTATTGAGGCAATGCGCGATGTGACGGCTTGGGATATCAAGCTCTCTGCCGATTTGGTAGGAGCAACGAGTGATACTTCTGTGATGATCGGTTACAGTTCAGCCTTGAGAAGGGTAGCCGTCAAGCTGAATAAGATCTGCAACGACATCCGTTTGCTCTCTTCCGGACCTCGCTGTGGTTTGGGCGAATTTAGTATTCCTGCCATGCAGCCCGGCTCCTCTATCATGCCTGGCAAAGTGAACCCTGTAATCCCCGAGGTGGCAAGTCAGGTGTGCTACAAGGTGATGGGGAACGACCTTTGTGTGATGATGGCCGGTGATGCTGCTCAGATGGAGCTCAATGCCATGGAGCCGGTGATGGCCCAATGCTGTTTCGAAAGCATCGATCTGATGATCAACGCTTTCGATACTTTGCGCGAACGTTGTATTGTGGGCATCGAACCGAATAGGGATACATGTGCCAACTACATCAAGAATAGTGTGGGTATCGTGACCGCTCTCAATCCGATCATTGGCTACAAAAACTCAACCAAGATTGCCAAAGAAGCCATGGCTACGGGCCGTGGTGTCTACGACTTGGTGCTTGAGCATGGCATCTTGAACAAGGAAGAACTTGATACCATCCTTAGCCCCGAAAATATGATCAAGCCGGTGAAGCTCGATATCAAGCCTCGCCGCTAATCGTAGTCAGGAACTGAAGATTGGATATGCATTCAGAGGCCGCGATCCCGAGATGGGGTTGTGGCCTCTTTCTTAATTAAGGGAAGGTAGATTAGTCCAATAGTAGATTGAAAAAGCTTGGCTCTGTCGAATGAACCCACAAGCGAGTAAGCTCTCCTATGCCGATCCGTGGAAGCTTGCTGGTTGAGCATTCTGTGTTTTTGCGATCAGTGCGATCGTTTTCTCTCAGATGCACAAAGAGGTTCGTTTCTCTCCTGTAGATTCCACAATTGAGCTTCAATTGAGGATCTTCCAGTACAAAGGCGGAAGGTAAAAGATTATGCAGATGGGGGTAGGCTTGAAGGATGGCTTCGACATCTAAGATCCTGATCATGGCTTTCGCCTCCGATTGTTCGTTGATATTCAGACAGGGTACCAAGGCTTCTATCCAGTGAGCCTTTGCCTCCCAACGTCGCATCAGGTCGGTCAAGGTGTCCAGACTAATTTCGGGCGTTAGTCCCTTGATCTGTAGCGTTTGTCCCTTGAGAAGGTAGAAGATCAGGCCGTCCGACCCTGCTTCTCCTTGCATCCCACCATAGCCCGACAGCCTCAGGTCTTCTCCTACCACTTGGTACTGTTCCTTGGTGTGCCGTACTGTCAAGCCTTGGCATGCCTGATAGCGACTTATGATTGACTCAGCGATTTTTTTGTGGGTGCTGTTGCGGAGATTGAAAGTAAGGCGAGAGCGACCATAGGTCGGCACGTACGATGCGGCCCTCTCGTAGTAGTCGACAAGCCATTGCTCGGCAGGAATAAGAAAACTAAGCTTGTCCCCTCGTTTTGCCATCTGCTCGAGAGCTTGGTGCATCAGCTCGGTCATTATCCCTTTGCCTCTTTGAGAGGGAATTGTACAAGCTCCCGAAATGTAGCCGGAGGGTAGAGCAATGCTTTTCTTTGCCTGAAGGGTGTACGGAAGCATCTGCACGTGAGCTACGGCAGAATTCGTTTCGGAGTCTTGTCGTAGGAGGGTGTTTTCATCTTTGTAGACGTTGCGAAAGTATAGTTCGATGAAAGCTTCCGGATCGTGGAAGCAGTGTCGCCAAAGTTCTTTTGCTCGTTCTTTTTTGTCCAGTGTCTGCATCCCGATTCTACCCGATCATTGAGAGGTTCCCTGTCCGTAGGATAGCCGTTTCCTTGCTGAGTAGGACCTCCGGTTTGTATTGCAGTTTTGCTTGTCTCAGGCCTTCAATCCCCAAATCTTCTTCTCGGTTGATGTATGTATATTGTTGGGGGATATGTTTGGCCATCTCATTGTTGATGATTGCGAATGCACCTGCAATAGATGCATCCGCTTTCTCTATCGACAGACCGAAGGTCTTCCTATTGATCGGCATCCCCATGGAGAAGGCGATGATCTTGCCTCCCAGACGAATGGCACCTCCGTAGAGGCCGATACATTCTCTTGATTTGATGACGCGTTCGATCATCTTGATTTCATCTTGAGCTTTTTGTGCCTTTGCTTTGGATTCGTTCCACTCAAGGGCCAATTGTAGGCACTCATCGGCATTGATCTCGGTTATTTCTTCGAATGTGTAGTCGGGGAAAGATGCTCTGAAACGATTGACATAGTTGCGCCTCGATTGGAGCTTTTTGCCAGATAGGTCGGCCAGTTTTTCTCTCAGATATACGTAGTCATTCCAGTCTCTATCTGCAAAAAATGTGAATCGATCTGGGTAGGTCTTCTGCATCCATTCGTGGCATTGGGGAGTGATCCCCATGAATGTCAAAGGGTATCCCCCTCGATCGGCTTCGGCAGCCAGTGATTGCATAGCCTTGTCCAACTTGTCTGTGTCTGCCTCCTTGCCTATCGGGAACAGATAGAGAGGGTGAGAAGCATTGTGTGTGCGGTAGAAGCGGATGACGAGGTGGTCTGCTATGACTGCCCACGAAGTCTTGTATAGGAAACTCCAACCGTATAAATTGGAAAAGGAGAAATCACAAATAGGAATATCCGTCTCGTACGTGTATGCTGTGATTGCCTCTTTATCTGTACACTCAATTGGCTTAAAGTTCATATTGATGTTCATTCGTTTTTTTCCCTGAACAGAGCTAAGTATCACATTGTTGAGGAGGATCTGTCGTGTGCGATGGGCCTTATCCAACAAGGAGGCTGTATTCATGCTTCGCTTACATCTGTGCTGCGGCATGCTTCATACAGCCGTCTTGCAAATTAGGTATCTTTGTCGCGTGAAATACAGTGTACTACATAATTGCCCTTCCACGCATGCTCGCGCCGGGTTGATCACGACTGATCATGGCGAGATACCTACGCCTATATTCATGCCCGTTGGTACGGTAGGGTCGGTTAAGGCCGTTGAGATGTCCGTTTTAGAGCATGATATTGATGCCAAGATCATTCTTGGCAATACTTATCACCTCTATCTTCGGCCGGGTTTGGAGGTTCTCAAATCAGCAGGAGGGTTGCACAAGTTTGGCACTTGGTCGCGTCCTATCCTTACCGATAGTGGGGGGTTCCAAGTCTTTAGCCTGGCAGACAATCGTAAGATTACAGAGGAGGGGGTATGGTTTCGCTCACACATAGATGGGTCGAAGCATTTGTTTAGTCCGGAGTGTGTGATGGATATTGAGCGTGCGATAGGAGCCGATATTATCATGGCTTTCGATGAGTGTTGCCCGGGTGATGCCGATTATCAATATGCACGTCGATCTCTGGATCTTACAGAGCGCTGGCTCAAGCGTTGTGTCGCTCGTATCAAAGAGACGACTCCCCTTTATGGCTATTCGCAGAGCCTATTCCCTATTGTACAAGGTTGTGTTTATCCCGATCTCAGACGTAGAGCGGCCGAGAATGTAGCGGCCATTGGAGCCGATGGAAATGCCATCGGAGGATTGGCCGTGGGCGAACCAACTGAGAAGATGTACGAAATGATCGAATTGACCAACGAGATCCTCCCCAAAGATAAACCTCGCTACTTGATGGGGGTAGGTACTCCGGCCAATCTCTTGGAGGGGATTGCTAGAGGGGTTGATATGTTCGACTGCATCATGCCATCGCGTGATGGGCGCAATGCTAAGCTCTTCACTTGGCAAGGCACAATGAATATGCGCAATGCCAAGTGGGCTAAGGATTTCTCCGTCATCGATCCGCAGGGGACCTCCTATGTGGATCAGCGGTACAGCCGAGCTTATTTGCATCATCTTTTCCGTGCTGGGGAAATTTTGGCTCTGGAGATCGCATCGCGACACAATCTGGCATTCTATTTGGATTTGGTTCGTCAGGCTCGCCTGCATATTGTTGCGGGGGATTATGGGCTCTGGTATCCGTCTGTCATTTCTCAGTTGAGCCGAAAGCTCTGACATCCGGACGTAGAGGAGACGCAGACCATGAGACCGCTGTTTAAGACATTTGACCGCTATATCATTAGGCAGTTTTTGGGGACATATTTTTTCTCCATCATGCTGATTTTATCTGTGGCCGTCGTCTTCGACATCAATGAAAAGTTCGACGACTTCATCAAGCCCGAAGTCCCATTGCGAGCAATTGTCTTTGATTACTACCTCAATTTTATCCCTTATTACGCCAATCTATTTAGTCCGCTGTTTACCTTTATCTCGGTGATCTTTTTTACGACCAAGATGGCCGAGAAGAGTGAGATTATAGCTGCTTTGGCAGGAGGTATTAGTTTCAAGCGGTTGATGCGTCCGTATATGCTGTCCGCTACGGTAATAGCGATCCTGACCTTTTTGCTCAATAGTTTCCTCATTCCTCCGGCCAATAAGACCCGGATCGATTTTCAGAACCAATACATCAAGAATCGGAAGGTGACCTACGATGAGAATATTCAGATGGAGATTCAGAAAGGAGTCTTTGTCTATTTCGGTTCGTATAATGAGGAAATCAATTCTGGGTACCAGTTCTCTATTGAAAAGTTCGATGGGACAAAATTGGTCTCGCGCTTGACGGCCGAGCGGATCGAATACTCAGATAGAGGTCATTGGACCATATACAATTATGTAGTAAACAGGTACGACAAACTCCGCCAAGAGGTAAGTTCGGGGAGTTCTTTAGATACGCTTCTCCATATTACTCCTTCCGATTTTTTGGTCAGCCTGGAGGATATGGAGACTATGACAACCCCGGAGCTTAGTCGCTATATCGGACGCCAACAAGAGCGAGGTGTGGGGAATGCGAAGCTCTATGCGATAGAGTTGCACAAGCGTTATGCAGCTATTATGACTGCTTTCCTCTTGACCGTTATCGGCCTTGCCCTCTCGGCGAGAAAACTTAAAGGAGGTTTGGGATTTAATATTGCTATAGGACTTGGACTTAGCTTTGGCTATATCCTTTTTACTACGGTCACTAGTACATTCGCTGTTAATGGGGGTATGTCTCCGGCTTTGGCCGCGTGGTTGCCCAACATCGTTTATCTGTTTATCGCTGCACTGATCTATACAAAAGCACCTCACTAAACTGACGAAATGTAATGAAGAAGCAAAATCAACCTCCATGTGTGCAGATCAAAAACAAACGAGCCACGTTCGACTACGAGATCCTTGACACTTATATTGCGGGTATTGTCCTTGTGGGAACAGAGATCAAGAGTCTTCGTACCGGCAAGGCGGGCCTGGTGGATACCTTTTGTCAATTTAATAATGGAGAACTGTGGGTAAAGAATATGTACATTGCACCGTATTTCTATGGCTCATACAACAACCATGCGGATAGGAGGGATCGCAAGCTCTTACTCAATCGTAAGGAGTTGAAACAACTCCAAGAGGGAGTTCGCATTTCGGGAAATACCATCGTTCCCCTTAAACTCTACATCAATGATAAGGGCTTGGCCAAATTATCAATCGCTTTGGTGAGAGGTAAGAAGGTTTACGACAAACGTGCTGCTCTGAAAGAAAAAGACGACAAGCGGGAAATGGCCCGTGCTATGCATAAACGTTACTGATTTAGGGTGCTCCCAGTAAAGTCGGTCGTAATGTTTCTTCCAATGGGAGATTCTCTGGTGCCGTCTGTTGATTTTATTGATCATGGATAATGCCTAACTTAGTTCCGTCTACCAATAAAAACTGTTATGGCTATAGAGATAGATACACGAGGAAAACTTTGTCCTCTGCCGTTAATAATGTTGAGACGGGCCTTGAAAAGTAATCCTCATGAAACCTGTTTTGAAGTTTTTACCGACAACGAGACCTCTTGTGCTAACCTGAGCGATTTTGTGGCGCAGAGTGGGTTTTCCCTGCAAATCACGGCAGAGGAAGGCTTCACTGTTTTGACGGTAGATACTACAGGTCGTCCTGTTGTGCCGAATCCCTCAGATTTGTCTGATCCAGTGGTGGATAGCGTGGGTATACGGCCGGTTGTGAGCGTAATACAACTTAGAAGCGACAAGATGGGGAGGGGTGATGATGAGTTAGGCGATATTCTGATTCAAGCCTATTTGAATGCCCTCAAGGAGATAGAAGAATTACCCACGCACATCATTTGCTACAACAGCGCCGTTTTGTTGGCTACACGGGATCGAAATACACACGTTGCTTTGCGAGGGTTGTATGAGTCGGGTGTAGAGATAATTGTTTGTGGCACTTGTGTCGATTACTATGATGTGAAGGACAAGTTGGCGGTTGGGCAGATTTCTAATATGCTAGTGATTGCTGAGTTGCTTAGTCGAGCCGATCACATTGTTGCTCCTTAGTGCAGTTCATTTTGGAGATGATTTATTTAGATAATGCCTCTACAACTTATCCCAAGCCGGAGGAAATGAAGGCATTTCTGGCTACGGCTTATGATCGACCTTTGGGTTCATATGGGAGGAGTCGCGATGGTTACACGTTGGAGCTTTCTCAGAGGGTCGAGCTATTGAGAGATAGGCTGGCAAGTCTGATCGGTGTTGACGGACAAGGGGAGCATATTTGTTTTACGAAGAATGCAACGGAGGCGATTAATATCGTTTTGCGAGGGTTGCCTTTGCTGAAATCATCTGAAGTATTACTCTCTCCGATGGAGCATAACGCGGTGGCACGGCCGACGTATGCGCTCGATACGGAATCTAAGCCTTTCTTGCTGCCTGCACAAAGCGATGGGCTTGTTGATTGCAGTACTCTTGCCGATTTGTTGCCAAATCTCACTGTTGCTCCGAGGCTTTGTGTACTCAATGCTATGAGCAATGTCAATGGGCTAGTTCAAGACTTGCACTCTGTCATCAAAATCGTGCGTAAGGCTTACCCTGCTTGTCTTTTTTTGATTGATGCAGCACAGGCTATACCCTATATAAAAATAGAAGCGGAGGAACTAGGGATCGATTTCGTAGCTATTACCGGTCATAAAGGCTTACTTGGACCGACCGGAACCGGGGCCTTGTATATTAGAAATCCTGAGTCAATCTCTCCACTTTTACGAGGTGGAACAGGGTTCCGATCCTTTGATTTGGCCGATACCCTACACTTGCCGGAGCGATTTGAGGTTGGTACTTTGAATCTTATTGGGTTATCAGCGTGGTATATGGCATTATTACATTATCCTGAAGGGCTAGGCATTAGTTCCGGCGGGCTTCATAGCTATGCTCGCAGTTTGGAGGCTGGTGGTCGTTACCGTGTTTTTACTGCTCTCGATCCCCATAGGCAGGGACCTCTGTTCTCCTTGTTGCCAATTGGAGAGGAGGCTTCAATTTTATCTGATAAGCTCTACCATAAACATGGTATCGCTACTCGTGTTGGGTTGCATTGCGCGCCTCTTGCCCATCAGACTATTGGAACAGAGAAAAGCGGTACATTGCGGGTCTCTATTTCTCCCTACTCCACATGGGAGGAGCTGTATCGCCTTGAGGAGGCTCTTCATTCTTGCTGATTCAAAAGATGGCTTCCTTTATTCTTTTATTTGCTTCTACACGGGCCTTTTTGAGAGCCTCTAGAATGGTTAAAGGGAATGGAATCCCTCACCAAATCTATGCTGCTCCACCTCACTTGTACCCAGAGTGTGGGATGTGCCTTCTCATCCCTGAAGAGTGTCGAGTACGTGTGGCAGAGATTTTTGGGGAGAGTCCGGACATAATGTTTGTGGACCAGAATTTTAGATAATGATGTCAGGGAAGATGTCTTCTACTGTGAGGTTGTTAGAAAGCTCTCCGTATGGAGGTTGTTCAGCTAAGATTGATCCAAAGTTGCTTCGTGAGTTGCTTAGCGGTTTTTCTTTACCTGTAGATGAGCGTATACTCGTTGGGATCTCAACTCATGATGATGCCGGAGTATATAAGTTGAATGAGGAGACTGCTTTAATTGTGACAACGGATTTTTTCCCTCCGATGGTGGATGATCCGTACACATTTGGCCGAATTGCTGCGACTAATGCCTTGAGCGATGTATATGCGATGGGAGGCAAGCCGTTGCTTTCTCTCAATTTGATGCATTATCCCGTTGCTCAGCTCCCGTTGGATGGGCTGGCTGATATTCTTCGAGGAGGACAATCTGCAGTGAATGAGGCCGGAGCTTTCACTATGGGGGGGCATACGATCGAGGACGAGACTCCTCAGTATGGTTTAGCCGTTGTTGGGATAGTACATCCGGATCGACTGATTAGTAATGCAGCTGCCAGACCTGGACAAAGTTTAGTCCTCACCAAAGCATTGGGAGTAGGTATAACTTTGGCTGCTCATCGTTTGGGGATGGCTGATGATACAACCTTTTCTGAGGCTATCAGCTCAATGTCTAGACTTAATAAATCGGCTGCTGAGGTGATGACTGAAGAGGGAATAACAGCTGCAACAGATGTCACAGGGTTTGGGCTCATTGGGCATGGAATGCAGCTAGCCGAAGCATCAGATGTGCTTTTACACATAGAGACAGATAAGTTGCCCTCTATCGGACAAAGTCGTGCTTTAGTGGATGAGGGGTGTGTACCGGGTGCAGCTTTCCGTAACATTCGTTATGTCGGAGATCGCCTGAATTATAAATGTCCAGTGTCATCTCTATACCTGGCTGCCGATCCTCAGACTTCGGGTGGCATTTTGATGGCTGTAGACCAAGATTGTGTGCCTACTTGCCTGAGACTGCTGCGTGCTGGAGGCGATTCTTCCGCTTCTGTGATAGGAATGGTCTTGCCGCCTTCCTGTGGAAATGTTCGTGTGGAGCTTGTTTGAATGTGTCGATGAGAGAGATTGATTAGAGAATTAAAGAGTTCTTTTTAAGGCTGTAAAACGATAGAGAACAACCCAAATTATGGATAAGACCAATCGGATAGAAAGTCCCGCTTACGTTTTGGAGCAACCCCTTTTGGAACGTAATTTATCTTTGATTAACTCGGTGGCTGATCGGTCGGGAGTTGATATTATACTCGCATTTAAGGCCTTCGCAATGTGGAAAGTTTTTCCTCTTGTGAAAAGGTATGTGAACGAAAGCACTGCGAGTTCATTGTGGGAGGCACGGCTGGCTTTCGAAGAAATGGGAGCTTTGGCTCATAGTTACAGCCCCACGTATAAGGACAATGAGATGGCAGAGTTTCTGAGAATGAGTAGCCATCTTACGTTCAACAGCTTGTCTCAATTTCGTCGATTTGTCGATGCCGATGGGAATTGTCCTCTCTCCGATGGTCTTGATCACAAGGTGAGTTTTGGTTTAAGGATTAATCCTGGCTTCTCTCCGGTAGAGACGGCCTTGTACAATCCATGTGGGGCAGGTACTCGTTTCGGAGTTAGAGCCAAAGATCTTGGGGGGATCTTGCCGAAAGGTCTTGACGGTTTTCATTGCCATGCATTATGTGAAGGACGGAGTGAGGACTTGGAAAAGATGCTTCAGCAAATAGAGTTGCAATTTGGGCCGTTTCTACCATTGCTTAAGTGGCTTAATTTAGGTGGTGGGCATTTGATGACGCACAAGGACTACAACGTGGATCATTTGGTTTGCATTTTACAGGAATTTCGGAGCCGTTATCCTCATTTACACATCATACTGGAGCCGGGATCAGCTTTCGCTTGGCAGGCTGGCTATTTGAGTAGCAAAGTGGTAGATGTCGTGGAAGATAGTGGTGTTCGGACAGCCATTTTGGATGTGTCGTTTACTTGTCATATGCCAGACTGTTTAGAGATGCCTTACAAGCCGATAATTAGAGGTGCTTACCAGGAACCAGTGGAGGGAAAGCCAACTTACCGGATGGGGGGATGTAGTTGTCTGGCCGGAGATTACATTGGAGATTGGAGCTTTGATAAGGAGCTGGAGGTTGGTGATGATATTGTCTTTGAGGACATGTGTCACTATACGACTGTGAAGACAACGATGTTCAATGGTGTACGTCACCCTTCACTTTATCTCCGAAAGACAGATGGGCAATATGAGTTGCTGCGCCGGTATAATTACGAGGATTATCGAGACCGTATGGATTAGCATTTCAATTTATCTTTGCGAAGTCAAATGTTTAGTTAGTGAGTAGGAGCCATGGGATTATTCGGATTGTTTAGCAGAAAAAAAAAGGAGACTCTCGACGAGGGATTGAGCAAAACCAAAACATCAGTCTTTGGACAAATAGGTCGTGCGATCGTTGGCAAAAGTACTGTTGATGAGGAGGTGTTGGATAATCTTGAAGATATCTTGATCACTTCTGATGTAGGTGTGGACACTACACTCGCCATCATTCGACGAATTGAAGAGAGGGTCAAACGAGATAAGTATGTATCTACATCCGAGTTGACTCATATTTTGAGAGATGAGATCGCATCCCTTTTGAGCGAAAATGGTACAATGGATGGTGATGATTTTAGTTTGCCTGCCACTGCTCACCCTTATGTAATCATGGTTGTGGGGGTGAATGGAGTGGGTAAGACGACAACGATAGGGAAGCTGGCCCATCAATTCAAGGCTCAAGGCAAAAAGGTCGTTTTAGGGGCTGCTGATACATTCAGAGCTGCGGCTATAGAGCAATTGGATATTTGGGCAAAACGTTGTGGTGTTCCTCTTGTGAAGCAGCAAATGGGCTCAGACCCCGCATCCGTGGCTTTTGACACAATAAATAGTGCGGTATCGAATGATGCTGATGTGGTGATTATCGACACTGCCGGACGATTGCACAATAAGGTGGGACTGATGCAGGAACTGAGTAAGATACGTCGTGTGATGCAGAAAATTGTACCGGATGCCCCTCATGAATGTCTCTTGGTTCTTGATGGATCTACTGGTCAAAATGCTTTCGAGCAAGCTAAGCAGTTCAGTCTTGCTACGGAGGTCAATGCATTGGCTGTTACCAAGTTGGATGGAACGGCAAAGGGAGGGGTCGTGATTGGTATTTCCAATGAGTTTAAGATCCCCGTTAAGTACATAGGTCTTGGAGAGAGGATTGATGACTTGCAAGTATTCAGGAAGCGGGAATTTGTAAACTCCCTATTTGGAGAATGAGACGCAATAAGGTTGACGTCATTACATTAGGTTGCTCCAAGAATCTGATCGATTCGGAGCTTTTGATGCGCCAGTTTCTTCTCAATGGATACAAGGTCGGCCACGATGAGTCTCAGCCTAATGGTGAGATTGTCGTGATTAATACTTGCGGTTTCATTGACGCTGCAAAGGAAGAGTCCATCGAGACAATTCTGTCTATGATTGAACTTAAAGGGAAGAAGCGAATAGGTCAACTCTTCGTTATGGGTTGCCTTAGTGAACGTTATGGAGAGGAGCTTAGCCGAGAACTTAAGGAAGTCGACCGATGGTACGGGAAGTTTGATTGGAAACAATTGATCAAGGATTTGGGGAAGGCTTACCACGCGGAAGACAGTTCTTCGCGTGTGCTTACAACTCCCGCGCATTATGCCTACCTGAAAATAGCAGAAGGTTGTGACCGTAGTTGTTCTTATTGCGTTATTCCTAGAATTACAGGCCGATACCGATCTCGTACACAAACTGATATTCTTGACGAAGCAAAACGTTTGGTTGCATCGGGAGTAAAGGAATTGCAGCTGATAGCTCAAGACCTTACTTATTACGGGTTGGATTTAGAGTCTCATAGGCATCTTCTGCCAGAACTGCTGACGAATCTGGTGCAGCTTGATGGCCTCGAGTGGATTCGCTTGCACTACGCTTATCCAAACCAATTCCCCCTTGAGTTACTTGACGTAATGCGTGATGAGGCTAAGGTCTGTGCTTACTTGGATATTGCCCTTCAGCACATCAGTGACCGGATGCTTAAACTGATGAGGCGGAATATCACTAAGGCTCAGACGTACGACTTGCTCAGAGAGATTCGCGACAGGGTACCCAATATCCACCTGCGCACAACATTGATGGTGGGGCATCCGGGAGAGACAGAAGAGGATTTCGAGGAGTTGTTGCAGTTTGTTCGAGACATTCGATTTGAGCGAATGGGAGCTTTTATCTACTCGCATGAGGAGGGTACTTGGTGTGATCAGCACTACGAGGATGATGTTCCAAGCGCAGTAAAAGTGGAGCGTTTCAATCGATTGATGTCTTTGCAGGAAGAAATTTCACTTTCCATTCAGCAGGCAAAAGTTGGATCTGAACTGAAAATGATCGTGGATAGGGAAGAGGACGGGTACTATGTAGGGCGGACGGAATACGATTCGCCGGACGTAGATCCCGAGATTTGGGTCACGAAGAAAGATGGAATTTCACTGAAAATCGGTGACTTTGCCACCGTGAGAGTGACCGATGCCACAGCTTTTGAACTGTATTCCTATGTAATCTGACGAATTTAATACCCGTGGACAAAGGCTCTCTCCAACAAGATTTGTGGCTTAACCGCCTTTCTGATCGTTCTTTGCTACCTTCAGTGCATGTGGAGAGATTGATAGAGGCTTTCTGTGAGCAGTTGAAGATCCGGTTGGAACGTGGTGAGTCTGTTGTTCAAAAGGGAGTGGGCTATTGGACAATGGAGAGTCGCAGTGAGTTTGTGGCCATCCTGCCGGAGACTAAGCATATTCTCATCCCCCCTTGCATCCATTTACGGATCACCCGTCAATTGCCGAAAGGGAGGATCGTCTTGGAAGAAACTATGATGTCTGCTTTGAGTACAGCGACTGGCCTGCTTGTAGAAGCTTGCGATAGGTGGTGGCGGGCCTTGGTCGATCTTCTGAGGGAGGATTTGACCGATGGACGGAGAGTGGATTGGCCACACATTGGATCATTTCAAAAGCACGAGGATAAAATCGTCTTTTCTCCGGCCGGAGAAGTTTCCTCACACCTTAATCGAGCTTTTTCCGTTTTCCCTCTCACGGAGTTGGACACGAAGCAGAGACTGCCTGATACTGAGTATCGGATTTTTGAGTCTTTGGATTCAGCTCTTGATACGAGTTCTATTTTGACTATTTCCAATGGAAAGGGCAAAGACTCGCAACACACCTCTACAGATACAGAGACGTTTCCTCTTCGCGAATGCATTGGGATAACTCAGGGGGCTGATCCTCTTTCTTTTCAAGAGGCTTCTTCCGCAACTTCTGATCGGAGTTCTGTAAAGCATGAGATCCGAGACGAGCAGCCATTGCTCGCTCCTCAACTTTTTGTTCCCCTTTCTACCGGTGATGTATTGAGCGATGCCTCCTTGCTATCTGCCGGTTCTGTTGTAGAGGGAGAAAGGCGGAAAGCCAATATCTCTGCATCAACCGATCTCGAGGATTCTTCATCAGATGTCCTACCCCGTCGATCGTTGGGGAAGAAATGTGGAGTAGGGCTGCTTGTTGTAGCTGTGCTACTGCTTTTGGGTGCTGTTATCTATTTACTTTCGAGATCGCGACCGAATGACCACGGATCTGTTTCCGGGCAAGGCCTCGCTTCTTCTTTGTCGACTCAGCGGTCGCTGTCGCTCCAATCTGATGCTCACTCTTTGTCGAAAGAGACTTCTGAGACGAACCCGGAAGGTGGGATGGGGAGAGAATCTGTGCCTGAGAATGTGTCTGTGCCTACTTCCGAAGTCGAGCGTTGGGTCACAATCCGGCAAGGAGAGAGGCTCAACCAAGTAGCACTACGAGCCTACGGGAGCAAAGTATTTTGGGTGTATATTTACCGAGCGAATAGGGATCGCATTGTGAATCCTGACCGGATAAGTGCAGGGTTGAAGTTGCGCTTGCCCAAGCTTGAAGAGTTTGGAGTTACGAATGATAGTGCGGGTATTCGGCTTGCTCTTCGGGTTGAGCGGGAATGGAATTTGAAGAAATCTAAATAAGAAATATGTGTACATGGATCTGACATTTGATATAAAGGCCATCACAGAGCAGGTAGCACGCTATAGCCATCTTGTGGAGGATTTGCGAGCTGGTATGAGGCAGAAGATTGTAGGACAGAGCCATTTGGTAGATGTTTTGTTAGTAGGCCTATTAGCCGATGGACATATTCTGCTCGAGGGAGTTCCCGGATTGGCCAAAACGCTTGCTGTCAAGACTTTGAGTTCGCTGATTAAAGCTGATTTTAGGCGGATACAGTTTACACCGGATCTTTTGCCCGCAGACTTGATCGGGACCATGATGTATAGCCAACGTAGCGAAGAGTTTCAAGTGAAGCAGGGACCGGTATTCAGCAATTTTATTCTGGCTGATGAGATCAATCGAGCACCGGCCAAGGTGCAAAGTGCTTTGCTGGAGGCTATGCAGGAGCGTCAGGTCACGATAGGGGAGAATACTTATCAGTTGCCAGCTCCTTTCCTTGTCTTAGCTACTCAGAATCCGATAGAGCAGGAGGGGACTTATCCACTCCCGGAGGCTCAGGTAGACCGTTTCATGTTCAAGGTTATCTTGGACTACCCACAGAAAGATGAGGAGGCCGCAATTATACGGAGCAATCTGAGTGGTCGTATTGACGAGCCAATCAAACCAATTGTGTCTCTGTCCGATATTCTGGCAGCACGAGAGGTGGTGAAGGAGATCTATCTTGACGAGAAAATCGAGCGTTATATCGTGGATATAGTTTTTGCTACGCGTTTTCCTGAGCAGTACGAGTTAGATCAGTTTTGTGGGATGATTGCATTCGGTTGCTCTCCTCGTGCTGGCATCAATCTGGCGATAGCTGCGAGGGCATATGCCTTCCTAAGTGGACGTGGCTACGTCTTGCCGGAGGATGTGAGAGCGATGGCCCACGATGTTCTCCGTCATCGTATAGGCCTTGGATATGAAGCCGAGGCTGCGAATCTGACCTCCGATGCTGTCGTCGGTGAGATAATCAATCGTGTTAAGGTCCCTTGAATCTACAGCTGAAAATGGAGACAGGGAGATGTTTGCGCAACTGAAACGTTTTCTCCACTGGGTCGGAGTTTGTTTTCTCTCCCGTGACAATTTTTTTTCTCACGCGTGGGCGTTTTTTCTCCGACGGGTCCGAGAATTTCGTCTTCCCCGCGGACTTTATCTCTCGTCTCTTGGATAGTGAAAGATAAGAATAGTTCCTCCGATGAATAAACGCAGTAATGAAGCAATAGAGCTGCTGAGGCATGTGCGACGAATTGAGATAAAAGCAAAGCGTCTGAGCAGTGAAGTCTTCGCCGGCACTTACCAATCGGCTTTCAGAGGGAGGGGAATGGCATTTAATCAAGTCCGCCCCTATGCTGTTGGGGATGATGTGAGGGATATTGATTGGAATGTCACAGCCCGATACCATAAGCCATTCGTCAAAGAGTTTGATGAGGAGCGAGAGTTGAGTGTGATGCTGCTGATCGATGTGAGTGGAAGCTTGGAGTTTGGAACGGAAGTTGAGCCTAAGCGAAAGCTATGCACGGAAATTGCGGCTACATTGGCCTTCTCTGCGATTCAGGGAAGTGACAAGGTGGGAGCTGTCTTATTCTCAGATCGAGTGGAGAAGTACATCCCTCCCCGTAGTGGCCGCAGCCATATTCTGTATATCATCCGAGAATTGCTTGGTTTCGCATCACAGTCATCTCAGACTGATATTAGTGTTCCCCTGATGTTTTTGAGGAAAGTAGTTAAAAAGCACTGTACTGTATTTCTCATCAGCGATATGATGGCCGAGACAGCTACTTACGAGCAAGCATTGACTATTGCCTCTCGTAGGCACGACCTAGTCAATGTACGGGTTTATGATCGGCACGACTATGTCTTGCCTTCCATCGGCTTGACTTTGCTCAGGGATGCCGAAACGAAGCGAGAGCATTGGGTTGATACCTCTTCAAAGAAACTGCGAGAGGCCCTTCGACAGCAACACGAACGCATGGAGCATGAGCGTACAGCTTTGCTGGACAAGTGCCACATAGATCGAGTCGAAGTGCGTACGGGGCAAGACTATGTACCTGGTCTAATCCGACTATTCAATAGACGAAAGTGAATAATACTGCACGGTATAAATTGGTAATAGGCCTTTTGTTGCTGTTTGTCTGTCCTTTCTCGATGGATGCGCAGCACTTGGGAGCTACAGGAGAGATCAATCGATCCGAGATGCTGGTAGGGGAGCAAGCTACGATAGATCTGGTTGTTCGTACTACTGACATTGCAGCAACGCGTATTATCATTCCTGAAGACACTCTTTGGCAGAACTTTGAGTTACTCTCTTATCATCCCTTGGATACTGTTGCGATTGATGGCGGCCTGTATGAACTGTCTGCTCAGATGGTGATCACTGCCTGGGATAGCTGTCTTTTGACGGTGCCAGAAATTCGCATAGTGTGCAATGGGGAGTCGGCAAGCGTCGGGCCATTTTATATCAAGGTTAGTGAACCGACAGTAGATGTATCTCGCCCAGATTCGATCGCTGAGATCAAGGGGTTGTGGCCGGTGAAGCTCACGCTATCCGACTACCTGTCAATCATCCTCAGGCACCCGCTCTCTTACGTTCTACTTGTTGCTTTGCTTTCGTTGCTTTTGTACTACTTGTGGCGCAAATGGAGAACTCATAGATTGGCGTCTCGCTCGAATCTTGATGCTCCTCTGGAGTTGACTTGCTATGAGAGGAGTAAGCAGGAACTTCGCTTGTTGCTCGATTCTGTCGATGTGATGAGCCCCAAGCAGTATTATACGACCTTGTTGGATATTTTGCGGATCTATCTCACTACGGTGACTGACATCCCTGCCCTGGAGATGCTTCCGGAGGAGTTGAGACAAGCCGTAGGGGGGACATTTGATATCGATACCCATCCTCTTGCAGCCGTACTGGCCGAGGCGAGTTTGGCCAAATATGCCAAAGGAGTGTCTTCCTCAACGCAAATGCGGAAGGCGGTGCCTCCGATCGAAGAGCTGATAGACAGGGTCAATGAGATCCTGCAGGCAAGCGAGAGTAATGAGATTTGTAATACAGTAGCAGGAGAGGAGGAGAATTTGTGATGTTTGTTTATCCTTCTTTTTTGTGGTTGCTTCTCGTGATCCCTCTTTGTGTGTGTTGGTATATACTTAGAGGCAGGAAAAGAAATGCTTCGTTGCTTGTGGCAGATTCGTCCCCTATGACAGGCGTTTCTCCGAGTTTACGTGTACGCCTACGCCACCTCCCCTTTGCATTGCGCATGGTTGCGCTTGCATGTTTGATCGTAGCATTGTCCCGTCCACAGGACAGGAGTAGTTTTCGTCAAGATTCTTTGATGGGGATCGACATTATGATGGCTCTCGATATCTCAGGTTCGATGACGGCTATGGATTTAGAGCCGAATCGAATGGAAGCGGCACGAGAGGTGATTCGGAATTTTATTCTGGCCAGACCTACTGACAACATAGGGTTAGTGATTTTCTCGGCCGAGAGTTTCACTCAGTGCCCTCTCACGACAGATCATAAGCAGTTGCTAAATAGGTTGGAGGCCGTTCAGCTTGGAATGCTTGAGGATGGTACAGCAATAGGATTGGGACTGTCTACTGCTGTCAATCGGATCAGGGATAGTAAGGCAAAGAGCAAGGTCGTGATTTTGCTTACCGATGGGATCAACAACTCGGGGGATATCTCTCCGATGATGGCTGCTTCGATAGCCAAGACATTCGGTATTCGTATCTATACAATTGGAGTTGGCACGCAGGGCGAAGCTCCTATGCTCGTGAATACCCTGTTTGGCCCAAGAGTGCAGAATATGCCGGTCGAATTGGACGAACCGACCTTGACAAAAATGGCTGAAGTTACCGATGGTAAATACTTTCGGGCTGTAGATAATCAGAGCCTGGCCGACGTCTACAAATCTATCGATGAGCTGGAGAAAACGAAAATAGTAAGCAAGGAGATAACCAGCTACGAGGAATTGTTTTTGGGATGGATAGTAGTGGCTTTTGCTTTGCTATTGCTTGAGTTTTTGTTGAGGAATACCTATTTGCGTACTACTCCCTAAGCCGTGTTTTCTATGATAGGTTTTGCCGATCCATACTATTTGTACTTACTGTTACTGCTCCCCCTGCTGGTCCTGTTCTGGTACATATCGTTTGCCAAGCGCAGAGCCGACGAGCGCAGGTATGCAGATGTACCGAGTTTAAGACTGCTTAAGCCGGAAGCCTCGACCAAAAGGCGTATATGGAAAGATGCTTTCCTGCTCCTGGCTATTTTCTCCCTTATCGTAGCGATGGCTGGTCCGAGAGTTCCGAAACCCACCGATGAGCACGAGGCCGGTAAGGGTTATGAACTGATGATAGGTTTAGATATCTCCAATTCAATGTATAGCCAGGATGTAGCTCCCTCCCGATTGGAGTTTGCCAAGCAGCTCCTTAGTAGACTGTTTGATAATTTACAAGGGAACAAGGTTGGATTGATGGTCTTTGCTGGTAACTCGTTTACGCAAATCCCGATTACAACAGACCTGTCTTCTGCCAAAGACATGCTTAGAGGCGTAGATCCCGAGATGATATCCAACCAGGGTACTTGTATCGACAAAGTAATAGATGCATCGGTGGGGAGTTTCAGCAAGAACGAGATGATGGGGAAAGCTATTCTGCTACTCACCGATGGAGAGTCTCAAGAGGGAGATGCCAGAGAGGCCGCTGGGAGAGCTCTAAAGCAGGGTATCCACACTTTTGTCGTGGGTATTGGTACAACCGATGGAGGGATGATTCCGACAGATGATGGCCCGTTGCAAGATGAAACAGGCCGGCCGGTTGTCACCCGACTTAACGAGCAAATGTGTCGCTCTATCGTGGAGGCTGGTGATGGTGCTTATCTGAGTGGTCGCAGTATCTCGTTGGTCGAACGGACGATCCGTGATTATCTCAACAAGAGTCTACCCAAGGCTGATATCCACGCTCCTTCTGGAGCTTCTTATTACGAGGTTTATGCTTATCCCGTAGCCTTAGCTCTGCTCTTTTTGTTAGTTGGGTTACTTATACAGGAGCGGAAGAGCCGATTCTTCATTCGGTTCAGGCTCTTTGACAGATGAAATGATATGAATTGTGTTGTTAGGTATCCGCTGTTTTTCTTTCCCCTTCTCCTTCTTTTCTTTTCTCCGTGCAATATGTCGGCTCAGTCGGCAAGATTGCTAAGTCGATCTGCCGCAAAATCTTTTCTTCAGAGGGATTATGCTACGGCCGTAGCACAGTACAGCGAAGCCTTGGCTATTGATAGCACCTATGCACCAGCCATATACGGGTTGGCTGCTTCGCTCTATTCGGAGGGGAAGTACCAAGACAGTGGCGAGCAGTTCCTACGGCTTGCTGGCAACAAGGCCAGATCTCAAGAACAGCTAGCCGATGTGATGCACAACATGGGCAATCTGATGATGAAGCAGAAGCAGTATGCCAAGGCTGTAGAGGCCTACAAACAGGCCCTAATCCACAGACCTGAAGATGACCAGACCCGCTACAACTACACATTGGCCAAGAAGTTGATGCAGAAGCAACGAAATTCGCAGCAGAATCAACAACAGCAAAACAATCAACAAAACAGCCAACAGAAATCTTCGCAGGACCCACCCCAACAACAAGGGAACTCGCAAAGTAGGCCGGAAGAGATGGATCAGGAAAGAGCCAAGCAGCTCCTTGATGCATTCAAGCAGGATGAGGAGAAAACTCGCGAGCGTATTGAGATGCACAAGAAGCAGGAGGCAAAAAATCAACGAAACAAACAGAAAAAGAATTGGTAATGCATCGCTACAATATTCTCTTCTTTCTGACCGCTTTTTTTGCACCTTTTCTGCTGTTTGCCCAAGTAGAGCTAAAGGTTTCTGCTCCGAGTTCGGTAGAGTTGGGTCAGCAGTTCAAGGTGGTTTTTGAACTGCAAAATGCCAACGCGAAGAGCTTTGATGCTCCAAGTTTTGATGACTTTAAAGTCTTATTTGTTTCCTCCGATGAGTTGGAGAGTCGAGTGGGGAGGAAGTCCGTGATTTCAAGGATTCACACTTATGTACTACTCCCCAGACAGAAGGGAACCTTTACGATTGGATCGGCCACAGCAATTGTGGAGGGGAACAAAAGGTTGCGTACAAAGGCCCTACGGATCACGGTTACTGAAGGAAGTTCGAGTAAGGGACACGACAAGGAGTACGAAGAGAGTTTGCCCACCGTCTCGGAGAAAGATTTCTTCACTCGCTTGGAACTGAATAAGAGCAAGTGTTTTGAGCAGGAAGAGGTCATAGCTACATACAAGCTCTATATGGACCCAAAGATGTCCATCAGGCAAGTTGAGTCTGTGAGTTACCCCAAATTTGAGGGATTTGTCTCACAGACCGTACACAGTGCTGCGGGTCGTAGTTTTGTGTTGGAGAAGTACAATGGTCGATACTACGGAGTTGTTGTGTTGCAGCAGTGGGTAATCTTGCCCCAGCGCAGTGGTAAAATCACGATTTCTCCGGCAAAAATAGCACTCACAGCCTCAGTACAAAGAAAACTCAAGAGTACGGGGGATCCTATGCAAGACTTTTTGAATGCTTCGAGGGGAGGGACGGTGAGTTTCACTAGGGAGTTGCTATCCAATACAGCCTCTGTGGAAGTTCAGACTTTACCGTCTCCAAAACCGAATGGTTTTGCCGATGCTGTGGGCAGATACAGTGTGTCGGCCAAGTTGAACCCCGATAGACCGCGAGTGGGAGAGTTGATGACTGTAACAGTGGAGCTGAAAGGACATGGCAATCTCAAGCTGCTCAAAGATCCTCGGCTATCTATGCCCGAATCGTTCGATGCTTATGAGCCTAAAAGTCAGTCGGAGATCCATGTTACGGCTAATGGAAGCAGTGGGAGCAAAACTGTCAAGTATCATTTTGTTCCGTCTGTGACGGGAGCGTATGTGATCCCCTCTATTGAACTTCCTTTCTTTGATCCCCAAGAGAAGGTCTATAGAAGAGTTTCCACCAGACCCATACATTTCACCGTAGGAAAAGGAGGGGCACACATGGCTGATCGGATAGGAAAGAACTCGTCGAGAGGAGAGGTACAGACACAGGAGCGCGAGCCGCGACAACCTTTCCTCAATACGGATGGCTCTGCTATTCGTCCGGGAGCTAATTTCGCATTCAGTTGGAAGCATGTGTTGTGCTACTTTGCACTTGGTCTATCGGGACTACTCGTTTACATTGTCATTAGGAGAAAGCGTGTGCGCCAGGCCGACGTCCAAGCCGTGAGGAGGAGGGCTGCTAGCAAGGAGATCTATGGACGATTGTTCGAAGCTCGCAGAGCGATGGTACAGGAGGACCGGAAGTCTTTCTACGACACGTTGTCATCTGCTGTTGGATACTATTTGAGCGATAAATTGGCACTACCACAGTCTGAACTTAACCGAAGCAATTTGGAAAGGAAGGGGCTAAGCCCAGAGCTTGCTGCTCGATGGCAAGCCTTGTTCGACGAACTCGAATTCGTTCGATTTGCCTCTTCCTTGGGCGCGCAGAGTGGGGAAGGGTTTTATAACGAGGTTTCAGAGCTGATTGAACTAACCGAAAAGGTCACCTCTCTTTCATGAGCATTCTATGAATATCTTTCGATACACATTTCTTTTCATTTTAGTCTTTGTTGCGTTGGCTTCTGCTCTGGCGCAGACAGGAGACTCAATTCCTACCCTTATTTTGCCTCAAGCCAGCGATGTGGACAATAGTGCAGAGCACGCGATCTCCGACTCTCCTACAGAGCGAGAACTGGAAGCTGTGGCTTCGGATAGCCTTGCCTATCAATACTATATGGCTAAGCAATATCAGTCTGCTCTTCGTGTCTATGAGAGACTATACGAGGAGGGTAAGAAATCAGCCGCTATGTACTTCAATCTTGGTACTTGCCATTATCAGTTGAAGCAATACGGCTCGGCCATATTGATGTTGGAGCGGGCAAAATGCATAGACCCTTACAACAAGAATATCGACTACAACTTAGCCCTTGCTCGGAACGCTGTGTCTGAATCAGGTGATCCGGTCGGGGATTCGTTCACGTCTTATCTGCTCAACCATGTTTCATCTTTTTTAGGTCTACGTCTTCTCATCTCTCTCGGGATTCTTTTTGCATTTCTATTTGTTGTCGGGGGACTTCTTTTCTTGCTTGGCCATAGCCGTAGACAGCGTAGAGTGGGCTTCTATACGGCTTTTGCCTCACTTATCCTTTCTGTCGTGGCCAACCTTCTCGCTTGGCATGACTACCGATCTTATAGGGACAACGATTGGGGAATTATACTTCGCTCGCAGGTGAGTTTGAGAGCCATGGCCGGAGAGAATTCAACCTCGATTACTGTCCTTCACGAAGGGGCAAGGGTTGAGATTCGAGATATGCCCAAGAATGGGTGGTGTGCTATTCGCACTAGCGATGGTAAGTCCGGCTGGGTTAAATCTGTGGAAGTTGCAGCTATCAAGCCTTGACGTGTAGAGAAAACTTGTTCCTATACGGGGGAATCTCTCTCTTCTAAACATTCGATCTTCTTCGGAGCTTGTCTATGGGTCCCTTTTTCCTTTGGGCTTGATGTTCTTTTTGAGGTAGCTATAATTCGGTCGTATTAGGATTTTTATTCGCTCCCGTAGGAGCCTTTTTCCTGACGCGTCGCAGTTTTTTCTCCGACGCGTGGAAATTTTTGCTTTTCCTTTGTGCAAGTTCGGAATGGGATGGGACAAAAAGACACTTGTCGGTGTGAGGTCCCTTTGCCAGGGATTCATCCGATGCAGAGCTGCCCGGCTGAGAGAATTACGCTACCTTTATACCCTGAACATTTGAACACAAGTCGCATTGCATGGAAATCTACCATTTAGCTGAATTGTCTCTGCGTTTGGCGGAGAAGACTCCCTCTCGTACAGCTCTTTTGTATCATGATGCCGAAACGGATCAATGGAAAAAGATCAATTGGCAGAAGATGGGCGATATGACTTTAGGAGTGGCAAAAGCCTTGGCTGAGATCGGAATTCAAGAGCATGCTCGTGTGGGGATCTATTCGCAGAACATGCGATATTATTTATGGGCAGAGATGGGGATTTTCATGATGAGAGCTATCAGTGTCCCTCTCTATGCAACTTCCTCCCCCGAGCAAATAGAGTTTGTTGTCAAGGATGCCGAGATTGAGTTGATGTTTGTGGGGGAGCAGTTCCAATACAACAACGCATTCAAAGTGCAGCAAAGCGGCGCGGGTATTCGTATGATTGTGATATTCGATCGCAACGTGGCGAAGAATCCCAATGACACGACTTCAATCTATTTCGATGAGTTTGTTCGCCGAGGAGATTCCATGCCTAATGAGACGATGGCCAAAGTCCGAAGTTCGCAGGCCTTGGAGTCCGATTTGGCAACAATTATCTACACCAGTGGCACCACGGGGAACCCCAAAGGGGTAACGGTAGCCCATTCGGCTTTGATGTGGCAGATACGTGTGCATCAGGAGCTTTTCCCCTCGCTCAATCACAAGGACATAAGTATGTGTTTCTTGCCTTTGAGCCATATTTTCGAGAAAGCATGGACATACATGTGCCTTTCTATTCAGGCCAAAGTTGCTATCCTAAGTGACCCGAAGAAGATTCTTATGGCCCTAGTTGAAGTTCGGCCAACATTGATGTGCAATGTTCCCCGTTTTTGGGAGAAAATCTATCAGGGAGTGAATGAAAAAATAGCCTCTTCGCCCAAGGCTGCACAGCGTATTTTCAGGCATGCTATTTCGGTGGGAAAGAAATATCGTGTAGATGTACATGCTCAAAAGAAGAGGCCTTCGCTTTTTCTGCGAATGGCGTACCGTTTTTATGATGCCACGTTGTACAAATTGCTGCGAAGCAAGGTTGGGCTACAGCGGATACGATTTTGTCCTACGGCCGGTGCTCCTCTTTCATTGCAGGTCAATACATTTCTTCAATCGGTTGGCTTCCCTATTGTGGTTGGGTATGGATTGAGTGAGAGCTGTGCCACTGTTTCGTGTTACCAAGATAAGGGCTTTGTTCTTGAGTCTATCGGAGACGTTATCCCCGGCATGGATGTCAAGATAGATCCGGATAGTAGCGAGATTTTGCTCAAAGGCCATGCCGTGACAAAGGGATACTACAACAATCCGGAGGCCAATGCCGAGGCTTTCACTTCAGACGGTTGGTTTAGAACTGGAGATGCCGGTCGTTTGGAAGGCCGTACGCTCTTCTTTGTAGAGCGCATAAAGGAGCTATACAAGACGGCCAACGGCAAATACGTTGCTCCTCAGGCCATAGAGGGACTGCTTAGCACGAATGCCATCATTGAGCAGGTCGCTATCATTGGCGATTGCTATAAGTTCGTCAGTGCTCTCATTTACCCGAACTGGGATTTGCTCAGGCGTTTGGCTAAAGAAAGAGGCTTGGATGTTGAGACCAGGAGCAACGAAGAACTTAAAGACGAACACGAAATCATTCGCATCGTGATGTCGTGTATTGAAGAGGCTCAATCCCCATTGGCGCAATTCGAGAAGGTAAAGCGTATCACGCTACTTGCCCAACCTTTCTCGGTAGATAGAGGAGAGCTAACCAATACGCTCAAGCTAAGGCGGAAAGTAATTCTTGAGAGATACGCCGATGAAATAGCTAAGATGTATGTCGATGGCCCTATCGTGGGACCTGATGGCCGCCCCTATTGATAGGCCCTTCAGTTAGATTCATCAGGAAAGTGTATTTTTGCCCTCGCATAGGAATAAACGGATGGTAGGTTGGCCGCCTACCACCGCGTTTTGCTTACACATAGACAATGAAGGTAAATAAGGAAGGAGTGGGATTGCTTTCGGCTTTGGGGGTCGTTTCTCTGGCAATCAACATAAGTATATACTGTTTTGTAGGAGCGGGGTGGTTCTTTGGTTCCGTGCTGTTCCTCACATTGACGTTTTATCTGCTGGTGCTGAATTTTTTTCGCCAACCTAAACGTCTTTGCCCCTGTATGGGAGACGAGAGAGCTGTGGTCGCGCCAGCCGATGGTCGCATTGTGGCCATAGAAGAAGTGGACGAGGTCGAGATATTGGGCGAACGCCGATTGCAGGTTTCGATATTCATGTCGGTTTTCAACGTGCATGCTAATTGGTTCCCTTGTCATGGGCGGGTGGAGCATGTTTCTCACAACGATGGACGCTTCATGGCTGCCTATTTGCCCAAGAGCAGTATGGAAAACGAACGCTCGGCTGTGGTTATTCGCACGAGATTTGGTGGGCATCGCCTTTTAGTTCGCCAGATTGCTGGAGCTTTAGCTCGCCGTATCGTTACTTATGGCGAGGTGGGAGACAACTGCAATCCGGACCAGCATTTGGGGTTTATCAAATTTGGTTCGCGCGTTGATCTTTATTTGCCCTTGGGTTCTGAAGTTTGTGTCGAAATGGAGCAGCCTGTGTTGGGCAACCAGACAGTGATCGCTCGATTGCCCGAAAAGGATTAGGAATTCGGTCAATCAGATATAAGACAAGAAGATGAGCGTTCGTCGTCATATCCCCAATGCAGTTACATCTCTGAACCTGCTGTCCGGCAGTGCAGCTATTGTGGCCACGTTGGCCTATCATGAACCTTTTTGGGCAATGATTTTCATTGCGTTAGCCGCGGTGTTTGATCTTCTTGATGGTCTTTTTGCTCGCATTTTGGGGGTAAGTTCTCCGATAGGAGCAGATTTGGATTCATTGGCTGATGTTGTCAGTTTTGGTTTAGCACCGGCTGTCCTTGTATTCGCTCATTTCTCTTTATTTACTTCCACGGTAGCAGCGATTGTAGGTTTGGGGTTTTTCGATGTGACAGTTTACCCTGTTGTCTCAGTAGTGGCCGCTTCTCCGGCCTTCCTCTTGGCTGTCTTTGCAGCGTTACGTTTAGCCAAGTTCAACAATGATCAGCGCCAGCATACTTCTTTCTTGGGCCTTCCTGTTCCAGCCAATGCCCTTTTTTGGCTAGGTTTTGTGGCTCTCGATGGGGAGTCATATCGGATAACGGCCTTTTGCCCAATTCTCATGCAGGTTCTGCTCTATGCTTTTGTTCTCTTGATGAGCTACTTAATGGTTTCCGATTTGCCGATGTTCTCGTTTAAGATCAAGCAACTTGGTTGGCGAGGAAATGAGCAACGCTATGTTGTGTTGTTGGCTTCTGTTGCTTTTGTTGCCTTGTGGGGTGTGGGAGGTTTGGCCCTGTCCATTATCAGCTATGTCCTTCTCTCGATTGTTCTTTATCTAAGAAGTCGAGACTGATATCATACTGTCTTCATTATCTGGGTTCAAAATGACAATTCTTCTTGGCATACTTATCATCGTTTTAGCCGTCTACGTCTTTGCGCCGATTCTACGCAGGTGGCTTTTTGCTCGTGCAGTCAATCATATCAACAACCTGTTTGGCCAAGAGTCACAAGCAGGGAAGAGTCGTGCGACGAACAAAAAACGGAAACAGGCTGAGGGGAGCGGAGTCAAGGAGAAACTCGACCTGAATGAAATCGAAAAGAAGCGTTTTGACAAAGGAGAAGGAGAGTATATTGACTTTGAAGATGTCAAATAGACGCCAGATTTCTCTTTTGTGCCTAATTTTTTTCTTGAGCTTTTATCAACCTGTGATGAAAGCTCTTGTCGTGTATGAATGGGGAATCAATAATCCGACGGGAAGCCTTCAAACAAAGAGGCCGGAGGTCGAGCTTCTTGATGCTCGGATGAAAGCTTTCGGCCTGGTGGATGTGCAGGTATTGGATAGTACGATAATAGTAGAACTTAAGTATGCGAGCCAAGATAATTTCATGGGTCAAAATCTATACGGAAACCTGCGAAAGGCTTATTTGAACGAAGGCTTTGCCAGACGAATAGTTGAGGCTCAGCGCTTGCTTCGACAAAAGCATCCGGGTTACAGCTTGCTTATTTATGATGCAGCTCGGCCGATTTCAGTCCAAAGGAGCATGTATGCTTCGGTCGTGAACACTCCGAATAAAGTTTATGTAGCGGATGGAGATAGAGGAGGTAGGCACAACTATGGGGTAGCTGTGGATCTGACCATAGCTAATGGGGATGGAACCCCGTTGGATATGGGATCTTGTTTTGACTGTTTCGGTAAGGCTTCGCATACGGGGAGTGAAACCGAACTTATTCGAAAAGGCCTTATATCACCTCAAGCTGCTGCAAATAGAGCTCTCCTTAGAGGTATAATGAAGGGGGTAGGCCTTGTTCCTTACTGGCGTGAGTGGTGGCACTACGAAGAGCCAATTAAGATGCAGGAGGTGCGCTGTCGCTATCCTTTGCTGGATTTCTAATTTAGGGATTTAAGAGTGGAGACCACTGATTTGTTTATCAGGTGGTTAATTCTTTCTTTTTAGTAGAACTCCCTTTTGCGGGTATGTCTCTTGAAATGTGAAAATAGATGCGTTGAAGCCTGAGCACAGAATGGAATGATCCCTTCGAAGTCAGGTTTTCTCTTGCTGATTGGGCGTGAATGTATATCCCCTCTTTTCGGTAGCTCCATCGTAACTATTGCCAGTACGGAAGTGTTGTTTAGCCTTCAAATAGTTGATGTTTACTTAACTTCCTCGAAACAAACCATCACAACAAGTGGTTATGCCAATGAAAGTAGGGCGGAGTCTGGGAGAGGAGGTTTATCCGATTTCGTCCGATTAAATGAAAGACCTCACAGAATACTAACACAAATTAGACCCTAAATTATGATCTACGAATTGATGACCTTGCCTTACGCAGCAGATGCACTCGCTCCTGTAATTAGCAAAGAAACAATCGAGTTTCACCATGGAAAGCACCTTAAGACCTATGTGGAAAATCTCAATAAGTTGATTGCCAGCACTGAATTTTCCGAAATGCCCATCGAAGAAATCATTGCAAAAAGTGATGGTGCCTTGTTCAATAATGCTGGCCAGGTCCTTAACCATAATCTTTATTTCAGTCAGTTTATTTCTCAGGATAAGGCAAAGGCTAGGCCCGAGGGTCGGCTATTGCAAGCTATTGAGACCGCGTGGGGAAGTTTTGATAAGTTCAAAGAGGAGATGGGCAATGCAGCCATCACTCTTTTTGGTTCGGGGTGGGCATGGCTTGCCTCAGACAAGGATGGTAAACTCCTAATTACTAAAGAGGCCAATGGTAGCAATCCCTGCAAAAATGGTCTCAAACCAATCCTTGGGTTCGATGTGTGGGAGCACTCATACTATCTCAGCTACCAGAATAGGAGAGCAGACCACGTAAATGATCTTTGGACGATCATCAATTGGGAGGAGGTCTCCAAGAGATATTGAGCTGGATAGAGAGCTACCGGGAAGCTTTCACAATCAAACTGAAGCCATCTTGCAGTTGTAAGTCTGTGAGATGGCTTTTCTTTTTATCTCTTTCATTTGTTAGCCAAATTAGGAAAAGGACAAAAGAATCTGCAAATTCAGTAATTATATACTACATTTGGGGATGTTATGCTGCTTGTTGGAAGTATGTGTGTTGGTTGAATGGAGGCGCTTGAGAGGAATTTGTTAGATTAGAGGGAGAGCGATCTGATGAAGGTAAAAAATCGAACCTTGAGGTTAAGGTGGCTGATCATGCTTTTGATGGCTTCTTTTCTCCTGCTTTTTGTTGTGCAAGTGGTGTATATCAAAAAGGTCTATGAGACAAAAGATGAGCAGTTCGATCGCTTAGTAAAGGTCGCTCTTAGTGGAGTCTCCTACAAGCTGGAGTTAGACGAGATGCGTATGTACTTGTATGAGAGTCTTATGCCAGATAGCTTGGATTTCGCCTCCACACTTGAAGCTCCTACCGGATTACCCCAGTCTCACCCACATAATGTGTCGGTCAGACGTCTTTTTGATCGAGATCTTTTCTTGGGCTTTATTGACCGTTTTGCCGATAGTCTGTCGTTCGAGCATCGAGCATCTGCTCAGGTTTATGAAACAGATGGGAGTTTGTTGTCCCAAAGTAATCGGGTTAAAAATAGAGATACGGCGAGTAAACTTCAACTTTCGTGGCTTAGTCGTTACTTGCACAAGAGGGATTTGCTTGATGAAGTGATCTTGCGTTCTATGATGGATAGCCAGTTTCGGTCGGCCAAGCAACGAATTAAAATCAATCGGTTGACAGAAGTTATTCGTAATGAATTGAGTGAAGTGGGATTGGAGACCCCCTTTGTCTACAAACTTTATAACACCAATGGTAAGTTGGAATACTTCGAGACGTTGCCTCAATACAAGGATGTGACAGCCAATGACCACAATACGATAAGGCAGTACCTCTTTTTGTGTGAGGGCGATCAGTCTTCACAGGGGGCCTACATTGATGTGACGTTTCCAGACAAGACCTCTTATACACGAGAAATATACGGGTTCGCCATTCTTACTGGCATGTCGGCTCTGATATTGCTTTTATTCTCTGCCATTGCGACGATTATTTTGTACAAGAATCAAACGTTTGCGCAAACGAAATCTGACTTCATCAACAATATGACGCATGAGTTGAAGACACCAGTTAGTTCTATTAGCCTAGCCAACCAAATGATGAAAGACAAGGCTATCATGTCAAACCCTCAGACAATGTCCCGTTTGATAGGTGTAGTTTCTAATGAAACTCAGCGTTTGTCAATGCTAATAGAGAAAGTCTTACAGTTCTCGCTTTTTGAGGAGAAGCAGATGAAGCTTAAGCTCGAGGAACTGGATGCCAATGAGATTATCCTAAGCGTGGCTGAAGTGTACACATTTAAAGCACAACAAACGGGTGGAGATTTATATCTTGCTCTTGAAGCTGAAAACACATGGATTTATGCGGATGAGATGCATTTTACCAATGTGATTTTCAATTTGTTGGAGAATGCCGTTAAATATCGCCAGCCTAACAGGGAACTACTGCTTAAGATTAGTTCTCGGAATGTGGGAAAGAAGATCGAAATCACGATTCAGGACAATGGGATAGGCATTCCTCAAGATAGTTTGACCCGCATATTTAAGCGGTTTTATCGGGTACATACAGGGAATAGACATGATGTAAAAGGATTCGGATTAGGATTGGCTTATGTACACATGGTATTGTCGGAGATGGGTGGATCCATCAAGTGTGAGAGTGAAGTAGGCACGGGAAGTAAAATGATAATTACAATGCCTAACATTAAACAAACCATGTGATAAACTTGTTACTGAATGAGAAAGGATTACAATAACAGAATAAAGAAATGAATATGAATGACCAGCAATTGAAAGTTTTCTTCTGCGAGGACGATGAGAGTTTGGGCCTTCTGCTGAAAGAGTTTTTTATCTCAAAAGGGTTCTTAGTAGATCTGTTTTTTGATGGAGAGGCCGGGATTGAGCATTTCCCTCAGTCCAGGTATGATCTTTGCATTTTGGACATTATGATGCCGAAGAAAGATGGGTTCGAAGTTGCTGAGTATATCCGAAGCGTCAATACTGAGGTCCCTATCATCTTCCTGTCTGCCAGAGATGTACCGACTGATAGGCTCAAAGGCTTCGAAATGGGAGCTGATGACTACCTCACCAAGCCTTTCTCTATGGAGGAACTATTGCTTCGTATTGAGGCAATTATGAGGCGGATTCACGGGAGGAAAGCCAAAGCAATGCCTTTCTACCAATTGGGTAAATATCGCTTCGATACTCTCAATCAAGTCTTAGAGATTGAAGGAAGGGCCACCAAACTTACAACGAAAGAGTCAGAGCTTCTAAATCTTCTCTGCATGTATGCCAATACAACGCTTGAGAGAGATCATGCACTCAAAGTAGTGTGGCATGCGGGCAAAACAGATGTCGATAGCGACGACTACAAGCGTAGGAGCATCGATGTCTATGTGACTAAATTGCGCAAACTCCTTAAGGACGATCCTTCTATCACAATCCGCAATGTACACGGAAAAGGGTACCGTTTGGTGACCCCCATTAGTGATGTAGAGGAGAATACTCGCAGATTGTAAGGACGACAAGGTAGCTTCTTCAGCTAGTTTCCAAGAGGCATCGATTTTCGGTACACTATGTGTAGCACTCGGGGCTCTATGCGTTTGCGCAGTAAACTTGTCGCAGTGCGTAGAGCTCTTCTATTTTGTATATAGATCATACAACAACTCCCATGAGTAGGAAGAACAAAAGGAAGCCCCAGCAGGCCAGCACGAAAACATATGGGCGAGGACTCGGTAAGACAAATGCCCAGAGTATGGCTCGCCGCAGGCGTAGGGGAAATATCAGTCGAGACGAATTGGAGCGATTGATTGTGGCATTCATGTCTAAGGATTACGAGCGAGTGTTTAATTACAAGCAGGTGAGCCAGGGTATAGGCATTGAGTCCGCATCCATGAGGCAGCAAGTGTATAGCGCCTTAGAGGTGTTGGCCACGGATTATATTCTTACGCGAGTGGATCGAGGCCGCTATAAGTTCAATAGCAGGGGAGTTGTGGTTGAAGGTGTTTTTGAGCGGCGATCCAATGGGCGGAACTTCGTCACTCCTTCGGACGGCTCTTCGCCAATAGCAATATCAGACTCCAATGCACGGCACTCGATTCATGGTGATAAGGTCAAAGTGCAATTGTTCGCAAAGCGACGAAACCGATCCTTAGAAGGTGAGGTTATCGAACTTCTTGAGCGTAACACCTATTCCTTCGTGGGAACTGTCATTTCAGTACGAGATGCAATCTTTGTTTCCACTGAAGACAATAAAGTAGGCTACGACATCTATATCCCTAAGTCCAAATTAGGAAAGGCTTGCCCTGGGGACAAAGTTGTGGCTCAGATTTCCGATTGGCCAGCAGATGCCAAAAATCCAGTCGGAGAGATTATGGTTGTTTTGGGACCGTCTGGGGACAATGATACAGAAATGCATGCTATCTTGGCTCAGTTTGGATTACCCTATTTCTATCCTGAGAGAGTGGAAAAAGCCGCAAACAGATTATCGGGGATTATTCCTCCTGAGGAGATAGAAAAGCGAGAGGATTTTAGGGAAGTACAAACATTTACTATAGACCCTGCTGACGCGAAAGACTTTGATGATGCAATTTCGTTTGCGCAACTCGAGAATGGTAAATACCAAGTAGGGGTTCATATTGCTGATGTCTCTTATTTTGTCACACCTCAAACGCTCATAGATAAGGAGGCCTATAAGAGAGCCACAAGTGTCTATTTGGTGGATCGTACTATACCGATGCTTCCTGAGAGATTGTGTAATGACTTATGTTCGTTAAAACCTGAGTGTGATAGGCTTGCATACAGTTGTATCTTTGAGATGAATGATGAAGCAGATGTTCTTGACTATCGTATTGTACGTACAGTTATTCGGAGTCAAAGACGGTTTGCTTACGAGGAAGCTCAAGAGATTATAGAGGGGAAAACTGGGGATTGTCAGGATGCAATCCTAAAGCTCAATGATTTAGCGAGTAAACTCCGCAAGCGTCGGTTTAAAAGCGGAGCAATTGCTTTCGAATCGCCCGAAGTACGCTTTATTCTTGATGAAAAGAGTAGGCCCGTTGGAGTGTACATTAAAGAGTCTAAGGAGGCTAACCATCTGATAGAAGAATTGATGTTATTGGCCAATCGTACGGTTGCTATGCATGTAAAGAGGATGGAGCAGCAGGGAAAGAGAAAGACATTTGTGTACAGGATACATGAACAACCAAGTCCTGAAAAGCTTGACAACCTTAGCTCGTTCATTGCACGGTTTGGTTACCGAATGAAACTGCAGGGAACTAATGCGGATATCTCTAAAAAATTCAATGACCTTTTGGCTGATATACAAGGTAAGCCTGAAGAGTCTTTGATATCGGCCATCGCTATACGAAGTATGGCAAAAGCTAGGTACAGCACTGATAATGTCGGTCATTATGGTCTGGCTTTCGATGATTACACTCACTTTACATCCCCTATCCGTCGTTATCCCGATTTGATGGTGCATCGTATGCTTACTCATTATCTTTCTGGAGGAAGGTCTTTGGATAAGGCCAAATATGAGGAAGACTGCATCCATTGTTCTGATATGGAACAGGTGGCGGCTCAAGCGGAACGAGAATCAATCAAGTATAAGCAGATTGAGTATATGCAAGATCGTTTGGGTAAGGTGTTCAATGGAGTGATCTCAGGGGTAACCGAGTGGGGACTCTATGTGGAGCTTAGCGAGTCAAAATGTGAGGGGCTCGTGGCGATCCGTAACCTGGGCGATGATTTCTATGAATACGATGAGGTAAATTATTGTCTCAGGGGCAGACGATCAAAGAAAACTTATGCCTTGGGTGATTCACTCAATGTAAGGGTTGCTTCAGCCAATCTAGAGCGCAGGCAACTTGATTTCGAATTGGTCTGAACTCTCCAATGCAATTGAAACAATCCATTCCAAAACAATCATTAGCAACAGTTATGGACATAATGAACAGCAAAAGCACAAAGACCAAAGTATTATTGGCGGGAGCATCTGACTCTATAGGTAGAGAGATCTTAACCCATTTGATAGAACAAAAGAATAGATTTGAGATTGCAGTTTTTGATAGGAAGTCATCTGGTAACATGACTTTCTTTGAACGCAATAAAGATATTCTTGAAGTCTACTACGGTGATGTCTTAGACTATGAAACACTCCAACAAGCTTGTCGCAGACAAGACTTCGTTATCCATAATATGAGCCTGCCTAAGGGAGAAGCAATGAGAGACCACAGGCAGGCTGAAACTGTCAATTTGTTGGGGACTCGTAACCTGATAGAAGCCGTCGAAGCTACCAGTCCGGGTGCAATGATCCTCTACCTTTCCACGGTCGGAGTATACGGTGACCGCCTACACTCTCCAATGATTAGTGTATCAGATACGGTGGGGCCAGTAATAGGAGACTACGATGCTATCACAAAGTTACAGGCAGAAAAGATTGTTCGAGATTCCAAATTAGATTGGATTATCTATCGTCCTGGGTATGTCTTACACACCCGACAGGAAAGACTTTCCCCCGATTTTTTTCGTTTTCCTCTTGCATCTCGTCTGGAATTCATACACACCAAAGACCTGGCAACAGCGGTGGTTGAGGCGTATGCACATCGGGCCAAATTATGGGGCCATACTTTCAATGTTGGAGGAGGGGAGTTGTGTCGTATCACTTATAGTAAACTTGTTGAACGATTTTTGGAGAGACTGCATCTCAAGTATGAGGAGATCCCTGATCATTGTTTTGCAGCTCGTAATGGGAGTGGAGGATATTTCGCAGATAGCCACGTTTTACAAGAGGTCATAGCTTTCCAAACATACACAGTAGACCGATATTTCGAAGAGTTGGACAAATCTAGAAATTTGATTAGACGAGTAGGGGCAGCTCTTTGGGGAGCAATGCGCGGTAAGTCCTTCTTCTCGCAATCCGAGCCCTTAAAAGCCTACAAGTCGGGAGACCCAATACGGATCAAATATTACTTCTAAGACATACAGTAGTACATTCAGATGTCTCTCTATAGTTCCGTCCGTATCGGGTTGTACCGATTATTCCGTTTTGTTTTTCATCGCAGAGGATATGGGATACACTCTCCTTTTGTTTTTCGTTTCATCACAACGGTAGTAGAGGAGCGGATGCCTTACTATGCTTTCAGTTTGCTCCGAGCGAGGTGGACTGGGAAAGGTCGGGGAGGTTGGAGTTGGAGGGAATTGGAACTGATATTTCGCCTTACAGACCGTATGCACTGTACCTCTTGTTTACTCATAGGGCAAGATACTGATGCTGTTCTGAGCTATGCAACAACTGCCAATAGTCGAGTCCGGGTTGAAAAAAGCGAAAGCCTAATTTTGGGGAATGTGAGGGATTTTGATCTTATTATCCTGCAAGATTGGAAACAGGATATGGCTGATAGTCGTTTCTTGCCAGTGCCTTTTCAGAAAAATAAAGGAGAGCAAATCTACCTATTCAATTTAAGGACAGGTCCTTGTCGTACTCTTTGGCACAAAATATTGGATTCCCCTTCTATCACCGTATCCATAGATTTGGGAGGGGTAGGGATTGCTTTTGCATATCCACAATTGAATAAGAGGCATTACAATGCATATGTATAGCGGTAGTTACCAAGATTCGTCCGAGTACTTTGGATTTGATAATTAATTCACAACTCAATTTTTTATTTCATGAAGAAAAGTCAGATATATACAGGCGGTGGGGATAAAGGTACCACCAGCCTTGTCGGTGGTGAGCGTGTTGCGAAGTACGATACTCGTTTGGAGGCATACGGGACAATCGATGAATTGAATTCTTTCATCGGGTTACTTATTGCTGAAGAACTCCTTCCTGAGGACTATGCCTTTCTTTCTTGGCTACAACACAAGCTTTTTACTATTGGATCTTACTTGGCTACCAACCAGGACACAACATGTCTGATGGTCGAGAGTAGAGTGTATACCGATACGATTGAGAAGATAGAGTCTGAAATAGACCGCTTGGATGGGGCTATGCCTAAGATGAAGGCTTTTATTTTGCCTGCAGGTGGGCGTCAAGGGGCCTTGGCACATGTCTGTCGTACAGTCTGCCGTCGAGCCGAAAGGCATATTTACAGACTTGTTTCGGAGGGTGGCTATGTCGAAGATGTTGTCCTCAAATTTATCAATCGATTAAGTGACTATTTTTTCACTTTGGCTCGTAAGGAAGGGTTCCGAATCTGTGGTACAGAGACGGTCTGGGATAAATCTGTCGAATAATCCACCATATTCTTATATTTTTGTACGCGGAGTAGGGGTAACAGATTTGTCCCCCGCTCCGCGTACGTTTTATGTGCCAAACAAAGACAAATAGAAAGTATAACTAAGAATAAGAACATCGACATGAAAAAAATCATCCTAACAGCAGCCTTGCTGCTAAGTGGAGTATCTCCATCAGTTTTCGCTCAGGAACCTGTATCCAACAAACCGGATTCCAATGCCGAGAATGTATTCACAATGGTAAAGGAGATCCCTTATACTTCGATCAAAGACCAAGCTAATTCAGGTACTTGTTGGTCTTACTCTGGTCTGGCTTTTATTGAGAGCGAACTTATCCGTATGGGGAAAGGGGAGCATGACCTATCGGAAATGTTTGTTGTTAGCCGCTCCTATAAAGATAAGGGAGATAAGTATGTGCGTATGCATGGCAAGCTCAATTTTGGGCAAGGGGGCTCTTTTTATGATGTTCTCTATGTCCTCAAACATTATGGTATTGTACCTGAGGAAGCTATGCGTGGACTTAACTATGGTACGACAAAGAATATGCACGGAGAGATCTCAGCTACGGCTCAGGCCTACCTTGATGCTGTGGTTAAGAACCCCAATGGGAAGCTGACTCCAGCCTGGAAGAATGGTTACAATGCTATCATTGATACCTACTTGGGGGAGGAACCTCAAGAGTTTACCTACAAGGGGAAGAAGTACACGCCGAAGAGCTTTGCGAAAGAGCTTGGATTTAACATCGATGACTACGTTTCTCTAACAAGTTATACGCACCATCCTTTTTATACTTCTTTCCAGATCGAGATCGAAGATAATTGGCGCTGGTCCAACAGCTATAATCTGCCAATGAATGAGTTCATGGAGGTTATGAATCATGCTGTCGATAATGGCTACACTTTCGCTTGGGGTACGGATGTTAGTGAAGTCGGTTTTACAAGAGATGGTATTGGGGTTTTGGCCGATGTTGAGGCTATTGAGACGAAAGGTTCTGATCAGGATCGTTGGGTAGGCTTGAGTCGTTCGGACAAGATGGCCCAGATAGCTAAGCTTGTTCGCCAAGCTGATTGTCCGGAGATCGAACCGACACAGGAATATCGCCAACAGTGCTATGACAACTATACTTTGACTGATGATCATGGAATGCAGGTTGTAGGTAAAGCTGTAAATCAAAATGGCCGTCCATTCTTTGTTGTCAAGAACTCTTGGGGTCCTTCAGGCAAGTACGACGGTATTTGGTATGCAAGCCAGAACTTTGTGGCCGGTCGTACCATGAATATCGTGCTGCACAAAGACGCACTTCCTAAGGCTATAGCAAAGAAGTTGGGAATCAAATAAAGTCCAATTATTGATGAATGGCCGCGTCAGGAGCGATTGCTCTTGGCGCGGATTATTTTATGGCTCTATAAAGATTTACGAGGAATTCTTTGACGCAAAAAGGCCGCAACTCAATAGAAGCTGCGGCCTTTTTGCTCTCTGTTACAGAGTTCTCGAAGTGGAGCTGGAGGGAGTTGAACCCTCGTCCAAACGCGGAAACAATCTGCTTTCTACATGTTTAGTTACATGAACAATTTTCGGGGTTTATCCGGTATGTAACGGCCCATGGCATCACCCTTAGCCTTCTAATACAATCTTCGCCCGAAGGCTGTGCGAGATTGATCCCGAGTTGCGTGCACCACCGTATCAATCAGCTTCGGAGATAAGAGCGATTGGGTAGTGTCTCGTCTCCGCGACTTTCGCAGAGATAAAGCGATCAACCTACTATTCTTCGGTTACGCAGCGAGAGCGTAGTTATTTTCGCCAACTAAAAGTTGTGATGTCTGAGATTAAAGTGCAAGGCAACGACGCACTACATGCTTACAAATCGGCTCATCACGCTGTCAAAGCCGGTCAGCCCCAATTGGGAGAAGGAAATGTACGCCAACTTTTCCTATAAACGGAGAGGTCTCATGCGAGAGACCTCTGATTGTGAACCGCCTGGGGTTCGAACCCAGGACCCCATCCTTAAAAGGGATGTGCTCTACCTGCTGAGCTAGCGATTCGCCCGAAAGCTTCGGGTCTCAAATTCATCTCAAGCCCGAAAGCGCTGCAAAGGTAGTACAATCTTTTTAATACGCAAGAGTATTTGTGGCGTGCAAGCCAACTGCTTGAAGCATTCTTGTGGTCGCGATGCTGTATTTATGCCACGCGTAGGAAAATATGCTCTTTCCCGTCGCAGCAAAAACTCTGACCCGTAGAAACTTATTCTCCCACGCGTTAGATTTTGCACTCATCCTATTGGAGCTTGTTTCCCAATACAAGGCTACTACTGTATCTGTCTCATCGGAAATCTTGCTCAAAAGGGGTACGATTGGAACTTATTGCCCACACCCGTGATAGTGGCAGCATGATTCCAATCTAATTTCAGAGTGTTCGATTGAAACAAGAATCTCGCATGCACTCAGCCTTGATGAGGCTTCTTCTAAATTCTATAAGTAGTGCTCATGAAACTATCGCGAACGTACAAGTTTTTCGGACACGAACTATAGCATTTTCAGAGGTGCTGCGTCTAAATCCCTTTCCCGTGATAATAACTAATAGATTAGGGGCAAAAGAATTGTCCGATTCCGGACGATTTCTGTTCAATTTCGGACAATGATCCTTTTGCTTTGTGTTGACTGTCAGTTGTTTACACTTATTGGCATAGCATTTGCCGTGTTAACTGGCAGATTAATCATATAGGAATGGATATACAGATACCGAAAGAGGCATTGCGTAGAGAGCGAAGAAAAAAAAGGTTTATCTATGGAAGTATCAGCGTAGTCGTTATTGCAGCTGTATGGTTTGCCTTCGGGCTATTGGAGATGAAGGTTGCCGAAAAGGATCTGACTTTCTCGTATGTGGATCGTGGTTCTATGGAGGTAAGTGTTGGTGCTACAGGGGTTGTTGTGCCGGCTTTTGAGGAGCGTATTGTGGCACCCATCAATAGTCGCATAGAAGAGGTGTACGTTCATTCGGGAGATTTGGTGGATAGGGATACTCCTCTGCTGAGGCTTAATCTGAAAAGCATACAGACTGAATATGGCAAGATGTTAGACGAAGAGCGGATGCGGTGCTACCGAATGGAACAGGAGCGAATCGAGAGTAGTAGCAAGATAAGCAATGCCGAAATTGCTCTGCAAGTCAATGCGATGAAGATCGATAAAATGGCAACCGAGCTACGCAATGAAAAGAAATTAGACAGTATCGGGGCCGGAACGATGGGCAATGTGCGAGAGGCACAACTTCGCTACGATGTGGCCCTTTTGGAGCATGAGCAGAGCAGAAGAATGTTATCCAACGACAAGCGCATTGCCGAAGCCAATCGACGAGTAAAAGAGTTAGAATTATCCATTTTCAGGAAGAATTTGTCCGAGACCGAGCGAATTCTAAACGAAGCTCAAATACGAGCTTCGCGCAGAGGCATTGTCACCTATATCAATAGCAGCATTGGGGCACAAGTTGTTGCGGGGGCGGATATTGCTATTTTATCGGACCTCTCACATTTTTGCATAGAGGGACGTGTTGTTGATGCTCTGGGTGATCGATTGGCTGTAGGAAGTAATGTCGTTGTTGTAATTGGACGCAACCGGTTTGATGGGCACATTGCTACAGTCAATCCGTTGTCGAAGGAGGGGTTTGTCCATTTCTCTGTCCAATTGCTTCAAGACGATCATCCTCGCTTGCGGTCGGGCCTGAAGTGTGATGTCCACATCATGTATGCAGCAAAAGTCGGAGTGTTGCGCATTAAAAACGGCCCCTACTATACGGGGCGAGGAAAGTATGATCTCTTCGTCGAGCGAGATGGTGTATTGTATCGCAGAGCAGTAGTCCTTGGTGATAGCAACTACGAATATGTAGAGGTGGAGAGCGGTCTTGAAGTCGGAGAACGGGTGGTTACCTCCGATATGCGTAGCTACCTTGGAAAGACCAAGATAAAAATGAAAAAGGGACAAAGTCGGTCCCACTAACTATCCAAGCAATATGATTAGGGTTTACATCAAACAGGCATGGCAGGCAGTACGACAGAATCGATTCTTCTCGTTTATCTACGTCGTGGGTACGGCCTCGAGTATCACCATGGTGATGATTCTGTCCATCGGGTACCTTATCAAGACCAAAAGTTATTACCCGGAGTTGCATCGTGACCGGTTGTTCTACGTAGATCAGATACGAGCAACGACAAAGGATACGGTCAATTTTTATGCCGAAGTGCATATGTCGTCTTACAAAACGGTGAAAGAATGCTTTTATTCGCTGCAAACTCCAGAAGCTGTTTCTGCTACACTGATGCAGGTCGATAACCTCTGCCACATCAGAGTACCTCATACCGACATCGATCGTCTGTCTTTTACCCAGTATATTGATGACCGTTTTTGGCAAGTTTATCAGTACCGATTTATTGATGGAAAGCCCTTTAGTCGGGAAGAATTTGAAGTGGGAGCTTCGGTCGCAGTGATCTCTGAGAGCTTGGCAAAAGAACTCTTCCCTTCGGGGAATATCGTTGGGAAGGAGATTAATGTAGGAAGCAAAGGATATCGCATCTGTGGGGTCGTGTCTGATGGTTCCCATGTGCTTACACGATCGTTTGGCCTACTTTTTGTGCCTTACACCACGGACGCTTTTTATCAAGATGGAGAGGTTGATGAGGAATTTATGTTGGGGCTTTTCCGAGTTACTATTCTTGCAAAGAAGAGAGGAGATTTGAATAAAATCCGAACTGAGATCGAAGAGAAAATTTCCCTCTACACAGCTCCACTGAGTAAGAATATAAGTTTGTGTGGGCAGCCCAGCGATGTTTTGAGTACGACACTCAGGTATGGTCGATTCATCAACCAGGACAATGCGTTCATTGTGTGTGGCATCGTGTTGCTCTTATTCTTGATGATACCTGCAATGAATCTATCAAATCTCAACAATAGTCGCATAGAGAAACGTTTGAGTGAGTTGGGAATTCGTAAAGCTTTTGGTGCCAACAACAAGACTCTGATTGTTCAACTTTTAGTCGAGAACTTCCTTCTCACAATCATGGGCTCGTTCATCGGTCTTCTTTTTGCCTATGTGGTCATAACTATTTATTCTGTGGAATTGACAGACTCTTTCGCCCTTTCTTTTGCGGGTTCTTCTGCTTTCGCCAAAGAATCCAATGGATTACGCCTGGAGATGTTCCTTAATGTCTCTGTCTTTGGGCTGGCTCTCGGCTTTGCTCTTCTGGTCAATCTTCTCTCTGCTTATTTGCCGGCCTACCGATTCTGTCGACAGAGTATTGTGTGTGCTCTAAGTAGGAATACCTCCTATCACAAATAACATATACAAACAGCATATGGTACAGCATATCTTAAATCTCATCTGGAATGAGCGCAGGCGTAACTGGCGGATATTCGTTGCGTTGCTCATTGCTTTCGTCCCCTCTTGGATCCTTATCGACAGCCTTTTTGAGAATATCTACAATCGACTGCTTCCCATGGGGTATGATATGGATGATCTGTATGTATTTCACTTTGATAGCGAAGGGGCAGGAGGAGAGGATTTTGTTCGAGTTTGGGATCGATTTTTTGCCGAGTTGGACCAATTCCCAGGCATTGAGGCTAAATGTGTAAGTAGGAATCCTTACTCTTTATTTTCACGAGGGGGATATATGAGCAATGAAATAAGGAGTGATACAACAAAGGGTGCGCTGATTTGCAGCAACACTCAAGTTAGACAAATCGATAGCAAGGAGTTTTTTGAGGTCGTTCGTCGCCCCTCTCTTATTACTGGCAACCTCGTGCATATGGATGTCACTCAGCCCAATCTTGCCATTGTTTCATCGGGGATTGCCCGATGTTTCTGGGGCGACAGCTCGCCTATTGGTAGGAAGATCTATGTGGGAGATGAGGCTTATCGGGTGATTGATGTTATCAGTCCTGAAAAGCGGATGCCAAGCTATGCCCCCCAAGAGCTTGTCTATTTGTCTTGGGAGCCAGACAGTAGTAGTGTGATCTACAATGACTTTTGTATTCGTGTGGGGAAAAACTTTGACGTGGAAAGGTTCAAACGTCTTGTAGCCCCAAACATCCGTACCCTATCGGAGACCAAGGAGGAATTTGAGTTTATCAGGGGAATTACGGCAGAGCAGAATATGTTTTGGGCAGTGATGCTGTTCATCTTGCTCAATATTGCTTTAGGAGTTTTTGGCTCGTTTTGGTTGCGCAACCAGACACGATGTAGTGAGATCGCCATTCGGATGGCTGTGGGTGCAAGCCGAGGGTCGATACTTCGGTTGTATGTTGGAGAAGCTCTGATTATCTTTCTTGCCTCATCTCTGCTGGGATGTCTGGTTAATTTAGGCCTTTTCTACATCGGAGTGGTTGGATCACGTCATCCAGAGGTGGACATCATTAGCTCCCTTATGCAACGTCCTTGGCCTCGTTTTGCGGTTAGCAACGTATTGACTTTTGCTCTTCTTGCTCTTGTCGTAGTTCTCAGTGCGTGCATCCCGGCCTACAAGGCTTCGAAGATTAAGCCGGCTGATGCTTTGCTAGAGGAATAATTAGCACAGGGATACTAACCAATCATTTAATCTATAGTTATGGATGCAGTAATAAGTTTAGATAAGGTCAGCAAGATCTATCGTACCAATGAGATAGAAACCATTGCACTAGAGAATGTCAATTTGCAGATCAATCGAGGAGAGTTCATTGCAGTGATGGGGCCATCTGGTTGCGGTAAGTCTACGTTGCTCAATATTATGGGACTGCTTGACCGGCCTAGCTCTGGGAACGTAATGCTCATGGGTAAAAGGATGGATGGAGTGAGGAACGAAAAATTGGCAGAGTTCCGAAACAGGCACTTGGGCTTTATTTTCCAGAGTTTTCATCTTATTCCCACACTCAACGTCTTAGACAACGTAGATCTACCTCTTTTGTATCGCAAAATCGGACGTCGAGAACGCAAGCATCGGGTTGAAGACACCTTAGCAAAGGTGGGGTTGTCTCATCGAATGCGGCATTTCCCCGCCCAACTTTCAGGAGGACAGTGCCAGCGTGTAGCCATTGCTCGAGCGATCGTTGGTAATCCCTCAATTATTCTGGCTGATGAACCTACTGGTAACCTTGATTCCAAGATGGGCTGTGAAATCATGCAACTATTGCATAAGTTGAACACAGAGGAGGGGCGCACGATTGTAATGGTTACTCACGACGAGGCTAAGGCAGCTGAAACTTCGCGCATCATTCGATTCTTCGATGGACATCAAATTGCTTGACATGATGCTGCGTACGACTTTCCTTTTTTTCTGCTGCCACCTCGCCGTAACGGTTGCTTTTGCCCAGCGAAAGATTAGCTTGCTTGAGGCAATAGACTTGGCTCGTCAACATTCATTGGAAGCCTCTATCACCCTTGGCGAACTTAGGTCAGCTTACTGGAGTTACCATTCCTTCCGAGCAACTCTACTACCGGAGGTACGTTTCAAGTCCTCTCTTCCCGATTATAATCGCGGGTATAATCTTTATCAGAATGATGATGGTTCGTATCGTTTTGTGCGTAGTGCCCTTTTGCGGATGAATGGGGAAGTTTCGATAGAACAGAGTATTCCATGGACGGGGGGACGTGTATCTCTCAACAGCTCACTGCAATATATAGATCCGTCGACTTCGGATGGTAGCCATCGTAATTACCTCAGTTTGCCGATTGGTCTTACAATCTTTCAGCCCTTATGGGCGACTAATCATCTTAAATGGAAAGGAAAGCTTGAGCCTCTCAAGTATCGAGAGGCCCAAGTTTCTTATCTAGCAAATATGGAGCGTATCACTCTTCGCACGATCGAGAGTTATTTTGAATTATTACTGGCAACTGAAAGTCGGAATTCTGCGAAGCAAAACCAAGAGATAGCTAAGCGGATTGCCCAAATAGCTGAAGCTCGTAGGGAAATGGGGCAGATCTCGGAGAATGAGTCTATGCAGTACAGACAGGCTGCATTGAAAGCAGCATCGGAGTTTTCCAAATCGCAGTCATTGCAAAATGCGGCAATGTTTCGGCTTCGAGCTCTTTTACTTTTGGATAAACACGAGCCGATAGAGGTCGAGACTCCCGATTTACCGGTTTATCCACAACTTTCTTATTCAGCAGTCCTTTCGATGGCTCTAAAAAACAATCCATATGGGTATGCTATTCGCCGTCGTATTCTGGAAGCGGATTATGAGGTAGCCAAGGCTAAAGGTGAACGCCTAGGGGTAGAGCTTTTCTTTTCCTTTGGTTACACTGGTCGTGAGCAGTCATTACCTGCCGCATATAGACATTTGATGGACAATCAGGTCGTACAAGTAGGTGTCGCATTTCCATTAGTTGATTGGGGAAAACGTAAGTATTTAGTGAGGAAGGCTGAAGCCAATCGGGATGCTGTAGCCTTGCGTATGCAACGGGAAGAGATTGAGTTTGAACAAAGCATCTTTTTCCTTGTGGAGAAGTATAACAATCAGGCTGAACAGCTGCGTATCGCTATTGAAGCAGACCACTTAGCCCAGCAGCGGTACGATGCTTCTGTGGCCTCTTTTATGTTAGGTAAGATTTCTGCCCTTGATCTCAATGATGCTCTGCAAGCCAAGGATACCGCCCACTCTCAGTACATTTCAGATATGCACCTCTATTGGCATTACCTCTATCAGATCAGGAGTTTGACTCTCTTCGACTTTGTGTTAAATCGTCCTATTGATGCTGATTTTGAATCCATTGTAAACCAACAAAGAGAGGCTTCGAAGTCATAGGAACATGAAGACAGAGCGATCTGCTAACTTTGCCGGAAAACAGTTCGATGATACTCATTATAGACGACGATCTTGCCGTATACACCTCTCTTGCTCTCTTGCTTAGACGGGCCGGGCATGAGGTTGAGATCTTATCCTCTTCTGAGAAGGCTTTGCAATATATCCGAAGGCAGACTCCTGATTTGATGCTGATGGATATGAATTTCTCTTTGTCTACAACTGGCCGAGAGGGTATTGAGTTATTACAAAAGATGCAAATACTCTTGCCTGAGGTCCCTGTTATCCTTATGACTGCGTGGGGCTCGATTTCTCTGGCTGTTGAGGGAATGAGGGCTGGAGCCTTTGACTTCGTGACCAAACCTTGGAACAATCGATCTTTGCTCAAGTCAATAGAAACTGCTCTTGAGATTAAAGGGAAAAAAGCACTTGCTAAGCAGCACGTTGAGAGTAGACAAAGCGACAGCGTGTGTGATTTCTCTTCGATAGTTGGCAAGTCTGAAGCTTTGAAGCACGTATTGTATATGGTGGAGCGTATTGCCGATACCAATGCCTCGGTTTTAATTACAGGTGAGAGCGGTACGGGAAAGGAGCTTATAGCCGAAGCGATCCATAGAAATAGTCACCGCAAAGCTTCTCCGTTCGTTAAGGTCAACTTGGGAGGCCTCTCACAAAGCCTTTTCGATAGTGAAATGTTTGGGCACAAAAAGGGAAGCTTCACTGGAGCTCAGGTTGATCGTGCCGGACGTTTCGAAGTGGCAGACGGAGGAACAATCTTTTTGGATGAGATCGGAGAACTCGATCTGTCTTGTCAGGTAAAACTATTGCGAGTGTTGCAGGATCAAACGTTTGAACGTTTGGGTGAAAGTAGGCCACGAAAGGTCGACCTTCGTATTCTGAGTGCGACTAATGCAGATCTCCCTGCAATGATAAAAGCACGCACTTTTCGCGAAGACTTGTATTACCGCATCAACCTTATCCAGTTGCATCTTCCCCCTCTCCGAGAGCGAACGGAAGACATTGCTTTGCTGGCTCAATTTTTTGCCGACAAGCAGACTGCGAGCAACCATCTACCTCATGTTGATTTTTCTCCTGATGCCCTTGAACTGTTGGAACGCCTCCCTTACTATGGGAATATTCGAGAACTGAAAAATCTCATTGACAGCAGTATTCTTGTTTGTCGGTCAAGCTATATTAGTGCCAAGGAATTGGAACCTCAGATCCAGCACCAACTCCATCGTCCCCCCGAGAATACGTCATTTTTACAACCGTCTCTAGACGAATTGGAAGCTCAGACCGTTGCAACAGTTATTCGCGAGAACAATGGGAATTTGTCAAAGGCAGCCAAGCGCTTGGGAATTAGTCGAGCATCTCTCTATCGTCGTATAGAAAAATATGGTTTGTAGACCAGTTTCTATTCTTTGCTATGAAGGTTCGATCTTATTTCTTCTTGCTCGCACTTCTGTTATTCTTTCCCTTTATCCTCTTCTTCCTTCTTGAGTGGGAGCAACATCGTTTCGTTACGTCTTTGGGACTAGGCACCGTTCTCGTCACCTTTGTTTATTTCATTTTCTTCTACCGTCGAGTTGTGTCTCCTTTGCGAATCATTCACCGGGGAATGCACTTGCTAAGAGAGCAAGATTTTAGTTCTCGTTTGCGCAACGTGGGGCAATACGAAGCAGATCGTATTATAGAAATTTTCAATTGTATGATGCGAGAGCTCAAAAATGAACGCTTGAGACTGCGGGAGCAGAATGAGTTTCTTGACTTGCTTGTTAAGGCTTCTCCGCTTGGCATTGTGGTGCTGGACCATGATGGACGAGTTGAGAGTCTCAATATCGCAGCCGTATCGTTTCTGGGGTTGCATGCAGAAACAGATGCTTTGCATCACCATTTATCCGACTTGAAACTGCACAGGATTGATCTTAGCTCAATCCCCGCTCATGGCCGACAAGTGTATAGTGTACAAGATGGATCACGCTATAAATGTACTCACGAGACTTTTGTGGACAGGGGATTCCCACGCTCTTTTTTTCTTATAGAAAGTCTTACGGAGGAGTTGCGCCAAGCCGAGAAAAAAGCCTATGAGAAGTTGATTCGGATGATTGCGCATGAGGTAAATAATACAACGGCTGTTATCGTTTCGTCACTTGATACTGTAAATTCAATATTGGATGAAAAATTGCCAGAGAGTCCATTGCAAGAGGTAGCTGGCCTCTGTATCCAACGCTGTCTTGACATGAGCCAATTCATAACCCGGTTTGTTGGCGTTGTCAAGATACCGGAGGCCAATTTATGTCGAACCAATTTAAATGAGCGAGTTCTTGGCCTAAGTCCCCTGTTTGAATCCTTGTGTACTCCCCGACATATTATTCTTGAGCTGAAGTTGGATCCACATCCCGTGGAAGAAAGCATTGACCCTGTCCTTTTTGACCAAGCCTTATTGAATATCATCAAAAATGCTGTCGAGAGTATTGGGCAAAGGGGGAGAGTTCAGATTTGCACAGATCACCTCGATCATAGCATCGTTGTTACGGACAATGGAGGGGGGATCAGTGATGAGTGTGCTGGTAAGCTCTTTACTCCCTTTTTCTCTACTAAACGCGATGGACAGGGTATTGGACTTCTTTTCGTACGCGAAGTTCTCCATAGTCACCACTGCAGTTATTCACTGAGTACAGCCCCAGATGGATTGACTCGTTTCTGTATAAAGTTTGGAGATTAATCATCTGTTGATCTTCGGAACTTCCGAGAAAATATTTTTGCATTCGGTAGCGGATGGTGTTGTACCCACCTTTACTGAGGATGTGCGAAAGCCGGCCCACTTGAAAAAGTAAGCCGGCTTTCGCATTCCAATCGATCAGAGTACAAGAATTGCTGGGAGAGACAATAGACTTTCAGTACTGTTCATTCTCGTTGGGGAAGTCACCCGACTTGACATCCTGAATGTAAGAAGTAGTGGCTTCTTTTATCAGACTGCCAAGTGTGGCGTACCGTCTGAGGAAGCGAGGACTGAAGTCTTGTGTTATGCCAAGCATATCGTGCATGACAAGCACCTGTCCATCCGTACCGCCTCCAGCTCCAATGCCTATTACTGGGATTGTTAGCTCCGATGCTACACGAGTAGCTAGAGAAGCAGGGATCTTTTCCAGTACAATGGCGAAGCATCCCAAATCTTCCAGCAGATGAGCATCCTCGATTAGTTTCTTGGCTTCGGCTTCTTCTTTAGCACGTACACTGTAGGTCCCGAATTTATTGATGGATTGAGGCGTGAGACCCAAGTGTCCCATCACAGGAATACCGGCAGAAAGGATGCGAGTGACGCTTTCCTCTATTTCTCGTCCCCCCTCGACTTTGATTGCATCCACATGAGTCTCCTTCATCACCCGTATGGCAGAGCAGAGAGCTTCCTTGGAGTTCCCCTGATATGAGCCAAAAGGCAGATCGCAAACGACTAATGCTCTACGAACGGCCTTCATCACAGATTTGCCGTGGTAGATCATCTGGTCCAGTGTAATGGGCAAGGTGGTAACATTGCCGGCCATAACATTCGAAGCAGAATCCCCGATAAGGATCGCATCCATACCAGCGGCATCAATGAGTGTGGCCATTGAGTAGTCGTAAGCAGTAAGCATCGCTATCTTTTCCCCGCGCTGCTTCATTTCGGTGAGGCGGTGCGTAGTCACTTTACGCCCGTCTTCGGATTGATGTACAGACATTACTTGTGATATGTTTGAGTATTGATCGGTCCTTGTTTTATCCCAATTTATTCCCACTCAATCGTGCTGGGCGGTTTGGATGAAATATCGTAGACACAGCGATTCACGCCGCGCACCTTATTGATAATCTCATTGGAAACTCTGCCCAGAAAGTCATAGGGCAAATGGCACCAGTCTGCACTCATGGCATCGACAGAGGAGACAGCCCTCAGTGCTATCGTGTAGTCATAGGTGCGTTCGTCTCCCATTACGCCTACTGATCGGATAGGTAAGAGAATAGCTCCTGCCTGCCACACTTGCTCGTATAGCCCTTCCAAACGCATCATAGACATATAAATGTCGTCGGCTTCCTGTAGTATGCGGACTTTTTCCCGGGTTATTTCGCCCAAGATGCGAATACCCAATCCGGGCCCCGGGAAGGGATGGCGGTGGATCAGGTGTGGCATCATACCCAGCTCCAAGCCTACTCGACGTACTTCATCCTTGAAGAGTGTGCGCAACGGTTCTACGAGCTTTAGGTTCATCTTCTCAGGTAGCCCTCCCACATTGTGGTGGCTTTTGATCACCATACCAGTGATATTGACAGACTCTATCACATCGGGGTAAATCGTACCTTGACCAAGCCATTTAATATCCTTGAGCTTGCGAGCTTCTTCGTCGAAGACTTCAATGAAGCCCTTGCCGATGATTTTGCGCTTTTCTTCGGGATCGGTAACTCCATCCAGAGCTTTGTAGAACTTTTCTGAAGCATCAACCCCGATCACATTCAGGCCCAGATGTGCATAGTCGGCCAAGACCTTGGCGGCTTCGTCTTTGCGAAGAAGTCCATGATCGACAAAGATACAAGTCAAGCGATCCCCGATGGCTCTATTGAGCAGCACGGCACAGACGGAACTGTCAACTCCGCCAGAAAGAGCAAGAATTACCTTGTCATTGCCCAATTGCTTCTTCAACTCTTCCACCGTGTGGTCAATGAAGCTTTTGGGGGACCAATTGCCACGGATACCACATATGTCGATAAAGTTCCCGATGAGAGTTTTCCCCTCTTCGGCATGATGCGCCTCGGGGTGGAATTGAACACCCCATGTCTGTTCTCCTCTGATCCGAAATGCTGCGTTTGGCACGTCTGATGTAGACGCAATTGGCTCGAATCCTGCTGGGAGAACTGTGATTGTGTCTCCGTGAGACATCCACGTAGCCCGATTACTACTCAAGCCCTTGAGCAATGGGTCTGTTGTATCCACAATGTGCAGATCGGCTCGACCGTATTCTCGGCTTTGAGCAGGCTCAACTTTTCCTCCAGATTGGTGTACCAAACTTTGAGCTCCGTAGCAAATCCCTAATAGAGGCAGACGTCCGCGGATAGACGAAAGGTCTATTTTGAATGCTTGTGGATCATAGACGGAGTAGGGGCTTCCGGATAGGATGATGCCTTTGATCCCATCCAATGAATCAGGCAGTTTATTGTAGGGTACAATCTCGCAGTACGTCTCGAGATCACGGATACGCCGCCCAATCAGTTGAGTGGTCTGCGAACCGAAGTCGAGAATGAGTATCTTCTCTTGCATTGCTTTCTACTGAGTGATGAACTAAATTGATTGGGCAAAGGTAATCAATGTAATCGTTCTCATTGTCCGAGCCATGGCTGAATGCTTATCCAAATTAATGGGGTGTCGGGACGACCGAAAAGGGGCATGCCCTTTCCTGTCGAAAGAGCTCTCGTCGGAACAAAATCTACCACGCGTGAGAGCAAAATCTCCAGCCCGTCGGAGCAAGTGCTCCGACGGGATAGATTTTTTGTCCTTTCTCGAGTTGGTGAAAATTAACTCAATTTCATTTCTCATTCTCTTCTCAGAGAGGAGATCTGGGTTAGCTTTCAGCATCTCACATATATACTCCGTGCGAAACTTCTATTCCTCCCCTTATGTCTAACGGATTGGGAAGGTCTTCCCTGGCGTGCAGACTGCTTTTTTCGTTACATTTGTGGGTGAATCAAAAACAGGATAGTGTGGGCTTTTTGATAAGTTTGCAATGAAGCTGCCCGATCTAGAAACATATTTGTCACGGCAATTGGAGATTTATCTCGATACCAATGGATTGAATCGTACGTCCGAGCGTTTCGAGATCTTGCGAGCAGCTGTTTCTTTGGATCAGTCTGTCGAGCCCTTCTCCGCACGAGATCTTTACAATCAATACCTTGCTTTGGGAGGGCAGGCCGGTAGGGCTTGTATCTACCAGACATTGTCTCTGCTGGAGAAGGCTGGCATCGTGGTACGTACCCCCGTCCTTATTGGTACAGGCATTGGTTACTTGTTGGGGTATCGTTTTGGCAATTCGATCGCCCACCTATGTTTGTATTGCAACAAAATTAATTTGTACAAGCGAAGCCGTTTCGTTAATACATTGTCGGCAATTAATCCCAAGGATACAACTGCGGAGGGCAAGGCCGTTTTCCTCTATGGTGCTTGCAAGCAATGTCGTAGGGTAATCCAACGAAACAAACAACGAGTCGAACGTAAAAATAGTAGGCGACAGGTATCCCTTTCGTCTTTGGAAAGAAAATAGATAATGAAAGTAGACGTATTGTTGGGTCTCCAGTGGGGAGACGAGGGTAAAGGTAAGATCGTAGATGTATTGACCCCCACCTACGACATGGTAGCCCGTTTCCAGGGAGGTCCCAATGCTGGGCATACTCTGGAGTTTGAAGGACAGAAATATGTGCTTCGATCAATCCCGAGTGGCATATTTCAGGGTGATAAGGTAAACGTGATGGGCAATGGTGTCGTACTTGATCCTGTGCTCTTTCGGGAGGAGGCTGAGGCATTAGCCAAGAGCGGACACAACCTGCGTGAACGTTTGGTTATTTCGCGCAAGGCTCATTTGATCATGCCTACGCATCGGATGCTGGATGCAGCCAATGAAATAGCAAAAGGCGATGCCAAGATAGGGACGACCGGCAAGGGGATTGGCCCGACCTATGCTGATAAGATTGGCCGATATGGTCTACGAGTTGGCGACACGGAGTATGACTTTCAGGCTCGCTACAACAGGGCGCGAACCCGCCATGTGAAGATGCTCGGTGACCTCGGTTATCCGGTAGACGATCTGGCTGCTCGCGAACAAGAGTGGATGGAGGCGATTGACTACCTCAAGACTTATACTTTCGTAGATAGTGAGTTCCTGATCAACAAGACGCTCCAAGAAGGTAAGCGTGTATTGGCTGAGGGGGCCCAGGGTTCTCTGCTTGATGTCGATTTTGGTTCGTATCCTTTTGTCACTTCAAGCAATACGGTCGCCTCTGGTTGTTGCACGGGTTTGGGAGTGGCTCCCCGTCAGATCGGCGATGTGTTTGGGATTTTCAAGGCTTATTGTACCAGAGTGGGGGCCGGCCCTTTCCCTACTGAACTGGACGATGAAGTAGGGGCCGAACTTTGTGAGAGAGGCCATGAATTTGGTGCAGTCACAGGTCGTAAACGTCGCTGTGGCTGGATCGATTTGGTTGCCTTGAGGTATACAATCATGCTCAATGGTGTGACCAAATTGATTATGATGAAGAGTGATGTGATGGACACTTTCTCCACAATTAAGGCTTGTGTGGCATATGAGCGCGAAGGGGTGGTGATGAAAGACTTCCCGTATGACATCACTGATGTTACACCCGTTTACCACGAGCTTGAAGGCTGGCAGGAGCCGATGGATAAGATGACCCGAGAGGATCAGTTCCCGCTTAACTTCCGCCGTTACCTCGAGTTCTTGGAACGCGAACTCGGTGTTCCCATCTTGATTGTCTCTGTAGGTCCGGATCGTAATCAGACTATTATCCGATGAACTACACGCAGGCGATAGATTATCTTTTCCATGCCACGCCTGTCTTTCAGCATAGCGGAGGCTCGGCCTACAAGCCGGGACTTGGTACAGTCCTTGCCCTGTCTGAGGCGTTTGGCTCTCCACATAGAGAGCTACGCTGTATTCATGTGGCCGGTACCAATGGTAAGGGGTCGACGTGTCATACTTTGGCCGCAATCCTACAGCAGGCCGGTTATAAAGTAGGTCTCTTTACTTCCCCTCATTTGGTGGACTTTCGAGAGCGTATCCGCATTGATGGTAAGAAGATTTCCGAGGAGTATGTCGTGCATTTTACCGAGCAGTCCAGAGAGTTGATTTCCCACCTCAGTCCGTCTTTTTTTGAACTTACTACGGTGATGGCTTTCAGCTATTTTGTCTCCGAACGGGTTGATATAGCAGTGATAGAAGTTGGAATGGGAGGGCGACTGGATAGTACTAATATCGTTAGTCCGATGCTTAGCATTATCACGGGGATCAGCTTGGACCATACGCAGTTTCTCGGTAGTACAGTCGAGGAGATCGCTCGAGAGAAAGCCGGGATCATCAAGCCGAATGTACCTGTGGTTATAGGAGAGGCTGATGATGGCTTGCGGAGAGTGTTCTCCGAAATAGCCGACAAGACGGGAGCTCCGATTTACTTTGCTGAGGATAGCAAACACATAATGGATATGCAGCTATCCGAGGATCAGAGCTATATCTTGTACCAGACCTCGCTGTGGGGAGAGGTGAAGTCTTGCCTCACTGGAGACGCTCAGCCGATCAATGCGCGTACAGTGATGACCGCTGTGGCATTACTCGACCGGCAGTTGCAATTGTCCTCTCCAGCTGTGCAACGAGGGTTTGAATCCGTGGCGTCTCTCACTGGCCTGATGGGGCGTTGGCAGATCTTGGAGCGTTCCCCGATGCTCATTTGCGACACTGCACATAATGAGGGAGGGGTCCGTCAGGTGGTGAGCCGTCTATTGGCACTGCCAGCAGGGCGCATACATATCATTTTTGGGATGGCTGGAGATAAAGATGTCCGGAACGTTCTACAATTATTGCCACCACAAGCCTCTTATTACTTCTGTCAGGCTTCTGTCGATAGGGCAATGCCTGCCTCCGATTTGTTGGCGTTAGCGCGTGAGGTCGGGCTTGATGGACTGTTGTTTACTTCGGTAGGAGATGCCTTGTCCGAGGCCCGTAGAAAAGCTGTAGCGGAAGACCTTATTTTTGTCGGAGGAAGCAACTTTGTTGTGGCTGATTTGCTATCTGCGCATTGCTCTTGAGTAGCTTGATCGATTTTTTTGCAGAAATAATTACCAATCAAATCAATTAATATTCATCGTCATGGAACAGTTAGTTCAAACACTAAGGGATAAGCCTGTAGCCCGTTGGTCCGCTCTTATCCTTATCGCACTTACCATGTTCTTTGCCTACATGTTTGTGGACATTCTTTCTCCATTGCAGGAAATGCTCCAAAACGTGCGAGGTTGGGACCCAATCTCTTATGGCCGTTTTGCTGGATCGGAGATGTTTCTTAATGTATTCTTTTTCTTTCTGATTTTTGCCGGGATTATTTTGGACAAAATGGGAGTCCGCCGTACGGCGATTCTCTCCGGTGTAGTGATGCTTATCGGCGCTTTTACAAAGTATTATGCCATTTCCGATGCTTTCGTGGGGAGTGCCACTGAAGCTTGGTTCAACAACAACCTAAACTTACCAATGGAGTGGTGGAATGTGACTCCATTCTTCCAAGGAATGGCTCCCTCGGCCAAGATGGCTGCGGTAGGTTTTATGATTTTTGGTTGTGGCGTTGAGATGGCCGGTATCACAGTGTCTCGAGCTATCGTCAAATGGTTTCAGGGCAAAGAGCTTGCCTTGGCTATGGGACTGGAGATGGCCATTGCTCGTTTAGGAGTAGCAGCAGCAGTGTTGATGGGGCCAAGAATTGCGGAAGCGAGCGGACTGCAAAACGTTTCTCGCCCAGTACTTCTTTCCGCCGTTTTAATCCTAGTAGGATTTCTCTGTTTCTGCATTTATTTCTTTATGGATAAGAAACTCGAGACAGAGGAGGGCAACAGGGAGGAAAAGGATGATCCGTTTAAACTGTCCGACTTGGGCCGTCTCTTTACCAGTAAGACATTTTTGATCGTAGCTTTCCTCTGCGTTCTCTATTACTCGGCTATCTTCCCCTTCCAGAAATATGCTATCAATATGTTGCAGTGCAACCTAGGCATCTCGGCCAAGGAAGCCGGAGATATTTTCTTCTTCTTCCCCTTAGGAGCAGCTGCGATTACCCCTATTTTGGGCAACTTCCTCGATCGTCGTGGTAAAGGGGCTACAATGTTGATGTTCGGAGCGATTCTGATGATCGGTTGTCATCTGATCTTTGCTTTCCTGCCTTCTTTCGGTAAGGGCGTGTCTACGGTCATGGCGTACGCAGCAATCGTATTGTTGGGGATTTCGTTTTCTTTGGTGCCGGCTTCTCTGTGGCCTTCAGTTCCCAAATTGGTCGATGGAAGAGTATTAGGTTCTGCTTATGCTGTGATTTTCTGGATTCAGAATATTGGGTTGTATTCTGTGCCCATGATCATCGGGAGTGTCTTGCGTAGTAGCAATCCCGGAGTTGAAGATCCGATGATGTACGACTATATGAACCCGATGCTGGTTTTCGCCACGTTCGGTGTCATTGCCTTACTGCTTGGATTTTGGCTTAAGATCGAGGACAAGCGTAAGGGCTATGGGCTTGAACTTCCCAACATAAAGAAGTAAGAGTTATTTGCTACAAATTCATTTGTAGGATTGGGGATGTCTCTACTGGAGGCATCCTCTTTTTGTTACTCTCTGCTTATTACCCATTTCTAATAAGGCAAACTTCTCTCCGGATCACTTGCCTGTACCGAAATTTGTCGTACCTTTGCACCGCTCGTGAGGCTTACAGATTCTTCCTTAGCTCAGTTGGTTAGAGCATCTGACTGTTAATCAGAGGGTCCTTGGTTCAAGTCCAAGAGGAAGAGCAAAGCAAAGGTAAGTCGGGAGTATTCTTCCTTAGCTCAGTTGGTTAGAGCATCTGACTGTTAATCAGAGGGTCCTTGGTTCAAGTCCAAGAGGAAGAGCAGAGTAAAGGCTAGCCGGAAGTATTCTTCCTTAGCTCAGTTGGTTAGAGCATCTGACTGTTAATCAGAGGGTCCTTGGTTCAAGTCCAAGAGGAAGAGCAAAGCAAAGGTAAGTCGGGAGTACTCTTCCTTAGCTCAGTTGGTTAGAGCATCTGACTGTTAATCAGAGGGTCCTTGGTTCAAGTCCAAGAGGAAGAGCGTGAGAGATGGGGGTGTTCTGTACGAAGAGCGGCCCCTTTTTAGATTTATATCCTTATGATTAGACAGAAAAAGAAAGTGGATAATGAGCAGCGGACAGAAGCTCTACGCAACAGGCATGTTCCGGCCTTGCTATTATCCTATGCGTTGCCGGCAGTCGTTGGGACATCTATCACTGCTATGTACAATATCGTCGATCGTATCTTCATTGGACAGGGAGTAGGAGAGTATGCAATAGCCGGTCTTACGCTTACTTTCCCGATCATGATCTTCTTGCAGGCGTTTGGAATGTTGGTCGGTGCTGGAGCATCGGTGCGAGTCTCTATTTTGCTGGGGATGGAGGATAAGAAGGGAGCTGAATGTATTTTGGCCAACGCAATCATGCTCACCTTTTTGTTGGCTGTTTTGACCTGTGTGCCGAGTTACTTATTTATGGAGCCTTTGTTAACTCTTTTTGGAGCAAGTTCGAGGACAATGCCTTATGCGCTGGATTATCTTGGGGTAATTATCCCTGGTAGTATCTTCTCTACGATGAGCTTCAGCTACAATGCAGTGATGCGGGCTTCCGGTTATCCCACAAAAGCGATGCTCTATATGATAGTCGGGGCAGTGCTAAATGTCCTTTTGGATGCCTTGTTCATCTATGGCTGCGGTTGGGGAATCAGAGGTGCGGCATGGGCTACCGTGATTGCAATGTTTATCACGATGCTATTTGTGATGCAACACTTTTTAGACAAGGATAGTCTGATACGCTTTCGTCGGTCGGCCATGAAGATGTCTTGGCGTATGATCATCTCCATCATGAGTATTGGGATGGCTCCTTTTACACTCAATCTTGTTAGTAGTGCTGTCGCCATGTTGCTCAACCGCTCTTTTGTTTACTATGGAGATGGAGGGGAATTGAGTGATTTGGCCATCGGTGCTTATGGGATCATCAATAGCTTTGCCATGCTTAGTGTCATGCTCGTCTTGGGAATATCTCAGGGAATGCAACCTATTGTGGGGTTCAATTTTGGTTCTGGTAACTATGATCGGGTTTTGTATACGTATAAGCTTGGAGTGAAAATCAATAGTGCTATCACTCTTGTTGGGTTCCTCTTCGCTCTTCTTACTCCCAGGCTCCTTTACTCGCTTTTTACACAGAGCCAATCCATGATTGCCATAGGAGAACCCGCTATGCGTATGGCGATGGGGGCATTCCTGTTTGTTGGGTTTCAGATCACGACAACGCAACTGTTCCAGAGCATTGGGATGAGTGGAAAGGCTATGTTCCTCAGCCTTTCTCGGCAAGTGATATTTCTCATTCCTCTGCTGCTGATTCTGCCTCAACTCTTTGGGATCGATGGTGTATGGATGGCGATGCCTATTTCTGATTTTATAGCAGCAGTCATCACATTCGTGATGGTGACCCACTACATTAAACGGTTGAAGAGGGAGCGAAGCTAACCCATTTATCATCTACTCATATGAAGGTCTTCTTGGATGCTATTGTAGGGCAAATCTTATTCAATCTCTATATCTTTTACCGCGGACGACAAGCCGTTCGAGATTCAAAGCCCTGCCGTTATGGTTTGTACACCCTTTTAGGAGCAGAGTTTGCTCTGTATATGATTGGATTTATCCTCCGAGATATCTTGCCCAGACCGGTAATGGAGCTTGTCATGATTGTTTGTGGTACTTGGTATTTCACTTCCATGTACATTGTCTTGGGGTTATTGGTAATAGAGCTTGTGCGTTTTGTCGATCGTCATACATGCAGGTTTTTCCCTTTGATGGATAAACAAAAGTATGCTCGACTGAAGAAGCTTTTGTTTGTGATACTTCCCATGGTCTCTGCCTTACTGATCGTGTGGGGATACTATACGGTTAAACACCCGGTTGTGACTCACCGGACAATAAAGCTTGACAAGCCAATTGCTAATGTTCTCAATCGGCTTCGCGTATTGTTGGTGACGGATATTCACATGAGTGAGACGATTACCAAATCTTATGTTGAGCGATTGGTTGATCTGGCCAATGAGCAGCAACCTGATATTGTGTTGATTGCTGGAGATTTTTTCGACTATTACAGTTATTACGGATATAGAGATGGTATCCCCGATTTGATGCGTCGTCTTACAGCCCCTCTGGGGGTCTATTATGTGCTGGGGAACCATGAGTATCGGGCGGATATGCAGGCGAAGATCGATTGGGTACCATTGTCTGGTGGCATATTGTTGAGGGATTCTGTTGCCTACCCAGGTGGCCTTTTCTCTCTCATTGGACGTGACGATGCAACGAACAGGTATCGCTCTTCTCTTGGAGAGTTGGTAGCAACAATCGAACCTGATAAACGAGATTTGCCACGTATTGTTTTGGACCATCAACCCTGGCATCTGGAGTCGCTCTCTCCTTGTGGAATTGACGTGGCCACCTTTGGGCATACACACAACGGACAGATCTTTCCCTTCAGCCTTGTAACTTCCCTTGTCTTTGACAATGCTTACGGTTACAGTAGGGTAGGTGATAGCCAGGTGTTTGTCAGTTGCGGATTTGGTGCTGCGGGGCCTGCTATTCGTCTTTTTACCAAAAGTGAGATTGTCGTTCTTGATCTCATAGGAGGTTGAAAATCAAAAAGAAATACTACATTTGCAGCGCTGAGATTGGGCCCCTTTCGTAGGGAGGGTGCTTTGTTTCAGTGCTAACGAGATTAATTAACAGAATGGAAAACCTAAAAAACATTCGTCCTCTCGACAATTTCGATTGGGACGAGTTTGAGCATGGCAGCTCGAAATCAAGTGCCACTCGCGAGGAGCAGGAAACTGCTTACGAGCAAACTCTGAGTACCGTTAAGGACAAGGAGGTGACGACCGGTCGTGTAACTTCTATCAACAAGCGCGAAGTAACCGTGAATGTCGGCTACAAGAGCGAGGGTGTGATCAGTGCATCGGAGTTCCGCTACAACCCCGATTTGCAAGTTGGCGACGAGGTCGAAGTATTCGTAGAGAGCCAAGAAGACCGTAAGGGACAACTTGTTCTCTCTCACCGAAGAGCCCGTGCAGCTCGCTCTTGGGAGCGCGTGAATGAGGCTTTGGAGAAAGATGAAATAATCAAGGGCTTCGTAAAGTGCCGCACCAAAGGTGGTATGATTGTGGATATCTTCGGTATCGAAGCATTCTTGCCGGGTTCTCAGATAGATGTACGCCCTATCCGTGACTATGATGCCTATGTGGAGAAGACAATGGAATTCAAGATTGTGAAGATCAATCAAGAGTACAAGAACGTTGTCGTTTCTCATAAAGTCCTTATTGAGGCCGAGCTCGAACAGCAAAAGAGAGAGATCATCTCCAAACTTGAGAAGGGGCAGGTACTTGAAGGGGTGGTTAAAAATATCACGTCCTATGGGGTCTTCATTGACCTTGGTGGCGTAGACGGTTTGATTCATATCACGGACCTTTCTTGGGGTCGTGTGGCTCATCCAGAAGAGATTGTGCAATTGGATCAAAAGCTTAATGTGGTAATCCTCGAATTCGACGAGCAGAAGAAGCGTATTGCCCTTGGTCTCAAACAACTTACTCCACATCCCTGGGATGCGCTCGATGCAAACCTTAAGGTAGGTGACGTCGTGAAAGGTCGTGTGGTGGTAATGGCCGACTATGGTGCTTTTGTAGAGATTGCTCCGGGTGTCGAAGGGCTTGTACACGTCTCTGAGATGTCCTGGACACAGCATTTGCGTTCAGCTCAAGATTTCTTGCATGTAGGAGATGAGATCGAGGCAATGGTGCTCACTCTTGATCGAGAAGAGCGTAAGATGAGCCTTGGTCTTAAGCAACTCAAGCCAGATCCATGGGAAAATATCGAGGAGCGTTTCCCTGTAGGCTCTCGCCACCAGGCACGTGTGCGCAACTTTACAAACTTTGGCGTATTCGTCGAGATCGAAGAGGGAATTGATGGCCTGATCCATATCAGTGATTTGTCTTGGACCAAGAAGATTAAGCACCCGAGCGAATTCACAGAAGTGGGAGCCAACATCGAGGTGCAGGTACTTGAAATCGATAAAGAAAACCGCCGTCTTAGCTTGGGTCACAAGCAGCTTGAGGATAATCCTTGGGACGTGTTCGAGACGATCTTCACCAACGGAAGCATCCACGAGGGTGAGATTATCGAGCAGATGGAGCGTGGCTCTGTGATTGCTTTGCCCCACGGGGTTGAAGGATTTGCTACGCCTAAGCATCTAGTGAAAGAGGATGGCTCTCAGGCTGCCCTTCATGAGAAGTTGGCATTTAAGGTGATTGAGTTCAACAAGGATTCCAAGCGGATCATTGTTTCTCACAGCCGAGTGTTCGAAGATGACCAGCGTGCTGCTCGTAGAGAAGCTGCCGGTGAGCGTCGTGCCAATGCTCAGAAAGAAGAGGCTACCATAGCTGCAAATGCTGCATCTGTGGAGAAAGCTACTCTTGGAGATCTTGGCGAATTAGCCGCCTTGAAAGAAAAGCTCAATAACGACTAAAGCAGCGTTTTGATGATATGAAAAGGCGTGACACTTTGGTGTCACGCCTTTTTTTGTTTGCTCATTTGTGTACAAGTCTCGAAAAGCAACGCGAGAGTTCTCTCGCGTTGGAGTCGATTTTCCCACGTGTCGGAATTTTTCTTCTGAGCCGTTGTATTTTTTGCTCGTAGGAGTGGAGATACTAGAATAGTTCGATTGAGACGGCAGATCAGTGGAAAGAGCAGGTGTGCATACGACATTTAAATTCTAGAGTAGTTCGATTGAGACGGGAGCGGCAAAGGAAAGGCGGCAGTCGCTGCGGTATTTAAATTCTAGAGTAGTTCGATTGAGACTCAACCTTTGGGGCTTGGGCTTTGAGTTGCTCGCTTTGGCTCGTGATGGTAGCCCGTGCAGCTTGCAGTTGTTTTTCAGCCAACTGTAAGCGGTTGTGCAGAATTTCTTGTGAGCGTGCCAAGATGTAATCATCGCTTTTCAACATCATTTCTCGTTTGTTGAACTCGTTGATGAACATTTCCTTGAACTCACCAGCTTTCTTGCCCGTATAGCCCATAACCAAGAAACTGAATCCGTCTTTGGTCATCTCATACATCTTGTGCATTTGCCCTGTTTTTTTGGTTCTCAAAAGTAGCCTGGCCAAAATTGGCCACCCTAAAACTTTCAGAGCAAGAGAGACTTTCGATGTCTCTACATACTTTGCGGTGGTCTTTGCCGAACACTTCCGCAACGATTAGACTTGTCGTTACGTCTCGCCCCTGTGGGCTTTGAATTACTAAACCTGCCATTTTCTAAGCATTTAATGACTTTTAGACGAACAAAAAAGCGGTCGCCATATTACGCTGCTTAGAAAATGGTCTACTCCGAAGAGCAAAATTTTCACGTAATAGGCAACCGCCGATATTTTGTTTGGGCAACAAAAAAGCCCAATGTATCATTGAGCAACTTAACCGCTTGCTCCTACGAAGTAGAATACTACCATTTTCTAAGCACTACGAAGGTAGTGAGTATTTTTTGATTGTACAAGTGTTTGATACTTATTTTTCTGTTTGTTCTTCTTGAGAGCCAAATTCAAGGATCTTCTTAAGCGCATAATCCTTACTAAGAATTTCCTTTATGTCTGACAAGTGAGTTGAGATGTTACACAGAATATGAAGAGAGATACCGCTTAAAAACGCAACAGCACCACCTATAAGTATTGCTGGATTACTTTCTCCGGCTGCGGCAACAATACTAATCAACGCCGCAATAATTGAGAGCCATGCAACCACACGCAAAGTGCTCTCCCAAGCTGTGCTTTTACTTGCTTCGATTTTTTGTTCTTGCTTTTGAAGCTCTTTTAGTTTTTCTACTTGTTCCATATTTCATTATTTTTTGAGAGTGAAAAGTTCATAATTCTTACATCCAGATAAAGCCACCACCCCGATTTGAGTTCTTTCTTTACTTCGGATAGTGTTTTTTTCTTGTGGTAGCCTTTCGTGGGCGGAGCGCGTCGAGCGCGTCGGTTCTCGCTCGAGAGGATTGACATATAAAGAGCTGATGATGTTTAGCTCTTTATAGTTTTTGTTTTGTTTTTGTGTTGTTGAGTGGCGGCGATCTCTCGATGTGCCGTCACTCTTTTTATAGATTTGTTATACATATATATTATATGTACTCTACTCGATCACTGATGTCAGGAGACTCTAAGTAGAGCGGTATGCCAGTCGCGATAGCGACCGTGAGCGCGGTGTTGGCTGTTGTACTTTTGCCGCTCTCGAGCAAGTACAAGCGTTGATGACTGATGCTTGTCTTGCGTGGTGGTATGTCTAACAGCAATCTTTTGCGCTTGATCAGTCGAGCCGCACGCCACAATCGCAGCTGAAGACTGTCGATATTGACATGCTTTAGTGTCGTTTTTTGCAAGATGTTGGCGAGTACTTTTAGACTTTCGACTGTCGTATTGATTGCGTATTCTTCGCCGCGCTCGTCTGTGAGCTGTAGTACAGCTTTGCCTCCTTTTTGCTCTCGTATGTTAGTTATTGTATATCGCATTGTGTCGGATGTCTCTTGTGTGATTTTGAGAGCCCCCCGAGTGGGGGGGCAAGTTAGTTACCACGATTGTTTTTTCTTTAAATTCTAGAGTAGTTCGATTGAGACCGGAACACGGACGACACCCCCGTCATCGCGACCACCTTTAAATTCTATAGTAGTTCGATTGAGACGACCGCGACATGGAGTATATCAAAGCGATAAGCGACTTTAAATTCTAGAGTAGTTCGATTGAGACGCCGATCGGCGAGCCTCTTGTGGTCGCAAATGTAGACTTTAAATTCTAGAGTAGTTCGATTGAGACCACTCCTGAGCCTTGCAATTGCAGAAAGTGCTCCTGACTTTAAATTCTAGAGTAGTTCGATTGAGACGACTACGAGAATGTTGCCAAGACACGTCCATTGTCTCTTTAAATTCTAGAGTAGTTCGATTGAGACCCAAAGCAGATAAAAAACTTATTTTCGAGCTTGTGATCTTTAAATTCTAGAGTAGTTCGATTGAGACCCAAAGCAGATAAAAAACTTATTTTCGAGCTTGTGATCTTTAAATTCTAGAGTAGTTCGATTGAGACTTAACTTTTCGAATATGTTCATTAACTTCTCGAAGATCTTTAAATTCTAGAGTAGTTCGATTGAGACCGGTTAAAAATGAATATGAGACACTTAGAAGCATCACCTTTAAATTCTAGAGTAGTTCGATTGAGACTATGTAGATGAGCTCAGTCGCTTGGTGATCGATGGTCTTTAAATTCTAGAGTAGTTCGATTGAGACTACTGCTGCGACAGAAGGATTTGAGAGAGCCTCATTCGCTTTAAATTCTAGAGTAGTTCGATTGAGACACCATCCGCTCCCATCATGTACCAACCGCAGTGATACTCTTTAAATTCTAGAGTAGTTCGATTGAGACAAAAGTGACGTATATTTGTAGTGAGAGATAAGGAGAACTTTAAATTCTAGAGTAGTTCGATTGAGACTCATGTGGGCCCGCGGCCTCGCTAAATCGTCCAATACTTTAAATTCTAGAGTAGTTCGATTGAGACTGGGCGATGATCTCGGAGCCGAAGCGGTGAAAGAGATCTTTAAATTCTAGAGTAGTTCGATTGAGACTATTGACGCACCGGCACCAAGTATTCGTGATGGATATCTTTAAATTCTAGAGTAGTTCGATTGAGACCATGCGGACCAGGCTGGAGCGTCATTTGGCTAATAGTCTTTAAATTCTAGAGTAGTTCGATTGAGACGCATACGAAGAATAAAGACTAATAGCTCTTGCCAAGCTTTAAATTCTAGAGTAGTTCGATTGAGACTAACAGACAGCGATAAGGCAATAAGAAAGATGAAACCTTTAAATTCTAGAGTAGTTCGATTGAGACACCGCATGGCGTCTACCATTCGACACAACCGAGCTAGCTTTAAATTCTAGAGTAGTTCGATTGAGACAAGACGCAGTATAACGCTTTCCGGATGGCGATTGAGACTTTAAATTCTAGAGTAGTTCGATTGAGACAGATCTCACCCAAATATCGGACTTAGACTCTTCCCACTTTAAATTCTAGAGTAGTTCGATTGAGACAAGACAACCAACGTACGCACACTTTTACGAGTTCGGACTTTAAATTCTAGAGTAGTTCGATTGAGACTGTCTTGTAGACGCTACCGACAACAAACTCGGATATGCTTTAAATTCTAGAGTAGTTCGATTGAGACAAAATTTCCACTTGGAGTATGAATGTCGAGCATTTCCTTTAAATTCTAGAGTAGTTCGATTGAGACGAAAAAGGACGCCGCGATCGCTGTTATCGCGAAGTGCTTTAAATTCTAGAGTAGTTCGATTGAGACGGACTTATTCTCCGAAAGCGTTAGCCGATCAATCAACTTTAAATTCTAGAGTAGTTCGATTGAGACTTTGAGATCGACGCAGATTGGATCAAGGACAAGTTCTTTAAATTCTAGAGTAGTTCGATTGAGACAATCAAGCTCCGCAAGGTCTCCATGGAGCTGCTGCAACTTTAAATTCTAGAGTAGTTCGATTGAGACCGGAACACGGACGACACCCCCGTCGTTGCGACTTCCTTTAAATTCTAGAGTAGTTCGATTGAGACTTGTCGAGAGCGAAGAGAGCCGCGTCCGCGTCGATTCTTTAAATTCTAGAGTAGTTCGATTGAGACCCGTGCAAAGGTACGGTTTTTCTCCTTGTCAGAAAGGGAGTTAGGGGAAGTTGGTAAGTCCTTTTTGTCTTCGAAAAGTTGTCGATATCCGGTTCAACTAAAATTGGGAGGTAACGACGACCTTACTATATCTCTGTGTACCAAGTATTTCAAAGATCGCTTTGCATAAAAAAGTATCACTCACTGGCACCCGAAAGAGGGTGCGACGAGGTAATATATTAGACATCACTACAGTCGTGGGTCACAAAAATATATCGACTTTGCCTAATTCTTTTCCGATGATCTCTTTTTCTAGCCAACGATTTTGTCTAGAGGAAAATATGATCAAGCTATCTTCCTCTTTTTTCAGTATTTCTGAAGCAATACACTTTAACTCCAACAATTTACTCGGGGTTATTTCACCTTCAAATACTGAGTTCTGAATCCAGTTTAGATATTTTCTGCACAGTTTGAGCATTTTACCTACACGCTTTTGCCCAATGTCATATACTAAGATAACGTACATTACCAATACATTTTAAAAGGGAGGTACTCTTCGATGCCAAGTATATCTTTTGCTATCTTGTAGCATTCAAGTTTAACCAAATGTTTGTAGCTCACTGAACGTCCTAGCTTTCTGTGTTGGATTGTTTCATCGAGTCTTTGCTCAAAAGCTTGTACAAACAGTTTTTTGCCAGAGGGAGTCAGGACACAACGATTCAAATGCTTTTCAAAATGTTTGGCTTGTATGATTCGCTTATTTACAGTTCTGAATATTGTGCGATCCACAAGTATGGGCTTGAATATTTCAGCAATATCTAGACAAAGGGAATATCTTCTCTCCCCAGGAGTGTGAAGGAAACTTATTGTAGGGTTAAGTTGCGTTTGATGTATAGCCTTAAGGCATACGGTATAGCAGATCATATTTCCGAAAGAGATGAGTGCATTTACCTCATTCAGTGGAGGTTGTTTACTCCGAGTTCCCATCACAAACGGATCTATGATCAAGTTGAAAGCATCATAGTAGGCCTGTCTAATATTACCTTCTGTTCCCATGAGACTTTCTATAGAGGAGGTTTCATCTAGGCGAGATGAGTATTTATTGATCAGTTCGATCATGGGGACTGTATCCTTTCCTCGATTGCTGTAATAAGCCAAGTTCTTTTGCATGTTGAACGCAGCTCCGGATACAAACTTTCTCGCCAATTGTACTCGCTTCTTTTTGTTTCTGTAGGCAGCTGTTTGAGATAGGAGCATTTTGCCCGAGAGTAGAAAATCTCGAGGCATAAATGATCCGGTGTAGTTTTCGTAATAGTCAAAGAAATGGACAGCGATGTCGTTTTTGCCGAGGAAGTTGTACAGGCTACTATTCGCTTTAAGAGTACCAAAAACATAGAAGTCACTGACGGCTTCAACTGGAATGTGGCGAACTTGCCTATTGGATTCGTCGCATTTACTATCCTCGGAATTAGAAGGGATAAAGCAGAGGGAGTTGTCTTTTCTAACTAACTCTCCGGAGTTAAATAGATAGTATGTCTTTTTCATAATTCTTCACCTGAAAAACAGAATTCGTAGTAGCTACATTTCTTGCAAATTTTGGAGTTGATTTTTTGCGGGCACTCCTTTTGATGAATGATTTGGCGGATTTTTTGTTCGGTCTCTTCAATATACCTTTTGTCTGCATCGGCCAGAAATACCTCTTCCCGTCTTCTGAGTATCGGATACTCCAATATTCCTGTTACTCCATGGATACCATTTCGATCTAGGACATAGAGGTAGTAGAGTAATTGAAGGCGATGTGCCTGTGAGATTACATTGGATTTTTTTATTTCGTGTACGACCTTATTTAGGGGATCGTAAAAGTCCACTTTAATGCCGTCTATTTCAAGTTCTTCATATCTGTCGGGACGTTGAGGGTAGGCTGATGCGTGAATTAATTTTCCCTCGAGTACCAGATCTGAGTTATGTTCCATGGTTATTCCGGAAGACATGAGCCAAAGTTTTCTGTGACATACTTGGTAATAGTTGAAATGAACACCTGTTATTCTCGTGATGGAGGGTGGGTGTATTTTGTTTGGCTTATCCATTTTCGTTTTGTGTTTATCTCTTTGGTCGCAAATGTATACGAAATAAATTGTAAAAACAAAATTAAAATTAAATACCACTCAAAATAAATATGGACTAAATATAGTCTTAGTAAAAACTGACATGGGTTTTTGTGTCGGATTTAGGGCGTTGCTTGGAGGACTGGTTGTGTTATCTGATACTTGCTTTGATGGAAAGGAAAAGTACGGTATGGGGAAGAAGCTAAATTTTTGACGTGAAGGAGCAACTTTTCTGACGCGTTGTGTCTAAATCTCTTTCCCGTGCCCTTTTCAGATGGAAAGGGAAGGCTTTCTTGAAGGCTGGTGTATCCTCTGGTTTTGGAGAGTCAGTCTCTGTTTTAGTTGAAGGTTGTCAGTTACTCGATTAGAACGCCATGTGAAAATAAGGCATGGCAAGAGCGAACCCTCGGCATGTAGAACAAGAATACCTCTATGAACTCCATTTTGCCATACGCCAATTCCAATTCGAGAATGAGAGCGACTGAGTATGCAATCCAATTTGTGGAGGCCCTTTTATCTTAAGTCCTTGGAGGGAAAGTTACACTCAATGGTGTTCGGGGAAATACAATGTCGCGACAATAGGGTAGTGGTCGCTGATTTTGATTGAGTTGTCAACTTTGCACCGAGCTGATTCAAATGCAGAAGAGTAAAGGATATAATCTAACCTTGCACGAATGTATTTACTGTAAGACGAATGAAATGATAAGCCTAAGCCGTAGCCACTTTCTTTGAAGGCGTCCTTTAGTCCTTGACTCATGCAGTGGCGAGTATAAGAGAGAGGTGTGTCATTAAAGTCTCCACAAGAGATCACGGGTAAGTCCTTGTGCTCTGCCACGTACTTAGCTACACGTTCGGCTTGGGCCGCCCTAGTTGCGAAAGCTGGAATTAACTTTCGAGCTACCGAATAGGATAACAATTTAGCCTCTCCTTGCTTAGCTAAGCGAGAGTAGCTTTTTTGATCTTGTTCTGAAAGTTTAAAGCTCTCCAGATGGTTATTAATTACCAGTATGTTACGTCCTCTCACCATTATTTGATAAGCTATTGACCCATTGAAACGGGAGGGATAGGCGATGCGTTCCTGCTCTTGTATAGGCCATTTGGATAGGATCGTTAGACGTGATCCTCGATCCGGTTGTGCATGATCTGAATGAGTGTACTTATACAGCGGGAGATAGGATTTCATCTCGCTCAAGTTAAATGTTGAGAAGCGAGACTCTTGAAGGCAGACAATGTCGGCACCAGTCTCTTTCAGGTACTTTAAAATGGGATTGGGCGTTGAACGGGTATGTTCAACAAAACCGAAAGCACTCACATTGTAGGAAACAATGGTGATTGAGTCCTGAACGGGAACTGTGCGGGGCGAGTTCATGGGGAAAATAGTGTGCACAGCATCGTAGGCTGATAGCAACAACAATAGATTTATTGTCACCCAAACCCATTTGCGAGATAACAGCCAATAGGCTAAAACGAATAATTCTAATAAGAGGGTGAGCGGGAAGGCTAATCCCAACAAAGAAGGCAGTACCAACCTCCCGGACAAATAGGGGCTGAGCACTGCCAGCAAATAGAAAACATTGATTCCTATGCAGATAAAAAGCATCACACGCCCTCCGGCCTTGGACAGCAGCTTGGCGGTAGTATTTGTTTTTTTACCTCTTTTGGACATCTCTGTTTCGATTTAGTAGGATCTCTTTTTCCGATGAGTTAAGGCTGCTGTATCCAGACTGTCGAATTTTGTTCAATATGGCTTGTCTCTCTGTTTGGAACTGGGTTTGGATGGCTTTTCCCCGTTCCGATATTCGCCTATTTCGTTTGTCGAACCAAGCTATCAGGTACCCGGCTAACATCCCCCCCGAATGAGCCGATGCAGACCCCAAATGATTGGATAATATCCCCGTAGTACTTCCCACAAATTCCAGAAAAATTAACCCCGCAACGATGTAACCGATACTTCTTATTTGCAACTTCCCCCAAACGGGTAACTGTACAGAAATGGATATGCCTCCGAAGGATAGTATGGCGAAAATACAAAGGATCGCTGCTGATGACCCTAAGAGAGGCAAAGGAAGAAAACTTGTTTTCAGTCCCGTACGAAGCAGTGTGTAGCAAAGAGTATAGATTGCCCCACCAGCAATACCTCCCCCAATGAAGCTGATCCAGAAGAATCGGTTACTGTATCTGCGTACAAAAACTTGGGCAAGAGGATAGAGTAATGAGACATTCACAATCAAGTGCCACGGGCTGTTGTGGATCCACATGTAGGTGAATATCCCCCACTGTTTATACTCCAGAGAATAGATATCTGGCAAGAATCCTAGTGATTCTCCAATGCGATTGAACCCCATGTTTAGGCCAACGGGGAAGAGGACTAAGGTAAGCAGGATGAGAAGAGCTACGATGGCAAAAGGGGTATATCTGATCCTATCGAGTAGGGACCAGACTCGGTAGTGACGATCAAACGAACGGGCCATCGATCTTTCCTTTCCGTCTCCAAATGAGGATCAACAACAAACCACCAATCATGCCTCCAAGATGTGCGAAGTGAGCTACACTGTCCGAACTATCGGGCATGGCACTCCGAATTCCAAAGAACAGTTCCAAAAGTCCATAACCTACGACAAAGTATTTCGCTTTGATAGGAACAGGGATGAAGAAGAGGTAAATACTGGCATTGGGAAACAACATGCCGAAAGCGAGCAATAACCCGAAAACAGCCCCCGATGCCCCTACAGCTAAGATCCCGTTCAGAAATTCTGCTCGGGGAATTTCCTCTAAACCATAGTGGTTTATCACCGAAATTATTTCCGGAAAGCTCCTGCATTCGAAGTACCAAACTAATTCTTGCAGCAGGGAGGCGGATACACCGCAAACTAAGTAGAAAAGTAGAAATCGACTGCCTCCCCAATATTGCTCAATGGCTCTCCCAAACATCCACAAAGAGAACATATTGAAAAAGAGATGAGAGACACTATCTGTGCTGTGAAGAAACATGTTTGTTGCCAATTGAAACAGGTAGAATTTGGGTGCCTCCACATAATGAAGACCCAAAATATCCACTAAATCAACCCCCACTCGGGACATTACAATGGAGGCAATCCACATCATAATATTGATCAAAATCAGATGCTTCGTGATGGGGGGTACAAGGTTGCTGATATTGGAGTAAAATCTACTGTTCATATGATTCTGATTGCTTGAATTGTGTGCACCACATATCCGACAAAGGGGACGCTTATGCGAGATCCTTCCTTGGGAACCCGCTTCGCACCCGCAAGCAAAGGTACATCTTTCCCAAGATGAGACAAGAGGAGTTTTCCGAAGAGCTAATCGAACAAGATAGCCTTTAGGGTGATGGCAGCAGATGCAAATTCGTGCATTTCTGTGGCTTTTACTGAGGATCTAGAACCCTCGCCGTAATTCTCTACTACACCCCTGTTCTTTGTTCCTTATTACTTCCCGTGAAAGCTACCCCCTGGCAGAGCCTAAAATCGAGAGGCGACCATCTCCCATATTCAATGGCTGTGAGATGGTCGCCTCTCGATCAAGAGCTACCTTCTTGTTTGGGCCGATCTTATTTGTTTAGAGCATCAAATCCCTCTCCATACACACCCCGAACCCGAGCTTCGGATACGAAGGCTTTTGGATCAATCTCGCGCACAATTCTGTGAATAGGTACAGACATATTTTTCCGTGCTACTACCATCAAAACTTTAGCTGGTTGGCGACTGTATCCTCCTTGAGCTTCCAGTATTGTACAGCCCCGTTGCAGTCGCTTGGTGATAGCCTCGTTGATCTCCTCATATTTGAGGCTAAAGATCAAGAATTGAACAGACTGACGATTGCTATTCATGTAGAAGTCTAGGGTTTGTGCTACGACCAATATTTCAACAACAGAGAATGCTAGTTTGCCGATAGCCACGCTCCAAGAATATTGGGGGCCGAAGTAGTGGCTCACGATACAGCCAGTGACAATGATAACGGTATCGACCATGATCATTGCACGCCCCAAAGAGATGTTTCGGTACTTATTGATGATTGCTACGACAACGTCTGTCCCCCCTGTACTACCGTTAACAGAGAATACGAATCCCAATCCTATCCCACAGAAAATAGAACCAATGAAAAGGGCCACGAAAGGTTCGTTAGTGAGCATTGGGCCTACATGAGGAATCGTGCTGGTAACGAAGTCGGGCAAATTTTGGTAGATCTGCAACCCCTGGGCGGTATCGGTCGGGGTGAAGAGGGCTTGTCCCACAGGTATGGTGAAAGCCAACATCCCTACACCGAGAACTGTCTTGAGGGAGAACTTCCATCCCAGAAAGATAAGAGAGAGAACCAGCAACCCAACGTTAATGATGTTGTAAGGGATTGTTGCCGGTATGTTGGTAGCGATTTGGATGATTGTGGTGATACCGGCCAGTCCTCCGGAAGTTACGTCTTGCGATAGGATGAAAGCTGTCCAACCAAAAGTATAGGCAGCGACACCCATGAACATGAATAAGAGATCTCGTAGGACCGTCTGAATCGAATCTTTCTTGGTCACGATAGGAGTAGAAGTTGCTGTCATAGCGATGTGAGATTAGATATTTTATGATTGGTCAAATGACAATGTTGATGATGCGACCTGGTACAACGATTACTTTCTTCGGAGATTTACTATCAAGCCACTTGGTCGCATTGGGAGAGGTCAGCGCAGCTGCTTCGATCTGTTCCTTTGTAAGGTTGGCATCCAAGTCAATGTTGAATCGAACTTTCCCGTTGAAACTTACCGGATAACAGATCGTTTTTTCTACCAGCAATGATTCGTCGAGTACGGGCCAATGGGCGTCCACAATACTATTCGGTTGTTCCCCCCCGCTCTCAGGGGCTGTAGCTTGCCACAGCTCTTCTGCGATATGAGGTGCAAACGGAGATAGTAGAATTAGCATTGGGCGTAGGATCTCCACGCTACGGCAACCCAGTTTGCCGAGCTCTGTCACTGTGATCATGAATGCCGGTACCGAGGTGTTGAAAGAAAACTGCTCAATATCTTCTCCTACTTTCTTGATGAGTTTGTGTAGGAGCTTCAACTCGTCGACCGTTGGCTTAGAGTCGTCCACGCGTAGACCATTTTCATCGCAATAGAGTGCCCAGAATTTTTTCAAGAAACGATGCACACCATCAATGCCGTTGGTATCCCAGGGTTTGCTTTGCTCGAGTGGTCCGAGAAACATCTCGTACATACGTAGTGTATCGGCACCATATCGCTCGATGATATCATCCGGATTAATGACATTGAACATCGACTTGCTCATCTTTTCTACAGCCCACCCACAGACATATTTACCGTCTTCCAAAATAAATTCTGCTGAAGCAAAATCAGGTCTCCACTGCTTAAACGCCTCAGTATCCAACACATCGTTTTTGACCAGGCTTATATCCACATGTATGGGGCTAACCTCGTATTGATCTTTCAGATTGAAGCTAACAAATTTGTTGGTGTCTTTGACACGATACACGAAACTGGATCGCCCTTGAATCATGCCTTGATTGACTAATTTGCGGAATGGTTCGGCTTCACAAACAATGCCCAAGTCATACAGGAATTTATTCCAAAAACGGCTGTAGATGAGGTGACCTGTGGCATGCTCCGTCCCCCCGATATAGAGATCGACATGCTTCCAGTAGCTATTTGCTTCTGCTCCAACCAGCGTCTTTTTATTTCGAGGATCCATGTATCGCAGATAGTAGGCACTGCTTCCTGCAAACCCTGGCATAGTACTTAGTTCAAAGGGATAACCATCTGCTGTATGCCAACCTTTCGCCCTTCCCAAGGGCGGCTCTCCGTTTTCGGTGGGAAGGAATTTGTCCACCTCTGGCAGGCAGAGAGGTAACAGACTTTCTTCGACAGGATAGGGGATCCCATCCTTGTAGTAAATGGGGAATGGCTCTCCCCAATAGCGTTGCCGGCTGAAGATTGCATCACGGAGACGGTAGTTTACTTTCACTCGGCCAATCCTTTTCTCCAAGATAATTTCTTTTGCCTTTTGTATGGCATCAGATACTGATAGCCCATTGAGAGAATCCGAATTGATCATAGAGCCGGATTTGCTATCGATGGCATCTGTCCATGCAGAGGGATCGGAGGCTTTTTCTCCTTCTGGTACCACTACTTGGATGATGGGCAAGTCAAATTTTTTAGCGAAGGAAAAATCTCGGCTATCATGTGCTGGTACGGCCATGATGGCCCCTGTCCCATACCCGGCTAGTACATAGTCACTGATCCAGATGGGGACTTTTGTTCCACTAATCGGGTTGACTGCGTAAGAGCCAGTGAATACGCCACTCACTCTCTTGTCGGCAATGCGTTCGCGTTCCGTTCGCTTCTTTGTTGCCTCAAGATAGTTAGCTACATCCTCCTGTTGCCTCGGGCGAGTAACCAGCTCAACCAGTTCGCTCTCGGGAGCCAAAACAACAAAGGAAACTCCATAGACCGTGTCAGCACGGGTTGTGAAGACCGTAAATTCCAGATCGGCCCCGTCCACATGGAAGTTTAATTCGGCTCCTTCCGATCGCCCAATCCAATTGCGCTGCATTTCTTTCAGGGCCGGGGTCCAATCAAGAGTTTCAAGATCATCAAGTAGACGCTCAGCATAGGCCGATACCCTTAGACACCATTGGCGCATTTTGCGCTGCTCTACCGGGTGCCCTCCACGTACACTGAGGCCTTCGCTTACCTCGTCATTTGCCAGAACAGTACCCAATGCAGGACACCAATTCACCAAACTATCGCCTTGGTAAGCTAACCTATAATTCATCAATACATTAGACTGTTCCTTGAGGCTCATGCTTTTCCATGCATCAGCTGTGAAATGCAGCTCTTCACTCACCACGGCTGTGATCCCATCGGTTCCTCTTATCTCAAAGTGTTGGATGAGGTCAGATATGGGCCTTGCTTTTCGTTGAGTTGTGTCGTAATAGGATTCAAATAGTTTGATGAAGCACCACTGAGTCCAGCGGTAGTATTCGGGATCCGAAGTGCGTATCTCTCGATCCCAGTCGTAGCTGAATCCTATCTTATCAAGTTGTTCGCGATAGCGGGCTACATTGTCTCTCGTTGTCTTTTCGGGATGTTGTCCAGTCTGAATAGCATATTGCTCGGCAGGTAAACCGAAAGAGTCGAATCCCATGGGATGCAGCACATTGAAGCCTCGATGTCGCTTGTATCTCGCGACAATGTCGCTGGCTATGTAACCGAGCGGATGCCCCACGTGTAATCCGGCTCCGGAGGGGTAGGGAAACATATCGAGAACGTAGTATGGCTGCTTCGTACTATCCTCAGAGACCTTGTAGACTTGATGGCTCTGCCAGTAGCCCTGAATCCGAGATTCTATCTCGGCAAAGTTGTAATCTTTCATATGCAAACATTCCTTTCGAGTTGAGATATATCCCTTGTGCAAAAGCAGCGTTTCGTTGCTCCACTTCTTAGCAGTTTGCTATCGTTGCAGATTTACATACTGATAAGAAAGCTGATAAACCCCAGTCAAGGAACAAAAGTACTCCTTTTGAGTTGTATTCCGACTTATTGATTACTGAAGAGGTAATTGACGCTTCCTTAAGGGAAAAATTGGATTTGGCGGAGAAATACTTGCCCGGACGGCTTTTTCTATTGCCTTGCGCTCACAAGGTTTTTCTCTTACGTGATCTCTGAGAGAGAGGAAAGCGTGTTGCCGTTTTACCTTTCGTGGATTCGGTTATTTTCACTCACTCCTTTTTGTTTGTCAGCCTTTGCTGTCTAAGAACTTTGTTTATATCCTATTATGTGGATAATGAGAAGCCGGGCGAAATTCTCACAGGAGAGAACAATAAATCTGATGCGTCCGGAGAAAAACTCTTACGCGTCGGAGCAAAATTTCTGACGTGAACAAAATAACGAGGTGTGGGCATTGGTGGGATAAACCTAATTCGATCGGATTTTTGTGAGTCGTGTGCGAGTTCGCTACCGAAGGCCGAATCGGGATGATGAGGCTTGGTTGCATTCCTAAGTGGTGCTTTGTGCTATCTTTGTGCGTATGAAGAGGCTCCTGTTTTGTTCATCGGTATCGCCTACATTGGTAATGGCACTGCTGCTTTCAATCGTGCAGCCAGCCGCTGCTCAGTCATTCACTAAGCGTGGTGTCTATGGCTTTTTGCAGTTGCCGGCTTCTGCCGAAGTTGCGGCATTGGGTGGGCGAACGGTCTCTTACATCAGTCAAAATCCAGCAATGGTTTTTTCCAATCCTGGACTTTTCGGCCAAGAGATGCGTGGCAAGCTCTCTCTCTCCTATCTTAACTATATTGGCATGGCACATAGTGGCTCTGTCCTTTATGGACAAAGTTGGGGCGAGCGTGGAGCATGGGCTGTAGGTTCACGTTTTGTGCAATATGGCAAGATGGTCGGCTATGATATTGCAGGCAAATCCACCGGTAGTTTCTCTGCTACAGACTTGGCTATGCAGGCGAGTTATGCCTATGACCTTTCCTACTTTTTCAGAGGAGGGGTCACATTCAAGGGGGTGTATTCACACATTGAGGGTTATTCTTCTCTTGGTTTGGGAGCGGATGTCGGGATTAGCTACTACAACGATGAGAAAGATTTGTCCGTGGCTGCTGCAGCGACGAATATCGGCACCCAGCTCAAGGGATTTCACAAAGAGCGGGAGTCTTTGCCTTGGGACTTACAGATAGGTCTTAGTCAGGGATTGTCACATGCTCCTTTCAGAGTCCATTTGTTGCTTCACAATATGAATCCCAAACTGTGGAGGGAAGAGAGAGGGTCTTTGCTTAAGCGAAGTTTGCGGCACCTAATTGTTGGGATGGAGTTCCATACGGCAGAGAAATTCAATTTGATTGCTTCGTACAATTCGGCATTGGCAGAGGATTTGCACGTACAAAATGGAGGAGCGTTGTCTGGCTTTTCCTTGGGAGCGGGTCTCAAGACATCGCTGATGCACATCCAACTTGCCGCCTCATCGTACCATCCCTCGGCTCTCTCTCTGATGCTCAGTGTGAGTTTCCCAATCGGTTCGTCGCGGAGTGAAATCTGACCACCATTCAAGTAAATAATACAATGCAAGATAGACGTATAATAATTGCCATAGATGGCCATAGCTCCTGTGGCAAAAGTACCATGGCAAGGGATTTGGCTCGCAATTTGAGCTATGTGTACATCGACACGGGAGCAATGTATAGGGCTGTGACACTCTATTCCCTGCAACATGGCTTGTGGAAGGATGGCGAGCCGGACGAGAAAGCCATCAAAAATGCAATGAATGACATTCAGGTTGGCTTCCGTTTCGTACCTGAGGAGGGACGCTCGCATACCCTGCTCAATGGCCGAGATGTGGAAAATGAGATCCGAACGATGGAAGTCTCTGCCAAGGTTAGCCCGATTAGTACTTTGGCGATTGTCCGTTCCGCAATGGTCAAATTGCAGCAACAGATGGGCAAGCAGAAAGGGATCGTAATGGATGGGAGAGATATTGGCACGACAGTCTTCCCCGAGGCTGAGATGAAAATCTTTGTTACGGCTAGGCCTGAAGTAAGGGCTCAAAGACGGCTTGACGAATTGCGGACCAAAGGAGATACTTCCACAACATTGCAGGAAGTCTTGGACAATATCAATGAGCGTGACTACATCGACTCCCACAGGGCTGTCTCTCCTCTTAGCCAGGCACCAGATGCGCTGGTATTGGATAACTCCGATATGACCATATCCGAGCAGAGCCAATGGTTATTGGAGCGCTATCGAGAGATCATGGGGTAACGATGGTTCCTGAAATAGAAATAGACGAAGGCTCTGGCTTTTGTTTCGGGGTGGTCAATGCTATTCGATCAGTAGAGAGAGAACTCGATAGCAGTGGTGAGACTCTCTATTGCCTCGGAGACATTGTACACAACGGCCGAGAGGTGGAGCGTCTGGAGGGGCGAGGCATGCGGACAATCTCCTATGCGGATCTACAAGAGCTTTCCGATGCTAAAGTGTTGTTGAGGGCTCATGGGGAGCCACCGTCTGTCTATCGAATGGCGGAGGAGAGAGGCCTAAGAATAGTGGACGCCACATGTCCGGTGGTTTTGGCCTTGCAAAGGCGTATTCGAGACGCTTACCAAAGTTCGGTAGGGGAGCGTGCACAGATCGTTATCTATGGTCAGCGAGGACACGCCGAGGTGAATGGTTTGGTAGGGCAATGTGAGGGCAATGCTGTCGTGATCGAGTCTCCAGCAGAAATTGAATTGATAGACAAGAGCCGCCCCGTTTTGCTGTTTTCTCAGACAACGAAAAGTCTGGAAGGCTATGCCAAGATCATAGAGATGATTGGTCAAAGGCTTGATGCAGGACTCCGCTTTGAGCATTACGATACCATCTGTAGGCAGGTATCCAATCGTATCCCTCATATTCGGGAGTTCGCTGCTTCGCACGAACTGATCTTTTTCGTGGCCGGTCGTAAAAGTTCTAATGGTAAAGTCCTGTTTGAGCACTGCCGAAATGCCAACCCTCGGTCGGTGTTTTTGAGCGCACCCGAGGAGCTTACTGCCAAACATCTTACCCCACTGCCTCGTACAATCGGGATCTGTGGCGCAACTTCCACTCCCAAACACCAAATGATAGCAATGGCTGAGGCCGTAAAACGAATGATTACATGCGGAAACTGAAGATCACAGAGATGCAACGGCCGGACATCGATACTTTTCGACGATTGGAAAAGCTACCTATTGTAGTCTTACTGGATGATATTCGCTCGATGAACAATGTAGGATCTGTGTTGCGCACAGCTGATGCTTTTCGTTTAGAGGCCGTTCTGCTCTGTGGCATCACAGCTATCCCCCCTCATCCGGATATTCACAAGACAGCTTTGGGTGCAGAGGATAGCGTCTATTGGCAAAGCTTCAAAGACCCACACGAAGCTGTTTGGCTCTATAAGGAGAAGGGATATCGCATCTGTGCCCTTGAGCAGGCTGATGGAAGCCTCTCTCTCGAAAAGCTATCTGTAGATGTAAACGAGGGCTATGTCCTGATACTGGGAAATGAAGTCTTTGGCGTAAAGCAATCTCTAATAGATTTGTGTGATTGCTGCTTGGAGATCCCTCAGTTTGGGACTAAGCATTCGCTTAACGTTTCTGTCGCAGCTGGTATCGCTTTGTGGCAGATGGCCTCACCTCTATTGCCCAGTTTGTTTTTAGCTCAATAGTTTTTCGGTTTCGTCCATGAGGCCGAATAGCTCACGCGTGTTAGTGGCTCTGAGCATTGCAATCCGCGTAGGACGAAAATTTGGGATACCTCTGAATATGGGACTTACTGCGATATGTCTGCGAGAGTGTAGGATTCCCCGTGTTTCCCCGAGTTTTGCAATGTTATTGCGCACAAGTTGTTTGAGGATTTCGATGGCCTCGGGTGTCGAAAGCGGTGGTAGCTTCGATCCGTAGTGGAGATAATGTTTCATTTGGGTGAATATCCATGGGCAACCAATTGAGGCCCGTCCCACCATTACTGCATCGACCCCATATTTTTCAAAAGCATCAGCTGCCTTTTCGGGCGTGGTGATATCACCGTTCCCGATGATTGGGATGTGTATTCGAGGATTTGCTTTCACTCTACCTATCGGTTCCCAGTCGGATTCTCCCGTGTACATTTGAGCGCGTGTCCTGCCATGGATCGAAAGAGCCGCTATACCACAATCTTGCAGTTGCTCGGCTAATGTCTCAATGATGATGGAAGAGGCATCCCAGCCTAAACGAGTCTTAACTGTAACTGGTAGATCTACTGCCTTGACGACGGATTGGACAATATCAAGCATCAATTCGGGCGTTCGCAGCATGCCACTCCCTGCTCCTTTGCCTGCAACTCGCTTGACAGGGCAACCGAAATTGAGGTCGATAAGATCAGGTTTGGCTGCCGCTGCGATCTCGGCTGCTCTACGCATTGTCTCAACATCTCGGCCATAGATTTGGATAGCAACTGGCCTTTCATCGTCATTCACTTGCATTTTGCGAATACTGCCGGCAACATCCCTTATTAGTGCATCAGCCGCTACAAATTCCGTGTATACTAAATCTGCCCCGAACTTCTTCACCATCTGTCTGAAGGCCATGTCAGTAACATCCTCCATCGGTGCGAGCAATAGCGGTTTATCCCCAAGCTCTATACTCCCAATCTTCATTGCAAATGTTTCAATCTATCTCCGTTGCGTTGTAGACGCATTGGTGAATTTCTGTTTCCAGCTTTTGGGTTCCTACTTTGGTCGTTGAAAGGAGCCAAAGAGCTGTGGGTTGGTCTTCCAGGCGATATGGAGGCTGCCAATAATTTTTCGATAGGATTTCAAAGCCATTCCTAAGGTAAAATCGTAATCGCTTTTCTGCCATTGACGAAAGACTTGGTGGTTCTACCTCAAGGACTAATTCGCAGCCTTTTCGTAACTGCTTAAGTAGTTGGCTCCCCAACCCACAGCCTCGGTAGCGGGTGAAGAAGGCAAGGTGTTCCAGATAGCACCATCCCGGGGTTAAAGTCCAATAAGTACATAGCCCCACTAAATCATCTCCGGCATAGACTGCCGTGGGAGTATAGGCCGCTTTGCGCGGTTTGCCATGAGCTATAATGTCTTTCCAGTCTCGCTGTTCATTCCGAGCAAAAGCTGAGTGATACAGTCCGCAGAGCTTCCGAAGGGCAGGGATTTCCCCCTTCCTATGCAGTACCTCAAATGTCTCGAGGATGATATGTTTCTCCACGAATAGGCTGTGTTTATTTTCTCTTACCGACATAGATCAGTCGCCAATGCAACTGCCTGATGAATATCTGAGCAGATATAGCGATCAGGTAAGAGACGATCAATTTGATTGGCCCTAAGTGTTTCTCTGACATCGGGTCGCACTCCGCTAAGGATCACTTCGACCCCTTTCCCTCGAGAGTTACGTATCATTCCTTCCAAATTGTGCACAGCCGTACTATCCATGAATGGGACCTTACGCATTCGTACGATTCTTACCTTCGGGTTATCTCCGATTGCATTCATCGCTTCCTCAAATCGATTCGCAATACCGAAAAAGTAGGGACCGTTGATTTCATACACCTCAACGCCTTTGGGTAGGGATAGCTCGGCATCGGTCTGCTGTGTGTCGGCTAATTCGCTATCGGCATCAACTTTCATTTTGTCCCTGCTTACAACAATACTTGTCGTATCGGTAATGCGCTTCATCAATAGGAGCATCGACAATAGGATTCCTATTTCAATGGCAATCGTCAGGTCTAACAAGACAGTGAGGATGAGGGTCGTAAGCATAACGATACAGCCACCTCGTTCTCCTCTGGCAATACTCCAAACAGACCTCCAACCACTCATATTGTAAGAGACAACCACCAAGACTCCGGCCAATACGGCCATCGGGATATAATCCATCAGAGGCCCCAGAAAAAGAAGAATTAGCAGAAGTACGACTGCGTGGATGATTCCTGCGACTGGAGTACGTCCGCCGTTATTGATGTTTGTCATTGTGCGGGCGATTGCACCCGTGACAGGTATCCCCCCGAAGAGGGGAACTACAATGTTGGCCGCCCCTTGAGCAATAAGTTCTGTGTTGGACCGATGTCTGTCCCCGGTGATCCCATCTGCTACGCTGGCTGATAGAAGACTCTCAATAGCTCCCAAAAGAGCAATTGTGAAGGCCGATGGAAATAGATCTCGTATAGTATCGATTGAAAAAATAGGCAGATGGGGCGTGGGCAAAGCCGTGGTAATTTCAAATCGGTCTCCGATTGTTTCTATCCCATCTATTCCGTGCGAGCGCAGAAAATATGCGGTCACTGTGAGAATGATAATGGCCACGAGCGATCCGGGGATCTTTTTCGTCAGTTTGGGCGTCAGGGCGATAATTATGATGGCTCCGATCCCGAAAGCAACAGCTATAGGTGTTATTGCCGATAATTCTTGCAAATACACCTCCCATTTCCCAATAAAATCTCCGGGGACGGACTTAAGACCTAAACCGAGTAAGTCACTTATTTGTGTGGAGAATATCGTGAGTGCAATACCGGCAGTGAAGCCGACAACGATCGGATAAGGGATGAACTTGATGAGGTTCCCCAAGCGGAATAGCCCCATAAGGAGTAGCATCACCCCGGCCATGAGAGTGGCAATAATCAACCCATCAATACCATGTTGCTGTATAATGCCATATATGATGACAACGAACGCACCGGTAGGCCCACCAATCTGTACTGAGGATCCTCCCAGGAACGAAACGAGGAATCCGCCTATGATCGCTGTAAGGAGACCTACCTCGGGGGAAACTCCCGAAGCAATACCAAATGCGATGGCTAAAGGGAGGGCCACAATCCCCACAATCAGTCCCGACATTAGATCGGCTACGAGTAGTGAGCCGTTGTAGGAGCGTATTGCATCAAAAAACTTAGGCCGAAAGAGCTTATTTTTTTTGCTATCCATTATGAACTTGGGTTTTGCATTTATTAAATTTTCGTGCAAAGGTAACCTGTTTATTTTGCAGTGACCAATTTCCTAGGCTTTTCATTTGAGAAAACGCAGGCTGCGAAGGGGACCAAACGAAGTCCCCACAATGGTGTTGGCTTCTTTCCTATCTCAGCAAAAACTCTCACGCGTTGTAGCCGATGTTCCCACGTGTCGGAGAAATAGCTACGACACGTGGAATTTGGGACTCTGTAATAGGAGCTTTGGTGTCATCTATTGAATTGTCTGTCGTTTTTCTCGGATTGCATGCTAAAAGCCAGCTGAGTAAAAAGGGAGTCTTTTACTCAGCTGGCTTTTAGCATGCCCTGTCACATGGGTTGTTTGGGCAGGACCTGTAGAGAGTGCAGAACGCTAGTTCAAAATACGATCGAGAGTCTTGCGCATAGCCTGAGCTGTCCTCTGTAAGTCCTCCTCGCTGTGCGCTTTGCTTAGAAACATACACTCAAATTGACTGGGAGGTAAATAAATCCCTTCGTTGAGCATCAGACGGAAATATTTAGCGTAGAGAGCCGTGTCTGCTTGTTTGGCTTCTGCATTCATCGTTACGCCTCCGGCTTTGAAAAACAAGGTGCAGAGAGAACCGCTACGATTGAATGACAGACGATTGGCATAGGGTGCAATCGCTTCCCGAACAAGACTCTCAAACCGCTCTCCAATCTTCTCCATTTCTTCATAAAATCTCGGAGTGGCAAGTTGCTGAAGCATAGCTATACCAGCGGCCATGGCAAGAGGATTGCCCGATAACGTGCCGGCTTGGTAGACTGGGCCGAGAGGCGACAATTTGTCCATGATATCTGCACGCCCCCCAAACGCACCTACCGGTAATCCGCCCCCGATAATTTTGCCTAAGCATGTGAGATCCGGTCGAATCCCATAGAGCTCCTGTGCACCTCCTTTGGCAGCCCTGAATCCACTGATCACTTCATCGAAAATAAGGATGACGCCTCGATCCTGAGTCAAGTCTCTCAACTCTTGCAAGAAATTCCCCTGAGGTAGGATTAGTCCCATATTGCCCATGATTGGCTCCAAAATCACAGCTGCAACTTCGTTCGGGTGGGTATCAAGTAAAAGGCGAACGGAATCAATATCGTTGTATGTAGCCACCAAGGTGTCGTGTGCGGTACGAGCTGTAACACCTGCACTACCACTTGTACCGTAGGTCGCTAAACCGGATCCTGCTTGGATAAGAAAACTGTCTGCGTGGCCATGGTAACAGCCATCGAATTTAATGACCAACTCGCGCCCCGTATAGCCCCGGGCTAAACGAATGGCACTCATCGTAGCTTCTGTGCCCGAGTTGACCATGCGTACTTTCTCTACCGATGGGAAAAAAGAGCAAATAGCTTTGGCCATCTCTACTTCTAGAGCATTGCAAGCTCCATAGCTGGTCCCCTTTTGTAACTCTGCACAAATAGCTTCCTGTATGGCAGGGTTGGCATGGCCGAGGATAAGCGGCCCCCAAGAAGAAATGAAGTCGATGTATTCGTTACCATCAACATCAAAAATATGGCCTCCGACACCATGATCTATGTACAGGGGAGTCATTCCTACGCTGCGGAATGCACGCACAGGACTGTTTACTCCTCCGGGAATATACCGACAAGCCTCGTTGAATAAGGCTTCTGAATGCTCATGCGTACTCATCTTGTCGATCTATTGTTCAGCAACCTCGCTGCTTCCTTGGCGAAGTAAGTAATGATAATTTTGGCTCCCGCTCTCCGGATGCTTAGAAGGGATTCAAGAATGATACGTTCTTCGTCAATCCATCCATTGGCTGCTGCTGCCTTGACCATTGCATATTCGCCACTGACATTGTACGCTGCCATCGGGAGATCAAAAAGATCAGTAGCTCGACGAATGATGTCCAGGTAGGGTAGAGCAGGCTTTACCATTACGATATCCGCTCCTTCCTCAATGTCTGCACGTATTTCACGTATCGCCTCATCGGTATTAGCCGGATCCATTTGATAGGAGCGTCTGTCTCCAAAAGAAGGCGCAGAGTCTGCGGCCTCGCGAAACGGACCATAGAACGCACTACTGAACTTGGCTGAGTAAGCCATGATAGGCAAATTGGTGTAGCCGGCCTTGTCCAATGCTTGGCGCATTGCTGCGATGCGTCCATCCATCATATCAGAAGGAGCCACCATGTCCACCCCAGCACTGGCCAGAGATACAGCTTGCTTTGATAGATACTCGAGTGTGGCATCATTGTCCACATCATGGTCATGTATGATACCGCAGTGTCCATGGTCTGTATATTCGCACATGCAGATGTCTGCAATCACCAGGAAGTGGGGAAGCTCGGCCTTGATAGCTCTGATAGCTTGCTGTACGATGCCATCGCTGTTGTAGGCTTCGGATCCGGTCGAGTCTTTGTGCGCAGGTATCCCGAAGAGCATTACGCCAGAGACACCCTCGGCATCCAGCTCGCGGCACTCATCCACCACCTTATCTATGGAGAAGCGATACTGATTCGGCATGGCCGATATTTCTTCCTTAATGTTTTGGCCGTGTACGACAAATAAGGGGGCTATGAAATCACTCGGTGCAATGGCTGTTTCACGCACCAATGCTCGCATTTGGACTGAGCTTCTTAGTCTACGAAGTCTGGTCTGTGGAAACATGGTAGATGTTGTATGATTAGTTGTTGTCTGTTATGATTGCCTGTACCAAAGCCGGTATACTGGCTTGCGATGCTTGTAGAAGATTGCCCTGGTCATATTTAGCCACTGAGGCTGATGTCATAGGCCCGATGGAGACTTTGCGTATCCCTTTCACCCAATCTTGCAATCTATATTGCTCGACCATATGGTAGAAGTTTTCTACAGCTGAAGAACTGCAAAATGTGATGTAGTCAATAGGCCTTGTTGTCAGGGAGTCGATCTGCTCCTTGCTGTATGTGATGGGACGATTGTCGTATATCGCTACAAAACGACACATCGCCCCTGCCTGTCCCAATAGTTGAGGTAAAGCTCCGGAAGATAGAGTTGACCCGGCAATGAGAATACGCAAACCTCGCAGATCCGGCTGTTTGCTTATGAATTCTTCTGCAAAGTCAACTCCACTATGTCTTAGTGGTACAAAATCAGCAAGAATCCCCTCCTTGCGTAGAGCCGCTGCAGTAGCCTTACCTACGGCTCCAAACTTGAGCTGATGTAGTTTGCGTAGATCCAATCCCATTGTACGAAGCTTAGTAAAAAAGATTTCCACCCCATTGGTTGAGGTGAATACAATCCACCGATAGTTGGTTATGTGCTGAATTTCTTCGCTCAGTTCAGAAAGATTTTTGCAAGGTATAATTTCAATCGTTGGCAGAGTTGTAACGCTTGCTCCTTCTTGTATCAATTGCTCGGCTAATCTGGAGGATTGCGCCAGGGAGCGTGTAACAAGGATATTCTTGCCAGTCAAAGGCTTGGATAACCGCCAAGCGTATTGTTCTGCAAAGGCTACTACCTCCCCGATTACAACCAGCCCAGGAGAAAGGCTTTCATAGTCGGTGTAGTCTAGTGTGAAATCTGCCACACTTGCTTTGATGATACGCTGAGTGGGGAGTGTTCCATCACTAATGATGCACATGGGCGTATCTCGTTTTAGTCCGGCTTCAATGAGCTTTTGGCTGATAAGCGGAGCCACTTGGGTTCCCATATAGAAAACAATTGTCCCACCCATTCGAGCGAGGGCATCCCAATCTATATCAGGAGTCTGGTGCTCCTTGGTAGTAGCTGTAATGAAAATGATGGACGTCGATACCCCACGGTGTGACACTGGTATCCCTGCATAGGCGGGTACTGCTATACCAGCAGTAACACCCGGGACAACTTCATAGGGGAGTCCTTCTCTGTGTAGAGCCAGCATTTCTTCCCCTCCTCTCCCAAAGACAAAAGGGTCTCCTCCCTTGAGCCGCACGACGCTCCGCCCTTTTTGTGCTTGGACTACTAAGATTTGGTTGATCTCCTCTTGGGCATATGAATGTCGCCCGATGCGTTTACCCACGAAGACCTTTTCAGCTGTGGCCTTGCACAGACCAAGGAGAGAATCATTCGACAACGCATCATAAACCACTACATCCGCCTCTGTCAATAGCTGAGCGGCTTTCAAGGTAATAAGATCGGGATCTCCGGGTCCTGCACCTACGAGGTACACTTTGCCTTGCTGTATCATTGTGGTTATAGCTCGTTGAGTTGGCCTGTGATATGGGAGATACCCTGTTGGTATTCGTTTTCGGGGAAAGTATGTTTGAGATAGATCGAATGGCCATGTTTTTGTCTTTGATAAAAAGCTTCCACGGTGTAGTCATTTTCTTTCTCATCATAGCTGCAGCAACAACCAAGAGGGATGGCACATCCACCTCCCATAGAGGATAGGATATATCGTTCGGTAAGCACTTCTTTTTGTGTGGGAATGTGATTGATTGTATCGAGTAAGGAGGCAATCTGGTCATCATCTTCTCTCCTATGCACAGCAATGGCTGCCTGTCCAGGAGCTGGAACAATAACCGATGTCGGTAATACTTGTGTAATTTGATCTTCCATACCCAATCGAATCATTCCTGCGCGGGCCATCAGGATACCCGCGTATTCCCCTCTTTTGACCTTTTCAATTCGAGTCTCCACGTTTCCTCTGATCTCTTTAATCAACAGATGAGGGTACATACGCAAGAGTTGGGCTTCCCGCCTTGGGCTGGAAGTCCCAACAACACTATTAGGCGGTAGCTCATCCAATGGTATATGGCCTATCCACACATCTTCCACCATCGCCCGTTGAAGATAGGCCCCAATGACAATCCCAGGTGTGGACTGCGTTGGTAAATCTTTAAGACTATGTACAGCAATATCTATCTTTCCACTGAGAAGTTCCCTTTCGATCTCTTCTGTGAAAAGCCCCTTGGTTAATCGCCCACTAAGAGAGATTTTCAAGTCTCTATCTCCTTGGGTTGAAATAACACAAATTTCCGGGCTTATTTCAGGGAAGACTTTCACCAGAGCTTCCGCAACTATTTCAGTTTGCTTAAGTGCTAGGCGACTCCCGCGGGTGCCAATGACAATGCGGTTTTTCATCTCTCTTTTTCCTCTATTGCTTGGCAAAGGGCATTGATGGCATCGGCATATTTCATGTTGCGACCGCCGTCTGTAATATCCTTGAGGGCCGTAACTATAGCAGTAGATGCAGTGATGCGAAAGTGCTCGTTGTGTTCCTCAATTACGCTTCGGACTTGTGGTTGCAAAAGGGGGGAGAGAAAAGAGAGTTCTTTTTGCAGAATTATCTTGCTGACCTCCTGTACCCTTCCTATGATTTGTCTAAGCTGAGACGCTTCGACCCATGCCGCGAATTCATCTACCTTAAGCTGGATACAGCGTTCGATTTGATCAAAATCTAAGGACGTCTCTGTATTTCCATTTTCTTTGAGGTCATCTATCGTAAAGACCTTTGCGTACGAGAGCTCTTTCACATTTGGATCAATGTTGCAAGGCACGCTCATGTCGAAGAGAAACACATCCTCTTTGGAAGTAGGTATCTCATTCTTGCTTACAATAGGAGTCAGTGAAGATGTTGCTACATAGATCAGTCGAGAAGAGGCTAATGCTTTGCACAATTCTCCCTCACAATAGTAGGCGATCCCACGCAAAGATGCCATTTTGGCCGCACGCTCTCGGGTGCGGTTATACATGCTTATAGATGTGTAACCCAATTCTGTCAAAGCTTCAAAGATCGTCTCAGCCATTTGTCCCGCACCCAAAATCAGAACAGGCATATCTCGCGAGACACCATCTAAGCTGTCCATCATGCGTACAGCCGTTGCACCTGCCGAGATAGGAGTTGAGGAGACAATAAACCTTGTACGAATAAGCTTGGCTGTCTCAAAAGCCTTGTGAAAGAGTCTCGAGAGGGTAGATGTACTTTGATTGTTGTCATTAGCTCGACGGAAAGCATCTTTTAGCTGCCCTAGTATCTGTGTTTCCCCTATTACCATGGACTCCAACCCGGACGCTAAGCGAAATAGATGTGACATCGCATCTCTAGAATGGTAGTCGTATAGATGTGGCTCTATTGCGTCTCTTACTTTCTTGAATGTTCGGAGCCGGTTTGCTACGGTACGAGAGACAGAAGTGTTGTCAGCTTCGTGCTCGAAATATACCTCAATGCGATTGCACGTGGAGAGTACAACTGCACCAAGGACATGCCCTGCTTGTACCAAGCCTTCGACGAAAGATGAGGCTTCGGGAGCAGATAGGGCAAATTGCTGTCGTACTTCTACCGGAGCTGTATTATGATTGATTCCAATTAATCCGATCATGGTGTGGCATTGTCTAAGAGTCTTTTCAATCGATTGTCATAGGCCTGTTCGTACAAAGTCGCCTTAGACGGATGTGAGGTTCTATTCTCGACCCAATCTTCCCGAAGTCGCTTGAGCTCAGCCAAGTCTTGTTCTGAGAAAGAGGGAAGAGAGGACATGAATTTATCACGCAGTATCACGGAAAGCCTGGGTAGTCGATATGTACTATGGACGGCTACTTCGACGCCATTTTTGCGTCCTGTGGCTGCAAATTGACACAAACTATTTTGTGGATCGCTTAGGAGGGCGTAAAGAGCCGAATGAGAAGCTGCTTCAGAACATATCTCTCTGTCCTTCGACAAACTCCCTGTGGCTGCGACTACCAACTGATATCCAGTTGTGTCTCCAGCCTTGAACTCACGCTTCTCGATGTTTAATAGATCTACTCTCGAAAGCTTCTGCATACTCTCTTCGTTCTGAGGAGCGATTAGAGTAGTTTGTACTCCTGAGTTCGAGAGAGAGAAAGCCTTTATTGCAGCTCCGCGTCCCCCTCCCACCACAAGGGCTCTGATAGCCTTACTGTGGAGAAAGAGAGGGAAGTAAGCCTTTGTTTCGGGCAACCGTCTGAGTGGAATTGTTGTCGGATGTGAGTTTGTCGAAGGAAGAATACTATCTATTTGTTTAGAATTTCTGGTTTGAAGTAGTCGAGGTCTGTTCAAATGTGCTTTTTGTAGTAGTTCTGTATCCGAAAATATTTCCAAGGGAGTACCATCACCAAGGATTTCTCCCTTTTGTATCACCACAGCTCTATCTGCCCAGTCGAAAGCCAGATCCATGTCATGAGTAGAGAGTATGACCGTCTTTCCTCTGTTGCTCAGATCTTCCGTCAGTTCTATAACCTTGCGACTATAGTAGCAGTCCAGGTTTGAGGTTGGTTCGTCTAAAATGATAATGGAAGGATCAGTCGCCAATACGGCGGCCATTGCCACCCATTTCTTTTGCCCATCACTAAGTTGGTGAGGGGGAGTATGTCGCTTATCCTTAAGACCGAATTGCTCAAGCTGTCGCTCCACACGCTCTCTTAACTCATCTCCATGCATTCCGATGTTTTTGAGACCAAAAGCGATTTCGTCTTCTACCGTTGGAGTAAAAAGCTGGTGGTTAGAATTTTGGAAAACTAGGGCAACCTCTCTGCGCAGGAGGGTAAGAGAAGCAGAGGAGAGGTCAAGCTTTGTTTCTCCTAGTTGGAAACTCCCAATTGTAGGCTTGAGTATGCCACCGAGAAGGAGGAATAGTGTCGATTTCCCAGCCCCGTTACTCCCAAGAATTACGAGTTTCTGCCCCTTATTGATGCTGAGGTCAAGATTTTTGAGGATCGTCTTGCTGCGATTGTAGCCACAATAGATTTTCTCAAGGCGAATGATAGGAGCGGAGGGATCGTAATTAGGAGTGGTTTTGTCTGTTAAGTTGCCGAGTTGTTCGTCAAAACCACGAGAGAGTAGACCATTGTACATTTTATCGGCTTCATCGTATGCCAGAACCAGTGTCTGACCAACGAGTTGAGCCGAGTGCTGCACTTTGTTGTGCCACGAGCCATATCCTAAACGTGCTATTTGGGCTGTTCGGACACGATCCGCAGTTTCCGAGAGCACGTGTGTGTAGCGGTATACCAATTCGAATAGATCGACAAAAAGTGTCGGGATGCCAATACTTCTCATTTGGGTGGCTAATGAGTAAATAGGAACGTAGATCATGATAACCAGAAGGACACTAAAAGAGGCGAAGCAGCGGCTGCCGACCAAAAGAGCTGTTTGCAGAGAAGAGGGAGTAATACCCCATTTCCAGTAGGAGATATATGCTTGGCTGTTTGCATCCACACGCTCTAGCAACAGTGGTAGAGCACCGAACAATATGAAGACCAATGCTACCGAGATCGTATGTTTTAACTTCTTCAGCTCATCACTTTTCTTCCAAAGTAAAAAACCATATATGCCAATGGATATAACCATCAACACCAAGATAGAAGGCGATAACAGGACTCCGATTAACAAGATAATACAGAGAGCTAAGAAATATACGAACTTCTTGGAAGAAAGAGTGTGAGATGCTTCGCCTTGCATACTGCTTATCGGAAACTAACCCCGCTTTTTACGACTTCTTTTCAACGCATACAGTGCAACAGCGAATACCACAAGGCCAATCACTATCTGGAGAACGAAGAGCCAGGGCTCCACATCTTCACTTGGAGATAGCCCGAAGTTTCGCTCGGCTGGTTGGTAGCTTGGTGCTATTTCCCAAATCATTTCTCCTGCAGCATCATCTGTACCGCTTCCGAAGTCCACAAATATCCCTACAATAGGCACAGATAAGGCCAACAGAGCTAAAAATCCCAATATAACTTTATTAGCTGTATGTCTCATTCGTTCTTCTCCTGTTCTGGTATAAGCATATTGACTGGCTCAATCCCTTGTTTAAGTAGGATAGAAAACACTAAAGCTGTGATTACCCCTTCAAGGATTGCTAGAGGAACTTGAGTTATGGCGAAGATCCCTAAGAATTTCATTGCGGCACCCAAGATCCCAGTTTGTGCATCTGGGTAAACGATGCCCAATTGGAAAGAAGTTGTGATGTAAGTAGCCATAGTACCGCAAAAGGTTGCCACGAAGAGATTTATATTTCGATTGACCTTGAGTTTGCCTAATGTGGTGTAGATTGCATAGGCAACGAACGGCCCTGCTACGGCCAAAGAAAAGATGTTAGCGCCAAGAGTTGAAAGCCCCCCGTGAGCCAACAAGAGGGCTTGAAAAAGCAAGACGATCAGTCCTAATAAGGGCATCGCCATGGGGCCTACGGTCACGGTCCCGAGTGTTGTCCCTGTGAGGTGTGAGCTGCTTCCTGTCACCGAAGGAAGTTTGAGAGCAGAGAGAACAAAAACAAAGGCCCCTGCCAATCCTAAACCGATACGAGAACGAGGCGAGCGTTTGACTAACCTACGCAGGTACAAAAAGCTCAGGAAAATAAAAGGAAGGGAGGCCACATACCATATCACACACCAACTCATCGGCAGATATCCTTCCATAATATGCATCGCCGAAGCCGGTTGGGTACTCAAAATTACCAAGGCCATCATACAGGCCATCCGAAATAGAGACGTGATTCTTTTCATTATCAAGATGTAATGCTTTGTCTTACTGGAGTGAAGCGAGTAGATCGACTCCACCTCTCAACAACTACTATTGTGCCGTTACGATATTGTGGATGGCAAAATCCTATCATTGCACGTGAAATCATAATACCAAGGCAAAGTTAATCAATCCCGACCTTTGGCAAAGTTGATCCTCACTCGGCTAAGAATATCTTATTGAAAATTGATCAGAAACAACTGAGACCGGTCCTGGCTGTAACGACTATACCGCCAACTGACCGGTCTCTTTTGCTTGTACGAAGGGCTCTTGCGCCTTAGAATCGATACAAGAGGGTTACCGAAGAGCTGAACTTATGTCTATTAAGTTCTATCGGGAGTTGAGTAGGTCGTGGTTCGGCTTGCGTCGAAGCTCCAACTTTAGGATCAAGTAGCGGACCTTCATCGTTGATGAAAGGGAAGGTGATCAAATGGCTCCGATATTGTTGCCATAAAAAAGCCACATCAAGAGACCAATTGGGAGAAAGGCGGTACCCAAATCCACAAGTAAGGGCGGAGCTTTTGTCTGGTAATACATAGTGAGGAGTGGTACCCGCTACATAAACCTCTTGTTCTTGTCCTTTAGTATAATCATTGATTCGACTGTTTTTCACCGGTTGGTTACGGAGCATGCCACCAGCTCGCAAACTAAAGCGATTTGTTACACGAAACTCGGCTCCGATACGTAGTGTATGTTCATGTCCAAAATCCTCTTTGATGGCTTGATTGTCTCCGATGTAAGAAGCATCCGACGCATCCTCTTCGTCTCCGAATCTGTTGCTTCCGAGATTTCTGTACTCATAGTCTACACTCAAGATCGCCCTTTGTCCTAGGATAGAGGCCAAAGAGGCTGTGAATCTCCATGGTGTGCGCAAGGCATAGGCACTCATCCCTTGTGGCGTTTCGATCGACAAGGTCTTGACAATCTCCCCTTTCGAATTGGTTTGAGCTCGATCTCCCCCGTAACGAGATGATCCGGTGGCTACGTATTCGCGTCGCATAGACCACCATGTAGGCGAGTAGTAGGCGGCTCCTAATCTAAGCTCAGGGATGGGTGCATAGATTACCCCGAAATTGAACCCAACTCCAGAACCGGTCGCTTTTACCAATCCATCGAGCCCCAAATAATCCTTCTTCTTGTCCTTCTCATCTTGTAGATAGAACTCCGTATAGTTACTCTTTGCCTGATAGACTAAGGTATGGAAGTCAACTCCTATCCCCAGGAAGAGATTGTCATCAATATCAAAAGAAAAATTAGCATCGTACCGCCACTTTTCTCCCGATTCCTGCAATTGAATCTCGGCCGACTGGGGGAGTTCTATCTTGCCATCGTAGACATAGCGAGGGAAATACAGACCTCCTGCTGGATCGTTGGAGTCTATCCATCCCCCTTCGTAACCAAGAATTCCAATCCAAGGAGTGGAGGAGTTTTGGAAGTTTTTGTTGGAGAGATTTTTGTGAGGTATAAGGTTACCCTTTCTCTGCATATTATTGATCATGGCGGACACATAGTCAGCCAAAGAGGCTCCGGGACTTGCTGCGGATATATCCACTTTGCGATTGAAGTCACACTCCCTTTGTACCCCGAAGGCGTAAGTAATGTTGTCGTCCAAGGAGGGAAACTTCCACATCAGGGATAGCTCCTCAAAAGAGAGCCCTCCTCCTTTTTGATTGTTCCTATTCCCCTTCCAAGTGGCATCCCAACTGTCCTGATTGTAGTTTGCTGTAAATGAGATAACCAAATCTCGCCGATTAAGAGCCGATCCAGCCGGATTTTGTCGCAGGGAAGAGTAGTCAACACCTACAGCCCCCATAGCACCTGCCATGGCTGAGTAACGAGCCGACCCTCCGAGTTCAGTTCTGCTGTAACGGATCGCATCCGTCTCTGACTGTGCTGCCAACGAGACCGGTAGCAGAGCTATGGCAGCCACGACCGCCTGCAGGAGCTTTTTGTTCGTTATCATGGTGTACATCATTTGATCTTATCTGCTTCTTGTGTAAGTAGACCGAGAAGAGGAACTGCTTGAGGAAGACCGAGATGGTGAAGAGTAGCTTTCACCACTGCTGTACGTACTTCGGGATGGACTGTCATACTGGCTATTACTGCTATTGTACGTACTTCGAGACGGGCTGTCGTAGCGACGGTTGCTGTTGTATGTGCTCCGAGACGGGCTATCGTAGCGGCGATCGCTGTTGTATGTACTTCGGGATGGACTGTCGTAGCGATTCCCATTGTATTCGTACCTGCTTCGACCGGTATTCCGATTACCTCTGTCATTGAAGATAGAGCGACTGCGCCCTCCCTCGTAGGTAGAGCGACTACCATTATACCTGTCCCGGTTCTGGTAATAACTGTTCGAGCGAGCTCCATGGCCATAGTTATCTTGGCGATAGCGATTGTACCCGTTGTAGTAACCGTGGTAGTAGCCACTGTAGTACCAACTGTCGGGGTAGGGATACGCACTCCACCAGCCGGCATAGTATGGTCCCCATGGAGAGTAAACACCACCCCAGCCATAATCCCAGCCCCATCGCCAACCGACATGCCAAAATGGCCGGTGATAGCCCCACCAAGAACCATACCATACAGGACGATCAAATCCAGGCCACCAAGGGTCGTAGCAGCTGCCCCATGAGGCACCTACATGGATGTTGATGTAGCTGTCACCATCGTCATAGTAACCACTCTCGTAATCATAGCGGTCACACTCGCTCACGTAGATATTTACTTCATCTACATTCCTTACCCGAACATCGGGATTGTGGAAGCGGCTCAACCGTCTACTGTACAGCCCTGGTCTGCTCGAGCCACGCTGTTTGAGCTGGCGATCTCTACTCGGACGTCTAACCGAGTCGGATTTACCAGCTTTACGCCTGTTGTAGGCATCGAGTTCGTCATTGTTGGCAAAAGGGTAGACCTGGTCTTCGTTGGTATTGGTATAAGCTCGAGCACGAGCCTCTTCCCAGTCTTTTTCCTGTTTCAGATATTCTCTTTTGGCGTGAGCTCTAGTTGTGTAGGCATCATCGGCATAGGGGTCATTGCTTTGAGCGTACAAACTTCCGGAGGCGATGAGGATCACCCCCAAAAGGAGCATTAGGTTGTTTGTTCTCATGACTGTAATCCTTCCGTATTTAGGTTTAGACTCACTTTGTTGCTATTCAATCCCACCGAAAGGTACACAATGTTTTGGATTATCTCCTATCCCAATCATTTTGAGTGATCAACCATTCAGCAATTTGTACTGCATTAAGGGCAGCACCTTTGCGGATTTGGTCGGACACACACCAAAACGTTATCCCCAGCGGATTAGCTAGGTCTTTGCGTATGCGCCCCACATACACCGGGTCTTGCAAGGCTGTGGGTAGAGGCATCGGGTAGATACCATTTGAAGGATCATCCATCAGCATGACACCTTCCGCTTCGGCGAAAGCTTTCCGCACCTCCTCTATCGTAAGGGACCGTTCACATTCTACCCAAACAGCTTCGCTGTGCGCGCGCATTACAGGAACACGTACACAGGTGGCACTCACTTGTACATCGCTGTGCATGATCTTACGCGTCTCATTGTACATCTTCATTTCTTCCTTGGTATAGTCGTTGTCCAGGAAGACATCAACTTGAGGGATCAAGTTGTACATCAGTTGGTGAGCGAATTTTTTGACTGTCACGTCTCTACCGTTGGCGATCTGCTCGGTTTGTTGCTCCAATTCAGCCATCCCCGAAGCTCCGGCCCCACTGGCCGCTTGGTAGGTTGCTATGTGTACACGGCGAATGTGCGATAGTTTTTCGATTGCACCGAGAGCTACAACCATCTGTATTGTAGTACAGTTAGGATTTGCAATGATCCCTTTGGGGTGGTGAAGGGCATCTGTGGCATTGATCTCAGGAACAACCAAGGGTACTTCATCGTCCATGCGGAATGCATTCGAGTTGTCAATCATCAGGCAGCCGTACTTGGTGATGGTATCAGCAAAGGCTGTCGATACCGACCCCCCAGCCGAGCAGAATGCAATGTCGATCCCTCGGAAATCCTCCGGCTCGTGTCTGAGTAGTTGTACGCAATACTCCTTGCCTTCGAAAGCATAGGTGCTACCGGCTGAGCGTTCTGATCCGAAAAGAAAGAGGTTCCTGATGGGAAATTGACGCTGAGCCAAAACGTTCAGTAATTCCTGCCCAACAGCACCACTTGCTCCCACGATGGCAATATTTAGTTGTCTGTCCATTGATTCAATTGCATTTTATAGTACATTCAATATCTTGCGAGTATTGCCACACCTCTCGATCGTATGCACGGCAAGCTCCACGCCAAAGATAGCACTAAGGAGGCATATGCCCAAAGAGTAAAATGAGGGTTACGGCTTCTTAGCAAGTCATCCAATGTGAGGACACAGCACCCCTTGGAACAGTCAGCTCTCACCATCGATCCGAGAGGCGAACACAAGAGGCTTGGTGGGAGAACTTCTCTGAATGAAAATTCTCACACGATGCAGTGAAACCTCCGACGCGTGAGAATAAAAGCTTTGACGGGTCGAAGCAATTCTTCTCTCCCGTTACAGATTTTGGTTGCTTGGTAGCAAAAGTATGGATACCACAGATGCAATGGGAGAGGGCATCTCTTTCCCTGCTGATTTTTGCCTTGTTTTTGCCCTTTTCGGTCGGTTATTCAACCAAAAGTTCTACCTATATTTGCGCTGCAACTCAGTGCCTTGGTATGAACGACAATTCAACTCTCGGTTTGCAGCCCAATTTGGCGGAAGATCCCGACTACGATGTCTCTCTTGGGAATGGAGTAGGACGAAGCGATCGGCCGGATGATGAGCGAGGAGAACTCGCTTTGCCGGAATCTTTCAATCATGCAGGGGATGGGGAAAAGGAGCCTCAGAAACCATTGGTACTTCGGACGGAGAATTTGGTCAAGCGGTATCGTAATCGTACGGTAGTCAATCATGTCTCTATCGAACTTCATCAGGGAGAGATTGTAGGAGTGCTTGGCCCGAATGGAGCCGGTAAAACGACAACTTTTTATATGACGACCGGCTTGGTCGTGCCCAATGAGGGGCGTATCTTCCTCAATGATACGGACATCACCCAGTATCCCGTCTATAAGAGAGCACAGTCCGGCATTGGATATTTGGCTCAGGAGGCCTCGATTTTCCGCAAACTGTCGGTTGAGGACAACATACGAGCTGTGCTGGAGATGACAGACAAGAGCCGTGAGGAGCAGAGAGAGAAACTTGAAAGTTTAATTGCCGAGTTTCATCTGGAGAAGGTACGAAAGAATCACGGGAATCGTCTCTCGGGAGGTGAGCGTAGACGCGCTGAGATCGCTCGTTGTCTCGCTATTGATCCGAAGTTTATCATGCTTGATGAACCTTTTGCCGGTGTAGACCCCATCGCAGTACAGGATATCCAGCACATTGTGGCTGGTCTAAAAGATAAAAACATCGGTATCCTGATCACCGACCACAACGTTTATGAGACACTTAGTATTACTGATAGGGCTTACCTCCTATTTGAGGGGAAAGTCCTTTTTCAGGGGTCGGCTGAGGAGTTGGCTGAGAATAAGATCGTGCGAGAGAAGTATTTAGGCAAAGATTTCAAGCTTCGGCGAAAACAATTCAATCGACAGTAATACTCAATTAACCCAAAGCCTCGTAAACCATGCTTCGTTTTCTATACCTGATCTATTTCTGCTTGATTGCTTTCCCCTTGTTTGTCGTCATCACGATTCTTTCCACCTTTGTTACGGTGGTTGGGTGCTCGCTCGGAGGCAGGCGCATCTTTGCTTACTATCCTGGCATGATTTGGTCTCGTTCGGCACTTCTTTTGTCGGGCTGTCGTATTGATGTCCGAGGGAAAGAACATATTCGTAAAGGGCAGAACTATGTGGTGGTGGCAAATCATCAGGGGGCTTTCGATATTTTCATGATGTACGGCTATTTGGGTATTGCCTTTCGTTGGGTGATGAAGGTCGGTATACGTAAGATTCCCTTTGTGGGATTGGCCTGCCAATATGCGGGCTTTATCTTTGTAGACGATAGCAAGCCCAGTTCGATACAACAGACAATGTCCCAAGCTAAACAAGTGCTGCGTGAGAAAACCTCAATTTTCATATTCCCTGAGGGAAGTCGTACACATGATGGCAAGATAGGTCGATTCAAGAAAGGGGCTGTGATGATGGCCGATGAGTTGGATGTCCCGATTCTGCCTGTCAGCATTAATGGTTCGTATCGTGTACTACCCATCGGTGATTTGCTCCCTCATCCAACTCGTCTTGAGCTTACAATCCATCCCGAATTGAGAGTCTCCGAGTTTGGAGAAAAGCCACGATCACTGCTCTTAGCCACCCAAGTCGCTAAGGATAGAATCATGGCTGCTCTACCAACTGAGTGAGGAGCAATCACTACCGAGATCTGTCTCTGTCGCTTTTCCCCGAATACCACTTGTCACCCATGATTTATCTCCGACGCTACTCCAGTCCGAATATCTTTCCGAGCAAGCCATTTCGTTTCCATGCTCTCTCTCCCTCCGGAGAGGAACGTGGTTATGTAGAGGTCGTAGAGATAGAAGGGTGCTTCTTAAAGATATTACACACTGTGGTTGCTCCTCCGTTTCGAGGGCAAGGTGTTGGTTGGGAGTTGTTGTGCAAGAGTGTCGACTACACTCGTTCAAAGGAAATGAAGCTCCTATCGGCCTGCGATTATGCTGCCAAGTTAATATCGAGAGATCCATTGGCCTCCGATCTTGCTGCTACAGCTCAGGATATTCATCGTTACCTGGACCCTAAGAAACGCCCCGCAGTAGACAAGCCCTTTGTAGAGCGAGTATTAGGAATCAAACCAGGCAGTTATGCTTCGGACGATCTTGTGCTACCGCTATCTATGCCGGATCTTCGTTGTCAAGAGCAAGTGTTGGGGCCTTTCTCTCAGCCTTTGCTCAATGAACTTATCTCTCATCCGATCCATGATTTACGCATGTTGGCAGTAATTGCCTTGAAGGAGCAGTTTGTGCGAAGCAAGGCAATGGCGGATAAAGAACGGCTTCATGACTACTACGTACAGCACCTCAGAGGAATCAACAATTGGGATCTGGTCGATCTATCAGCTCCCCATCTGATTGGCTCATACGCCTACCTCAAAGGGATGGGTTACGAAGAGATCTATTCAATGGCTCTATCCTTTTGATGATCTGATCGGTCTCTCTGAGCGTCTTTGTTACGAAGAGATCTATTCAATGGCTCTATCCAGTGATTTATGGATCAAGCGCATCGGAATTGTTTCAACTCTTGGGCTCATTCGTCAGGGAATATTGGATCCAACTTTACGAGTTGTAGAGGCAAATCTTTCTCACCAACACCATCTTATTCATAAAGCCATGGGATGGATGTTGCGTGAAGTAGGAAAGAGAGATGAGAGTCGAATGCTTAATTTTTTGGAACTGACAGTGGCGAAAATGCCACGTACTACTCTCCGGTATGCAATAGAACGTTTGGACACTGACACTCGTCGTAGCCTACTTGCCCTCTGAAGTTTATCCTTGCCTTTTCCCTCCGGCTCCGGTTTCTGCTGTTCTCAATTTTATTCGCATTTCCTTTGCGTGACCTAGTTCGTGTCTTGCTCTTGATCGTTTGTTTCTCCTTAGAGGTGTTTTGCTTAGCCCATTTACAAAAGATCAAATGCCGCTTTCTGCCACAAAAAGAACGGAATCCGTTTGCAAGGCAAGCAATTTCACCCATAATAGTTACTGTATTGCAATGCTTTTGGATTATAATCCTTAAAGATAGTTATGTGCTGGTTTGGGGTGCTCCATAACTTTGTGGTGAACAACAAATCTAAATCTCTTATGAAAAGAAACCTGCTATTATTATTTCTATTAACTGTTTCATTATGCAGCCATAAGGCTCACTGCTCAATAGTCGCTGAGGGGAGTGGAGTAGTCCCGTCTGATGCCAACATTATCGGTCACGTGATAGATGCTGTAACCAAGGAGCATCTCCCAGGAATGACGATTCAGATCAAAGGGACTACTTTCGGAACTTCTACCGATGCTACAGGACATTACTTTTTGCGCCACCTCAAAGCTGGTCGAGTGACATTGCTGATGCGTGGAGTAGGGTATCGGAGCCAAGAGCGAGAGGTGATGGTGGAACGAAACAAACTCCTGGAAGTCAATTTTGAGGCGGAAGAAGATGCGGTGAGCATTGATGGGGTCGTGGTATCTGCCAACAGACAGGTAACCCTTAGACGCGTGGCTCCTACAATTGTGACAATTGTGGACGACAAGCTCTTTGGTCGAGTCAACGCGAATAACCTGATGCAGGGGCTATCTTTCCAGCCTGGGGTACGAGTAGAGAATAATTGCCAGAATTGTGGCTTTAATCAGGTGCGTATCAATGGGCTTGATGGCCGTTACTCTCAAATTCTGATCGATAGTCGACCGATCTTTAGTGCCCTAGCCGGAGTCTATGGGATTGAGCAGATCCCCACAAACATGGTGGATCGCGTGGAAGTTGTGCGAGGGGGAGGATCGGCTCTATTTGGCTCCTCGGCTATTGGAGGTGTAGTGAACATCATCACCAAAGAGCCGGTTGGGAATAGCTTCTCATTCAATGAGTCTCTCTCCTTTACAGGCATGAGAAATCCAGACAATAACCTCAGCTTCAATGCATCTCTGGTCAGCGTAGACAATCGGTCGGGAGCAATGGCCTACGGGCAATCCCGATATCGTGAGCCTTGGGACGCCAATGGTGATGGCTTTAGCGAGTTGGGCAAACTGAATTCACGTACTTTGGGTACTCATGCTTATATCAAGCCCAGTGATTACACCAAACTCTCCGGTGACATTCATACCACACAGGAGTATAGGCGAGGTGGAGACCATTTTCGTTTGCCCGACCATGCAGCAGCCGTGTCGGAGCATTTGGACCATAGTATCTATAGTGGCAATGTGAAATTAGACCTCTTCTCTCAAGACTATTTGCAGCACTTGCAGCTTTTCGCTTCAGGACAGATTGTCGATCGCAATAGCTACTATGGAGGATTGGAAGATAAAGGCGATGAGCTTGGGCAAAGTATCGGGATTCTAGGCAAACCTTTGCCCAAAGAACTCTATGGAGACAACTATGGTGTGACAAACGGTCGTACCTATATGGGAGGAGTGCAATACACGTACGATTTTCAGAAACTCTTTTTCCTCCCTGCGGAGTTACTGCTCGGTGTTGAGTATGTCTACGACAAACTAGACGACGAAATGCCTTTGCGGATGTGGCACAATAGGACAGATAAAGACAACAATCCAATTATGGAGAATGGCAAGCTCGTACCAGCTTTCCCCTCCATCCATCAGACTTTGCACAATTGGAGTCAGTTGGCTCAGATCGAATGGAAGAATGATCTCCTGTCCATCCTTCTTGGGGGTCGATTGGACGAGCACTCTATAGTAGGTAGGCCGATCTTTAGCCCGCGTGCCACACTTCGTTACAATCCTACCAAAGATGTCAATCTCCGAGCCTCCTATGCAAAAGGTTTCCGTGCACCTCAAATTTTTGATGAAGATCTACACGTCAGTGTTGTTGGAGGTGAGGCAAAAAAAGTCGTGAACGGCAAAAACCTCAAGCCGGAGACCAGCCATTCGTTTAATGTGAGCGCGGATCTTTATGGCAACTTTGGAGAGGTGAGTAGCAACCTCCTGGTAGAAGGTTTTTACAACAGGATCACTGATGTTTTTGTGAATGAGGAGCAGCCCTCGGTAAACGATGGCGTGAAACGACTGCTACGTACCAATAGTCAGGGAGCTAAGGTGTATGGCGTAAATGTAGAGGCGAAGTTTGCTTGGCGTAAGCTCCAAATTCAAGGAGGATTCACCTATGCGAAAAATTTGTACGATAAACCTGAAGAATATGGTGAGTATGCGGAGTTTATGCCCGATGGTATGCCCGCTCTTGATGATGAAAACAAGGTGAAGAACAATAAGCTAACCGATAGACGCATCCTGCGTACACCATCAGCTTATGGCTACTTCACAGTGGGATACGAGCCTATCAAGCGTTTGCAATTATCGCTCTCGGGTACAATCACAGGACCGATGTACGCGCCGCACGCAATTGAATATGGCGCGGGAGTGGCCGAGAGTGATATAAAAGCGGGCAACAATGCAGATAAATTCGCTACCTATTTTGCTGCACATGGTGTAGACGAAGCAAACAGGTCTGTACGCATCGATGAACTAACCAAAACGCCAAGCTTTTTTGATCTGGGCTTCAAAATTGCTTATGCGTTCAGGATGTTCACTACGACCAATGTGGAAGTCTATGCGGGGATGAACAATATCCTTGATTCTCGACAAAAGGATTACGATAGGGGCGCAGCCCGCGACAGTGCCTATATATATGGACCCTCTGCTCCTCGGAGTGGGTACATGGGTTGTCGATTTGCCTTTTGAAATAATCTTGCCATACCCAACAAGGGCTGTCTCCACAGGATAGGGGCAGCCCTTGTTCTTTTTGCACGATATATCCGACAGAGAGATATGTCAATAGCTCTGCTCAGATTTGCTCATCTTCGGCATCCAAAAGACCTTCCAGCTGCAGTTCGCCAGCTATCCGACTGAGCATACTCTTCCGCTCTGTTTGGTCAAGGGCCTTGCGTAGGTCGTAGAGCTGTGAGCGCACATTACGCAATAGTATCAAAGCTTTAGCTCGGTTCTCCACGCCCGATCCATGAGTGGTCATCATTCGTTTTGCTCCCTCTATTGTAAGCCCTTGTTCACGGAGAAGGATCCTCAGCGACATCAAGCGATCGATATCTCCCTGTTTGTAGAGCCGAGTGCCACGACGTGAAGTTCCTGGCCTGAGTTCAGGCATGAGCTTCTCCCAATGTCGTATAGTGCTGATTGGCTCGTCCAGCATGCGAGCCACTTCACCTATCGTGTAGAATAGCTTAGGTTTTATCATTGGATTCTATGACATTCTTGGGGTTTACAGACGGATTCCCGTCAGTCGCTTTCGACCACGGTACCGAGAAGAGTCGCACTACTGGCTTCTTCGATGCGCACTCGAACATACTGTCCCACACGATGGCCGGCTTTATCAAACACAACCACCTTATTTTGGCCAGTACGGCCGAACAACTGTTCACGGCTTCGCTTGCTGAATCCCTCTATCAGCACTTCGTAGACTTTTCCTATATCCCGACGATTACTTTCCTCGCTAAGTTGATTTTGTAAGTCGATCATCTCGGCCAATCGACGCCCCTTGACTTCTTCTGGTACATCATCGGGGAGGTGTTTGGCTGCGTAGGTTCCCGGTCGTTCGCTATACTTAAACATAAACGATGAGTCGTAGCCAACTTCTCGCATAAGGGATAGGGTCTCCTGAAAGTCCTCCTCTGTTTCGGAGTGGAATCCGCAGAAAAGATCACTACTGATAGCACAATCTGGCATCACACGACGAATCGCAGCTACTCTATCCAAGTACCATTCGCGAGTGTAGCATCGCTTCATTGCCTTCAGTATCTTATTGCTCCCGCTCTGTGCTGGCAGGTGGATGTGTTTACAGATATTGGGGTGATTAGCCATTACGTTGATCACGTCATCTCCCATATCCCTCGGATGGGGAGAGGTAAATCGGATGCGCATCTCGGGGGCTTCCCTCGCTACGAGAGAGAGTAGGGAGGCAAAGTTTATGTCTTCACCTTCCGTAGTGGTGTAGGAGTAGGAGTTGACATTTTGTCCCAGCAAAGTGATTTCTCGGAAATTCTTATCCCGAAGGTCACGCACTTCGCTCAGGATACTTTCTATTTCCCGACTTCGTTCCCGACCACGCGTATACGGGACGATACAGTAAGAGCAAAAGTTGTTGCACCCACGCATGATAGAGACAAAACCGGAGATGCGCACGCCTCCAATCTTTAGGGGGATTACATCCTTGTAGGTCTCCTGTTTGGACAGCTCCACATTGATGGCCTTTTCTCCTCGCTCTACAGCGGCAATCAGATTTGGGAGGTCGAGGTAGTTGTCGGGGCCGGCTACCAGATCGACTCCATGCTGCTCAATGAGTTCTTGCTGCACGCGCTCAGCCATACAGCCAAGCACTCCGATTGCAATTTGTCTACGCTGTTTACGTCTCAGGGCTTTGAGCTGATCTATCCTGTGGATCACTCGTTGCTCGGCGTTGTCACGCACTGAACAAGTATTGATAAGGATAGCATCGGCCTTTTCGGGGTGCTCCACTTGCACATATCCGGCCATCTGCATGATTGAGGCTACGACCTCGCTATCTGCCACATTCATTTGACAACCGTAGGTCTCGATGTATAGGAGTTTGGTACTTTTTGTCGTAATTGGCTCGTTCATCGTTTGCTTTTCATTCGCTTATCCCTATCACAAAGCCATGTCTCACTCATCCGTTTGAGGCAAAAGAGCATCTTGATATTGTAGTATATCGACAATGGTCTAGTACTTTGTTGTCCTGAGCTTCCACCAAGCTATGCGTAGCACTTAATTGTGTACTTTTGGGTGTTCAAAAATACGACAAACTGATGGATATCGCGACTTGAAGGATAGAATCCCGGAGGGGATATAGCCCTTCTCGAGTACACAATCGTAGGCACTCACACCAAATTTCAATATAGTAGCTATGGCTTTAAGATTTATCACTGCCGAGGAGGCAGCTGCGTTTGTCCAGCACAATGACAATGTAGGATTCAGTGGTTTTACTCCGGCCGGATGCCCCAAAGTTGTCCCACACGCCATCGCCGAGCGTGCACGCAAAGAGCACCAAGCTGGCAGAGAATTTAAGATCGGCATGTTTACCGGAGCCAGTACGGGAGACCGTCTGGATGGAGAGCTGGCCCGAGCTGAGGCGGTAAAGTTTCGCACGCCTTACCAGTCCAACAAAGATCTGCGCAACCTGATCAACAAACGACAGACGAGCTACTTCGACCTCCATCTGTCACAATTGGCTCAGGAAATACGCTATGGATATTTTGGCCCGGTGAATGTGGCGATTGTTGAAGCCGCGGATGTCACCGAGGATGGGCGGATCGTGCCGACCACCGGTGTAGGCATCTTGCCAACGATATGCCGCATGGCTGACCGCATCATCGTAGAGCTCAACGACAGACACCCAAAAGAGATTTGTGGAATGCACGATATAGCCGAGCCTCTCGACCCTCCCTATCGAAGGGATATGCCTGTGTACAAGCCTTCCGATAGGGTTGGCAAGCCATACGTGCAGGTAGATCCTGCCAAGATTGTCGGGGTGGTACGTACCAGTGAACCCAATGATGACAGTGGCTTTGCTCCACTTGACGAAGTGACTCTATCTATAGGCAACAACGTAGCGAAGTTTCTCGTCGAAGAGATGAAAGCTGGTCGAATGCCGGCTGACTTCCTGCCTCTGCAAAGTGGCGTGGGTAATGTGGCTAACGCTGTACTGGGAGCTTTGGGAGACAACGAGCAAATCCCAACATTTGAGGTCTACACCGAAGTCATCCAAGACGCTGTAATCGGACTGATGAAGAAAGGGCGTGTAAAGTTCGCCAGTGGCTGCTCGCTGTCTGTCAGCCGAGAGGTGATTTTGGATATCTACCATCATCTTGATTTCTTCAAAGACAAGCTGTTACTTCGCCCTCAGGAATACTCCAACAATCCCGAGATCGTGCGTCGATTGGGGGTCATCACCATCAATACAGCTCTGGAAGCAGACATCTTTGGCAATATCAACTCTACGCATGTGACCGGCACAAAGATGATGAATGGAATTGGAGGTTCGGGGGATTTCACTCGCAATGGATATATCTCCATTTTTACTACTCCATCCACAGCTAAAGAAGGTAAAATTTCGGCCTTTGTCCCCATGGTATCCCACCTTGATCATAGCGAACACTCTGTTAAGATCATCATCAGTGAATTTGGGATCGCGGACTTGCGAGGCAAATCTCCGATTGAGCGAGCCCGTACCATCATAGACAATTGTGTGCACCCGGATTACCGACCTCTGTTAAATGAGTACTTGAATCGAGGTGTAGCCGGACAGACACCACAAGACCTTACGGCCTGCTTCGCTTTCCATCGAGCTTTGGTTGAGAAGGGAGATATGCGCCTTACCGATTGGAGTGACTATCCGATGAAATGATTGTTGCAGATGAGTTGAACCTGTGAGCTGGTTAAAATTTTCGCAGAGCCTTACTTGCTGTTTTCTTTTACCACCCTGAATAAGGAAATATCAGTACTTAAACACAGAAGGGTGATCTCATGAGAGATCACCCTTCTGTGTTTTCTTGCCAACCCGGCCCCCTTACAAAGAGAAACTCAATTCTCAAGCATCAGTAAACCACCTGCATCCGATTGGCAGTAGTGTGATGGAGGCTTTTACGGCACATCTGCAAAGTCAAATCATTTACTTTGGGCTATAGATACGATTTCAACTTCTTTCTTCTCCGTGTCTATGCGGATCTCTTTTGTCTTAGAAAGGCCTTTTTCTATCTTCTCTTCCATTTGAATGTCATAATGCTTTCTGTCATAATTGTATATCGACCCTGTAAGCATATCGATCGCCCATCCAAAAGGAGATGTAAGGTTCAGAACAGAAACCAGATTAAACTCCCTATCCAACACAATAAACCTCGTTTTATAGCCATCCAATCTGAACTCAACTGATTTCTTCGATAGGCTTCTTTTTATCTCCTGTGAGCAGGGAGTCTTGCAAAGTTCTACACCATCTAAGTACACGGTCGCACCGGAAGGGGTGGATTCAAAAGAGATGTGGTCTCTTGTGCCTGTGAAAATGGTTGCACAACTTGACACAAGGATAGAAAATGCCACGAGTGTTACCAGTAGGGAACTTAATCTTTTCATACGTTGTTTTCGTCTATTCTGCTCTCTCGCCTCTTTTGAGCTAATTCTCTATTTCTAAGCACGAGACGAAAATCCTTCATCCATCGTCTAAACAACGCCTCCAGATATAGAGGGAAGAAGAATTGTGCTTTGCTATCAATCAACTGTCTGAATAATCTGATTCGGGCGCAAATGTATGTGTTTTTTGCGCTTAATTCCATCTCTACCGAATGCACAAGGTGTAAAATCTGCATCGGAAGTTAGAGGGAACTGCCTCATTCGCCAACCCTTTTTTCGAGCGCGTGGAAAAGAAATCTGCGACACGTGATAATTTTTGCTACGACCCGTCGGAGTTTTTGCTCTCTCCCGTGACATCATTCTGAGTGCCACAAGTCGGAGTAATTTGCTTGACAGCAAAGGGTAGTGTACTCCTTATGCATCCTTGTTGTCAAACTGCAAAAAAGATCTTATCTCCCTCTGTTACCCATTTATGCACTTACATTGTGGGGTAAAGTGCTAAGAGATAAGACAGACGAGTAGATCCATGAAAAACTTATTTGAGTGAGGCCTTTATCGGGAGATTATCGATGTGACCTTGTTCTATACGAAAGAGGGTTAGTACTCCTCTGAGTACCAACCCTCGCTATAGGTAAGCCGCAGACCGGATAATCTAAACTCCTAAAGACAGGTTTTGAGCGCCCCGAAAGCCTTTGTAATCCGCTGAGCTGATAAACAACCTCCACCCGAAAGCGGTGCGGCCCGCCATTAACCACGGAGCTAAGTCTCGGAATTGTGTTATATGTTGAGTTTCGCAATATCGAGACCTGCGGCCCTTCTTCCTTTGGTCTACGACAAAGATAGCAATACTTTTCGTTATGTGCATATTCTTCATTCCTGTAGAGGCATAAAAGACTGAGCCTTGCCTACGAATGCCATTGGAAAAGTAAAATAGATCGATCTGAGCGCAGACGGTGAGAGGGGGTGTTAATATTCGACAGCTTTCAGACAGTGACAAAGGAAGAATCGGTATGATATTACTAACTTTGCATGCGTAAAATATGGATCACCTATGCAATTTGAAGAACTTAGTGCCCTTTCTCCCGTAGATGGCCGTTACCGCTCCAAGACACAGGAGCTGAGTGCTTTCTTCTCGGAATATGCCCTTATTCGGTATCGAATATTGGTGGAGATTGAGTATTTGATAGCCCTCAGCAAGGAGCTTCCTGCAGTAAGAGATGCCCTCCGAGGTAGCTCTGAACAGCAACTCAGAGCCATCTACACAGACTTCTCGTTGCCTGATGCTCAGCGAATAAAGACGATCGAGGCGACAACCAACCATGATGTAAAGGCCGTGGAGTACTACATCAAGGAGCAGTTTGACAAAAGGGGATGGAGTGCGGCAAAGGAGTTTATCCATTTTGGATTGACTTCCCAAGATGTCAACAACACGGCGTTCCCTCTGATGCTCAAGGAGGCAATGACAGAGGTCTATGTGCCGGCAATTGAGCAAATCCGTAATGCGCTCCAGCATTTGGCTTCGGAATGGATGGATATTCCTATGCTAGCCAAAACTCATGGACAACCGGCGTCACCGACCAAGCTGGGGAAAGAGTTTCAGGTTTATGTCTACCGTTTGGATCAGCAACTTGACTTATTGCGACAGATCCCTTACTCGGGAAAGTTCGGAGGGGCTACAGGTAATTTCAATGCACATCATATAGCCTATCCACAACACCAGTGGGAGCCTTTTGCAAACGATTTCTTGCAGCACATAGGCTTGCAGCGAGAGGCCTACACTACCCAGATATCGAACTATGACCATTTGGCTGCTATTTTCGATGGTTTGGCTCGTCTCAATACCATCCTAATCGACCTAAGTCGCGATATTTGGATGTATATCTCTATGGACTACTTCAAACAGCGGATCAAAGAAGGGGAGGTGGGCTCTTCGGCTATGCCTCATAAGGTGAATCCCATAGACTTTGAAAACGCTGAGGGTAATTTGGGGATGGCCGATGCTCTATTGTCTCACCTTGCCCGTAAGTTGCCGATATCTCGTCTCCAGAGAGATCTCACAGACTCTACGGTAATCCGCAACATTGGCATGCCTCTTGCCTACGGGCTTATCGCCCTCAAAAGCTTGAGCAGGGGACTGGACAAGCTTCTCCTTAATAGACCAGCTATTGATGCCGATTTGGAGCGTAACTACGCCGTTGTGGCAGAAGCAATCCAGACGATCCTTCGCCGCGAGGGGTATCCTAACCCTTACGAAACACTTAAGGCCTTGACTCGTACAGGTGAGGCCGTCACTCCGGCTGCTATAGCCTCATTTATAGACTGTTTGGACATTTCTGATGCACTGAAAGAGGAACTGAGAGCAATCACCCCATTCACCTACGTTGGAGTGTATTAGACAAAGTAGTACAGAACAAACCACTAAGTAACAATAGTTTCGGACAAAAGTCCTTACCAGCCGTGAGGCTGTAACAGATAAACCCATCAAACAAAATGGAAGAACAATTAAGTTCAAGTGATGTCACGTTATCTCGTGATGAGAAAAGACGGAGCGATGAAAGACTACAGGCCGATCAGTCCTTGAGAACAGGAGGAACGCAACTTCGTCGTAGGCGGGTGCGTATTGGCGAAAGTGTAGGCTCAGGCTCTTCTGCCCCCAGTGCGGAGCGTGTCCCCTATACGATGAACAAAAAGCCTCGTACGCTTCATGTAGGCAGGGCAAGCGATCGGGTTCCCGATAGGCTTTTTGAGCCAGCACCTCGAAATTCACAATTCGATAAAAGAGGGATGGAGCCTCGTAATGGTTTCACCGAGAGACCAAGGAGTGTATCTCTGGAAGAGGGTAGGAGAGGACCGAACTTCGATCAAGAAACTTTCGCCTCCTATCCGGAGAGGTCGCAGAATACCGGTTATCACCGGTTCCAACGAGTTAATGACGATCATCGTCAGGCTTCCAATCGCCCTCAATACCCGCATCGGCCTATGCAGAGGCAGAATGTTTTTTCTGCCAGTGAGCAACAGGCAGAGCCTGGTCAAGAGAAGGGAATGTATTGGCAACAGCGTCCGTACCCAAAGCAGAGACAACCCAATAATCAGTTCAACAAGAACAACAATTCAAAGAAGAAGACCACATCAAAACGTCCCTCCGCTAAGGTCGTACCAGTAAAGTATGAGGAAGCGCTGGTTGATCCGAATGAACCTATTCGGTTGAATAAGTTTCTTGCCAATGCCGGAATATGTTCGCGTAGAGAGGCTGACGAATTGATCCAAAAGGGATTGATCGAAGTAAATGGGCGGGTGACGACAGAGCTTGGCACGCGCATTACTCGCCAGGATGAGGTGTTATTTCAGGGAAAGCCTGTTTCCATCGAAAGCAAGGTTTACGTGTTGCTAAATAAGCCGAAAAACTGTGTCACAACCTCTGACGATCCACAGTGCAGGCTCACTGTGATGGACTTGGTGCGGAGGGCTTGCCCAGAGCGCATTTATCCTGTCGGAAGGCTAGACCGTAATACTACCGGCGTCATCCTCATTACCAATGATGGCGATATGGCGGCTAAGCTCACGCATCCCAAGTTCAAAAAGAAGAAGATATACCAGGTATGGCTCGACAAAGACGTTGCAATAGAGGACATGCAACGTATAGCTGAGGGTATAGAGTTGGAAGATGGAGAGATACACGCCGATGCCATCAGCTATATAAAGGCTGAGGATCAGTCGCAGGTTGGCATTGAGATTCACTCCGGTCGCAATCGTGTTGTTAGGCGAATATTCGAGCACTTGGGTTACCATGTGGTGAAGTTGGATCGTGTCTATTTCGCCGGCTTGACCAAAAGAAACTTGCCGCGGGGTAAATGGCGCTACCTCAACGAACAAGAAGTAAACAATCTTAGGATGGGTAGCTTTGAATAAGCAAACCTCCTCAAAATATATGTGCAATGTCAAAAAGAAGGATGGTCAGAGAGCTCCTCGATGGAGTTTTGATAGATCAGGAGATCACGGTAAAAGGGTGGGTCCGAACCAAACGAGGTAACAAGAATGTAGCATTCTTGGCTCTTAATGACGGGTCTACTATATACAACCTACAGATCGTAGTGGATCTGTCTGCTTTTGCTGCAGAGCTGATGGGATTGATCACCACTGGTGCTTGTATACGGGCTGCCGGTAAACTGGTTGCCTCCCAAGGACAAGGACAAAGCGTAGAGCTACAAGCGACAGACATCGAAGTGTATGGGACTGCCGATCCCAATACTTATCCCTTACAGAAGAAAGGGCATTCGCTGGAGTTTTTGCGAGAGATTGCGCATTTGCGTCCCAGAACCAATACATTCGGTGCTGTTTACAGGCTGAGACATCACATGGCCTACGCTATCCATACATTCTTCCACCAGAAGGGATTTTTCTATTTCAATGCACCTCTTATCACGGGCAGTGACTGTGAGGGGGCTGGGCAAATGTTTCAGGTATCGACTTTGGATCTTGAAAATGTCCCCAAGACGGAGGAGGGAAAAGTCGATTACGGCAAAGATTTCTTTGGCCGACAGACATCACTCACTGTATCAGGGCAGCTGGAGGCCGAGATGGCAGCCTTAGCCCTCGGCGGAGTCTATACCTTTGGTCCCACTTTCCGAGCCGAAAATTCCAATACGCCGAGACACCTTGCCGAGTTTTGGATGTGTGAACCGGAGGTTGCATTCAATGAGATTGAGGACAACATGGACTTGGCAGAGGAATTCATAAAGTTCTGTGTTCAGTGGGCTCTGGACCACTGTATGGACGACATTAAGTTCCTATCCGAGCACTTCGATAAAGAGCTCGTAGAGCGTCTGCACTTTGTCCTTGAAAAGCCCTTTATTCGCCTGACGTACACGGAGGGTGTGGCGATCTTGGAGAAGGCTGTATCCGATGGCCATAAGTTTGAGTTCCCAATCTATTGGGGAGCCGACTTAGCCAGTGAGCATGAGCGTTATCTCGTGGAACAACACTTCAAAACTCCGGTCATTTTGACGGACTATCCTAAGGAGATTAAGTCGTTTTACATGAAGCTGAACGATGACAATAAAACTGTAAGAGGGATGGATATCCTATTCCCAAAGATAGGTGAGATTATCGGAGGAAGTGAGCGTGAGGCAGATCTTGAGAAGCTCACGAGGCGAGCTCAAGAAATGAACGTGCCGGAAAAAGATATCTGGTGGTACCTCGATTCGCGCAGATTCGGTACTTGCCCTCACTCAGGATTTGGCTTAGGATTTGAGCGCCTCCTGCTCTTTGTGAGTGGGATGGCCAATATTCGAGACGTTATTCCATTCCCTCGTACACCTAAAAGTGCTGAATTTTAAGAAAGCATAGATCCTTTTGTACCAGCAAAGGCCTCGCGAGAACTATTCACCGCGAGGCCTTTGTCGTTTACTGCTATCTCTCATTTGGAGATCCGCCCCGCAGCCTCAACATAAGGATAGGAAAAGGATGTATCATTCCTCAACCGAGATAGATCCAAATTGAGTAAAAGAAAAAGGTGCCGACCCAGTGGCAACCCACCTATGATCAACACCTTGTATTCAGTCGGGGTGAAAGGATTCGAACCTTCGACCACACGCCCCCCAGACGTGTACTCTAACCGGGCTGAGCTACACCCCGAATACGGACGCAAAGGTAGATATATTTTTTGATTGAGCAAGAGGTCTAAGGCACATATTTCTCCTTTGTTTGTACTTTTTAGTTGGCCGATCTGGATCGGATTATCACCAACATCTCTTGTATCTCTACGGGAGAACAGTCTTTGCTTTTTTTCTGTCTCCAAAGCATCTGTATCCATTGGGTCTGAAGTCCATTCGGAAGGGTGGCAGAATCGTTTCTCGCTTCAATGAAACGAGCCTTACGTGATGCCCCAAACTATTTCCCGTGAGAAATTTTGTTGTGACGCGTTAGAGAGAAAATTGCGACGTGTCGCAGCAAAACTTTTTACGTGTGGAAAATTGACTGCCACAATTCATAGGCTTTAATAGGTGTCGATAGGGGTGATCCCATTCTATCTTGTATGCTATCCAGATGGTGCACGATAGCCATTTGTGACTGACGTATTTCAGTGTCTGAGTCCCACGTTCGTACGTGTTTGGCTGGTACCAAGAAAGGGTTACCTTTGTAGAGGGGTCGATGAACTTTATTATGAGGAGAATTCGGCCGATCTGTTTGAGTTATAGCTTATTCACGGATGTGTTGTGTTTTGCTGTGTATTCGTCGGTAGGTTGGTTGTTACGCCATTCGGGAGTATATCGGCAGTCTATTTAATCAAAAAGTAATGAAACAGTATTTTTTCAATTTGAAAGCCATCTGCTTGCTTTTGGCCTCGTTCTCTTTGCTGTCCTGCGGAAGCACAGGAACCACGGTTCCGACCAACAGCCATCATAAGGAGTTTAGCTTCACGGCAAAGTCTCGCGAGTTCAATTCGGATGGGGAAGAGACTCTTGAGCGGTTGGGAAGCGAATGGCAGGGCAAAGAATCTGTCGGGATCTACATGCTGGAGGCGAAAGAGCGTAATGTGATTAAGGCCAATGCTCGATTCAACAATACGCGAATCGGTACCAGTGCACATTTTCTAGCAATGGGCATGGAGGATAAATTGCAAATCCCCAAATCGAAAACGGTCAGCCTCATCGCCTACTATCCCTATCGGGCAGATGCTAGTGCCAACGGACAAGTGGCAATTGATTTGGAGGATCAGACAGGCCATGCTGAATACGACTTTTTGGTAGCCAATAACCTGAGCGATATATCGAAGTATGGCAACTATAACCTTACTTTCACTCGCGAATTGGCTCTGATTGAGATTCAGTTGATAAATATCCCGGCTTTGCAGCAAGCAGCCAAACCGGAGGCAACAATTGGCAAAGTGGGAACCAAAGCTACCTTTAATCTATTCGATAAATCTTGGACAGATAGGGCCGAACTTACTTCTGTTAGGATGCATGTGGAGGGAGAAGGAGCTACGCGTCTTCTATCTGCTTACCTCCTCCCATCGGAAAAGCCCATGAAACTCAGCTGCCAAATAGCATTGGGCGATAAGTCATACATGCAGGAGCTTGATCTGGGGATGATCCAGGCCGGCAAGAAGTATGTCCATACATTCAAATTGCAACCCACACCGGATCCGGAAACTCCTATGCTCCATCATCCTTACTTGGAGATCCCCAAACTTACTAAAGAGGCCGGTTATACCCTTGTCTTCCACAACGAGCCAATAAGTGACGCTGATGATAGTCAAGAGAAACCCGATGTACGCAACTATACCTACCTGTATGACAACGCCAATAAGATGGCCCTCTGGGTTGCTTATCCCTTGCACAATTATTATGTAGGGAATTTCAAGCGCGAAAACAAGTGGCACAAGGATCATGCCCTGCCACAAGAGATACAAGCTGAGATATCCAAGGCCCCAGCTTATTACCCCACGGGAACATTTGACCGTGGCCATCAGGTGCCATCTGCAGACCGAACAAGCTCGGCTGCATTCAACCACTCTACATTCACTTCAGCTAATTCCACCCCACAGAAAGGCAAAGAGTTCAATCAAAACATCTGGAAATACTTGGAGGAGTATGTGCGTAACGAAATGAAGAAGATGGCCAATGATCCTGTTGGGTACGATACTCTCTATGTTGTGACAGGGGCCATGCCCAAGCCCTATGCCGGTATGGCCGATGACTATTTGCATACATCCGTAACTGACCATTATCACAGTCAATTGACTTTGCCGGTCTATTACTACAAGGCGTTGGCACGACGCTTGCCCAACGGCGAGTACCGTACAATAGCATTCTGCCTGCCTCACAGAGACCTCAAAGGACGAAATTTCAGAGACTTTTCGGTTACAGTAGAGGAATTGGAGCGTCGTACAGGCTTTATTTTCTTCCCTGCTATTTCCACTCGTTATAAGCAAACAAGGGATGCTGATACCTGGAACAAGGTGACTCTCAAGCCTCGGAAATAGGGATCATATTCGCAGCGTGCAATTAAGGGAAAGAATTGATCGTCTTTCTTCAAGCATAAAACAATTAAAAACAAGATGAAACAGATGGAGGTAGAGATTGCCTGGCCATCAATACCTTTAAGTCAAACTCAGTAACCAGTCCCAAGAACATGAAAAAGAACTTTCGTACAGTTTTGCTTGCAGTGACATCCCTCATAGGCCTGGCTGCCTGCAACAAAATCACAACCCCCAACGACTGCATTAATGGCTACGGTAGTCAGACCGTGCATTTTGACTCAAACATCCGTCCATTGACTACTCGCGCATTCGATGCGAAATGGGAAGCAAATGATGCTATCGGCATCTTTATGACGAATGCCGGCACGAGCTTAGCTACTGTGGTTCAACTTCCAGCGACCAATAAGCAGTACATCACAGTTGCTGGCGACGGGAAATTTGTCCCGGCCAATGAAGAGAACAAGATAGTGTTCCCAGAAGCTGATCAAAAGGTAGACTTTGTTGCCTATTATCCCCACACAGCCGGTTTGGAGAGTGGTAACCTCTACAACATCAATGTGAGCAAGCAAGATCCTCAAAATGCAATTGATTTGCTTTATTCGGATAATCTGAAGAGCGTGAGTGCTTCAACACCCAAAGAGCAGATTCTCTTTAATTTTCGGCATATCTTATCTAAACTGGTCTTCAATGTTTCAATGGAGAGCGGCTCAATCATCAGCGGTATGTCTGCCAAACTCAAAGGTTTCGAACCCAAGGCTAAGTTCAACCTATCCAATGCCACTCTGACCAACGAGGAAGGCGTCGCAGACTTTGCTGCGGTGGTGAAAGGAAGTACAGCTGAGGCTATTGTCGTGCCGAACAAGACCCCGATAGGGACAGTTGAGTTTTTCATTGGTGACAAGACTTATATCTGGACACCCAAGCAAGATCTCACCTCCCTTGAAAGTGGCAAAAAGTATTCTTTCGACATCAAATTAACTCAGGGAGGCGAGGCCGTCACACTTAATCCGGGAGGTACAATTTCCGACTGGGAAGTTGTAGACGGGGGTGAATACAATTTGACACCCGAGGGTGAGGCTGGCGAACCGACGATAACAGTTGAGGGCGAGACTGCACTTAGCTTTTCAGCTCAGGGCGAGACAAAGAAACTTTCTATCAAAACAGATGGGAAATTCGATGTGAAAAAATCGGACAATACTTCTTGGATTACAGTTACTCCGATGAATGGCGAAGGGAGTCAGGAACTCAATGTGACAGTCAGTGCAAACGAGACTAGCCAACAGCGGAGTGCCTCCCTTACAATTAGCACTGTGGCAACAAAGTCGTCCACAAGCAAAAGTGTCGTTATAACGATCACTCAACAAGGCAAGGGTGGTAGCGATCCTCAACAACCCGAACAAGTAGAAAAGTTCTTTAGCGAGAGCTTCACAAAATTGACAAAAGGCTCATCTCAGCAAATAAATTTCCGCGAGTACAAAAAGTATGCTGATCATCCGGAACTCCAGTACGAGTTTTCTTATGACTCCAAGACTCTAAGGGCTACGAAGACTCTCGATGGGCATGTGTGGTTTGGGAAATCTTATGCAAATCACTTGGAGATGAAAAATATCCCACTGAGTGGGCACAAGAAGAAAGTGGTACTGAGGTATCAAACTGCGGCTAATGGTACAGACGATACGCCTCTACTTCTCAAAGTTGAGGTTAATGGCGAGAAAAAAACAGTCAAAGGAGCAACCTCTTTCGCGAAAAAGGATAGCTATGTAAATAATTCGGTAGAGATTGGAGATTTGAATGGGGAGACTGTCACACTCAAGTTCTATGTGGAGAAAGAAGCCCTCAAAAATGGTCTGCGTCTCGACAATATAGAGCTTGAAGGGAGCAAGTGAATCTGCTAACTGCACAGAGGACTCAACGCGATTGAGTTTCCCATAGAGAAGGGTAGGGCTGCCCCATGGCAGCCCTATTTTTATAGATGGAGTTTCCTTCTGAAATCAGTGTCCATCTCATCTTCCCTCTCACGAGGCTTGAATTTCGTGAGCTCGTTACGAAGAGTGTTGAACAAAAAAACTCCCCGATGCTCATTAGTTGAGCACCGGGGAGGACTACCTTAGAGGGTATTTATTTACCACACAAGTACTCGCTCTTCCGGCGCGAGATACATCTTGTTTTCCGGTTGTACATCAAATGCCTTAAAGAAAGCATCAATGTTTCTCAGTGTTTGGTTGACACGGTTTTCTCCCAAACTGTGCACATCTATCTTAGTTAATCGCAAGGCTGTCTCCTTGCGGACATTTTGTCCCCACACTCGAGCATAGCCAATGAAGAAGCGTTGGTCAGGAGTGAGGCCATCAATTAGCTCCACTTTCTTGCCCTTGATTGCTTCTTGCATAGCCATGTAAGAGATCAACAAGCCTCCCTGGTCAGCTATATTCTCGCCCAACGTAAGGGCACCATCAGCATGGACATCATCAGCTACAATCAACTGGTCGAATTGGGAGATGAGCTTAGCTGTGGCTTCTTCAAATCTTTTGCTATCTGCTTCTGTCCACCAATCAACCATATTGCCATCTTTGTCGAATAGGCGGCCTTGGTCATCGAATCCATGTGTCATTTCGTGACCGATTACCACACCTATTGCACCATAGTTTACTGGATCATCGGCATCCATATTGAAGAACGGTGGTTGTAAGATAGCTGCAGGGAAACAAATTTCATTGGATGATGGCTCGTAGTATGCATTGACGGTCTGGGGAGTCATTAGCCATCTCGTACGATCTACTTCCTTGCCAAGCTGAGCCATTTCATATTCATGCTCGAACTTCATCGCTCGCTTGAGATTGGCATAATAGCTGTCCTCTTTGATGTCAAGCTTGTCGTAGTTCCTCCATTTGTCGGGATAACCGATCTTCACAGAGAAATTATTGAGCTTTTCCTGTGCCTTCGCTTTTGTTGCTTCAGTCATCCATTCCAAACCATTAATTCGTTTGCTAAGGGCTTGACGAAGATTCTCTACGAGCCCCAGCATCTTCTTCTTAGCTTCTTCGGGGAAGTACTCTTTCACGTAGACCTGGCCCAGGAGTTCACCCATTGTTTCTTCGATCGTAGAAATAGCTCTCTTCCATCGGGCTCGTTGCTCCGTGGCTCCACTGAGAGTTTTACCGTAGAAATTGAAGCGAGCTACACTAAACTCATCGCTCAAAAAGGGAGCCGCCCCGTCCATTGTGGCTGCCAATAGATAATCTTTGATCTCCTCAATAGGTGTTGATGCAAACCACTTGTCGAATTTGTCGAAGAAGGAAGGTTGCATCACGTCCCACTCTTTGAGGTTGGAAAGGTTGCGTTCGCCTAGATAGGTCTTCCAATCGAAAGCTGGATGTGTTGCTACAAAGTTGTCTACGAGCATCATATTGTAGTTCGCGATAGGATCACGGAGCTCTACTGACGATAGGCTTATTTTCGCCAAATCAGTTTCTACTTTCAGCATATTACCAGCGATACGTGCTGCAGCTGCTTCATCGTAGCCAGAGAGCTTGGCCAGTTGTCTAAAGTAGTTGACATAGGCCTCCCGGTATGCTTTGGTTGACTCGTCCTGATCCAGATAATAGCTTTTATCGCCCATTGCCAGACCAATTTGACCAATGTGCATGATATTCATCCTGCTATTTTTCATGTCGGCAGAAACACCCGAGCCAAAGAATGTGTTTCCCCCGCCATTATCCTGGTTCCCAGCATACTTGGCCAACTCTCTCTTGTCTGCTATTGCTTCAATTTCTCTGAGTTCACCTCGTATAGGTTCGGACGCATCTGCGTTCAATTTGGTGCTATCCATCGCCAACTTGAAAAGCGTAGCGATACGATATTCATTGGTTCCGGGTTTTTGCCCTTTTCCCGAATAGCCTTCCACGATACGACGGAGCCGTGCTGCCGTAGAATCACGAAGCACATCGAATGCTCCATATCGGCTATCCTCCGGTTTCAGCGGGTTTTTTGCCATCCATCCTCCGTTAGCATAGCGGAAGAAATCATCCCGAGGATTTACGGTGGTGTCCATATCCGACAGATCTATAGCCGGAACTTTCCCAGATTGCTGGTCTGTCTTCTTGCCACTGCATGCACTGAGAGCCAATGTACAGCCGGCAGCTACAGTCAGAAGGATTCTTGTCTTTTTCATCACTTAGATAACTGTTATAACGTAGTTGAAAATAAATTATTCGGATAAGTTTGTTCTCCACACATTTCATGGAGTCTGGATTGTACCATCGGGCGATCGGCTGCATAAGTCACACCAAACCATTGGGCGTCGGAATGAAGGACTTTTACGGATGCTTTCCTGTTTTCTATGAGTCGACTTACCACATAGGGGATATAGAATTCGCTCTCAGGTTCGTGGATATGATGGTCCAAAAAATCTTTCCAAAGCAATTCACTTTGTGCGAAATAGTCCGGAGTGAATCCCCACATATTCATAGACACAATGGTGTCGGCTCTCAGATCTTTATGTTTGATAGGGTTGGTTGGATCAGGACATCCGATTACCCCTTTTTTCTGTTCTATGCCAGTGTGCTCTACTACTGTCATCAGATCTCCGTTCGAATTCGTAGAGCAAACGCCACGAGACACGGCTCCGCTCTCACTCAAGGTCCTCCCTAATTCGAACCCAACCATGGAGTAGAGGCCACTCCGTCCCCATACCGATCTAAGTTCATCTGCCAGCACCTCAAAACTGTGACGTCCATAAAAGTCGTCCGCATTGATTACAGCAAATGGAACATCTATTACTTCTGCCCCCATTTGTACAGCATGTCCTGTGCCCCAAGGCTTCTCCCGCCTTTCAGGACAAGTGTAGCCATCAGGTAGTTTTTCCGTTTCTTGAAACACAACGCTTGTGGGGATTAGACTCTCATACTTGGCGAGGATCTTCTCCCTAAATTCTTTCTCAAAACTGTGACGTATCACAAACACCACTTGCCCGAATCCGGCTTGGATGGCATCATAGACGGAATAGTCCATTATGGTCTCTCCATTTGGCCCTATCCCGTCAAGTTGTTTAAGCCCCCCGTAGCGACTTCCCATGCCGGCTGCCAATATCAGAAGAGCCGGTCTATTATTCTGTTGCATATCCTTTGGTATAAGTTTTGAACCACTGTATCCCGGCCTTAATCTCCAGCCTGAATTTTGAGGTGTCTGGGCAAATGTACCAAAAGCCCTGCACTTGTGTGATGAATAAAGGTGGTATACGGATCAGTAAGGGAAATAGCTCAGAGGAAAAGTCTATTGTTCTCTGGCGAAAAGATCCCCAGAAGAGCGGAAATCTCTTCCTAAATGCTTGTAAGCTAATTCTGTTACTTCTCTCCCCCGAGGAGTGCGCTTGAGAAAGCCCTCCTGAATGAGGAATGGCTCGTAAACCTCTTCTATTGTGCCAGGATCTTCGCCCAAAGCTGTGGCAATTGTGGTGAGACCAACAGGTCCTCCGGCGAACTTGTCGATCATGGTGCATAGCAGCCTGTTGTCTGTTTGATCAAGCCCGTATGTGTCAATGTTCAGAGCTTCCAAAGCAAAGGAGGCAATCTCCGAATCAATCCTACCGGACCCTTTGACTTGAGCGAAATCTCTCACTCTTCGGAGTAACGCATTCGCTATACGCGGCGTGCCACGACTCCTACCCGCAATCTCTGTGGCGGCATCATAGTCGCAACCGACTTCCAATATTTTTGCTGAACGTAGGACGATGTCTCGGATTGTTGCCACTCCGTAGTATTCTAGATGGAGATTAATTCCAAAGCGAGCTCGAAGTGGAGCTGTGAGCAATCCCGATCGGGTCGTGGCCCCAATGAGAGTGAAAGGACTCAGCTCAATCTGGATAGATCGAGCTGATGGCCCTTTGTCGAGCATTATATCTATCCGATAGTCCTCCATCGCAGAATAGAGGTATTCCTCCACAACCGGACTTAAACGGTGTATCTCATCGATAAAGAGGACTTCGTTTGGCTCAAGAGAAGTTAGGAGGCCGGCCAAGTCTCCGGGTTTGTCCAGCACAGGCCCGGAGCTGATCTTGATGTTTACACCGAGCTCATTGGCGATGATGTGCGACAGAGTTGTTTTGCCCAATCCAGGAGGTCCGTAGAGGAGAACATGGTCCAATGCTTCACCTCGCATCTTGGCTGCTCGCACAAAGACAGTTAGATTTTCAACCACCTTATCTTGGCCTCTAAAATCCCCAAACTGCTTGGGGCGAAGCGCTCTATCTATATCCCGCTCCTCTGTGCCAAGCGGTAGTTCTCGTTCACTGTGGATATCGAAATCAGAACTCATGATTGCAAAGATAGACATAGCACATTATAGTATCAGGACTTCTGCCTGAGAGAAACTCAAATTTCGATCATTGGCATTCTCTATTTCTTGATGATAGACGAAGTATAGATTCGTTGGAAATTCACCTTCTAAATCTCCGTCGTAGTCTCAGGACTCATAATTACTCCTTAAAATAGATCTGTATGATCTATCTTTGTGCCTATCTAAATGGTTCAGGACAAATGCGTCAGAAATACCGACAGGTAGTAGAAGTTGTGAGAGTAACTCACAGAGATGGAGCCTATTTCCTTCTGGAATTGAGTTGTGATAGGCGTGTAGATTTAAGACAGATACAGCCTGGTCAGTTTGTGGAAGTAGCGGTTCCCAATCGCAAGTTTATGCTTAGGCGCCCCATCTCGATATGTGATATAGAAGTGGAGCATAGTCGTCTTCTATTGCTCATTGATGCAGTAGGGGAGGGAACTCAGTTAATCTGTCAGGTGAGAGAGGGAGACTCGCTAGATCTCATATTCCCTTTGGGAAAGGGATTTGCTTTGCCCAAACATTCCAAAGCAACTCCCCTGCTGATAGGTGGAGGGGTAGGGATTGCCCCGATGGTATATTTGACCCGTTGCATTTGGCAAAAATTAGGCGTTAAACCCGATGTCTTGTTGGGAGCGAAGACTGCTGCGTGTCTTGATATATCAGGTAGAGTTGAACCTATTTCCACTCTTCATCTTTGTACCGATGATGGCTCACTGGGATTTAGAGGTTTTGTCTCAGAACACCCATTGTGGAATGAGAAGAAGCATTCGCACGTATATGTCTGTGGTCCAAACTCTATGATGAAGGCCATAGCACGTAAAGTTGGAGGACCTGATGTTTATGCCGAATTTTCACTAGAGAATAAAATGGCTTGTGGAATTGGAGCTTGCCTCTGTTGTGTAGAACATACGACAACAGGCAATCGCTGTGTATGTACAGAAGGACCTGTATTTAACCTAAATGAATTGCGATGGCTAAAACAGCAGTGACCATAGGAAGAGGTCTGACATTGAAAAATCCCATTATGACTGCTTCGGGCACCTTTGGCTATGGAGTCGAATTTGCCGACCTAATGGACATCTCCTCTTTAGGAGGTATTGTAGTAAAGGGAACAACACTACATCGCAGAGAGGGGAATGACTATCCTCGAATGACCGAGACCGCTGCTGGTATGCTCAACGCAGTCGGCCTGCAAAATAAAGGTGTAGAATACTTTGTTAGGCATATCTATCCTGATCTCGTGAAATTTGACACAGAATTCATTGTCAATGTGAGCGGAGCAACTCTTAGCGACTATCGCGAAACAGCCTGCAGAGTCAATGAATTGGATCAGATACACGCTATAGAACTGAATATATCTTGTCCCAACGTAAAAGAAGGGGGGATGGCATTTGGGGTTTCTCCAGATTCTGCAGCCAAAGTTGTGGCTGCAGTACGTAAATCTTACAACAAAACTCTGATTGTGAAGCTATCACCAAATGTATCTGACATCTGCAGTATAGCAAGAGCTGTAGAAGAAGCAGGAGCAGATGCTTTGTCTTTGATTAATACCTTTTTGGGAATAGCTATCAATTCACGCACTCGCAAACCAGTCTTGAGTACAATAACCGGGGGCCTTTCCGGGCCTGCTATTAAGCCTATTGCACTGCGGATGGTATGGCAAGTGGCTCAAGCTGTTTCTATTCCCGTTATTGGTATGGGAGGAATTTCGTGTTTGGACGATGTGATCGAATTCCTCTTGGCAGGTGCAACGGCGGTACAGATTGGATACTACAACTTTATTGATCCATCTGTTTCGTCTCGATTGGTGAAAGAATTAGACTCTTATCTCGATCGGGAAAAAATCGTAGATGTACACGAACTGATAGGAGGGCTCATGTACAATTAGATAAGAAAAGATTTGGCCCGCTAATTATATATCCCATACCAGACATGGTGTCCGATTTTTCTTTATCCGCTCTATGGTCCTACTCCAACCCAACTCTCTGGGAAGCAGTTGGACGTTTATCGCTTAGCTTACTACTAGGTGCAGCCATTGGATTCGAGCGAGAAGCCAAGTATCACTCAGCTGGCTTTCGCACATTCACCTTAATTTGTTTAGGGGCCACATTGGCGATGTTAATATCTATTTGGACGCCCGTCTCAACCCACTTGAGTAGCACGAACCCCGGAGACCCTGGGCGTATTGCTGCTCAGGTTCTGACTGGGGTCGGATTCTTGGGGGCCGGTGCAATCATGCGAACCAAAGGGAGTATCCAAGGGCTTACAACGGCTGCAGGCATATGGGTCTCAGCTGTTATTGGCTTAGCAATTGGGGCAGGTCTTTATCTTCCCTCCATTGTGGTAACAGCAATGATGATAGGGGTGCTGTCTTTTATGGATAGGTTGGAAGTTTCCAAACGTATCCGGGGATTTAATAAATTAATTGAGTTACAGTTCGATGGTGATCCAAAATCTCTCAGAGAGTTGGAGTCAATTTTCGGGAAGCACAATGTCAAGATCATCAACTTTAGCACGGAATTTGATCTACACAAAAATACCTCGGCCATCTCTCTTAGTGTGCGAATAGCTTCTGTAAAAGAAGAGAATGATCTATCTGCAGAATTAAGACAACTACCGAATTTGACGGGAATGAAGATCTATTCTTAAAAGTGCTATCCTGATTATCTAGAAATGCTCCACTGTAGGCGGACTCTCTGTTCAAAGGATTCAGCTCTTATCATAGTTATGTTTAATAATAGGCCACGCCGGATTAGGCGAATCTTCGGCCACCTTTGATATCGGGCATTTTTCTATTGTTTCTTCTCTTTCTCTTCAGCGTTTTCTGATGGGAAAAATGCCTGATAGCTATTGTCCGTATAGAATACAATGATTTTTTCGATACTCTTATTCGGCTGCTGGATTAGAATTTGAGGATGGTGGTTCACTTCTACTTCAGTAGATGGAGCTTCGTTAAGTCGTGATGACTGCAATTTTCCGGATGAATCCGGAGTTGGGGAGGAAAAATTCAATCCTTGTTGTTGTGGATGCCTTTCCTTGTTTTCTGGAATGTCTTCATCGAATAGAGATCGATCACTATTGTACATCCCTCCCTTTCCAAACAAGATCCAGGCTTCAGACCAATCAGGAAAGGATGTTATTATCCGATTTAACACATCCAATGTAGCATTGGATTTCCCATTGAGGATGTTGGAAATTGTAGATCGAGGTAACTCACATAAATCGGCAAAAGAAGAAGGTTTCAACCTCAACTGATCTATAATGTATTGGATACGATCACGAATTTGTCCAGCATCTATACCTCTATTGTCTGTCATCATGTCAAAGTTATACGATTCGTAATTGTGAATACAAATATATGGATTTAGTTTTTATTTAGCAAGGTGGATTTGCAAACTACACACCCTCGTATTTCGAAGGATGAATCAATGGAAATCCCTTGTATCCTATTCTTCTGCAGCACCAGCAACCTAAACATCTTCTTATTATTAAGAATTAGGCAAGTAATAGGCTGATTATAAGGTGTATAGTAGGATGTGCGTCCATATATCTGGAAATAGAATGTTACACACAATACCCAGACGGGCTGCTGTCCCCCATCGAGTAGTTTATATCGCAATGTATAATAGATTGATTTCGTGTTTTATACGTTCTGGTTGATCAGATGAATAAAGTACATTCTTTCTCGATGGATATAAATCTGAATCTGGGATCTTTCCAGTAAATCATAAAGCTAAATCGATAAGATATTATCAGGAAATAATTCAATAATTATAATGCGAATTTCTGTTTGTGTATTTTGAAGATTGCGATCCGCACGGAGTTTCGACTTCTGAATACATATTGCTTTACGTGCGACAGCTTGTCAGGATAGATAGAGTGAAACGTGTTTTTGTAACTGTGGGAGAAGGAAATAGAAAATGACATTCTCTCTCATTAGTAATGAGGACCATGCTCCTCCGTAACATAACTCTTCCGCCACCCCCTGTGCCGCGTCACTACTCCAAAGGTTGTGTATCTCTCTTCCGATGCCTACGGAGAATATCACCTGCGAGGAGTTGAGAACCTAGCGGAACAGGCAGCCACACATAAGGGAGATAAAAGATCCCCTGTTTTTACCTTATAGCTACTACGAATGGGAGGGTATCACCCACACTCATAATTCTTCTGAAGAAAATTCTGTCGGTAGATCTGTAAAAGGAGGCGAAAAGATAAGAATGTAAGACCCTTTTGAGTTGTCTATCAAAATGTAGTACCTCCCAAGAAGATTGGTAGACAGCCTGAAAAGAACCTCGTATACGGATTAGAGAGAAACTTGGAAGTGCAACCCGGAGAGGAGGTATCGTTAGTACGGGAGAGGAGGTCTCCTTCTATCTGTGCCTTTTTCGTCTCATCCTCCTCCTGATGAGGCTGAGAGCCACAGTGAACAACGTTGGAGCCACCATGCTCGCGAACTGTTTGACTGAAGCAACCAAACTGTCCCCTAGTGTCAAAGGCTCCGAAGAGGAGCTCCCTCTTCTATCTTGCTTGCTACAACCACCACCTGTACGAGAGCGATCGAAAAATAGATCCCTAATCCTACTCAACAAGCCACCTGGAGGCATTATCATCTGACTCAATTCGTCCCTGATTATCACTTTGTAATTGATCCTGAAATAGCTCCAATGAGTCTCGATAGCTTTGGCCTTCTCTATACGAGACTGCAGAGCCTTCGCTCGCAAATCAAGTAATTGCTGATAAGGCGACTTCATTTGTTTCCCTCCTCTTTTGCAGCATCCGATGAGTAATACATAGATCGCAATTCTTCTACTTGCTGCAGCACCTTGGTAGCACTCCGATCTCGCATACGAACACGGCGCATCCTCGTAAGGAGGATAAAAAGCAACATTGCCAACAAGATTAGGCCACTCACACAAAAAAATCCTGCATAGATTGGCCAGTTAAGCCAGGAAGAGAACGCGTATGCAAAACCTATCAGCAAGAATAAAAAGAACAAACTCCCCAACAGGAGCAAAATAAGGCGCTCTTGAAACTCTAACTTATATCGAACGACAGAGCACCCTACACTGTACAAGACGGAATCTAAAATGGACCTTAGATAGCCCTGAATCTGTACAAACAGATCCTCCAAACTAAAATTTTTGCTCTGCATATACTCATGACAATTCTCAAATCGGACACACCACCAAGGCATGAGAAAAACACAATTCTCACGCGAATTCAAAAGGCCATCCCCTCAAAAATGCTCTCCAACAGCTTGATAGGGAACAAACCGTGAACGGGAAACTCAGTGCAAATTTAAAGCAAAGAGCCTTCCGTTCACATCTCTCTAACTTTGGGGAGGATCAATCCTCCATCTTTTCATCAATAAGGTCTTCGCTATTATCAGCCTTAGTCATCACTCTATCTTTCAGATCTTGTGTAGCACGTGTGAGTTTATCACGATACTTGATATAGCGATCCTTGGCATCATAATATCCCTCCACCACCCCATCTTGAAGTTTCTCTGCTGTAGCTGAGACACTATCAATAAAACTCTGTCGCTTCGCCTGGTCCATGAGATAAGCGATTGCTGCTCCAGCAGCTGCTCCGATCAGGAAGCCTAATGTAAATTTGCCCTTGCCCTGCATAGTACTCTTATTTTTGAGGGTTCAACTTGCACAGTGATGACCACATCGTCACTGACGTAAAGGTAAGGGAACCGAATAAAAGAAGCAAACTTTTCTACTGATTTTGCTCCTCTTTTCGCTTTTTAGACAGCTCCTCTCAACAGGAATGGCAAAGAGTTTCACTTTAAGGCTCCTTCTCCTGATCTTTGAATAGACATCGCAGGAAAGGCCCTTCTCTCCTTCTACCACATGCAGAACCTCAGCCATTGGCAATAAAAATTGATCTCCAGGTCTCAAAGCCTCTTTTATTCCTAATTTTGTCCTAAGCAACGGACTTTGAGTATAGCTATACATAATGGATAATTCAATCACACAGCATAATTCGTCTTCAGGGGGATCTGTATTGGAATCTGTCGCTAGAGAGGAAAACTTCAGGCCCAATATCACCAATCCTATGGCATACATGACAGGAGAGGAAATGATAGAAAAGGCCTACGGCGAACTAATGCACTCATACCTCCAATCCAATCACCGGCGAAAAGTAGAAAAGATTGAGAAAGCTTTTCGCTTGGCAAATGAAGCCCACAAAGGAGCAAAAAGACGTTCTGGAGAGCCCTATATCCTGCATCCCATAGCTGTTGCCCAGATCGTTTCTCAAGGTATGGGATTAGGCTCCACCTCCATATGCTGCGCTTTGCTACACGATGTGGTGGAAGATACGGAATATACAGTGGAGGATATCCGAGATATGTTTGGAGAAAAGATTGCACAGATTGTAGACGGGCTGACCAAAATTTCGGGAGAAGTCTTTAGCAATTCCTCTCTCCAAGCTGAAAACTTTCGCAAGCTGATCCTGACGATGAATGATGATATTCGCGTTATCCTGATCAAAATTGCTGATCGGCTGCACAATATGCGGACACTTGATTCAATGCATCCGGCTAAGCAGCTCAAGATCGCAGCAGAGACGATGTATGTCTACGCACCTTTGGCTCATCGTCTCGGCCTATTCGCAATCAAAAGTGAACTGGAAGATCTCAGTTTTAGATATGAACATCCCGAAGAATTTCTTGACATCAGAGCGAAAATCAAGAACACGACCGAACATCGGCAGGAAATCTTTGACCACTTTGCCAATCCGGTCATTTCTGCATTAAATAGCTTGGGGGTTAAATATGAGATCAAGGCGCGAGTAAAAAGCATCTACTCCATCTGGAAAAAGATGCAGAAGAAAGGTGTGACATTCGAGGAGATCTACGACATCTTCGCTGTGCGGATCATTTTCGAATCCTTGCCTGAGCAGTCCGACAAAAACCTCTGTTGGCAAATCTACTCGACAATTACAGACATCTATAAGAGTCGTCCAGAAAGGCTGCGTGACTGGGTCTCCGAACCCAAAAGCAATGGCTACCAAGCATTACACCTTACAGTAATGGGGCCAGACGGAGAGTGGGTAGAAGTGCAGATACGAAGCCGAAAAATGGACGAGATTGCAGAGAAAGGTTTCGCAGCACACTGGAAATACAAGGGAGACAAAGTAGAGGAAGACTCTGAATTGGATAAGTGGCTCCGTACAATACAAGAGATCTTAGTCAATCCCAATCCTAACGCCATGGACTTCTTGGACACAATCAAACTTAATCTTTTCTCTGGGGAAATCATGGTCTTCACCCCAAAAGGGGAAATATTCAAGTTGCCACAAGAAGCTACTGCTCTTGATTTTGCTTATGCCATACACACAACAATTGGGAATCATAGTATAGGGGCAAAGGTCAACCATCGTCTTGTGCCCATATCGTATCGACTTAGCAGTGGGGATCAAGTGGAGATCCTGACAAGCAAAACGCAGGAACCGACTGAAGAGTGGCTCGCGTTCGTTACTACAGCCAAAGCTAAGTCCAAAGTCGATAGCTACCTGAGAAAGAAACGTCGCGAAATAGCAGTCTTGGGTCAGCAACAAGTGGAGGACCTAATCGGGAACGAAGAAATCTCCTCGAACGTTACCAACATGGATAAGCTATCAGAGTACTTTGGGTTTAGTACGAGAGAGGAGTTTTTCTACGCTGTTGGAAGTGGAAGTGTTACCCTACCCGATTCTTTAAAAAAGTTGTCGAGCAACATATCAGGCAACAATAAAGGAGGAGGAAACTTCTTCACGCGTTTCTTCCGCTCTGCCTTAGGAGGAAAATCAAACACGGCAGAACGAGCAAAAATCCCAGAAAAGGAGACCTCACATAAATACGATCCCAAACAGATCTATGTACTAAGCGACAACCAAGCCAGGCCAAACTACGAGATTGCCCCCTGTTGTAAACCGATTCCGGGAGATGATGCTTTTGGTTTCATCAACGACGAAGGTAAAGTTATTGTACACAAAAGCTCTTGCCCCGTAGCTATGAGGCTAAAAAGTAACTATGGTGACCGTATCCTATCCACCAGATGGAGCGAACATGCCAACAGTACTTTCGAAGCAATCTTGTCCATTAAGGGAATTGATTCCAAAGGAATTCTAAATGCCATCGCTCAAACTCTGGCCAATGACCTCAACGTCAATGTGCGAGAGATCCACCTTACAGCAAAAGATGGCATTTTCAGTGGCAGAATCAAGCTCCTTGTGCACAGTGTAATGGATGTGCATCGTGTATGTCAAGCTCTTGGACGAGACACTGCCATCAAACATATCAGCCGTGTGGTGGAGTAAACTCCAGGATTATTATTCCCATCTAAAGAAACCGATGAAGTACTCGACAGCTCCCATCCTATTTGTCGGAGGGATTGACACCAATGTAGGGAAAACCTACGCCACTGCTTTTTTAGCCAAGTATCTTGTAGCTCAGGGGCTGAGAACGATCACCCAAAAGATAATTCAAACGGGTTGCATTGGATCAAGCGAAGATATAGAGATGCATCGTCACCTATTAAGGCAACCTTATTTGACCGAGGATGAGGAACACCTCACTTGCCCCTACATCTTTTCATATCCGGCTTCACCTCATCTGGCAGCCAAGATTGATGGATGTAAAATAGATCTACAACACATAGACAAGTGCACTCAATTGCTGCTGGACAAAGGCTACGACATGGTCCTATTGGAGGGATCCGGAGGCCTGATGGTACCCATCCATCATCGCTATATGACCTTGGATTTTATTGCTGATCGGCACTACCCTTTGGCTCTCGTCACTAGCGGAAGATTGGGAAGTATTAACCACACACTAATGAGTACGGAACTTTGTAGACTTCGGGGCATAGAACTGCAGTACCTTATCTACAACGAATATCCAAGCACGGACCAAATCATCGGGGAAGATACCTATAACTACTTGCGAGATTATCTGACCGAGTTTTTCCCAAGATGCGAATTACTTCGAATGCCTTTCCTTGAATGATTATTATCACCTATTTAGATAATAAAGAGCAACAAGAAATACACGAAGCACCGAGCACTGAGGATCTTAATAAACTACATTCTGAAAGGTTCTCATTCGTATTCACTACAAAAAGCAGAGGGGAGTCCTAATCAACAGAGGTGGATGCAGCCAAATAGTTTTTTGCCGGATTGGCGTACATCTTGAGCATTGCCTGATAGAGGAATGGCTCGTCCTTCTTGTGACCATCTTCAAACACAATTTTCTCTACTTGTCCGAGGATATAATTGACAAATTTCTGCTTCTCAGCCTCACTGTAATGCTTGCTGTAAACTGAACTTTCCTCTAGCAAATCCAATGCAACATAGTTACCTGGATACAGCCTGTAACGGCGATGAATTTCAAGGTCGATCAAAAGAGCAATTTCACAGAGCTGATCCTTATTTGATGCAGATGCATTTACCCGATCTAATGAGTGATTAAGAGGTTCACCGAGAGTAATATGCACGCGACCTTTGTAGCCGGTCAACCCCGTAGACATATTCAGCAAATCCTCGGTTGGAGACTTGCTATAATCAGGATTGTCGCGCTTGGCCTGCAACTCTCGTGCTTTGAGAAAATCGCAAGGGTCATACTCATAGCTAAATGATACTGGCACAATATTAAGTGCACGGAAGCGATCTAGTAAGCTCCCATCTCCAGACATGGCAAGCATCTTCAGGAGAGCGGTCTGTGTGCGGTCATCCGCATCCTTGGCGCGTCCCTCCCGCTGGGCTATCCACACAGACTCTCGCTGTTCACAAATGCAAGAGTGAATGTAAGCTGACAGCTTATTGCTCTCGTAGATCATTTCGCGTACACTCGGCGAACGTTTCACAATAAAACTACCAAGCAGCTTAACAAGAGTTCTAATCCATGGCCTTTTGAGCAAATTATCCCCAATTGCTATTTGACACATGCTGCGGTCGATATTCCTAAGGCAGACATTCAAGAAAGCTGCATCGAGGATAATATCCCGATGATTGCTGATGTACGTAAAGGGGAGGTCTTCCCCCAGTCGACTACGACCAGAGATGTCGAGAGAAAAAGCAGACTGGGCAGCCACCTGAGAAACTATCTCATAGCCAACATTCCATTTGAATGCATTGCGAGAGCGAAATGGGCGGCACATTGCAGCAAATTCTTCGTCAGACATTTTTGGGAAAAGCTTGGATCTGAACTTCAGAAACTCAGGATCGGCCAAAAGAGCGGTCAATGCCTCAGGAACTTCGCTATCGGCAAAGGGACGGATATCGTCAAAGTTGTACTCAGTCATGGTGTTGCAGAAGTAATTATCTGGGATAAAAGGGAAACTGATCAGGGCAATCGTTGAGCAATGATATCATTCAAAACATCTTGCATCTCGAGGCCGGCAGCAGCCACTTGCTGAGGGATAAAACTGGTCTCAGTCATCCCTGGAGTCGTGTTTACTTCCAGCAGATATGGGGTACCGTCAGGCGAAACGATGTAGTCCACTCGGATGATTCCTTGGGCAGAAACATGCTCATAAATCTGTTTGGTTAGCGTCTGAATACGGTTGGTAAGTTCGGGTGAAATACGAGCCGGTGTGATCTCCTCCACTGCGCCTTGGTACTTAGCTTCGTAGTCAAAGAACTCATTCTTACTCACGACCTCCGTCACTGGTAGAGCTACCAACCCTTTCGTTGTCGATAAGTAGCATCCACAAGTGAGTTCTGTACCGACGAGCAAAGACTCGACCAACACGGAGGAGGCCTCCTTGAAAGCTGCATAGATAGCAGGCATAAGATCTCCGATCTTCGACACTTTGAACGTTGCAATGCTTGAACCTCCGGCATTAGGCTTGACGAAAAGCGGTAATCCTAAGGCTTGGCCTAACTCATCGGCCGAAGGTAGATCCTTTACACTATACAAAGGCAAAGACTTGGCTATGTGTATGCCATCAAATGTGGACAAGAAGCGGTTGCAGGCATATTTATCGAATGTGAGAGCCTCAGTCAAAACCCCTCCAGTGTTGTAGGGAATCCCCATCATATCCAGATAGCCCTGCAAAAGACCATTTTCACCAGGGGTTCCATGTATTGTGATCAAAGCATATTCAAAGCAAACGGAACGGCCGAGATCATCCTCAAATCCAAAGATATTTCGATCCAATGGGACTGCCATTTCTCGGCCACCCGGATCCTCAACAACAGTCCAGGCTTGGCGATCCAAACGCACAAGGTAAGGGGAATAGAGCCTCCTGTCTATCCATTTCTTCAGAGATTGAGCTGAGCGAAGCGAAACCTCAAGCTCTCCGGAATATCCTCCAGCTACAATAGCAATAATATGTGTATTCATTAGAAAGAAAGCGTTTGTGCATAGGCCTGCCAACGAGTTAGCAATTTGCTCAGATCACCAGGCAACTCAGAATCAAAACTCATCCATTTACCAGTTGCCGGATGTTCGAAGCCTAATGTCTTGGCATGTAGAGCCTGCCTTGGACAAATATCGAAGCAATTATTTATGAACTGTCTATACTTTGGTGTATTGTTCCCTCGCAAAATTTGTGAACCTCCGTATTTAGTATCTGAGAATAGCGGATGTCCAATATGCCTCATGTGTGCACGTATTTGGTGTGTTCGCCCAGTTTCCAAGCGGCATTCTATCCAGCTGACAAATGCAAGCTCCTCAATCACCCGATAGTGCGTAATCGCTGGTTTCCCCTCTTCACTATCGGGAGGATAGACAGTCATTACAATTCGATTGCGAAGGTCTCTACCAATATTCCCTTCTACAGTTCCCTCTTTAGGATCAAAGCGTCCCCAAGCCAATGCACGGTAGGTGCGCTGTGTCGTTTTGTGGAAGAATTGAAGGGACAGATTAGCTTTGGCATCTGGTTTCTTGGCCACAACCAAAAGGCCTGAAGTATCCTTGTCTATGCGGTGTACGAGTCCCAAACGAGGATCAGAGGGATCATAATCATTGTCATCTCGCAGATGAAAAGCCAACGCGTTGAGCAGCGTACCAATAGGATTGCCATGCCCCGGATGAACGACCATGCCGGCCGGCTTATTCACAACGAGGAGATGGGCATCTTCGTAGACAATGTCAAGAGGGATCTCTTGAGGAATAATCTCTGTATCATGCTGTGGCCGAGCCATTCGGACTGTCAAGACATCCCCAGGCTTCACCTTATAGCTGCTACGAATGGGAGTATCACCCACAAAAACACAACCAGCCTCAGCCGCCAACTGAATACGGTTGCGCGATATACGCCCAATCCTATCGTGCAAAAATTTGTCGACACGGATAGGAGCCTGCCCCGGGTCAGCTACAAAACGATAGTGCTCGTGCAACTCATCAGATTCGACACCAAGCAAGCCGAGATCCTCGTCCGAATCTTCATCGAACTCATCTAAAAGCATATCAAGTTCCTGCATACCTCAAAGAGAGACAAGCGAAAAGTGCAGTTACCACCAAGACTCATTTTCACTCTGCGGATCTGCCTCCGGATCGTTCATTGGCCCCTGCCCCTCAGTTTCAACTGTGCGGGAGAGGGAATCAGGGGCAAGAAGAGAATCCGGCATAAGAGATACTCCTCCTCGTATCACTACCAACACCAATGTTTCGGACAAAGGTAAACGGTCTCCGGCCTTAATCGGTTCTCCCGTGGAAGTCTCCACAGACGAAACCAAATCTACAAAGTCACCTCCGACAAACCGTTGGGAAATATTCCTGAATCCCACCGCTCGCAAAATTGCTGTTGCTTGGCGTAAGGATAGGTCCTTAAGATCGGGTATGGTTCCTCTTTGTGGAGAAAAAGCATTGACCGTGAGAAATATGATACGTCCAGGCTTCACCTTGGAATTTGCTTCGGGGATCGTCTCCACCACAGCTCCAGGGGAAAATGTACGACCAGATAGATAGACGGAATCCACCACCTCGCATTTGAGATCTTGCTCCCTGAGCTTGGCTTCAGCCGCTTCCCTACTCAAACCTTTTAAGTCTGGTACGAGGCGCTCTTCTCCGTGAGAAGTATAGATATTGGTAACCAGGATCAGGAGAAACACAATCAATACCGACAACACTGCCATGGCTAAGAGATTTGACAAAATCGGGTGTTTCGACACGAACTTCCTACCGTTGAGATTCATTCTTCCTTGAGTTACAAACTGAGACTTGCCATACGGCCCCTCCTATTGAAGTTGCACCAATCCACTCTTGTCACCAACGTTAAGAGAGCTATACAACCTCAAAGTCAAAGCCAGCAAGGCTCAACCGTTTAGTTTGGGAACAAAGTACGGCAAAAATGCCCATACTCCCAAGGATAATATTTGGTGTGCATGGAAGGCAGTCATCGCCGAATTCTCGAAAAAAATATGACGCGCTCGAGAAAAGACTCTCACGCGTGAGAGAGAAAACGCCGACGGGAGAGAATTTTTGCTCTCTCCCGTCGAAAAATGACCTCAGACAAAAGCCTGATAAATCTGCCTGGCGAGTAAGAGAAAAGCTCCTCCCCTTTGCTACTCGTTCGTCAGCTGATTATGGATCAATCGTTTGTTGAAATTCTGAATAATTGCAGGCAGCAGGTTCTCTGATACAGCCAATGAGTCAGTCTCAGGTAAGAGAGGCGTGTCAAGAGTTTCGACCCGACGGATTCCATCTTCCTGCACGTGGAACAAGCGTTTCCCATTCATCAGCATGTATTCTCCCTCAAAACAAATCGCGTAATGTCGCCCCCGAGGATCAAAAATATTCTGCCCAAAAGCAACGATTGGAGTCCGAATCCCCAACAAATAGTTGATCGATGGGTAAATATCAGCCTGCTGCACGATCATGTCAGTCTTGGGCTTGTATTGTGTGAGAGGTTTTCCCGGAGCAAACCAAAGCATCGGTACTGCAAAACAGCCTGGAATATTACGATACTCAGGACGAATAGACTGAGAGGCATGGTCTGCAGTGAAAACAAAGAGCGTCTTCTCGTACCAATCTTGCCGACTGGCGTATTCAAAAAAAGCTTTCAGAGCAGAATCGGTGTAGCCAATACACTGATGTAGGGGAAGCGACCCGAGCGGAAAACGTCCCTCATCCTCTTTGGGAATACGGAATGGGGCGTGGCTGGTGAGTGTAAATACGCAACCCATCCATGGCGAAGGCATTCGAGACAATTCTTGGACAACTTGGGTAAGAAAAGGCTTATCCCAGATTCCCCAATTCCCATCATAATCAGCCTTATTCGGATACTCATCCATTCCATAATACTCACGGAATCCAACCTGCTTGGCAAAGGCATCAAAGCCCATCGAGCCATTAGGTGCACCATGCAAAAACATGCTATGCTTATAGCCATTATCAGAAAGCATCTTGGGCAAGCCATAGACATTGCTACCGGAATAGTGAGACGTAACAAAGTTTGTTCCCAGTGCAGGGATAGACGTCAGAATAGAGGGCATCGCATCAATTGACTTCCGTCCATTGGCAAACGCAAAGGGAAAACTCAGGACATCCTTTCGGCCGATCATTGAGTCGATAAAAGGGGTAAAACCATACCCATCGGCCTGTAAAGCTCCTATGTGTTCCTTGGCAAATGATTCTACAATGATAATCATCACATTGTAGCCTCGATATGCTCCGAAGAGGCTATCTTCCTCCGATAGAGGAGCAGCCTGATATATCCCGCTAAAAAGCCGCTCGGCCTCCTGACGTGGGATATACTCCACTTCGGTAAGAACGCGCTTACCCAACAACCGAACCATACAAAAAGGTGTATTGAGAACTAAGTCCCGGTCTTTCGACTTTTCAACGTACAAGCTGGCATTGCTCAGTGTTATGGGTCTCACCGAGTGGGCCCAACCACCTCTCATCGCCCCTAAAAAAATAAATGCTAGAAAAATGGTACTCAGTGTCGCCAGAGAAATACGGCCCAATCTTGTCCAGCGAAATCTATTCTCTCGAAATCGAATCAACCCTACAAGCCACCATAGAATCAACACAAGTATTATGGTCAGGCTAGTGAGGCCATAGTATTGCCTAACTAACTGCCAGAGCAAATGAGGGAACGACTCGTGGGCGAATTCGGAAAAGACAGTTGCCGTAGTACGCTTCAGGACGTAAGGGAAATAAGCACTATCGGCCAAATTCATGATAATAGCAAGGGCATTGGGTACGAAGAAGAGCCAACGCAATATGTTTCTTGAGTACCGGAGCGTAAAGGTCCGATCCGACATAAACAAGAAAACCACAAACGCTATAACAAAAGGGAGATTGAAATAAGACATAGCAGAGATATCAAACCTCCACCCTCCTGTCCAAGCTCTGAATATCTCGGCGGTTGTCAGATGTTCGTAGAAGGAATAGTTGTAAACGAGAAATACAAGTCTGCCAATATTGAAGAACAAGAAAGACAAGGACATGTAGTATAGGAAGTAGACCGATCGATATGGGGTCTTGAACAGAATCTTTTTCATAAAGTGTCTGATCTGAAAGTAGAATTTGTATTTACTGCTGATCAATCTCCCTCGAAGGTTTCCACTAACACACTTCGATAGGTATTGAAAACTTTTGACTTGGAAATAAAGCCCAAATACCGCCCATTGGTATCAATTACGGGTAAGTTCCACGCTTGGGTGTCATCAAAAATGCGCATCGTTTCCTCCATGGACTGCGTATTACAAATCTTGGCGGGAGGCGAAACCATGAAACGCTCTACCCGGAAACGGTCGTAGAGCTCGGGACGAAACATGATATTACGGATGTTGTCCAGCAAGACCACACCCAAGAGAACTCCCTCCTCATCCACTACAGGAAAAACGTTACGGGCGGATTTGCCAATTACCTGTACCATATCACCCAATGTCATCTGAGGCTTTACAGGTTCAAACTCCGTTTCCACGACGCTCTCAACCGACATTAGGCGCAACACGGCTTTGTCCTTTTGGTGAGTCAAGAGTTTACCCTCTTTGGCCAAGCGAAGGGAGTAAATAGAGTGAGGCATGAAGATCCTAATTGTGGCGTAGGCACTTATGGACACAAGCATTAAGGGAAGAAAAAGGTCATATCCTCCTGTCAGCTCTGCGATCAAGAAAATCCCGGTAAGCGGAGCATGCATCACAGCAGCCATCACCCCCGCCATTCCCATCAAAGTGAAATTCTTGTGTGGCAACCGGATGAAGCCGAAATAATTGATCCCATAGGAAAAAAGAAATCCTGTGAGTCCTCCGACAAAAAGGCTGGGAGCAAACAATCCCCCGCAGCCTCCACCCGAATTGGTTGCCACTGAAGCGTACACCTTGAGCAGGACACTGAAAACAAGGAATACAAACAAAACCCAATATGAGTCACGCCATTGCTCAAAAAGGCTCCCATCCATCAGCGTAGGATAGTCACCTCCAATCAATTTATCAATCGTGATATAACCTTCGCCATAAAGAGAAGGGAAAAAGAAGATAAGACCCGACAAAATCACGGCCGAGATGAGGAATCGCTTCGTGTAAGATTTGATCCCTTTCATCTTCCCCTCCACAAAGAACATCGTTTTGGAGAAGTAGAGAGAAAGCAACCCACATAAGACTCCCAATAAGATGGTAAATGGGATACGGTCCATTGTGAATGGCTCTGTCTGACTAAACTGGAACATTGCTCCCGCTCCTCCGATAATGCAGGAGACTGCCGCAGAGGTGACAGAGCTAACCAAAAGCGGCAAAATACTATTGAGCGTGAAGTCCATCAACAAAACCTCTACAACAAAGACCAAGCCCGTGATAGGAGCTTTGAAGATTCCCGCTATTGCCCCGGCTGCTCCACAACCTACAAGTAGCATAAGCATCTTCTGTTCTTGGCGAAATAGCCTACCGATATTAGATCCGATGGCAGCTCCTGTGAGTACAATGGGGGACTCTGCTCCCACCGATCCACCAAAGCCGATTGTCACGGCACTAGCTAACATCGAAGACCACATATTGTGCGGTTTGATGCGACTTTTACGTTGTGACAATGCCAGCAGGATCTTGGTCACACCGTGACCAATGTCATCACGAATCAAATAGCGAATCAGAAGAGCAGTCAGTAAGATTCCCAATATGGGCAACAAGAGGTATAGAAAGTTATAAGAGCGGGATTGCTCAAGCCAAAAAGCTTGTATATGGTGAATCGTTTCCTTGAGCAGAGTGGCACAAAAGGCTGTACATAATCCTATAAGAAAGGCAAGAATTAACACGAAAACACGCTGACTAACGTGTTTCTCTCGCCAGAGTAACAATCTTTTGAACCATCCAGGCATATCGCCGTCCACAGTTTTATTCATTTTCCACTTCCTTTAATGAGCGTTCGTACAGTATAGACCAAAACTGCTAAATCCAGTTGTAGGGACATATTCTCGTAGTAAAGCCAGTCGTACTTGAGTCTCTCTTTCATTTCCTCAAGATTCGAAGCATACCCATATCGTACCATCCCCCACGAAGTGATGCCAGGACGGACATTGTGCAACAAATAGTAGTAAGGAGCGTGATGAATCAACTGTCGAATGTAATACGCTCGCTCTGGCCTGGGACCTACGAAACTCATATCTCCTTTGAGGACATTCCAGAATTGAGGCAATTCGTCCAACCGGTATTTGCGAAGCGTTCGACCAACTTTTGTAATCCGAGAGTCATCATCTGAGCTTAACTGAGGGCCATTTGCTTCAGCCCCCAGAAACATCGTACGAAACTTATAAATCATAAACGGTTGCCCATGCAAGCCTATACGTTCTTGGCTGAAGAACACAGGACCATCAGAAGACAACTTTACACGAATGGCCAGATAGAGCAACAGTGGAGAGCTAAGCACGAGCAGCAAAATCGAAAGGAGCTTATCAAACAACCACTTGATATTCTTCTCCCACTCGGCCATATTAGTCGCGGTCATATCTACCATAGGTTCTCCGACCATGGATGCGACTTTAATCTTAGCTCCTGCAAAAAAAAGGCTCTCTATAGGGACCTTGACGGGTAATTTGAATGGATAAAGTTTGTACAGCAACAGGCTAACCAACTCGGCTCGGGCAGCCTCAATCGAAACCACCAAAGCATCTGGATTATAAAGAGAGATGGCGAACCCAATGCGGTCAAGCTGCTCTTTCAAAATATCCTCGCGCCCTTCAGTCGTCTTCTCAAAAGAAATCTCGATTATATCTACAATCTCTTGTCTTTTATTCGCAAGCGCATTTCGCGCTTTATCTAGTGCTTTATGATCCGTGATCAGCAAAACTTTTTCTCGGATTCCCTGCCTTCTTGCCCTATCGATAAACCACGTTGTCAAAGCTATACGCAATGGGTAAACAACTCCTAGCATGATGACAACCAAATAAAGGTAGAGGGGCAAGTACAGACCCGTATTATGGAGAATATCATCCACAACCCATACGAAAAAAACCGGCACCGAACCAAAGACTATACTCAAGACAGAAGTCGACAACTCTACGAGGCGACTCCTGCCTACAGGCTTATTATAGTACCCCGATAGGAAAAAAAAGGCAAGCCAATAGACGATAAAGACGAAGTAAACAGCTAAAGCTTTAGGTGTGAAAAGGTAAGAGCGAAAAAGGGTAAAAGGGACATCATATTCAATAGCATTACGAAATCCATCATACAGCAGATATGCTATACTACAAGCAATCACATCGGACAAAATATACTTTCGTCTCAACACTGCTTGAGTATTCATTCTCGAATAACCTTTACTTGCCCGTCAACGGCCAATTTGACTATCTGAGATGGACGAGTTTTACTCTTATCGGACTGTCTATAAGAGACGATATAGTCTACCCCATCCCGAATGATAGGCGATATATCCGAGAAACAAGAGGGTGATGTCTCCCCACTCACATTAGCAGAAGTAGACACGAGGGGTCTATTCAATGACCGACAGAGGTCTCTACTAAAAACTTCTCTACTGATGCGGATACCCAGACTACCATCTTCGGCAATAAGTTCTTTAGCAACATTGCGAGCATCGGGATAAATGATGGTTAGGGGTTTGACTGCAATATCGATTAAGTCATAAGCAATTGGAGGGACCTCTCTCATCAATCCTTGCAACTTAGCATCATGGTCTATCAACACGAGCATAGCTTTGGCATCGGAGCGTCTTTTCAATTCGAAAACTCTGCGTACAGCCTCAGCATTGGTGGCATCACAACCAATCCCCCATATGGTATCTGTAGGGTATAAGATCAAACCTCCACGCTTGAGGGTGTGAACAGCCATATCAAGGTCATTTTTGTCGTAAGCAGTGGTCATAGGCAAATAGTTCCCCACATAATAGGAGCACGGCAAAATTAAGAACATTTGCGTCATCAAGGTCAATCCAATAAATAAAAGCCGCCCGGATGAAAGGAATTTTTCATCCGGGCGGCCCCAAATCACCGTTGCGAAAATTTACTCTTCTACCAACTCAAAATCATCTTTGGTGGCACCACAGAGAGGGCAAGCCCAATCGTCAGGAATATTCTCAAATGCAGTACCGGCAGGAATACCGCCATCGGGATCACCCACAGCTGGGTCATAGACCCAATCACACAACGTACACACGTACTTCTTCATAGTCGATTCTTTTTGATTAAGTGATAATATCGCAGCCACAGAGACTGTTCCCTACGACTTTACCGTTAAACACACAAATGTCAACATTGTTCATCCTAGATGAAAAACGGCCTCTCAAAGGACAGATACAGCAAAGGCATTCTCCTAAAAACCTCAGGGCAATGATGCACCTGAAAGTTTGGGACTTTGATTCGGAGGCCACGATGAAAAAACTCAATCTGTTCCCGTCTACTCAAAGCGCATCACTTGAGATGGAGTTATGCGACTAATAATTTTAGAGGGAATCAACAGCATCAAGCCTATCAACACAACGATGGCTAAATCAACGAGCCCCCACAACAACCAATCGATTTCTATGGGAACATGATCCATGAAGTATAGAGTTCGGTCCAACTTGATCAACTTTAAATACTTCTGAACGGCACAAAGCAAAATAGAGAGAAGATTTCCCCATAATAGGCCTTCAGCGATAAGGAAAAGACTCAAGCGAACAAATATCGTACGAACGGTCATGTCATCTGCCCCCAAGGCCTTGAGAGTGCCGATTAATTGAGTTTTGTCCAACACCAGAATAGTAAGACCGGCAATCATAGTAAACCCAGCGACAAGAGCCATTAAGCCAAGCAGTATGTATACATTGGAGTCTATCGTTTCAAGCCAAGAGAACATTTGCGGATTTATATCCTCGGCCCGACTGACCCCCAAACTGAAATCTTGGGAGATATGTTGACTTTGACTCAAATGATCAACCAAAAATGCCTGCATCTGAGTGGTGTTACTTTCACTAGTCATGAGGCGGATATGAGTCAACTCAGTTGGTCCCCATGACAAAATTCGCCTGAGTAAACCGATCGGAATCAATGCCGGTGTCATGCGATTTGTCCCCAAATAGATTGCCTCAACTCTCAACTTTCGCACACGGATAGAAGCTCCGGAAATCATATATAGGCGTAAAGCATCTCCAACAGACAAGGAGAGCTTGTCGGCCACTTCTCTAGTGATCATAACAGGGTTATGTGTCAATTTTTCTTGGTTCCAGGGAGGAGGGATTCCAGCTACAACCAAATCTGCGAGACTTCCCATGTGGTAATTTGAATCAATACCAATGATAGGAAGTCCGACAAATGCCGAATCTGTCTTGAAAATAGCGGTTGAGGCCACAATGGGACTAACCTCTGTGATCCCTGGCACTGATCTCAAATCCTTAAGTAAGGCTTCGGAGCATTCAAACGAATGCGTACCATTCTCACTTTGTCGAAAACGGCTGATTGAAAGGTCACCCACTGATGCTCGTGCATAAGTTGCTGCCTGATGCTTAAAGCCCAGTGTAACAGCAACAGCAACAAGCATCACCGCTGAACATAGAGCCACGCCAAGGATAGGAATACGGATAATAGGACTTAGCTTGGTAGCCTCATTCGTATATTTGTTGAAAAAGATACGCTGGGCAATGAAGGAAGAGAATCTCATGATAAGACAATCCTAGAATATTTTGCTCAACAGTTCTAATAACAGGTCTCTATTGGATACAGCTGTCTGGGATCCAAGACCTTTGGACATGGAATCAGCCATCCTAATGTGGTGAATGATTTCATAGACTCTGAGCGGAGGATACATTCTAAGCCCCAACACATAGTCCCGAGCTTGAAACCGCTGTTTGAAACCTAACCCGGCCATGATACCTGTCTCGCTCTTATCCAACAGATAGTGTGCAGCCATCAAAAAAGAGAAATAATTAAACAGCACTGACAAAATCGGTTGGACAGGATTGACCTTCTCATTTGCTCCGAAAGCGATAGCGATGCGATGAGCTCGAGGTTTATCACATTTAATTATGGAGCGGAGAAATTCGAAACTATTAAACTCCCGGCTGATGCCTACATTTTGCTCAATAAGCTCGGGCCCGATTTGCATACGTCTACCACGAGATTGAAGGATAAGTATCAGTTTATCGATTTCCTGTTTGATTTTGGAGAGATCATTTCCCAAAAAATCCGCTAACATCTCGGTAGAACGCGGATCTATCAAACAATTCTGCTCTGCAACGATGGCGGCAATAGCATCCGTAAGACGATAATCTGGTACACGAGGAGAGTCGAAAAGTACACCGACACGCTCTATCTCTCTGAAGACAGCCTTACGCTTATCCACTTTTTTCTTGGAAGAGAGTACTAAAGTTGTAGTCTCAGGTAACTCCCTGAGGTAAGGGGCCAATTTGTCAAGGTCTACAATATGCTGAGCCTCTCGCACAACTACAAGCAAATATTGTCCTAGCATGGGTAGCCTCATCGCTTCTGAGACAATGTCTTTTGCTTTGAGTTCCTTCGTCGCATAGAGTACAACCTGATCAAAATCTCGATTCTCTTCCGGTATTAACCTTGCTTCAAACAAAGCTGTCAAATTATCAATATAGTACGGCTCCTCTCCACATAGCAGATAGACCCGTTTGACCGTCCTCCTTTGGATGTCTTGTACAATAGACTGGTATGTAGCACTCATGGAAAATTTATCTTGGCCTCTGGCTACCAACTGAAGCGGATGTGCTTGATGGTAGGTCTATTACTCTGCAATACACGTATGGATTCTATCCCCAAATCCAAATGTTGAGCAGCGAAACTAAGCGTCACGACCCGATCTGAAGCTTCAGTTTTCACCCCATCTTTTTGGTTAGGCATATCTGAGATCAATAACAAAGCTCCGGTAGGAATCTTGTTGGCAAACCCAACAGTAAAGAGTGTCGCAGTCTCCATGTCTATGCCGGTAGCATGTGTCGTTTTTAGGAATGACCTAAAATCCTCGTCGTGCTCCCACACTCTGCGATTGGTCGTGTAAATTGTACCTGTCCAATAGTCTTCAGCTCGGTCTGCCAAAGCTGATGAAATTGCCCGTAGAATCGAGAATGAGGGCAAAGACGGAATATCATGTAGCAGATAGTCATCACTTGTGCCTTCCCCTCGGATAGCAGCTATCGGCAAGAGGTAATCCCCCACCTTATTTGCACTCTTAAGACCACCGCACTTGCCCAAGAAGATAACGGCCCTGGGGGAAATCGCAGATAATAGATCCATGATTGTGGCTGCGTTGGGACTACCCATTCCAAAATTGATTAATGTAATACCCTCAGCCGAAACGGAACTCATCGGCAAGCCTTGCCCCCTGATCTTCGCACCGAACTTCTCAGCAAACAAATCGAGGTAGCTCGAAAAGTTGGTAATGAGGATATAAGGGTCCAACTCAGATAGTTGCCGTCCTGTATAACGAGGCAACCAATTCTCCACGATCTCTTGCTTTGTGAACATACTTGTATACCTTTGCTCCTAGCTCAGTAGTCACCTCTACCCAAAGGTCTACCAAGGCTCTGAACAAAGATAAATGAATACTCTGAACCTCCCCCCTTATAACCTAAAACTGCGAGAAGAGGAAAGTGGCAAACTCTATGTATTCGACGACTTTAGGGAGAAGTATGTGAGATTTACACCGGAGGAGGAAGTGAGGCAACTTTTTGTACACTACATGGTATGTCAACTTGGTTACCCACCAAACTTGCTGGCCAACGAAGTCGAAATAGAGGTAGGACGGGTAAGGAAACGGTGCGATACTATCGTGTACGATAAGGCTCTTAAGCCCATCTTAATCGTCGAATACAAATCTCCTCGTGTATCTATAACACAGGCTGTGATACAGCAAGCCGTAGAATACAACTATTGTTGTCGCGTACCGTACATCATGATAAGCAATGGCATCACACATGCGGTTTTTGCGATCGACTATCAGTCGGGAGAAGTGGAAGCCATGGACCATATCCCTTCGTATTCTGAGCTAACACAAACCAGTTGGTAGTACCTCTCAAAACATATTCTGTACTGATTATCATCACACAAAATCCATCATATGCCTTTTTTAGAAACAAAGCATGTATGCAAGCGTTATGCCAACCATGTGGCTCTCAGCGATGCGAGCATCTCCGTGAAGCGAGGCTCTGTCTTTGGCCTGTTGGGACCCAATGGAGCTGGCAAAACATCTCTAATCCGGATCATTAATCGCATTACCGCTCCCGACAGTGGAGAAGTATTGCTTGATGGCAAGCCTCTGCAACTAAAGGATGTTGCACGCATAGGTTACCTACCAGAAGAGCGCGGTCTCTATCGGAAAATGAAAGTTGGGGAACAAGCTATCTACTTGGCTCGGCTCAAGGGTGTAGACAATCAAACTGCTAGCAAAAGGCTGAAAGAGTGGTTTGAAAAATTCGATATCATGCCCTGGTGGAACAAAAAAGTGGAAGAACTATCTAAGGGGATGCAACAAAAAATACAATTCATCTCTACCGTAATCCACGAACCAGAATTGCTGATTTTTGACGAACCCTTCAGCGGATTCGATCCCGTCAATGCCGATCTCCTCAAGGCTGAGATCCTATCTCTGAGAGACAAAGGCCGTACGGTGATCTTCTCTACCCACAATATGCAATCTGTAGAAGAGGTTTGTGATGATATTGCCTTGGTTAATCGCTCTCGTATCGTCCTAAACGGATCTGTAGAAGAAGTAAAAAAACAACACAGCGAGGGGTTACTAAAGATCTGCATCGAGTGCGATGCAGATATGAAGCAGGAATATCTCCAGAGCTTGGAACTATTGAGCTATAACAAACAAGGCAGTAAACACACATTGCGAATACGTCGCCCTATGGGGAAAGACAATCGTGATGTTATAGCCCGTATCCCATCCGATTGCAATTTGATCCTCTTTGAAGAAGAACTTCCATCTATGCACGATATTTTTATCAAAACAGTAACAGCAATACCACATGAAGAATAGTAAAATAGGGATAATCCTCGGGCGAGAATACACCACGAGGGTCAGGAAAAAGAGTTTTGTAGTCATGACGATTCTGATGCCCGTTCTTTTTGTGGCTGTGGCCACCGTCCCCATGTTGATTGCTCGCTTTGCCTCAGACGAGCAAAAGACTGTGGCCATCATTGATCCCACGGGTGAGTATGTCCCCCTATTCAAGGATAATGAAGACTTCCATTTCATAGCTGCTGACAAAACCCTGGATGAATATCGCCAAATAGGAGCGACAGAAAATCGAGACGAGTCTCCGGCTGCAATCATTAACATCGCGGGACAACTGCTCGAAGGCGATTCTTTGGACTTAGTCAAAGACCAAGTTAAAATCTATACCTATAAGCAACTGCCTAACAAGTTGCCCAATATGGTGGAGCAAACGTTGGAGAAGTACCTCACTGATCAACGACTCGCTTCTTACCACATAGACAACCTCAAAGAAATCATGCAAAGATCTGAGGTAGATCTCTCCATCCCGACTTATAAATGGAGTGAAAGCGGAGGGGAAGAGCGTAGTTCGGGCGATGTTGCAGGCATCATGGGTATGGTACTCACTGGTATCAGCTATTTGTTCATCATGATGTATGGAGGGATGGTACTACAAGGGGTATTGGAGGAAAAGAAAAGTCGTATTATGGAAGTGATGGTAAGTTCAGTGAAGCCATTTGACCTCATGATGGGTAAGATTGTTGGTGTAGGATTGGTTGGTCTCACACAGATCGCTTTGTGGATTATTCTCACGATAGCTCTCTTCGTTGGATTCCAACTATCTTTCTTAGGAGGGATTTACTCGGCTGATAGTCTAGCTGCAGTTCAAAGCCCTGACCAACTTGGGGCAATGTCTAGTGGCATGAGTGTCGAAGGGCTCAACAACTTACAGGAGATAATGAGCATCATTGCGGGGATCAATTTCACAGAGATTGTCGCCATGTTCATCCTCTATTTTATTGGAGGCTATCTCCTCTATGCATCACTGTTTGCTGCAATTGGTTCAGCCGTTTCCAGTGATGAGGATACCAATCAGTTTGTAATTCCTGTCTCTATCTTGATGCTCTTCTCATTTTATGCGGCATTGGGATCAAGGGATAACCCCGACGGACCATTGGCTTTCTGGAGTTCCCTCTTCCCATTTACTTCCCCGGTTGTGATGATGGTTCGTTTACCCTATGAGGTCCCACTATGGCAAGAGATTCTAAGCATTGCTCTGCTTTTCGCGTCCTTCATTGGTGTCACATGGATAGCAGCTAAAATTTATCGTGTAGGAGTGCTGATGTACGGCAAGAAACCGTCTTTCAGGGAAATGTGGCGCTGGATAAACTACCGGTAAAACGAAGGAACTCTTGAAGAATTTGGAAAAGGCGATCTCTTCTGGAGATCGCCTTTCTTGTTTAGAACAAAGCATAATCTTTCCTCCTCAGACGAGAAAATCCTGATCGCAGCAGAAATACGGTGCAAGCATTATTCTCTACATTTGTGCGATTTAAAAAGACCTGACAATCCACAGAGATGAACAAGGATATTCTGACCAAATTATTCCGGGGCAGCCTTACCACTTTTTTGCTGGCAACTCTCGCAACTTCATGCTACCAGCACGACCCCATACGAGACAAGCTCAATCAACGAGAAAACAATAAGGCAACTCCCAAACCTACTCCGTCTCCCGAAGAAAAGCCGGGCGAGGATCTCCCTTCTCAACCAGAGACAGGGACCAATACATTTCTGTTCGACTTCGAAAGTTGGAGAAAACTTCATCAATACGAAATACCTACAGCTCCTCAACCTTTCGACCCTGACTTTTGGACCTCAGGCAGCAATGAAGGGTTCAAACTTATTCCGGGGAAACAGTTACCCTACCCTGTTAGCAGATTGGACAACTCGATAAAAGGGAAAGGAGTACGCATTCAATCTCGTCCAGGAGCCGTCTTCCTCGGTATGGGTAGCCACTTGGTTGCTGGATCGATGTACAGCGGGAGCGTCAATACAGCCCAGTTAGTTTCCAAACCATTGGAGTCAAATCACTTCGGTCGCATATTCCCCTTCCGACCACTGAGTGTCCGAGGGTATTACCGATATATTGCCGGGGAAAAGTTCATTGATGGGACTCCCAAAGGAGGAGGCAAAGAACTCCCTGGAAATATGGACAAAGGAGTCATCGCTGCGGTGTTCTACGAAGTGAATAGTAAAGAGGAGACCCTTGATGGAAGCAATCTTTACACGTCCGGTAAGATCGTAGCTATTGGGAAAATGGAACTGGGCAATACGGATGGGTGGCAACACTTCAATTTTGCGCTTAGTCCTGTATCAGCGGAAAAGTACAAAGAGATCAACCTGCAACTGAAGAAATACAAATTGGCACTCATATTCTCCTCTAGTTATCTCGGAGACCTTTATCAAGGAGCTATAGGCAGCACGTTGGATATAGACGAAATAGAGATCGAGGTAACGGACAAAAACCCAAAATGAATCACCTAATTCGACAAACTGTTGTGGGGATCCTGTTATTGAGTTCAACCCTGCACACCTTTTCTCAAGAGGTTTCTTCGCATTGGGAGATCAATGCAGAAGTAGGGATCAACATAGGGGCATCGACACCGACACCTCTACCCTCCTCACTGAAAAAAGTGTACACTTGGTACCCAAAGCTCAATCCATCACTTGGGCTATCCGCCACATATTGGTTGGATAGGACCAAAATCTCTGCTTGCTGGGGGATCCACACAGGGGTCTATGGAGAATACAAAAGTGTGGAAACTACCACGGCCGTAGATGGCATGGATATCGTAGTTGGCAAAAGCCATGAGGCCTTAAGAGGGCTCTTCTCTGGAGATAATCTCGCCTCCTTGCGCAACGGCTACGTCACGATACCGGTCGGACTTGCTTTCCTCTTGCCCAAACAAAAACTCACCATAGAAGCGGGACTTTACCTCTCATTGCTCTTGCAAGGTTCTTTCACCGTAATTATAGACGGGACTCTCCGCCCCAAAGAAACACCAGAGTCCCCCATCCTAATTGATCTATGGAAGTTTGACTTCTCCGATCAACTCCGAACCATAGACTCCGGATGGCAAGGCAAGTTGAGCTACAACATCAACAACCGTCTTATGATACAAACAGCCATTTCTATGGGTTTTGTGTCTATTGTCAAACGAAACTTCGAGGCCATCCCCTTTGGCTTGCACAACGTATTTGCCACAATAGGATTCTCCTATAATCTATCGGGATTATAGTTTTTTGTACATTGCGAAGCGGTCTTACCCGCTTGAATAAACAAATAAAATCACAGTAATGAAAGGCTTCATCTCTACTATTCTGCTCCCACTATGTATATTGCAATTCATGACTTCATGCGAAGATTCATCTCTCATAAATAAATACAAAAAGGGATACAGAGATCCTGCTCTCATCGGCAAGTGGGAGGATCCAGATATGCCAATCGGGAAGGAATCTGAGGGGAACGTTTATGGTTTCATATTCCACACCAACGGGAAAATGGACTGGCTTTATGTAATGCAGAAGGAGGGAACATATATTGTGTCTCCGCATATATTCGACATGAAATACTACACGAAAGATGGGTTGATCTATCAACTACAAGTTGGGGACGGGTTCAAGGTTTCAACGAACGAGAGAGAACCCTTGCGATATCGTATAGTTCAAGATAAACTGTACATCAGCGAGGTTGGGAAGTCTGGGTATAAGAGAGTGAAATAAAACCACAGCACAGAAGAAAAGTACATTCCAGGACGAAAAGCCTATACGTTCATTAAGTGTGCCCACTTTTTGCAATCCTTCTTTGGCACAACTAAATACCGACTTCGTACTCGCGATCTTCGGTGACAGAAGGTAGCGATCTCCTCGCAGGCCACAATGCGCGTTCCTTGCCGATCTTTTACGATGCTGATGATAGCCAATGCTCCCTCTTGAGTCCCCCTTTGGGACTGGTTGCTAATGAGATTCCCCAAGGAGTAGAAAACAGGTAAGAGATTTACCCTGTCCGGTCGTGATGAGAGGGTATCGACAGATAGTGGCTGACGAACATGAGGGTGACTGCCTACAACCGCTTGGACTCCCACTTCCTTAAGCCATAAGGCAAGCTTCCTCTGTGTCTCATTAGGTTTGTGTTGGTATTCGTCCCCCCAGTGTATCGAGATACAGATCAAGTCGGCTTGTTGTCCCTTCGCTTCAGCTATTTGTGCTCTCATTTCCACCGTATCGATTAATGCAACCTCGTAAGGAGAAGGCAATCGTATTCCATTCGTTCCATAGGTATAAGCCAATAGAGCTATTCGGATACCTCCAACCTCAATCATAAGCGGAGCTCGCCGTCTGCGGTCAATATGATCCAGATAGCTCCCTGTTGTGTGCAGCCCAACTTCTTGTAGCTTTTGGATGGTATGGCGGATGCCGACTACTCCTCGATCGGCAGCATGATTATTGGCAGTAGTGATGACATCAAATCCTACGCGCTTAAGCGTATAAGCCAGCGTGTCCGGTGTGCAAAAGTTTGGGTAACCACTGAAGTTTTGCCGTCCCAAAGTCGTCTCCAGATTGCCAACGGCTAAATCAGCTGATTCGATATAGGGTTTCAAAGCCTGCCAAGAAGGGTCGAAATCAAACTTGTTGTGCCCTCTCTCTGCTGCTTTCACCTGCGGCATATGATACATGATATCTCCCGTAAACAGTAGGCGCACGGTATCCGAATAGCAACTGTCCAATACGGAAGTTTTCAACTGAGTAGCGATAGTCCTATAGTTCAGTGGATGGAGCTGAACAGCTATAGGAAGCAGAAACAAAGCGAGAGTGGCCCCCACCCTCCATCTGTAATGTCTCATCATGAAATGATTTTGAAAATATCCATACAGCCAAGCGAACGTATAAATTGAAAAGAGAAGAGAGAAACATGCCTCATCCTCCCTCAGACAAAGGTAAAACTAACGCGCAATCCACCTAAAGAAGAGGAGCAAATTACAACGCTCACAGAGAGATAGTCGATCTATGGAATACATCGCTATACGGGCTTCTAACCCCAACAATGATATCCTCCCCAAGGGAACGAAAATTTCCACGGGATAGAGCAAAAACTGCGACGCGTCGCAGCAAATACTCTGACGCGTGGAAGAAAAACATGTCTTGAGGGATCTTTTTCTGCACTATTGAGCAGCTCCTTTTCAACACCGAGGCTACACACTTCTTCACTCTGTCAACACATCTCTTCTTCCTAGCAGCAAAGCTCAATCTAACCATAGATAGTAGTCCTGTAAGTCTGTAAGCATGTGGAAGAGTAACCCTCCCCCTATCGGGCGTATCCACCATGGCAATTGCAGCCTTTTTAGGGGAATTATGCATAAGAGCACATAGAATCCAATGGCCCAATACGAATGTAAGAAATGGAACCCGATACTGCATCTATTAGGATCGAAAACAGGATTTGCCAATAGATGGTCCAAATCGACCAGCATCGTTGCCAACATTATCCGGTAAGCCCTGAAACGTTTCCCCTTTTCGAAAAAGAAGGATAGAATCATTGGTCCAACTAAAAAATGCAGAGTGTAATGAATGATTGTGCGTATGAGCATCGCTCTATGTATTTCACTTCTTCAAAAACTAATTGCGCCCCCTACAAAGCAGTGGGCTTCCGGCTCTCTCGCAGAAGAAATAACGACAGGGGGGTGGATATACTCATTCACAAGGTCTAATTGGTACACTCGACAACACAAACACCGCAAATGTAGATGTTTTACTCAGCTCTCCTTCCTTTGTACCTCTCCCCCCATACTGAAAAAGCTCTCCGATAGGATAGCTAACCACTCATAGATATGTCGTAACTTTGAGCGGATACGTCAGGTCGTGGTACAGTAAAAACTCGACAAGTGGTCGGGTGTATGTTCCCTTCAAGACCAGACCGCGGTGATACCCGCCTGTGTCCAAAACAAATGGGATACAAAGGAGGGTTAGCCCCGATTATATAGAAGAAAAAAACATGATATACAATGACAAACAACTGGATACTCCATCCCTTCTCCGAAAAGGAACTAAGGGAAGGAAGCAGAATAGCCAAAGAGTTGAGGCTATCGCCCGTAGTTGGCCACTTATTGGCCAGGCGTGGGATAAGCTCGGCAGAAGAGGCTAAGCGGTTCTTTCGCCCGAGCTTGGACGATCTCCACGATCCTTTTCTAATGAAGGATATGGACAAGGCCGTTGCGAGGCTGAACAAAGCCATAGGGAGGAAGGAGAAAATATTGATCTACGGTGACTACGATGTCGATGGGACTACCGCAGTAGCCTTGGTCTACAAGTATTTGCGCACAGTCGGTTGTTCAGATAATTCTCTCGACTACTACATCCCCGATCGCTATGACGAAGGGTATGGGATAAGCTATCGAGGGATTGAGTACGCCCACAAGTGGGGTGCCAAACTGATTATAGTACTTGACTGCGGGATCAAAGCTGTAGAAAAGATTGCTTATGCCAAAAGCTTAGGCATTGATTTTATCGTATGTGACCACCACAACCCCGATGAGGCACTACCAGACGCCGTGGCGGTGTTAGATGCTAAGCGAAAAGATAATACTTACCCTTTCGAGCACCTATCAGGTTGTGGTGTAGGCTTCAAGTTCATGCAAGCATTCGCCTTGGACAATGGCTTCTCGATCGAAGAACTCTGTCGAAATCTGGATCTCCTAGCCGTAAGTATAGCTTCGGACATCGTGCCGGTAATAGGGGAAAATCGCATCCTAGCCTACTATGGCCTTAAGCGACTAAATCAGACGCCCTCACTCGGACTGAAAGCCATTATCAAAATGTCCGGATTGGAGAGCAATCATATCGATATGAGTGATATCGTATTTAAGATTGGACCTCGTATCAATGCCTCCGGAAGGATGATGAATGGGCGCGAGGCTGTAGAATTGCTCTTGGCGAACGATCGAGAGACAGCTAAACGTTGCTGTACCACAATCGATAACTACAATGATCAGCGACGGGAGTTGGACAAGAGTACGACAGACGAGGCCATTGCCATTGTCGAGTCGGATCCGGAATACACCAAGCACAAAATCATTGTCCTATATAAGCAAGATTGGCACAAAGGGGTCATCGGGATCGTGGCTTCTCGCCTTACGGAGAGGTACAATAGGCCCACTATCGTACTAACCAAGAGCGGTGAATACATCAGTGGATCTGCCCGCTCAGTGGATGTATTCGATATTTACAAGGCTATCGAGTCTTGCCGTGATATACTCGTCAACTTTGGAGGACACACCTATGCAGCAGGGCTAACTCTTAGTGAAAAGGATTTGCCACGCTTCACAAAGCAAATTTGTGACTTTGCCGACAACAGTCTTGAAGAGCATCAGATGAGGCCAAGCATTGATATAGACGCAGAGATCGAACTGGCTGATGTAACGCCCAAACTACTCAGGGATCTAAAAAAAATGAGCCCCTTTGGTCCTGAAAATAGCAAACCATACTTCAAAGTATCGAACGTCTACGACTCCGGAACTTCAAAAAAAGTAGGGAAAGCCTCCGAACACCTAAAACTCGACCTGACTGATGCCTTTCGTAGAGTAGGCCCAATCAAAGGTATTGCCTTCAGGCAAGCCAAACATATGGAGATGATACAGAGAAATAGGCCGTTCGATCTTTGCTTCACCGTGGAAGAGAACTTCTTTAATGGTAGTTCGTCTATGCAAATGCTGGTGCACGATATTTCCACTATCACTTCTGACGAAGCGAAATGAACCAATTGAGGAAGCTATCAGACCTCGAGCGGCAATTAGATGATATTTATAACAGCGACGAAGAGATCTACTTGCCTAATGAGCTGAACCCACCCAAAGAGGAAGGAGAGTCTCGTCCCACCCCGAGCTCCAGTGAAGAGGGAGTTGTCTCTATCAGCGATGAGGTAGGCTTTCCCTCTTCACGGGAAACTCCTCCCAAACACGATTCCTCTTTTTTTAAATCCAGGGGGATACAGAATAGACGACTCAGCCCTCAAGAAATCCTCTTCAAATATTGGGGATACGACACTTTTCGCCCACTGCAAGAGGACATCATACACTCAGTTCTTGGGGGATACGATACGATGGGGTTGATGCCTACGGGAGGAGGGAAAAGTATCACGTTTCAAGTTCCTGCCCTTATCCTCCCTGGATTGGCTCTGGTCGTTACGCCCCTCATTGCCTTGATGAAAGACCAAGTTGAACATCTTAAAAAGCGAGGTATCGCAGCTGCGGCAATTCATTCAGGGATGCTACACCATAAGGTGGTATCGACAATCGACAATGCTTGTCTCGGTGCGTACAAGCTCCTCTATCTTTCCCCTGAAAGACTCTCCTCCGATATTTTCCGAGACCGCCTGCCTCACATGAAGATAAGTCTGATCGTTGTAGACGAGTGCCATTGCATAAGCCAATGGGGGTACGATTTCAGGCCTTCCTATCTCAACCTTATCGAATTACGCAACTTAATTCCTCAGGCTCCAGTACTAGCTCTCACAGCCACCGCTACAGCTCGGGTTGCAGAAGATATTCGTCGTCTTTTAGGATTTAGGCCCCACGCTCAAGTCTTTCAAAAAAGCTATTACCGCCCCAATTTAGCCTATGTTTTGCGTCGGACATTGGATAAAGACGGGATGCTTGTACACATCTTGTCTGTAGTAACAGGCTCCGCAATCGTTTACTGTCGTAACCGCAAGCAGACACGGGAAATCGCTGAGTTCTTGCGAGAGCAGGGTATATCAGCAGATTTTTTCCACGCGGGGCTTAACCACGCAGAACGAGATCTGCGACAAAGCGAGTGGATGGCCGACAAGACACGTGTCATTGTAGCTACCAACGCTTTCGGGATGGGGATTGACAAACCAGACGTACGCCTGGTAATTCACTACCAATTACCCAGTTCCATCGAAGAATACTACCAGGAAGCAGGGCGAGCGGGGCGTGATGGCAAGAGAGCCTATGCTGTGGCTCTTGTGGAAAAAAAGGATCGAGCAATCCTTAGAAAGCGAATTAGTGACGAGTTCCCATCGAGAGCTTTTATCCGACGAGTGTACGACTCCGTTTGTAACTTCCTACAGATAGGAGAGGGAGAAGGGAAGGATCATATGTATGACTTCTCAATAGAAATTTTTGTCAAGCGTTTTCACCTTCCGGCTCTACCCACCCATGCTGCAATCCGAATAATTGAAATGTCGGGTATTTGGACTCTGATAGATCATGACAGTAGATCTCGCCTGAAAGTCCTTTGCACACGAGAAGAACTATACACCCATAAAGCCCGCTCACGAATAGAGGAACGAGTAATGAATGTTGTCTTGAGATCTCATGAAGGACTATTCACGGACTTTGTATTCATCAATGAAAGTCTTGTAGCCACAAAAGCTCAACTAAATTCCCAGCAAGTCTACGAAGTGTTGTCCGAACTTGACAAACAGGATATTCTGCATTACATCCCTCAGAAGAACGTCCCTCAATTGCTGATGAATGTGCGACGTGAAGAAAGCCGGCTGATCAGCATTAGCCCACTTGCTTTGGAGCAAAGAAAAGAGAGGTTTGAGGAAAGGTTGAATGCTGTGTTGGCTTACATTGCGAAAGACAATTGTTGCAGAAGTCGTTTTCTCGTAGGATACTTCGGCGAGGATCTGCCACAGTCTTGTGGGCAATGCGATGTCTGCACCCAGCATAAAGAGGATAAACACAACTGCCAACCCGACCTTATTCAGGAGGCTATCGATCAAATGGAAAAAGATGGGATCAAGGAAGTATCCTTAGATCTGCTGGCCGACAAACTGGGATTGAACTTGGTCGATCTTGCTCGCTCTTTGCACCTACTCAGCGTGGAGAAGCCTCAGTGGGAGATTTTGGGAGATACTCTCATTTTGAGGAGGGAGAACAAATAGATAGGACATCATCCAAACGCCTCTATATCTATGGAAGAATATCAACAACAACGAATGCAATTGATTTGTCGCCTCATCAGATCTGAGGCGATCTGCACCCAACTGGACCTTCAAAAACGGATGGCTGACTCTGGCATAAAAGTCAGCCAAGCAACCCTCTCTCGAGATCTCAAAGAATTAGGCATCAACAGAAAACGGGACAGACGAGGTATGCTCCGATACATTTTGGATAAGGAGGAGATGCAAACTGCCACAGAGCGAGAATATACGACCCCTCTCGGGATGTCGAAGATCTGCGGGAGTATAGCTACCGCTGGGGCCGTGCTACACACTCCGGCCGGTCAAGCTACGACAATCGCCCGTTGGATAGACAACTTAAAACTTCCTGCAATAGCCGGTACCATCGCGGGAGAGGATACGGTTTTACTCCTATTGTTTCCCAACTACGATCCTATACGCCTCTTGGAGAGCCTCAAGATCCGGATAAAGACGAGTAATAGTCTTGAATAATACCAGACAAAGCTCGCACCCAAACAGGATCCGAGTTCAAGCTCGGCAATAGGATAAGCATATCTCCTCCATGCTTGAGAAAATAGTGTTTTGCTCTTATCCCAATCTCATCTATCGTTTCCAAGCAGTCGCACGACAACCCGGGTACAACTACGGCTACCCTGCGGATATCTTCCGAAATGGACTGTCGAAGTCGCCTTTTCAGCGAAGGGCCCAACCAACGTCTATGGCCCATCTGAGATTGGTAGACCATTTCGACGTCGATACCTTCATTAGACAATGCTTCGGCGATCTTTCCAGCAGAATACTCACATTGGTAGCGATAACAGACATCTGCATCCGAACATTGGTCTTGATTGCACCGATGTGCGCTTCCCCTACCTTTTACAATACGAGGTGTATTCTTCCAGTGTTCTATCGGAATACTGTGAAAGGAAAGAAATAATCTCTGAGGCTTTGCCTGCCGTAAGGACGGGCGAATCATGTCACAAACGGCTGAAATATACCTCCCTGAGGCGTAATATGGAGGTAAAACGTCTATCCAAATATCTGAATGAAGTATCCTGTGTAACTCGTCCTTGGCATGTTCGACAGCTGTATGGTAGCAACTCAAAGCAAACTGAGGGAAGAGAGGAACGAGCAAAAGCCTTTTCAATCGTCCCCCCTTGGCTCGTAATCGATCGACAGCAAACTCTACTGAAGGGTCGCCGTATCGCATGGCTTCCACTGTGGGGATAGCAATATGATGCTCCAACTCCTCTGCCAAACGAGCCATGTGGTTTAGCAAGGGAGAAGTCCCCCCTGATACGTACCACAACCTCTTGTACATCTTGGCAGACCTTCCCTTCCGGAAGGGGACAATAATCGCCCTCACCAAAATTTGTCGCCAAATCCAAGGAAGACTGATTACATTCTCATCCGTAAGGAATGTGCGTAAATAAGAAGCAACGTCGGCTACCCGAGGAGATGCTGGAGAGCCGACGTTGAGTAGTATTACACCGTCATAAGGCAGGTGCATAGCAAAGCCAGACTAGAACTTTCGACCGTAAACAGCTCTTGAGCCCAACTCCTCTTCAATGCGAAGCAGTTGATTGTACTTGGCCATACGGTCCGACCGGCTGAGAGAACCTGTCTTGATCTGTCCCGAATTGGTAGCTACCGCAATATCTGCAATTGTACTATCCTCTGTTTCTCCGGAGCGATGGGAGGTCACAGTAGTGAAGCCACTACCTTGCGCCATGGCAATAGCATCCAATGTTTCCGTCAACGTGCCGATTTGATTTACTTTGATGAGGATAGAATTGGCACAACCGGATTCAATCCCTTTGGATAGGAATTGGACGTTGGTCACAAACAAATCATCCCCTACCAATTGGCAGCGTGATCCGATGGTATCAGTAAGTTTTTTCCAACCTGCCCAGTCGTTTTGATCCATCCCATCTTCGATGGAGTCAATTGGGTACTTATCGATCAGGGATTCAAGGTAAGCTACCTGCTCATCAGAACTACGCACTGCGGCGGCTTCACCCTCAAAGATTCGGTAATCATACTTGCCATCCTTGAAGAACTCACTGGAAGCGCAGTCTAGCGCAATGCGAACATCCTTGCCCGGCTCATAGCCAGCTGTACGGATCGCTTCGAGAATAGAATCCAAGGCGTCTTCGGTTCCTTCAAAATTGGGAGCAAAACCGCCTTCGTCGCCAACGGCCGTAGAGAGGCCTCGCTTCTTCAACACATTCTTCAAAGCATGAAAAACCTCAGCTCCCATTCTCAAACCTTCTCTGAAGCTACTTGCGCCTACTGGGCGTATCATAAATTCTTGGAAAGCAATGGGAGCATCACTATGAGCTCCACCATTGATGATATTCATCATCGGCACGGGTAAGACATAAGCATTCACTCCCCCCAAATAACGATAGAGTGGCATTTCCAAATAGTTGGCTACAGCTTTGGCCACAGCCAAGGAGACGCCCAAAATGGCATTTGCTCCCAATCTACCTTTATTGGGTGTCCCATCCAATTCGATCAGGGCTTCATCAATAGCTCGCTGGTTGGATGCATCCATTCCTATAATCTTAGGAGCAATCTCTTCATTTACATTCGCAACAGCCTTCAATACACCTTTCCCAAGGTAACGCTGCTTGTCCCCGTCTCTCAACTCTACAGCTTCGTGTTCTCCAGTCGAAGCTCCACTTGGCACGGCAGCACGCCCCATCACACACTCGTCTATGTGTACATCTACTTCTACGGTGGGGTTGCCTCGGGAATCTAATATCTCGCGCCCAATGACATTGGTAATCTTCATCATCCTTTTTCTTTTGTTTTTCACTTAAACTCTAAGGAGGGGCGAAGGTACAACTTTTGCACCATATTTCCCTACCCTATGCTTCACATGGCTGCCTTATTTGGCCTACCCACGCTGTTGGGGAGAGAACATTACTCGCTGGCAAAGAGTTTTCCTCTTCCATCTTTTTCGGCTAACAGTAGCATTTCAGAGCATCTAAACTCTCACGTGTCAGAGAAAAAAAGCTGACGCGTGAGAGTTTTTGCTCTGAGGCGTGAGAAATGAAAATGAAACAGGAAAGAATTAGACCCGACTGCAAACAGCGCATGAAATACAACACTGCGAAAGAGATGAGAAATTCTAATGGAAGAGCAAGCCATCTCTCTGAACAATCGATGAGATGACGAGGGAAAACAAAAACGCGCACCCTCCTCTGAAGAAAGTGCGCGTAGCACAAAAAAACCAGCAAAATAAGAGGGGCACTAAGAACGGTTCATAACGACCGCAAAACTCAACACCCCTCTTTTGTGACCCGGGTGGGATTCAAACCCACGACCTTCAGAACCGGAATCTGACGCTCTATTCAGCTAAGCTACCGAGCCGACTGTAGTCTTCTTGAACGCGACAAAGGTAAGTTTTTTTCTCCACATAAGACCACGCTACCTCGTCGCCGGTTTCTTCTCTGCATACAGTGATTCTATCTGCAGAATCTCCACGCACGTAGGCGGATAGAACAGGGAATCTTGACTTAGTTTATGTACTTTTGCAGTGTCTTCTTAGTAGAATCATTTTATCACGAATCCTATGAACGAAATACAGCTCATCAACAAAGCGGCAAACAATATCCGCATCCTCGCTGCATCCATGGTGGAAAAGGCCAAGAGTGGCCACCCGGGGGGAGCTATGGGGGGAGCGGATTTTGTGAATGTGCTCTTCTCCGAGTTTTTGATTTTCGACCCCGATGCTCCACGATGGGCAGGTCGGGACCGCTTCTTCCTTGACCCGGGACATATGTCACCGATGCTCTACGCTCAGCTAGCTATGATTGGCAAGTACAGTATGGAGGACTTGCAAAATTTTCGTCAATGGGGGAGCTGCACACCCGGACATCCCGAAGTCGATGTAGAGCGCGGTGTAGAGAACACTTCTGGTCCCTTGGGGCAGGGGCATACCTATGCCGTAGGGGCAGCGATTGCAGCCAAATTCCTTGCCCAACGCTTTGGTTGGATGATGAGCCAGACGATCTATGCATATATATCCGATGGTGGAATTCAAGAAGAGATTTCACAAGGAGCAGGGCGCATCGCCGGCCACTTGGGATTGGACAATCTGGTGATGTACTACGACTCAAATAATGTACAACTATCCACTAAGGTTGAGGAGGTAAGTAGCGAAGATATTGCCATGAAGTACCGTGCTTGGGGATGGCACACCATTGACATTGATGGGCACGACGTAGAGGCCATCCGAAAGGCTCTGAAAGAGGCGAAGATGACAGTGGGTAAACCGACATTGATCATCGGTCATACAGTCATGGGCAAAGGAGCTGTAACCATTGATGGCGACAGCGGTGAAGACCGGATTTCTACTCATGGGCAACCGCTCTCCAAGGCCGGCATCAGCATGGAACAAACAATCAGGGGACTGGGTGGAAATCCGAAGGATCCATTCAGGATCTTTCCTGAGGTCCAACAGCTCTATGCAGCTCGCCTCAATGAACTCCGAAAGCTAAGAGATGAACGCAAGGAGGTCGAAAAGCGTTGGCGCGAAGAACATCCCGATCTCAGTCGCAAGTTCGATGCATGGTTTGCAGGAGAAGTTCCGTCGATGGATTGGTCCACAATCGAGCAGAAACCTAACCAAGCAACCCGGACGGCCTCGGCTACTGTGCTCGGGCATCTATCCCAAAACGTGGAAAACATGATCGTGACTTCGGCCGATCTGTCTAACTCCGACAAAACAGACGGATTCCTCAAAAACACCCATGCGATGTGCAAAGGAGATTTCAGCGGGGCATTCTTGCAGATGGGGGTTTCCGAACTTACGATGGCTTGCCTTACAATCGGGATGGCTCTGCATGGGGGCGTAATAGCAGCTTCCGGTACATTCTTTGTTTTCTCGGACTACATGAAACCCGCTGTACGCATGGCTGCCCTGATGGAATTGCCGGTCAAATTCGTTTGGACACATGATGCCTTCCGTGTGGGTGAAGACGGTCCTACTCATGAGCCTGTGGAGCACGAAGCTCAAATCCGATTGTTGGAAAAGCTCCAAAATCACAGCGGAGAAAATGCCATGTTGGTACTGCGACCGGCGGATGTCGTAGAAACTACTGTAGCATGGCAGATGGCAATGGAAAACACCAAGACCCCCTCGGCCCTCATCCTCTCAAGACAAGATATCACAGACTTACCAGCCTCAGGAAAGGGCCGATACCAAGATGCTCTAGTTGCCAAGCAGGGAGCCTACATAGTCGAATCTGATGAAAATCCGGAGATTGTCCTCTTGGCTTCCGGTTCGGAAGTCTCCACGCTGGTGGATGCCGCAAATCTTTTGCGTGCTGAGGGGCGCAGGATACGCATTGTATCTGTTCTAAGCGAAGGCCTCTTCCGCAAACAACCGCAGGCCTATCAGGATCAGGTCTTGCCTCCAAATGTGAAGCGTTTCGGCCTCACAGCCGGTCTCCCCATTAATCTCTTGTCCTTAGTAGGAAACGAAGCGGCTATTTGGGGGCTTAGCTCGTTCGGATTCTCGGCTCCATACAAAGTATTGGACGAAAAGCTGGGCTTCACTCCGGATCAGGTCGCCACCCGTATTAGGGAAGAGTTGGCACGCTGATGTAGATCATCTTAAAGCAATAGATCAATGAGTGGGAAACAAACAATAGGTCTATGCTCCGACCATGCTGGCTATGAACTCAAGCAAGAAGTTATTGTGTGGTTAGAAGCTGAAGGCTACCAAGTGCAGGATTTCGGTTGCCCCTCAACTGACAGGTGCGACTATCCTGACTATGCTCATCCCATGGGTAAAGCTATTCAGGACGGATTGCTCCAACAGGGGATTTCTATCTGTGGTTCAGGGAATGGGATTTCCATGGTGATGAATAAATACAGTCGAGTGAGGGCTGCCCTTTGTTGGTGTACGGAGATTGCTCGCCTGGCTCGTCAGCACAATGATGCCAATGTACTCTCCTTGCCTGCTCGCTTTGTAAGCAAGGAGCAAGCTCTCACGATTGTGGATACATTCCTATCCACCAGTTTTGAGGGAGGACGCCATGTAGAACGAATCAAGAAGATACCGATCCGCTGATGCTTGGAAGGATAATAAGATAGGATTTCGGGGCGGGATGCATGGCAGAGAGCCATCTGTTCCGCCTCATTTTCATCGAAACCTTACCTTTGCGATGATGAAGATACTTAGCTACATATACCCACGAAAAAAAAGTATTGGGCTCTCTCTCTCGTATATCTTGTCCGTAGTTTGCCCTTTCATTGTGGCATTGCTGCTTTTATCTTCCTGTCGGGACGACTTCAGTCGCATCAGTAAATCCGCAAAAGATCAGCCATCTTTTTCGGCGGATACAATCATGCTTGACACACTATTCAGTCGCCTTAGTTCGGCAACACATGAGCTAAAAATCTACAATCGCAACAAACACAGTATTCGCATTAATGATATTCGATTGGAGAGGGGGAATCAAGGCTATCGAATTAATGTGGATGGGAAAGGAGGCTCGCATTTTCAGTCCCTTGTCGTCCTACCTGGAGACAGCATTTTTGTGTTCGTGGAGGCCACCTTTGCAGAAGGAGAAGATGATCTGGTCGGGGAAGTTGTGGACAAGCTGTTGGTAAATTGTCAAGGGATTCGCTCATCAGTTCTACTTAGAGGGTTTAGGCAAAATGCAGACCATAAGGGAGCTCTCATCATCGACAGTGACACTACGATCAGGATGAAGCGTCCTATCCTAATCCGAGACAGCTTGATTGTCGCGCCTGGTGCCACACTCCATATAGAAGGGGGAGGACGGTTGTGTTTCTATCCCAAGGCTTACATGAATGTTTATGGGCGTCTTGTTGCAGAAGGACAGTTATCCTCACCTATCAGATTTGAGGGGGAAAGACAGGACAGGTTGCTTGCTGATTTACCTTACCGCTTAATCCCGGGCCAATGGGGAGGGATCTTGTTTGGAGAAAAGAGTAAAGGGAATAAATTATCCTATTGTGAAATAAGAAACGCGATAAATGGGATTGTATTTAAAGGTGAGAAGAGGAGTGCCTCGGAGCCTTTGCTCTCGATGCAAAACAGCTTGCTATCCAATATGAAGGGCTACGGCTTATTTGCTCGAGGAGGCAGGATTGAAATTGCAAACAGCGAAATATCCAATACTCTCAATTCCTCAATTGCTCTCTGGGGAAGCCACTGCCAAATTAGCAGCAGCAGTATCATTAACTTTTACCCTTGGGACTCCCGTATTGGACCGGCTATTCTATATTACGATGCCATTCCACAGGAAACTGATGGGAGTCCTGCAACCTCACCCAAGCGAGAAGATGGTAGCGGGTTAGAGATATTTAGCTCTGTCGTAGATGGTTCTCGTGCTACGAATGAGAGTACAGGAACAGTCTCTAACAACAGGAGAGGTGAGATGTACATTCTATTGGCGGATTCGTCGAATTTTGCCCAAAGCGTTCACATCAGCCACAGTTTCTTGCGAATACCTCAGTCTTATCTGGTCAACGGCTCCATGACGAACTGTACTCTACCTGAAGACAATAAAGTTGCAGACCTCAAAAAGGATCGCTACTATCTCAGCCTTGGCTACGATACCAAGCCACAAAAGGATAAAACAACTTTCGTCTACGACTTTAGACCCCTATCATTTGCTCCTTTTGTCGGTAAGGGTACATTGCTGAAGGCTTGGCCAATTGACCGGCATGGGATAGCAAGGGGGGCAACACCTACTTCGGGCTGTTACGAGGCCATCCATTCAAAGCCTCAGTTTTAGAACTACCGAAACTTCAACAAAAAGGGGTATTAACATACGAGTGGTCCAAGAGGCAAGGTTACCGCAATCTTAGGCTCTCTTGGCGGAATGATCGGGGAAGAATCGACACAATGTATTCTCAGCCAAGGAGAGTTTTATCTCCTAAATCTATTAGTATCTTCGCCCAACAGACCCGGCAACTCATAGTTTAACTCTACAATTCCGCTACAGACATAAGGGCGAAGCATATCGCTTTCTTTTCGGATTTCAGTATTCCAAACCAGCAAATCAATATCGATCGACACTCGATAGTCTGTCTTGGGATATTTGAGCCGTCCACAGTCCTGTTCTATCCCTTTAAAAATGTCTCTGCAATCGTCTTCGGCCTTATCGGTGGAGATGACTGCAAGGCGATTGACGAATGCAGGACAGCCAGATGGGCTATCGACTGCTGCACTACATATAGGACTCGAAAATCGGATATCAGAAAACATAGTCCTTAATAGCCGTACTGCTTTTTCTATTCGTCTTGAAGCATAGAAATTACTTCCAAGACTGATGAGTACCGCGTTATTCTTCTTCTGATGTTTTGTGTTGTATCCGCACCGATTCTTCATGGATGTGGGAGAAGAGATTCGTTATAAATTCGGTATTCAGCTGTAGTTCCTCGGCCTTTCTACAAAGTTCTTGTAGGATGGATTGGTAGCGACTGGTCTGCAAGATTGATAGGTTGTGCCGACGTTTATACCGACCTATTTGAACTGATAATTTTGCCCGTTTGGAGAGTAGTCCAAGGATATTCTCATCTATTTGATCTAACTCGGTGCGCCATGCTTTGAGGGATGGAAGGGGCAAACAAACCTGCTCAGAAACGTGCAACTGTCGCACTATATCGAAAAGTTCTTGTGGCGTTACTTGCTGGGCTGCATCACTTAGGGCCTTTTCTGGTTCCACATGAGTTTCCACAACCAGCCCGGCATAGTGCATATCCAAGGCTTGTTTGCAAAGCATCGATACGAGAGAACGTTTGCCTGCGATATGGCTTGGATCTCCAAGTATCGTCATGTCGGGAAAGCGTCGCATCAGCTCTATTGGAATTTGCCACTGAGGAGGGTTGCGGTAGATACTATCTGTGTAAGTGCTGAATCCTCTGTGAATGGCCCCTAGCCTGGTTACCCCAGCTCGATATAAACGTTCAAATGCTCCGGACCAAAGATCAGCATCTGGATTGATCGGGTTCTTGACCAATACAATGGGAGGATTAGTTACCCGAGATAAGGCTCTGGCTATCTCGGAAACCAAGAAAGGATTGGAAGTTGTACGGGCTCCGATCCACAAGATGTCTATCCCAGCCTCAATACTCTTTTCTACATGCTTTTCTCCAGCGACCTCTGTGGCAATCAGCATCCCCAGCTCTTGCTTCACACGCTCCAGCCAAGGAAGGCCTCTGCATCCAACTCCTTCGAAAGCATCAGGCCGAGTGCGTGGTTTCCATAGCCCCGCACGGAATACTTTTACACCGCCAGCAAGAAGCTGAGCAGCCGTTTCCATCACCTGCATTTCGCTTTCTGCACTGCAGGGACCGGCAATAAGGGTGAATGCTCCCGGTCCATACAATGGTAGATCCAATGGCTTGATAGAAACATCTGTCTGCATATTAGTTGGATAAATCGTTTGAATGTTTAGGAAAGGCTATCCAATAGGCGTGCAAAGTCTGCTACTTGTTCTTTACGAGAAAATTGGGCTATACGTCGGCCGTTGCCTACGACTTTAGTATAGCCATTTTCCTTCCACTCTTTGTAGCAATTGAGCACGAAGTCGATGACTTGCCCCACATGACGAGCTGCGCAACCGATATGTGTATCCTGAATCAGATCTTCCATCACAGCCTCATCGCTACGAACAAGTAAAACCGGCTTGCGAACAGCCATCGCTTCAAAGATCTTAGTCGAGACCATCCCGTGAGGCCCATTCTCTGTCTCCCGATTGGAAAGTTGCAGGAGAATGGATGCAGACTGGATCATTTGGGCCATCTCCTCTCTCGGGATCATCGAATGAAAAGAATTTATCCCCATCAGGTTAAACTCCTTGATCAGTGGCCGAAGGAGCTCTTCACTTTGCCTGTCGGTATACCAGCGGAGACGCAATTGCCCCGAATTACGAAGATCGGATAAGGCAGGAGAAGCCAATCCTTCAAACAACAAAGAAGGATCACGCATGGCAAGGCTTAGTAAACGACCAGTGTAGACAATGTCGAAAGTTGGGCTTGGTCTCATGTTCACCTGAAACACCTCTTTATCGTAGCCATTGTATATGAGGTGAGTATCGGGATTTATAACACTTAGAACTTCCTTGTGCCAGGGCGAAACCGTTGTCACCTTGTGAGCTTGTCTGAGGTATCTATTGCGTTGATTGATAATACGCCTACGAATAAGCTGCATCAGACAATGCATTGGCCACCCCATAAAGGTGACTTGTCTGGGCAGGAAGTCTCCATTTGTGTATTGCTCTACGATGTCTCTACAGTCAGCTATCCACGGAATACCCCACTCTCTCGCTAATTTGGCTGCAGTACGAAGGGGAAACTTACGGTAGGCAAAACATAGAATGGCATCGGGTTTGTGAGGGAATAGAATACGAACTTTCTGTTCCATTCGTCTCTCTTTTTCTTCGAAAAGAAGATTGAGAGCGAAATTTCCTTTGTGTCCGAGAGTCCCTTCCCGTTTTGCCCCCAGATCTATTCGATGGACCGGACAGTGTTCTTGGAAAGAGCTGTCTGTTGCTTGGTGTGCGTACTTGGCCTCACTCCGGATCAACTCCGTGACGACAATTGGCTCCCAACCATATTCCGGCAAATATTTGACCACAGCCTGAATTCGTGGTGCGAACTGTGGGGGAAATAGATCGCTCAGTATAAGGACTTGCTTTCTCATATTCCCCTTACATATGCCTGCGGTGCACATAGATGCGTCCAACCTCTCTCAGTAGTTCTCGATATAGTTTGCAAAGCCAGGGGTGAAGTTCGTTGGAGAGGCTTACGTTATGCCAGAGGAGGTTGAGTTCTCCATGGTGCTTTGCTGTCTGTCTAATAAGTTCCAGAGTATATTCTCGAGCCTCTTGATAGCCGAATCCCATATAGCTGGGTCTACTGAGAGTACAATCCATCACTATGAGAGGATGGAGTAATAGATCGGTAAGCCTACGAGTGCAGGGGCGAATAAAGTGTACAGGCCGAGAAGTTCCCAGTCGAAATCCTGCCACATCCGCATATCCCATCGTATAGTCGTGACGAATCCCTGCTGCAATGAGTGCTGCCATATCTTCCGGTTCTCGTGCTGCTAAATAGTGGTGCCGAGAAATATCTATCGGATGCCTACTTACTTTTTGCAAATGCTGCTTCTCCCTAAGGATTAGATCTGGATTGAGACTTGAAGCATAAGAGCAGTGCAGGCCAAAGCGCACATCTCTCTTGCGACAGAGCTCTAGCAATGGCGTATAGTTGGTGGACCCCAAGTCATAAGAAGGAGCATCCAGAGGATGGGAACCAAGAGACTTGAAAAAGAAAACTGTTTCGCAAATATCTTCACCTATCTGTTCTCGCAGAGCTTTATTCCACTCAAGAAATCGAGGGAAAGTAAAGTAACGATCTTGCGATGCCGCACAGAAAGCCAAACGAGTAGCCTCGTTGGGAGATTTGTGCTCCTTAATCGTTGCACGGAGGAATCCTCTGAACCCTCTATACTCGAACGGTTCATCAATATCGTGCGTTAAGTTCACACGAGAAAAATGAGTGGGGGGCTCTGGGATATCAATGCCTTCCTTTCGCATGATCTCTCTAAGTAAGACACCATACTCATCGACGATAGGGCGATTGATAAATCCAGCCTTGTAAGGCAGAGATTCTTTCCCTACGAAGCGGCCATGTTCATCACGAACTTTCCGCTTGTACATTTCTTCGTAGCGAGAAATAAGGAAGAATGTTGAGGCCACGAGGTCTGCCTCTACAACAAGTGGCCCGCCGTCGATGGGACGACTAAGTACAGGTTTGCCATAAAGAATCGGTACTCCATCCCACTGCTCCAACGGTAGTTTCGGATATGCCTCTTCTGTTCCATAGATTCGTATTCGAAAGAAGTGAGACGGTCTGATCACGATTTTGTAGCGACGCATCTCCTGCTCATCCGCGGTGTACCCAATAAATTCCTCAGCAGACTGATGGAGAGGGAGATCGGTCCCAACAAGAAATCGAATGATATAGTTAATTACTTCTGCATTCATCCCTGCAGCTCCGTAACTTGTGCGCTGGAGCTGTGCAAAGTAAATGAATAATCCAATCAATTGGACCGTATTGGTTATCCTCCGGTAAAAACTCGTTGCTACCGCCTAGGACAATAAATCGAGAAATAGCGGTGGAGGGGTAATACAAATTCGAATACCTCTGTCTTTCTATTTACTTTTGACAGCGTAATGATTCGTCATACTAAATTACTATCCCTAGTAACAGCCTATCTTCACCCACATTGGAAATGAAAAAAGATCGTCTTCAGAACACAAAAATCACTTTGCTAATTTCTACCTATAACTGGAAAGAGGCCCTGAGTTTGGTCTTGCTATCTGCTGCACGACAGACAGTATTTCCCCATGAAATTATTATTGCAGACGACGGTTCCACTTCGGATACGAAAGAGACAATAGATGGACTACGATCGCGCATCCCCATCCCGATCAAGCATATTTGGCACGAAGACCAAGGCTTCCGCAAATGCACTATTTTGAACAAGGCTTTGGCTTATGCGGAAGGTGATTACATAATAGAAATCGACGGAGATATCGTTATGGAGGAGCACTTCATAGAGGATCACCTTGAGTTGATGGAACATGGGTACTATGTTTGTGGTAGTCGAACAAAATTACTTCCTCAATCGACAGATCGGCTTCTCCAGGGCACTTCTCCAACAGTAAAGATTAGGGATATGAAGTTGGGAGATATGCTAAATAGTTTGCGTTCAAAATTTGCACGTCGTTTCCTATCCAAAAGATATGGACAAAGGCTCGATCATATGCGAGGTTGCAATTTTGCTTTTTGGCGTTCGGATTTTATACGGGTCAATGGTTACAATGAAGACTTTGTGGGTTGGGGGTACGAAGACTCCGAATTAGTATTCAGAATGCACTTTGCCGGATGCAAAAAGAAGTTTCTAAAAATGGGTGGCGTTGGCTATCACCTGTATCACCCTGAGGCTTCCAGAAATAGGGCAACAGAAAACAAGAAAAAAATGAATGAGGCTTTCAAGAAATGCTCTCAGCGTTGTCTCAACGGCATAGACCAGTACCTCCTGTAGTGCCAAAAAATCCCCCAAATGCAATTAGTTGCCTCCCTATGGTCTTTGATTGAGGCAATGAACTTTCAAGGCACTAATGCCTGCTATAATCTTTAATTTCTATCTGATTTATCCAAACCTGAACCCGATCTTGGTTCATAATGAAACTTTGACGCATAAAGTCCAAGTCATATCCAATTTTCCTATTGAAGCGCAACTTACCGTTCACATATATCTGGACTTTCTTTTGGGTATCCACCATTTCTGGAGAGATATTCACCGAGAAGGATTTTATGCGAGAGGTTTCTATTCGGAAAACGTTGTTGTCATATCTCGCCACCACTTTGCCCGATTTGCGGGGAAAGTCAAAAGCCTTTCTATCTACAGCTATGGCTACAAGGCTGTCTCTTTCATCATATTCCAACCAACGGTTGATTTTAAAATTCTTTTCCTCATGCCAATCTTTTCTCTTTGTCAATGTATCCAGTTTAATGTTGGATAACCAATCAATATTCCCATAGCGTTCGTCGTCAAACTCCCAAGTTATTTCTTTGGGGAAGGGATTTCTTTGCCGCTTAAGAATATCTGCAAACAAGACACGATAGGCAGGCTCCGATTCGTCGAACTGTGGAAACCAATGAGGAAAACCATGGTAACGATATTCCTCGTAGTCCGTGGTGATATTCTTCATTAGCCGAGTGAAATCGTCGTTGGCATTGGGAGGATAGTAATAATCCTTATCTGTCGAGAAATTGATGAACGAGCGATTTTTGATATTCTCGACAAAAGTTCCTCCCGTAAATACTTTCGGATAAGTATTAAACCCATAGAATCCAGCAAATGAGGTAGGCTGCTTCATCAAATACGAAAATGAGCCAGTCGCCCCATTAGAATGTCCAGAAATGAAAACTTTGTTGTCATCCACATTGATTGCCTTTTTGATGAGTTTGAGCATCTTCGGAACCATACAGAAGCCATCGTCTGGTACCATCCAATTGAAATGCCTGCTGCCTCTCGGAAAAACTAATACGACATCATTTCTATCTGCGTATTTCAAATAGTATCTGTTCCAATCATCAAGCAACACCCATGAAGCAAGTTGATAATCCAACAACATACTCCCTCTGACGGCTCCATGCAAAAAGAACAGAAGAGGATAACTCTTATCCGGATTGTAATCTATAGGGAGATGTACGAAAAACGAAGTCTTAACAGAATCGTTTATCGCAAACGAAATGGAATAGTTCTGACTCTGCTTGGCCATATATTTGTTCCGTTTCCTTAGTTCCTGATACAGAGCCTTTGGGTCTTTTATCTCCTGCAATGGGGTTTCATTGGTGGCGTAAAATTCTTTTTCATTATCCCGCAATCCGTCGTAAAAAATTCGCTTGTCATTCATGGCTCTTCGCCTCAAATCCTTCCACCTCAAATCTAAGAGCAAGTTCTTGTACTCGCTTTCAGAAGATTCTCCAACTACATAACTCCAATTTGGTGCAATAGGAAAATCAGGTTTCAATTCCATAAGAAGCGTCAGATATCTAAAAGCCTTGTCGTACTCCCTTAGTTTGGAGGCAAGGACGGAAGCCTTGTATAGTCCTGTTTCGTCAATGCTGTCAGGGGAAAGGAGAAAAGCACGCTCGTACATATCAAAGGAGGTTCTAAGGCCAACACTGTCTTCTGCTTGCCACATCGTCTTCAGTGCATCTCGTGTCAGCGTAGAATAATTCTCCTGCCCGCACAGAGTGGAACAAAGAGAAACACAAAGAAGAACAATCGGCAAGGTCGTTCGCAGTTTCATACTAGATATTTTTCAGCGTAGGTACACGGCAAAACCAATTTGCTTAGGAATACTCTCATTTTTCTTGTATGCTCGCAAGTTAGCAAAACCGGGTGATAGTTACTGATGATCATCGGAATGTTCCTTTCTTTAACAGCCTTCTGATCGAGTAACTGACAACCTTCGGCTAAGATAAGACTGGCTACCAAAAATCAGGGAACACACTGGTCCTCAAGAAAGACTTTCCTTTCAGTGATTGAATTCCGTCCCCAACGAATTCAAAATGGCACGGGAAAGAGATTTAAGCACAACGCGTCAGAAAAGTTGCTCCTTCACGTCAAAAATCAGATCAAAACGGCAATCAACAGACGGGCATTATTCGCGCACAAAACGGGCCTGAGTATGTAGGAGTCTCTGATGCAGAAGGGAATATCACCCCCGTGCATATCAACAATATCAGGGCAACAGCCGAGACAATACCGACTAACGAAGTAACACAGGAAAGCCCTCAAAGCATCGTAGCTCCAGAATCTATACAGGGAGAGCAGGTTGCGACTGTATCGGTCGACACGCATAGTGAGCAGGATGTGGCCGAGAATATTCTATCTCAGTCCAAGGGAGATAAAGAGATAGCCATTGAAGCAGCCAAATTCGATGTAAGGCAAGCGGAAAAAGAACTAAAAAAACTCTCCTCCGAGGTCCCCAAGGAAATTCAAAGTAGGGAGGAGTTTATAGCATACAAACTACAGAAGCGAGGAGAGTTAGCCCAATTGCAAGAGCGCATACAGAAACTCAATAGCGTAGTGCAGCTGCTTGAAAAGGAGACCTCCGACATAAATGACGCACAAATTGAGCAGCCTATTGACCAGAAAACAGAATTAATCAGTGAACATGAAGAAAGACAAGGCCGGAATCTGGATGAGCAACCTAAGTCAAGCGATGCAGTTAGCAGCCAAGTTGGACCGACAGACCTTGACAGCGATGTACAACAGCCACAAGGCTTTCGACGCATTCAAGAAGAGGACGGGCAGGTACCCGAATTTCAGCGAGGTGACGCAAATACTCAGACAGGAGAACAACCCCTAAAGGACAAGCAGGGCAATGCAATTGATTCTGAAGGGCGGCTTGTAGTGGACGAAATCGCCCATATGTCTGAGTTAACAGATGAAGACTTTACCACCCCAACTCGCAGCGTACTTCTGCCTCCTATCCCTAAAAATGTAGATGAGGCTATCGGGGCCAATGGGAAGCGTGTAATTATCAAGAAGAATATCCTTGATAAGAACAACAAAACCCACAGATTCACACCAGAACAGAGTAGAAGTATTCTTTCCAACGCGCTGTACAATCCGAACATTATCGGGCAAACGCAGCCAAGAGAAAGGGCAAACCACTGGGTGGCGATAAAGATAGACGAGAAAAGCCCTATCACAATTCTTGAAGTTAATTCTACGAAAGACAATGTAGAAGTTGTCGGGTGGTACACGTTGGATAAAAGAAACCTCGACAGGATAAAAAGGCAAGCCGAACGTGAGGGCGGCGAACTCCTCATACTAACTCCTAACGATAGGGTGGAAAGCCTTTCCACTCCTACATCCGACTTGCCTTCTGCCAGCGAAGGTACAAAAGAAAAGGAATATAGCAAGGATGCTACTGCTGCTGATGTGATCACCAACCAAGTAAGCAAGGAGATCAACAAGCGGCAGAAGCAATACCAAAGACTGGTAGACCAACTCAGGAAAACCGGATTGGCGTTGGACGTTATTGACAGCCAAGAGACATACGACAAGAAACTCAAGGAAGTGGCCGAGAACAAGGGGACTACATTCCGAGACCTCAAAGGAAGAGTTTACGGTTTCGCTAACAACGAAACGGTGTATATCGACCCTTCCAAGATGGACTTGAATACGCCTATCCACGAGTTCACCCACCTTTGGTACTCTGCGATGAAGAGCAAAGACCCCGAACTGGTCAAAAGAGGCTTAGAGCTGGTCAAGCGAACCAAGTACTACCGAGAGGTGAAGAACAGTTCCGAATACCAAGGCCTTTCCGAAGAGCAGATACTGGATGAAGCACTGGCCCATGCTCTTGGGGATCTCGGAGAAAAGCAGGTAGCAAAGAAAGGGATCATACGGACCAAACTCGGGCTGTGGGTAAAAGAGTTCTTCGACAAACTGAGATCCCTGTTTGGAGTAGAATCAGATGTCGACATGTACGACTTTGCAGACATGGTACTCTCCGACTTGTTGAGTGGCAAGTCTATCGGATCAGCCAAAGAGAATGGCACTCGGTTTAGGATGAGTGATGAGCAAGAGCAAATCAAACAACAAGCTCTGGCGAATGGCTCGTTTATGAAAGCCCCTAATGGCGAGCCAAGCAACTTGAATGAACACCAGTGGACGCAGGTACGCACCAAAGCATTCAAGAACTGGTTTGGAGACTGGGAGAAGTCTGCACGCATCGAGAAGTTGCGAAAGGCTGAGCCCGTGGTTTTGCAAGGTAACGAGCACGAGGGGAAGTATGAGCTGAATGGCAAATCAGCACAAGGCTATATCCTATCAACATTGCGAGGCGAGTACACCAACAAGGATACAGGCGATGTTATACGAATAACACGTAAGGGAGCAGAAAAGGTTACACGACACGATGCCGAAAGCGACGTACACCTACGCTCTATTGCCTCTATCCCTCAGATGATAGAGAATGCAACGTTTATTGAGGAGGTCGATAATGACAAGAGCAAGAATGGCTTTTCAACCTATCGCTACTATGTGGTAGGCTTGCGTATTGATGACGTAGACTATACTGCTAAGTTGGTGGTGGGGGTCGCCAGCAACGGGGACACTTATTACGACCACGCACTTACAGAAATAGAAAAGGGTAATCTCATCAGTGCTATTGACCCGATAAAGCGCGGGTTTGGCACCGAGGAGGCTACCCTTTCCGAAGTCAAAGATAAGCGTTTATTGTCAATCCTGCAAACGGACGCAAGTAAGGTAGTGGATGAGAATGGTGAGCCAATGGTGGTATATCATGGTACAAGCGTAAACGGAAGAAGATTTTTTAAATTCAAAGAAGATTTGCCTATTTGGTTTACACCATCGCTCCAATATTCAAAAGCTTTTAGTTTGGACAATAATAAGCCTGTCATATATCCATCGTTTATCAGAAGTAAGAATATGGTTTATGTGGGAAATATTGATGGAGTGGTTGATGATAGGTCTGTTAAGCTCTTATCCGAATTGTCCGGTTTGCCAGTTGGGAAAATTCAACAGATTGCAGCTGATACAAAGGCTGACTATTTGTATCAAATTACAAATAGCGAACAATTTAAGTATCTTATAAGTAGCAATGGATATGATGGTATAAGTGCAAGAGAAGGAGGTGTACTCAGTTATGCTGTCTTCTCCCCTACTCAAATCAAATCTGCCACCGAAAACATCGGAACTTTCGATCAAGAAAACCCAGATATTCGCTTCCGCATTGGCGAGCGAAGGAAAGCGGACATGAGGGCCGGGCTTTTGAATAAGCTGACCAATGCTACCGAAGAACAGGTAGAACGCACCATAGCGGAGATAGAGAAGCTCGGAGAAAGCACCAAGGAAGGAGGCAATCCTAAGCTGGAAAAGGTGGCTTTCCATTGGGCGAAAAAGGGGACAATCATCCTGCCAGAGGACAATGATAAGGTGATCCATGCGGTTAAGCTATCGGAATCCTTCAAGGTTGATCCGATCAAGTACAACAATCCCATGGAGATTATCAATGAGTATTCTCCAGATGTAGAATATGGAGAGCCTGTAGACCCGGATAGTATCCCCGAGTTTACCAATAAGCGAGAAATAGGAAGCACCGGGGTTTTTGTGTATGACGTAGAGGAATCCGAGAAAGCCCAAGAAGCGGTATGTAAGATAGCTCACGCTCAATTCGGATGGGCTCCTAAGGCAAACCTTAGCAAGCAACCTTGGTGTTTAGCCAGCTTTACAAGAAAAGGAATCCCAACAGAAAGTGCTAAAAACTTCTGGGCTAATACCTACAACAGTGTAGGGAAAAAGATAGCCTTCCAAGACGGGAAAGTAATAGCCTTTATGGCACACAACAAAGGGAGAGACGTAGATGTATGGTGGAACTTAACCGATGACCCAAGCTACAACCTACCCCTACCTTCAGGGGATTACATCAACCCGGATGGAGAAATAGAGCCAGAGAGAGATGCTTCCTCCAATTCTGATGGGATGGAAGAGGCTATTGAACTTGTCGCCCAAGAGATTTCTGACGATGATTTTGCTCGGATACTTGTTGAGTTGTACGAGAATGATCAGCTGAATAATACGAGAGAAATCGAACTCACAGCCCAGGACAAACTCGGAGAATACATCTCAGAGAACATTGAGTCATTCAATTATGAGCTGGAGGACTATGAGGAAGAATACCGCGAAGAACGAGGAATAGACCCGGAGGATGATATTGACAGATCAGAGATGATAGAAAGATTCATCGAATCTGTAGATGCGAAATACGGCTACCGACCGCTTGAGTTCTTTGACGACGACTCGGTTCGAGAGGATTTCATTAGGCAAGTGGCTGATTCCGTAGTAAGCAACATGAATAAAGATGAACGCATTGCCGTACTATCTGACTATCTGGACTACGCAGACGGATCTTCGGAATACGAACAAGCGATCCAAGAATATCAAGACCAGAGAAGGGAATCGAACAGCTTACGATTCAGGGCAAACCTTCGCAATGAGATCAACCTAAACCCAAGCGACAGACAGAAAGAAGCCGGCAACTACAAAAAAGCTCATATAAGAGTAGATGGCTTTGATGTGAGCATCGAAACACCTAAGGGGGGGTATCCGTAGCGGAGTAGATAAAAATGGGGTCCCATGGAGTACAACCATGCAAAACGACTACGGATATATTCGGGGAACGAAAGGCAAGGATGGAGACCACATAGATATATTCTTGGGCAATCTGTCCACCGGCTCAGTGTTCGTTGTAGACCAAGTCAAAGAGGATGGTTCGTTTGACGAACACAAGGTGATGTATGGCTTCGGTAGTAAGGAAGAAGCAGAGGCGGCTTATCTGTCGTCCTATTCTCCAGGGTGGAAAGGCCTTGGGAATATCACCAAAGTATCCAAAGAAGACTTCAAAGAGTGGGTAAAGTCATCAAAGCGAAAAACTAAGCCTTTTGCTGAGTACAAGAAGTATGGCAACAACGCCATCCTCCAACAGGTGAACGACAGGTTTAATGAGGAGTTGGAGCAGCAGATAGATGGCACTCTGCCTAATGGACACATTTACCAGCTTGGGATGCCGAGCGAGATATTACAATCGGCAGGTATTCCTAATTTGCCAATAGAGTTAGCCGCAAGTAGGTTGCTGCACAAATCAAACCAAGAGAACCATCCTTTCGATTTGCACGAGATTGAAGGATTGCCAAAGGCTGTACATAACCCTCTGGCGATATTCCGCAGCGCGACCCGATTGGGTAGCAATGTGATACTTACAGAGCTGAGGCAGGGGAACAAGAACTTTGTGGTAGCTATCGAGACGAATAGGTCCCAAGGCAAAATTTCAGTTAATAGTATTCGTAGCATACACCCTCGAACTACAAGCAACATCATCAGCTGGATAAATGATGGTCTTATGGATTATGCAAAAGAGGGTGACATGCTGGATTGGGTCAAGGATAAAATCAAGGCGAGAAGCCTTCTAAACAGCAGTACCCCCGCTGACGTTAGAAAACAACTCGCCTCTGCCACAAAGATAATCGAAGATTTCGAAAATCCAAGTGTCAAAGAGAATGGGGTACGGTTTAGAGCTTCAGAAGCATTCAGACAGTGGAGTGGAGGCGCACCGGTATTGGAGAGTGAAGACATCCTTGAAGCTGTATCCGGGAAGCCTCAGGTGTTCAAGGTGTACCACGGCACAACGCATGACTTCAACGAGTTCGACTCGAGTGTACACGGAAACATAGAAGGGCACTATGGCAATGTAAACTATTTCTCTTCCAGCGAGTACGATTCCGAAGCAAACTACCTATCAGAAGGTAGTGATCTAACCAGTCGAATAGAAAATTATGCCGATACCCATGAGTATAATGTGGAGGAAGAAATTGGAGAGATAGGATGGAATGAATTCAAAGAAAAGTATTCTATACCAGAAAGTTTAGACAGTGCGTTTGAAAATGAAGAATATCACGAGATAGCGAAGGCGGTAGCTACAAGCTTGTACAACGGGGGGAATGATCGGGTAATGGAGTTGTACGTTCGCCTTGATAATCCCATTGTTCTTGGAAGAGATGATAGTGTGTACATAGAACCGTTCGACCCCGATGATGTTGAGCAAATTAAGAGAGATATTCGTCATGAGATAATGGATGAATATGAACTTAGCGACGAGAGCGAACTTGATGAGTACGAGGATGAAATCCATGATAGACTTTTAGACTACCTGAACAATGATTATGGGAATACATTGATAGAAGCCGTAGAGGAAGCTCTAAGCAACAATGGGTATGATAGAGAGTTAGTACACCAGATCCTGCCATACGAATCTATCGAAGAAGGGATGTTTGCTAACGACCTGGAAAAAGCTATACTAGATGCAGGATTGTACGAGAATTACAATGGAGACTTTGCTTCAGGGTCTGTCGTGTCTGATACATTCAAGAATTTAGGTTACGATGGAATAGTTCTTGTGAATGCAAAAGAGCGGTTTGATAACATGGAGATGGAGGATGGCACAAGCCACGTGCACATCTTCAATGATCAGAAAGGGAAGATCAAGCTCGCAGACGGAACGAATGTAACCTTCGATGGATCAACCAATGACATCCGTTTCCGAGCCAGCAATGAGGAGACGGCTTACGACACCGCTTTTGGAAAGTCTATCAAGGAGAGCAAAGCAGCTCGTATAGCGAAGAAGTTCAGTGTGCCTATCTCCACAAAGGTGGTATCAAGGTTTGACTTGCCTAAGGAGCAGCAAAAGAAAGCTGTTATCTACGACAATGGATCTCTGTCGGTCGTGATGGAGAACGTCAGGGACGGAGAACTGGAACGCGCCATATTAGAAGAAGTCCTACCAAAGCAAGGCCTTTCGGCATTGGCTTCAATCGAAGCACTCTACAAAAATGGGGCAAATCTCTCGTAACGGAGCTTCAATCGCACTACCCTTTGAACGAAGGTGGGTACTTCACTTTTTTGTACAAGGGTAAAATCAACGCCTTAGAAGCATTATGCTTCTTCAAAAGGTCAAATAGTTGATTGCAACACAATCACATGAAGTCGGATTTAGTACCTTTGCGCCTGTGTGCGTTACATCAGAAACAAAAGATGAACATGATAGAGATAACTTTTCCGGATGGTAACATCCGTGAGTACGAAGCCGGGATTACCCCTATGCAGATAGCGGAGAGCATCAGTCCTCGACTGGCCAAGGAGGTGCTTGCGGCAGGAGTGGATGGAGAAATTCGAGACTTGCAACGCCCAATAGAGACCAATGCAAGTGTAAAACTCTACAAATGGGAAGACCCAGAAGGGAAGTATGCATATTGGCACTCGAGTGCCCACTTGATGGCTGAGGCCCTTGAAGAACTCTATCCAAATATCAAATTCGGCATTGGCCCGGCGATTGAGCAAGGCTTCTACTACGATGTCGATCCGGGAACTGCTACAATTAAAGAGGAAGATCTGCCTCGCATTGAGGAACGAATGCTTCAACTTGTAGCCAAAAATGAACCTATTGTGCGTAAAGAAATCAGCAAAACTGATGCCCTTGACTTGTTTGAAAAGAAAAAAGATGAGTACAAACTCGAACTTATTCGGGAGCTATCTGATGGCACCATCACGCTTTACACACAAGGCAACTTTACCGACCTTTGTCGAGGGCCGCATCTCCCCAATACCGGGCTTATCAAGGCTGTGAAGCTACTAAGCGTGGCTGGAGCCTATTGGAGAGGGGATGAAAACCGCAAGCAACTTACACGTATCTATGGGATCACATTTCCCAAGAAAAAAATGCTCGAAGAATATTTGGCAATGCTTGAGGAGGCCAAGAAAAGAGACCATCGCAAGATTGGCAAAGAATTGGAACTTTTCACATTCTCCCAAAACGTGGGAGCAGGGCTACCTCTATGGTTACCACGAGGGACTCAGCTCCGGTTGAAACTGGAAGATTTTCTCAAGCGCATTCAGAAGCATTTCGGTTATCAACAAGTTATCAGTCCACATATCGGCAACAAGAAACTGTATGTAACTTCGGGACACTACGCCAAATACGGAGCAGACTCTTTCCGCCCCATTACAACACCTCAGGAAGGGGAGGAATTTATGCTCAAACCGATGAACTGCCCTCACCACTGCGAAATATTCAAGTCTCTCCCCCACTCTTATCGTGACTTACCCGTACGCCTAGCAGAGTTTGGTACAGTGTACCGATACGAACAAAGTGGTGAGTTGCACGGTCTGACACGTGTGCGTGGTTTTACGCAGGATGATGCTCACCTCTTCTGTCGCCCCGACCAAATCAAGGAAGAGTTTTGCAAAGTGATGGATATCATCTTCATCATTTTCAGGGCTCTCGATTTCCAAAATTTCGAGGCACAGATTTCTCTTCGGGACAAAGTTAATCGCGAGAAATACATAGGGAGTGAAGAAAATTGGGAGCGTGCCGAACAGGCAATCATTGAAGCCTGTAAAGAAAAAGGCCTCCCAGCCGCAATAGAGTATGGTGAAGCCGCTTTCTACGGCCCTAAACTCGACTTTATGGTCAAGGATGCATTGGGACGCAGGTGGCAACTTGGGACAATCCAGGTAGATTATAACCTGCCTGAGCGCTTTGACCTCGAATACACCGGCGAAGACAACCGCAAGCATCGCCCAGTAATGATTCACCGTGCGCCTTTTGGCTCGATGGAACGCTTTGTAGCCGTTCTGATCGAACATACAGCGGGAAAATTTCCCCTTTGGCTCACTCCCGATCAGGTTGTTGTACTTCCCATCAGCGAGCGATTCAATGGTTACGCACACAAAGTGGCCAAGCAGCTTAATATGGCTGATATTAGGGTATTAGTAGATGATCGCAATGAGAAAATTGGTCGTAAGATTCGCGACAACGAACTCAAACGTATCCCATACATGCTTATCGTGGGTGAGCAAGAGGAACAAAACAAGGAAGTGTCTGTAAGAAAACAGGGTGAGGGGGACAAGGGTACGATGAAATTGACTACCTTTGCCGAGCGAATTTGCGCGGAAGTGGATGCTATGATCAATGCGTGGCAAGAGGGTGTAGCTGAATCCGACGTTGAAATTTAACAGGATGGACATACAACAAAACTCTAAATACAAACAGGAAAAGCTCGCATGGAAGGGCGTTTTGTTGCGTCTCTATGCAAGCCACGAGTAGGAAATCTGAATGATAGACACAAGGCAAAAAGATCAGTACCGAGTGAACGATGATATACGTGTTCGGGAAGTGCGTTTGGTAGGTGATAATGTGGAGCAAGGGGTTTACTCCATCCAAGAGGCACGCAAAATTGCTCGCGAGCAAGACTTGGATTTGGTTGAAATATCACCATCGGCCAAACCACCAGTTTGTAGAGTTGTAGACTATCAAAAGTTTGTTTACCAGCAACGCAAAAGGCTAAAAGAACAGAAGGCTAAAAGCGTGAAAGTGGTGGTTAAGGAAATTCGTTTTGGCCCACAGACCGATGATCACGACTATAATTTCAAACTCAAGCATGCCAAAGACTTTCTCGAATCCGGAGCTAAGGTAAAGGCATTCGTGTTCTTCAGGGGGCGCTCAATCCTCTTCAAAGAGCAGGGAGAGGTCCTTCTGCTGCGTTTTGCAAATGATTTGGAAGACTATTGCAGGGTTGATCAAATGCCAATTTTGGAAGGGAAGCGGATGTCCGTGATGTTATCTCCAAAGAAACCGAGCAATGGTAGTGTAAAAAAAGAAGCGCAAGGCAAGGACAATAAACCAATCACAGAAGAACAGACCGGTAGCCAGCAAGAAAAATAAGACCGTAGAGCTTGGGAAGATATCCCTTGTCTCCGAGGTGTATAAACGTTCAATAATTAACTAATAAGCAATGTCTAAATTGAAGACTAAATCCGGTGCAAAAAAGAGGTTTGCCCTTACCGGATCAGGTAAAATCAAGCGTAAGCACGCATTCAAAAGCCACATTCTTACGAAAAAGACCAAGAAGCAAAAACGCAACTTAACGAAATTTGCTATCATGGACAAGGTAGATGAAAAGCGTGTGAAAGAACTCTTGTGTGTAAGATAATTGAGTTGACAAGAGTTCCCGTACGAACAGATTTTTATAACAGAGAGGCAAGCTAAGAAGAGCCGTGGATACTAATCTCCGACCGCTGCCTATCAAAAAACATTTAGAATTATGCCAAGATCAGTCAATCACGTAGCCTCAAGAGCTAAAAGGAAGAGAATCCTTAAACTGACTCGTGGGTACATTGGTGCTCGCAAAAATGTATGGACCGTAGCTAAAAATACATGGGAAAAGGGTCTTACATACGCCTTCCGTGATCGTAAAAATAAAAAGCGTAACTTCCGCGCGCTCTGGATCCAACGTATCAATGCCGCAGCCCGCATTGAGGGAATGTCTTATTCTCGTTTGATGGGAGCGTTGCACAAAAATGGGATTGAGATTAACCGCAAGGTTTTAGCAGACCTTGCTATGAATCACCCCGAGGCATTCAAAGCAATCGTAAATAAGGTTCGCTGAGGAAAGCATCAGTTATTTCTCTTTCTTCTTCTCTTTCATAGAAACTTTTCTATTTGCTGGAGAAGGATCGGACGTAGATAGAAGAGGCATCGGGCACTGCTTAATCAATATAAGTAGTGCTCGATGCCTCTTTTCATGGGATAATGTAGAGCTCTTTGACCTACATAAGCCTCTTTCAAAAACAAAAGTGTAAAGCAGCTTTTATTTGCGTATAGCTTTCAATCCTCACGTAGGAATACTCATCCCTTCCCTCTAATTCTGTTCGTATGCAGTGCGCCCTTCTGCGTATGCGTCTCGACCATAACAATCAACGGCCACAATTACCGGCAATTCTTCCACATAAAGTTCTCGAACGGCTTCTGGGCCTAGATCGGGAAACGCTATTACCCTCGCTTTTTTTACAGATTGCCCCATCAGAGCCGCAGCTCCTCCTATTGCCGCCAAAAAGACTCCAGTGTGGATTTTGAGGCTTTCTATTACTTCAGTAGAACGGAGTCCCTTCCCTACCATCACTTTTAGTCCCTCTGCAATGAGCCTTGGCGAATAGGGATCCATTCGACCAGCAGTTGTAGGTCCCACGGACCCGATTGGCTGCCCGGGTTTGGCAGGACAAGGGCCAGCGTAGTAGACTACTTGTCCTTCAAAATGGAACGGCATTGGCAAGCCCTGATCTAGCATTTCGACCAACCTCTGGTGAGCTGCATCGCGAGCCGTATAGATCGTCCCCGTAATATAAACCATGTCACCTGCATGGAGTGAACGGATTAAATCAGAAGAAAATGGAGGTGTAATAATTCTCTTGTTTTGCATAGATCTTTCAGAAATCGATGTTTTTATAGGCTCCCTTCAGCATGTCTTGTTACATGACACCCTATATTTACAGCGACGGGCAACCCTGCTATGTGAGTAGGACCTGTGATAATGTTTACAGCCATCGCAGTCGTGGAGCCACCAAAACCCGCAGGACCTATTCCTAGTTGATTGATCTCATTTAACAGTTCTTGCTCCAACGCTGCGATATCAGCTCGTTCGTTTAGCTGTCCAACTGGTCGGAGCAAAGCTTTTTTTGCCATCAAAGCAGCTCGCTCCATCGTACCCCCAATTCCTACCCCGACAATGATTGGAGGACAGGGATTGGCCCCAGCGTGGCTTACTGTATCCAAAACGACCTGCTTTATGCCGGGGATCCCTTGAGCAGGAGTGAGCATTTGCAATCCACTTTTATTCTCACTCCCAAATCCCTTGGGAGAAACAGTGATGTGGAAATCTGTTCCAGCAACAAATTCGTAATGAATAACCGCCGGAGTATTATCCTCCGTGTTTTCTCTTTGGAGAGCATCTCGCACTACTGATTTACGCAAATATCCTTTTTCGTAACCACGACGAACCCCTTCATTGATTGCGTCATCTATAAAGGCTCCTCGTACGTGGACATCTTGCCCTATCTGAACAAAGATGACAGTCATGCCAGTATCTTGACAAATTGGGGCAACTGTGCGACGAGCAATGTCTGCATTACGAAGGAGAGTTCCAATAATTTCTCGGCCAAGAGGGGATCGCTCGGTCTCTCGAACCCTTATAAAACACTGCTCGATATCTTTGGAAATAAAGCAATTAGCTTCGATACAAAGCCGCTCAACCAACGACGTTATATCAGAAGATTCAATCTGACGCATCATGGATTTGTATCTGATCTTGTGAGTGAAACAATACAGAAAAGGACAAAGGCAATAAAGGTTTCCTATACTGCCTTTGCCATGGCACTTACTAAAACATGTTCGACCCTTTAGAGATTAAACGAGAAGTTCATAAGAGGGGCATGCTGTTGCGCTCCATATACATCCGTCTCGCCAAGTGCTCCTGAAGGGATTGGACGTACAATGGTCACCTTAATGGCTTTTGCTGGATCAAAGTAGACAACATCAAGGATATCAGACTCGGGAATGCGATACAGATTGGCAAACATCAAAGAGTTAATCACTTTTGCATCACGCACCCTATGGTATGTATCAAAATCTTTGAAGATCATATCGAAAGTAAGTTCATATGGCCCCGAATTCTTACTACGAATAACAGAGGCAAGATCCCTCAGTTTGTATTCTTTCATCGTACTATGTGTCCTTATTTTGCGTTACCTCTATCAAACTCTGTATACCTAATCGGAAAAAGATTAGCCGGATCATCTACCTTCATCAGATGATACACATTGAATTCAAAGACCTCTCCCACGTGGCAGTCCGAGGGTGAAAATGGGAATGCCAAATTTCCCGCAGTAGATATACGCCCCTCATAGCCATAGTGAAGCATTGTAGAGCGGGCAAAGCCACAGATTGTATCGGCTTGAGCCTGTGTTGCAGCTACCGCTTCTATAATAATAAGCAATTCATCCGAGCAGACATTCTTTTCCTGATTGGGAAATATCGCCATGACACCATTCTTGCCGTAGATTTTGAAATCCAGATGGAAGTCTGTAATGCCATAATTCTCGAAATTATTACGTACTCGAGCCTTCACTGCGTCCACTATTTCATCAATCTTGGAGATCATAATCGGATCCTTGGTTGCTGCCGGAGAAATCGTACGATAGCCTACTTTACGGACACCCTCGAGTTTCACAAAATATTCCTCTGTTGGAACAAACTTGGATCCGCTCACTTTCACCATATTCTCCCCTACTTGCTCAAATCTGCTCTCATGTAGATTGATAGCTCCTCCTGGTCCCGGAAGAATGTACGGATTAGACTTTTCGTATAGAGTATGGGCTGCGATAGACAGTGTAGTGCACTTACGAAGGGGAGACAATGGCTCAAGTGTAAAGCTATCATGACGCAAGTAACCAAACATACAGTCGCTACCACTACCAGGAAGTGCGCAAATGGCAGCACATTCCAAAATTTTACCAATGTGGATTGCTAACCCTTTGGGGAATCCTTCCTTGATAGGAAGGGCAGCAAAAACAGAGGGGTCATAGGAGCGACCTGCCAAAATTACTTGAGCCCCTTCTTCTAAAGCTCTAATATAGGGTTCTTCCCCTATTTGGCACACAATGCGGACGCTCTCATCTACATCTGCCTCAGTAATCTGTTTGGCAGGTTTCAGGGGTGCTATACGTCCTTCTATCAAATTCTTTTTCACGAACTCCTTGTCAAGTTCGCTCTCGATTACAGCCATCTTGAAAGATAGCCCTTTCTCTTTTGCAATCTCCTCTATGATGTCGACAGCAAAAGCCACGTGAGGGTGTCCACCACATCCGCCGGCAGTTCCGATGATGACAGGAATACCAGCTTCCAAACCAGCTGGTATCATGATCTCTAAGTCTCGCTTAACACTATTACGGTCTGTAAATGATTTCCCTGCACCTAAATAGTAAGGTCCTGGATCCGTACTACCTGCATCTACAGCAATCACATGAGGCTTACGCTTCATGCCTTCATTGAACGATTCAATGGGGAAGCCATAGCCTAAGATTGCTGTTGGCGATAAGATTCTGATTTCTTCCATAGTAACGTTATTTTAATAGAAAGAAGCCCATCTGTCGGATAACAGATTTAGCCACAGAGGGCATTCTTTCTATTTACTTTTATCAAAGCTCATTTTTTAAGGCCAGTATACGTTGCATTTCATTGAACACAATCATATAGCCCTCATCTACGCCCATGCCCGGCTTAGCCAAGTATTGTATTGGTTGTGTCGCCATAGCAATGTGTGCACACACTTCTGCAGATCGGTTTGTTTCGTTACATGTACCGCCCAAATAGGCCCCCATACCATTGTCTTTGCAGTATATCACTGCTTCGATGGCATTGTTGATACCCCCAAGGTCTGGTGTTTTGATTTGTGCCATGTGGCCTGCTTTAGCTTTGGTGAAGTCAATGATATCTTCAAGCGTATTACACCACTCATCCGCTACTATTTCAGCCTTGATCCCCTTGCTTTCCATCAGGCGTCTGATTTCCGCCAAAGCATCAATTTGAGCTTGCTTCTCGCCCATATCAACCGGACCTTCAACACGAAGGCGGAAAGGGGTAGCCACCTTTTCAAGCTCACCGATGTAGCTTGCAATTTTCTCAAAATCGTTGTCAAACACCAATCCCAGCGTACCATACACATCGATATGAATAGTCGGATTGTATGTCTCGAAAGGCTTGTTGCTCAAGATACGGTCGCGAAGCCACTCCAAGTAGGCTACAATCTTTTCTCCTTTAAGACCAACTTTCTCTTCCACATGATTGAATAGAGCATGTGGAAGGACCTCTGCTCCTTTCATAATCATTTTGTCCGCATTCTGGTAACGATCGTCACCGGATTGGGAAAAGATAGGAATCAGTTTGTCTGCGATCTCTGTACCATACTCGCTAGCTACAACCTGAGCCATCAACTTTTGCTGACTTTTTGCCACTGCATCCAAGCAAGCCTGAGTTACACCGTAACGGATAGCAGTGTGGTAGATCTTACCTGTAGTCGGGCTTACATGCTTATCCACGATGTCTGCCAATTCTCGGAAACTCGTGATTTCACGACCTTCATACAAAGGAGCGATCTCTTTTTCAATGACAGGAATAAAGTTTTCAGCCAAAAAAAGAGGGTCACGCCCTCCTGCCCCAGAGTATTGTACAGCAGCACAGTCTCCATGAGCCACGCTCCCATCGTCAAGAATGAAAAGTACAGAGATGGATTCTCCCGCCTGACGTACAGAACTAAACCCTTCCGTTACGGGATTCCCGGTGTAGAATGCGCCATCATTTTTGGCACCCAACTTGATTGCTTTCTGATCGTCAAAGAAGAAGCCTGTCTTCCCCGGCGCACAAATTACTTTCCTGATTTTCATAATGAATCGTGGTGCTAGCACCAGTTTATATTAGTTCGTTTTACTACAATTTATTTGGGACGACCAACCAAGAATCCCTTGCCGATCGCATACACGTCATCAATTACCATATTGAAGCTTACGTTGCGCTTCTCGCTCCTGGCTCTTTCTTCGAGCTTAGCACGGTGGAAGTCTATCAAGTCTTTGTTGAGAGGAAGGTTCCCCATTTCCAGAATACGTACCGCACCGAAGTTGTCGCGCGCAGGCATTACCTTTCCAGCATTGTAACGACTGGGGGCAAATGGGATATCCAAGACCCCGGCCTCGAATGCACGCACTGTTCCCACTGCAAGATCGCCATTTCCAATCTCTATCACCTTCTCCAATATGCAGCGAGTCTCTTCCACGATAATGTCACTTTCTGCAATAACAGCGGGGATTGATGTAAAGTCCTGATCACGTAGCATTGAGATAACCTGCTTGGTTGCACGCAATCCTGCTGCATTAGCTTCCATAGTTGGAACACCCATTGCCTCATGTGGAGTCTTTACAATTACTTTGGTCGCCTTGGCCAAAGCAGCAGCAGCCGATCCCCATGAAATCACGCCAAAGGCCTTGGCTTCGTCCTGAGGGAATCCCCCCATCCATTGATGGAACACGGTAGTAATCTTCACTCCTTCGTAACCATATCGATCAAGATACTCTTTCGTAAGTTGACGAAGAGAGCGTAACGCTGCTACATCTTGGATCAAGTTACCACATTGACCGTAACCGACGGTGATATCCTTAACACCTTGCTCTGCAGCGAGGAGAGTCTCAATCACAGCCACAGCATTCGAGATACAAGGTGGGATCAAGGTCCCGGTGAGAGGCCCAAACGGCTCTCGGTTGATCGAGACACCAGCTTCCTCGTACATACCCACGAGCCTATCAGCATACTGCCAGTAGGCAATTGTGTGCTCCAGCGAGTGATTTTTGGAATAAGGAATATTGTAGGAAATTCCACCACCTTCGTAGGAAGTAAATCCTCCAGCAATGGAAATTTCAGTAAGAAGGCGGGCATCGGGCGTACCATGACGCACTTGCACCGGATTTTTAAGGCTTGAGGTTACTGCACGGCAAATATCCACACCGTAGTTCACAATAGGGAAACCATTGAGCATAGACCTACCGCTTGCTTTACTCTTCTCTATACCGGTTTCGGCCTCTGTGTATCGATTGAGACGCGTGTAGCTATCCACCGTTGACGGCAAGAGGTCGGCTCCACCTTCCGATTCGAGGAATTGAAGTAGCTTGATGTGCTCGGTATAGAGAGCGACCCCTGCACGAGGTTGAATTAGGGTCAAACCTGCACGGTCAGCTTCTTGGAGTTTGTTGCCAAAACGCTTGTCCTTGGCAATTGATTTCTGGTATTCAACAGCCTCCTCAAAATTAACACCGGCACCTGTAGGCCAATGCTGAAGGACTTCCTTGCGCTCGGCAAAGAATACATCATCTGATAGCTTTTTGTTTTTGATTTCCATACGATTGCACAGATCGTGCGTCTTATAAGTTGATGGGTACTATTTCTTTTTTCATGATTTCAAGAGCCAACTCGGGGTCCAAAGATGAAAGCAATCCCATAGAGGCAAAGATGTATCTGCGGTCAAGCAAATACGAAGGATTCTTGGGCTTGGTATGCTTCATCCTATTGGCATCGAATTTGGCTCCACTAAGAATGTAAGCAGGCCTTGGACTATTGATTAGCACTCCTCCTATACCTATCACGTAAGGAACATTGGAGAGGTCTTTTCCGGTAAGTGTGAAGACCTGTCCCATAGGCGTGTACACACTTTCTATCTCCCCGCTATGTCTTTCTACAGCCAAAGATATACCGGCTCTTGCCAGTGCCTCTTCGATACGATGTTCGATCGAGTTTTCTTCGGCCAAAGTATCAGGATGAGAGGAACAGCGGTCAACCCAGCCACGAATCTGCGCTTCATCTATCCCAAGTTCCTGTGCTATCGAATAAACGTCTACTTCATCCCCGAGAGCAGAGAGGCTATATCTCATCCCCAAATCTCCCTCGACAGTACGTTTACTGTAAGGTTCTTTTAGCCCCTTTATCATGACAGGTTCAATTGTAGGAGCCCCATCGGACATCGAATATATATCCGTTGTAGCACCACCCATATCTACTGCCACAATCTCTCCCATTCCGCTGCTTTTGCGTGTTCCTTTGCTGTAAAGTTCACACCCATTCAACACAGCTAATGGCGTGGGTATAATCTTATACTCGGTCATGGCCTGAGCTTCACTCAGCCCTTTGGCATCGATGATACGAGAGATGAAGAGGTCTTTGATACAACGTTTTGCCGGCTCAATATTGAGTTGATTGAAACTCGGCATCACGTTCTCTGTGATCACACAATTCTTACCAGATTCTCGGAATATTTCTTCCAATTCATACGAAGCGGCCTTATTGCCTGCAGCAATGATCGAGAAGTCTCTCTTTATTGCCGTTAGGCGACGGGCGTTGGCTAATATTACCTCTTTGTTTCCTCCGTCGGTACCCCCACAGAGCAATACCAAATCCGGATTTATCCGATAGATCTCTTCCTGCTCATCTTTAGAAATCTCGAACGCATATGTCTTAACCACCTTCGCTCCTGCGCTTGAGGCAGCCATACGGGCGGCTTTACTGGTCAACTCAGGGACAAGGCCCAAGGCAACCATCTTCAACCCCCCGGCAGCAGAGCTGCAACAAAGGAGCTTATCGTAGACAAATGGGAATCCCAACTGCTGCTCTAGCTTAGCCAAAGCTTTGTTGAACCCATCCATCACATGCGTCTCGATTGTCGTAAATGAAGTGGCAGTACCTATGACCGCTCTCTTATCACTATCGATAGCAGTGAGTTTGGTGTAAGTACTGCCAAAGTCTACTGTAAGGTATTTCATCGTACTATCGCGGCAACGATCAAGCTATACCAAGGATAGAGTCGAGATCGGAAATCGTTTGCTCGATTGGTGTACCTGGAGGGTAAACCTTGTTGAAGCCCATTGCTTTGAATCGCGCCTCAACATCTTCAAAATTTTGTTTCCCTACAACCAAATTTCCACCAGCTAAGAGAGGAATATCTTTCAATCCAGCCTCATTACACTTCTCACGAAGGCCATTGCAGTCGATCTCTCCGTGCCCATAGAGGGAGGACACCAAGATTGCATCCGCATTCGTTTCGATAGCAGCTTCGATATACTCCTCTTGGGATACCATCACGCCCAAATTCACTACGTTATAGCCCGCACCTTGTAGGGCGAATGCAATAATCTTGTTGCCGACTGCATGCGCATCAGCTCCAATGACCCCAATGATCACTGTTTTTCCATTCATAAGTAATTTCTTCTAAAAAGAACACACCCAAATGACAAACCCGATCGAGGAATAACCAAGAGCAAGAATGGCAACCTCTCGAATCATCATTTTTATTGCGCGCAAAGGTATGTATTATTTTTTACCTCGCTAAGCCATTTGCACATCGTTGGGATAATCAAGGGAATCAGGGGAAAAAGAGGAAAGTCCCTTAGTCGCAAAAGAAGTAATAAACAGCCATGCCTATCGATGATAGGCTAAACAAAGCAAGCAATAATCAGCCGTATAGCTACAAACTGATAAGTTAAGGACGAGGCTCTAGCTCCGCTTTTTTCGCGAAAGAGTGTAGGAAGATTTGTACAAGATGAAAGAAGGAAGTATAGACCCTATCCCCAAGGCAAAGATAACCGTCACAGCAATAATCATGTTAGTCTGGAATTCCTGCATATACTGTATGGCTACGGAAGGATCCTTGTGATGGATAACGAAGCGTACTAAGCTCAACACAGCATTGTACGCATACATTCCTGGGATCATGGGCAACAGAGCTGGAATATAGAGCACTGTCATGGGACAATGAACCCACCAGCGTCCGAAAACATAGCTTCCAAAGCCCACCAAGATAGAAGCCACCAGAGAAGCTCCGACAATGTCCCCTCCCAAACTATTCATCAAATACCAACGAAGTCCATGTCCCAAGGCTGCAAGAATGATAATTGGAGGGAACGCTCGTCGAGGAGGTACAGATACGGCAGCAAACCCAATGGAGGCCATGGCTGCAAAAAAGGCATCGGAAAGTAGGGCTAATAAGGTGGGCATATGAGTCAAATCTTGGCGATGGAACCAGTGGTCAGTAGCAGAGTTATAGCCATGCCACAAGCAATACTCAGTATAATAAGGGTGCAATGAATCAACCGAGAAACACCAGACAATGTATGTCCCTCCACGATATCGATAATTCCATTGATTAGAGGTACTCCAGGGATAATATATAGGACAGAGGTGGCAAGGGCGGTATCAGGGGCTGTTGTCGGATATTGCAGAAAGATGGCCAAGGCCGGAATCCCGGAGGATATCGTTGCAGCAATAGTGATAGCAACATAAGCATTTAGTCCTCTCTCGATCAAAGATTTACGGACATAGAATCCGACAGCTGTAGCCAGTGCGACCAGGATGCACGCAAGGGCATCTCCACCAAACAAGGCACAGAAGCAAGCATTTGCAGCAGAGATCAATAACCAAACTTGCAGAAACGTTTGCCTATTTGATTTGCCCAGTATCTCCTTGTAGCGTAACTCTGTCTCCTCAATTGTCAAGCCACGATCATGAACTTCCCAACTAAGGGCACTTAACTCTGAGTTGAGAACAAACTTTATCGGTAAGGTGGGAATATCAATCACTTCTGTGATGACTTCTCCGCTTCTCTCGTCACCGACAGTGAGAGTCATTGTCTTCATCGAAAGATTGAGGTGTACATCGGTACCCAATGCACAGCCTATACGTTTGGTATTGCGAACGGTTCGCGAAGTATGCACTCCCGAGCCAATCAGCGTTGCTGAATAGTCGGCCAAAAATTTAGCGACTTGCTTGAGGTGGTCGTTTGTCATCCCAGTATTCTATACTCCCCTGCAAAGAGGCAAATGGTTAAACCAATGTTTTCCCCCACGATAGGAGGCGAGCAAAATTAGGACAAATATCGAAAAGGACTGCCTGTTCGATAGCTGAATAAACATGACGAGTGGTACGTTTTGCTCCAACGGGTCATAGCTTTTCCTATGACGCGCCGGAGCGTTTGCTCCGACGCGTCACTTTTCTACTTCCGTCTATAGATGTCCCAGCACGGTGAGCGATTGTGCCATGGCTCCAATCTCCGGAGGGAATCGAAGACACTCCACCGGAAAATCTACAGACCTCCTCTACCTTTCCCTTTGTATGTAAAAACACTAAAGGACCTTGAGTACAATGGAAGCCCGCGAGGTGAAAATCAAGTGCAATCGTTGTATCTCATCTTAGTTCGTAACTTTGGTCCGCCGATGTTCGCTATACCCTGTTTAGGTTGCAGGGACTGACAGGGGCAAGAATAGATGTATGGGAAATACCATCCAGGAGAATGCAGACAAAAGTTCAATCACATCGCCCACTCCAGCTCTGCTCTACCGTGGGCTTTTCACTTTCATTCCAAAAAATGGTCACGCTTGGGTATAAGTTAAGGAAAAACGTTTCGGATCGCATAAAGAGGTATTCCATATCTGCCGTCTTTTGTCTGCTTGCCTTGTCTGTTGGTACGGGTTGTGACACGCAGCACGAGTTCAGTTCCGATCCACGAACCAATTTTCGTGCCCTGTGGGAGATCTTGGATCAAGGCTATTGCTATTTCGATCTCAAACTGCCGGCTGACTCCACTTGGGAAGACTACTATCACAAGCACGCCAAAGATGTGCATCGGGGGATGAGTACGGATGAATTATTTCGGAAAATGAATGCCCTGATACGAGAGCTCAAAGATGGGCACGTAAATGTGATAACTCCCTTTGATTACGGGCGATACTGGGACTGGAGAGACAACTATCCGTCTTCTCTTGACAAATCTGTTCGGAGCCTCTACTTGGGGAAAGACTATCGTATTGCAGGGGGGCTGCATTACGAACGCATTCGCTACAATAATCATAGCAAAGATCGCATAGGGCTTGTGGTGTTCAACAGCTTCTCCTCTTCGGTCAGCCACAGTAATATCAATGCTGTACTAAGCCGACTATCCGACTGCAAAGGCTTGATCTTTGATATTAGAGAAAACGGCGGGGGCAGCGTAGATCTTTCCGACCGTCTAGCATCTCATTTTATCGACAAGAAAAGATTAGTCGGTTATATCCGCCACAAGACAGGCCCCAAGCACGACCAGTTCTCCAAGCCCATGGCCCTGTATGTAGAACCGGTAAGTCGGGGCTTCTTGTGGCATAAGCCCGTAGTTCTACTCGTAGATAGAGGGGTGTACAGTGCGGCTAATGACTTTGTTTTGAAGATGAAAGATATACCGCACGTATTCGTGATGGGGGACCACACGGGGGGAGGGGCTGGAATGCCGTTTTCCTCAGAGTTACCCAATGGTTGGGGGGTACGTTACTCAGCCTCGCGAATGCTGGACAAGGATATGCAAGATATTGAATTCGGGATAGCTCCACACAAGAGAGTGTCTCTATCAAAATCCGATTTAGCACAAGGGTACGACAGTATCATCGAATCGGCCATCGAACACATTCTGCAAACTGTAGAGAAGCCAAAGTAGCCTTTCCCATGGTGTGCCTCACCCCCTGGGTGTAGAAATACATGCCACATTGAGCCGCTTTTTCACTTATCACTACCTTTGGGGCATGAACAATCCTAATCAGACGGTTTTCGGGAACGAGACGATCGAGTTTGCACGCGTAGGTGTCGAGTTTGCCTCGCTCATGGAGAAAGCGAAGCAATTGGGCAAGCGAGAGTTTGTGGATCAATCAGTAAAGCTACTCCCCTTGCTTTACTTGCGCACTCACTTGCTGCCCAGCTACGAATACGACAGTCAGGTAGATTATGCCCCAACCTTCGTAAATGAAGACATGTATGATGAAGTCCGTATTGCCGTAACCAAATTGTTGGGGGAAGATGACGGTTTCCTCACAACGCTGCATCAGGATATGCAATATAGCGATACACCCATCGGGGCAAGTCTTGGCGAGTGTTTGGCCGATGTTTATCAGCAAATAGTCGATCTTTTGGGGAATATTCGTGAAGCTGAAGAGTATAACACCTCTGTGGCAATAGGCCGTGCACGCTTGTACTTTTTTGATTATTGGGGTGAGCGATTATTAGCTGCATTAGGGGCCTTGCATGCTTTGATTCCGTCTCTTTCAGTGGACGAGGATGGTACCCAGAAGGATGACGAACTGTCACTTTGATTGTACTTGCATCTGATATTACAGTTCACTCAAATACAAACGACTATGCTATCAGCAACCATAGATAAAGAATTAGTATCCACTTTCGAGCAAGAGATCTTCACAGGCAGAATCCATGTGGTCGAAGACTCAAAACAGCTCTCCGCTGCCCTTTCTGAATTGAGGAAGCATAAGCTGCTCGGCTTTGATACCGAAACGAAGCCTTGCTTTACCAAAGGGTGTCGCACAGTCGTCTCCCTACTGCAACTTTCGACCCCAGAAGATTGCTTTCTGATCCGTCTAAATAAGTTGGGGCTGACAGAAGAAACCAAATCATTGCTCGAAGACAAGCATATCCTCAAAGTGGGCCTCAGCATCCATGATGACTATGTATCCCTGCGCCGGAGATTGCCTTTTGAAGCCGGTGGCTTCGTGGAGCTTCAACGCCTTTGCCCGGCCTATGGCATACGCGAAAGCAGCCTGAGGAAAGTGTATGCCATTATTTTCAGTAAAGCGATCAGCAAAGCCCAACAACTAAGCAACTGGGAAGCCGAGGCCCTCAGCCCTGCACAGCAACGCTATGCGGCACTCGATGCGTGGGCCTGTCTAAAAATATACGACTACCTAATGAGCCTCCCTACCCCTTCGCCCGTACAATTTGCCCTTTTATATGAATAATCCTCGAATCACTCTACTCCCACGCAAAGAAGAGAGTATCAATCGCTTTCACCCGTGGATCTTTTCAGGAGCTATTGCACACATAGATGGAGAAGTCAACGAGGGGGATTTGGTCTGTGTCTATTCAGCCGATGGGAAAGCTCTCGGACAAGGTCATTTTGCCCCCACGACCATTGCTGTGAGAATTCTCTCATTCGATACAAATCAGCCTATTGACCGTGCATTCTGGCTTGAGAAGCTGAGATCGGCCTATCTCCTGAGAAAGCGAATCGGTCTTATCAACCCAACAAACAACTCATACAGATTAGTACATGGAGAGGGAGACAACCTCCCCGGACTAGTCATTGACATATACGACCGTACAGCCGTGCTGCAAGCACATACAGTGGGGATGCACAATGTTGCCACATTGATAGCCAAACTATTACCCGAGGTGACGGAGGAGCGCGTACAATCTGTCTACTACAAGAGTAGCAATACCCTCCCTCACATGGCTGACGTAGAAGTCCAAGATGGTTTTATTCTGGGAAAGATCGCAGCAGAAAGCATTGCTATTGAAAATGGGTTGCGCTTCCATCCGGATTGGCAGAAAGGACAAAAGACCGGTTTTTTTCTAGACCAAAGGGACAATCGAGCCCTCTTGCAAACCTATGCAGCAGATCGCAACGTTTTAAATATGTTTTGCTACACGGGAGGCTTCTCTCTCTTTGCACTGGCCGGTGGAGCAAAAAGTGTTGTGTCAGTAGACAGTTCAGCTAAGGCTATTGATCTGGCAAAACGAAATATTGCGCTCAACTTTCCTGACGATTCCCGACACAAAGCCGTGGCCGAAGATGCATTCCTCTTTATGGAAGAAGCAGAGCAGGGACTTTATGACCTCATAGTACTAGACCCTCCCGCTTTTGCTAAACATCGCAAAGTACTACGCAATGCACTCAAAGGATATCGGAGGCTCAATGCTATTGCTTTTGAAAAAATTGCCCCGGGAGGAATCCTATTCACATTTAGTTGCTCACAAGCAGTTGGTCGAGATGAATTCAGACAAACCGTCTTCTCTGCAGCAGCTTTGGCTAAGCGCAGAGTACGTATCCTTCATCAACTAACCCAACCGGCAGATCATCCAATCAATATCTATCACCCTGAGGGCGAATATCTCAAAGGATTGGTCTTGGCCGTGGATTGAAAACAAACTGTACAGACCATCCCTTCTGAAGAATTTTCTGACCATCTACACTTCAAATCCGAATGTTGGCAGCACTCATTTTTTTTACCCGCTTGCCTTGGTGGAGATTAGGAAGCCCTCCCAAAGAAGACTTTGCCAGAGTGATTACTTTTTTTCCGTGGGTAGGCTGGTTTAGCGGAGGCCTGATGGCCATATGCTATTGGGCAGGGAGTTCTCTATTTGGTCCTTTGATAGGGATTTTATTTGCCATCATCTCACGTCTGCTACTCACCGGATGTATGCACGAGGACGGACTAGCCGATTTCTTTGACGGCTTTGGGGGCGGGCACTCGCGCGACCAGATACTAACGATTATGAAAGACTCCCACATAGGGACTTTCGGGGTAGTTTCTCTTTTCTGCTATTTCGCGACCCTCATTGCAATGTGGTACAAGTTGGCTGAGAACATCTCGCCCACCTGGTTCCTTGCAGCATTGGATCCTTTGGGTCGGACTTGTAGTGCCGCAATCACGCTCTCCTTGCCTTATGCTCGTGACGAAGATGGTAGCAAAGCCAAAGTTGTCTATCAATCACTCCACTGGCACAGGATACTCATCAGCTTTGGCGGAGGGATTCTTCCCATTCTTCTGCTTTCCATTTTTACAGACTTCCGCTTTCTGCTGAGCCTACCTGTGGGCGCGATTGTCACAGCATTGATAGCCCGACTGATGATAAAACGTATAGGAGGCTATACCGGAGATTGCTGTGGAGCCATTTTCTTACTTTCTGAGTTGGCTGCCCTTATGTTCTCGTCCTCCATAACCGCATCCATGGTTGTCGGGTGAGATTTATCCAAATGCATCCTTGAGTATCTGTTTGGCACGAGCTTTGCAACAGCCCCGTTAAATATCGCATTGTTGGATGCTATCGCGTCGCAAGGTATATAGAATCCTATTGCATCACGAATAGAAAGACAATGTGGCAAAAGACGAAAAAGAATGAAGAGACAACCGACTATAAATGTGGTACCTACTGCAGAAATAAATCATCCGTCTCCCTTTGAAATGTATTCTGGGAGAATAACGAATGGCTTTGACGACAATGTGGATGATATCTTCAACTTCGACGATGGTAGTAGCAATGATGAAAAAGGAGAAGAAGATGAGAAGGACAACGACTCTTCCGATGTGAATGAGAGTCAAGGATCTGACACTCCGCCGCCACCTCCCCGTGAAAATGCAGAAAAAACATCTGCCTTAGAAACATTTGGAACAGATATAACTTGCCTAGCCAAAGAGAATAAGCTAGACCCCATGGTGGGGAGAGAAAAGGAGTTGGCTCGCCTAATTCATATATTGAGCAGGCGCAAGAAAAACAATCCTGTCCTCATTGGTGAGCCGGGCGTTGGGAAAAGTGCCATTGTGGAGGGCTTGGCCCAACGGATCGTGGATCGCAAAGTGAGCAGAGTCCTATACGATAAACGTATCATTAGCCTAGACTTGGGGGCCTTGGTCGCTGGGACTAAGTACAGGGGACAGTTCGAAGAACGTATTCGAGCCATACTGGACGAGTTACGGACCCATCCAGAAATCATCCTCTTCATTGATGAATTGCACAACATTGTAGGAGCAGGATCGACTCAAGATTCGATGGATACAGCAAATCTCCTTAAACCAGCGTTGGCAAGAGGAGAAGTTCAATGTATTGGAGCAACAACGTTGGATGAATACCGTAAATCAATAGAAAAGAATGGAGCCCTGGAGCGACGGTTTCAAAAAATTATTGTAGACCCTACAACTGAAGAGGAGACGCTTGCTATTCTTAGTAACATCAAATGTAAGTATGAGGACTATCATCACGTCTTCTATACGGATCAAGCAGTCAAATCAGCCATAGAGCTGACTGGTCGCTACATTAACGACCGATTCTTCCCAGATAAGGCAATTGACGCAATTGACGAAGCCGGAGCTGGAGTTCATGTCTCAGGCATAGAAGCGCCTCAAGAGATAGAGGCCTTGGAAGAGAAACTCCGCCTAGTTGTGGAGAGGAAGATCTCTGCAGTAAAAGCCCAGAACTACGAATTGGCCGCATCTTTTAGGGATAAAGAACGCCAGTTGCAACAGCAGATCGAACAAGCTAAAGTTGCATGGATGAAGCAAATCGATGCCAAACGCCAAGTGGTGGACGAGGACAAAATTGCGGAAGTCGTGGCGTTGATGAGTGGTGTGCCTGTGGAGCGCATAGCGGAGGCTGAGAACGAACGATTGCGAACAATGACCGATGAACTTAAACAAAAAGTGATCGGACAAGACGAAGCTATCGAGAAAATAGTAAAGGCTGTGCAACGCAGCAGGTTGGGACTTCGAAATGAGAAGCGGCCTATTGGGACTTTTCTCTTCCTCGGCCCCACCGGAGTGGGGAAAACTTATCTTGCAAAGAAACTAAGCGAACGGTTATTCGGTACCGAAGATGCCATGATAAGGATCGATATGAGCGAGTACATGGAGAAGTTCTCCGTAAGCCGCCTCGTGGGAGCTCCTCCTGGATACGTAGGGTATGAAGAGGGGGGGCAACTGACCGAACGAGTACGCCGAAAACCTTATTCAGTTGTACTACTCGATGAAATAGAGAAAGCCCATCATGACATTTTCAATATTCTCCTACAGGTAATGGATGAAGGATGTCTCACTGATAGCGAAGGAAGAAAAGTCAATTTCAAGAATACCGTTATCATCCTTACATCCAACGTTGGGACCAAGCAACTGAAAGAGTTTGGTTTTGGTATAGGATTTAAGAGAGCTGACGATGCCGAGCTAAATCAAGAGTATTCCCGATCAGTCATTCAGAAAGCTTTACACAAGACTTTCAGCCCTGAATTCCTCAACAGATTGGATGAGATTATCCTTTTCGACCAACTGTCTGGAAGCAGCATTCGTAAGATTGTAGACATAGAGTTGACAGAGATCCTGGGACGCATCAGAAAGGCTGGCTATCACATCAAAGTAGATACTAAGGCCAGAGATGCAATCGCTCGAATTGGCTTCGATATTCAATATGGGGCTCGGCCATTAAAACGAGCCTTGCAATCAGAAATAGAAGATAAACTAACGGACCTTGTGCTGACTTCGGACTTACAGAAAGAGCAAGAAGTCCTATTTTCTGCAAATCGTGAAGGAAAGATCCTTTGCAAAGTAAGGACCTCTAGAGCAAATAAGGCGCAAAAAGTCTCGCAGGGCAGATAGTCGAATGGTTTTTATACCTTTGCTCCGGCAGGACACCTAACGCTGGGGCTATTAATAGCCCCGAGACTGGAACCTGCACAACAAGACAACTCAACAAGGGAATGATATGAAAAAGATTCTTTACCTCATCAGCCTGATGCTATTCTTTACAGGGAGCATTGTGGCTCAGACTAATAATGCCGAAATTTCAGCAAAAGTCACGGAACATGATTTTGGGACGATCAAAGAAGCTAACGGAAAAGTGCATCACGAGTTCACTGTCATCAACTCGGGAAAGTCCCCTCTGGTGATCACTCGAGTAGTCGCCTCCTGTGGCTGTACGACTCCCGAATATGAACAGGAGCCAATTGCTCCAGGCAAAACCGGGAAAATAAAGGTTACTTACAACCCTGCTGGGAGACCTGGCCCATTCGTTAAGACAATCGCGGTGTACAGTAACGGGAAAGATGGTGCCTTTACACTCAAAATAAAAGGCAAGGTTGAATAACCCTTTTACACGTTAATCTCATGATCAAACGATACCTGTGGAGCTGCCTTGCGGTGGCTCTTCTGCTTTTTGGGAGCAGGCTTCATGCACAGCAAATGGGCCAGTCTTCAATAACTTTTCAAGATACCATACACCATTTTGGCAACATTGCAGAGGAAAAAGGCCCCGTTTATTGCGAATTCAAATTCACAAACAGTGGAAATACGCCATTGGTCCTGACGAGGGTAAATGCGGACTGTGGTTGTACTACCCCTTCGTGGCCTCAAGAAAGTATTGCTCCAGGCCAAGCCAGTAGCATCAGAGTTGCTTTTGATCCCAGTGGTAGACCTGGAGCTTTTGTCAAGAAAATCCATGTATACAGTAATGCTGCAAAATCAATGCAAGTTCTCGTCATAAAAGGGTATGTAAGTACACTGGGCGGGGCAGAAAAGGGCCTGTTTGCAGCTCAATTGGGGAGTGTGAAAGTTAGCCAAACAGAGCTGACTTTCCCAACTACGTCTCAAGGACGTAGCTCTACCATACGGATCATGCTACTCAATACCTCCAACTCCGACGCCGCACTTGTACACTTGGCTCCAGACTCTGGATTGATTGCAGCGAACCCCAGTACAGTCAAGTTACTACCTGGAGAACCTGATGAAATTGAACTCACACTAAGCGCACAAGATACAACACCGATCGGATTGTACCGAGAGACAATGAGGATGACAGTAAACACACGAGGGGAAGAACAAGAAGGACAAATCAATGCGAATGCTGTCATAGTAGAAGATTTCTCTCACTATCTTAGTCATGAAGAGATGTTGAATACAGCTCCTAAAATGGAACTCCGTACCTACTTTGATCTAGGAGTGGTATCCAAGAGTACACATAGTCAAGAATTGGATGTAGAACTGAGCAATGTAGGACACAATCTCCTGAGAATACACGATGTCTACTGTGCAAATCCGGCTGTTAAGATCCTCTCTCATACCAGAGAGATCAAATCCGGAGAAAAAGGAATACTAAAACTGCAAGTCATGCCCGCAGTCCTATTTCAGAGAGGCTGGGCTTCTATAGCCCCGAACATCAATGTAATTTGCAATGACCCCAACGCACCTCTCAGGCGAATAAAAGTCAAGCTCTCCACAAAGAGATAATACAAAAACTCTTCTAGCAAGACATGGCAGCTCAAGCTAACGACGAGCAATTGACCTCAATAGATCATCCAGAAAATGATCTAAAATATCGGGGATTGAGAGTAAACAAGGGCATAAAGGATGTCCCTATTATCAATCCGTATTTCAAGCGAGTAAAGAGGGCTCAACTCGAAGTTGACGACTATGTATCGGGAATATTGGATGGTGACATTACACTCTTGAGTAGAGCTGTCACATTGGTCGAGAGTCAGCTTCCTGAGCATCAACACAAGGCTCAACAAATCATAGAAAGGTGTCTGTCAAACTCTGGGAATTCTATACGAATAGGTATCACGGGTGTACCGGGGGCTGGTAAAAGCACTTCCATTGATACACTTGGAATGCACATCATTAAGCAAGGTCACAAGTTAGCCGTCCTAGCGATTGATCCCAGCAGTGGTGTTTCAGGAGGAAGCATTTTGGGAGACAAAACGAGGATGGAGCGCCTAAGTCGCGAAAAAAATGCATTCGTGCGCCCCAGTCCATCAGCCGGATCTTTAGGTGGTGTTGCTCGTAAAACAAGAGAGACAATCATTTTGTGTGAAGCAGCTGGTTTTGACACCATTTTCGTAGAAACAGTAGGTGTCGGGCAAAGCGAAACCGCTGTTCACTCCATGGTAGATTTTTTTCTATTGATCCAGCTAGCAGGCACAGGGGATGAGTTGCAAGGTATTAAAAGGGGAATTATGGAGATGGCAGATGGTATCGTTATCAATAAGGCCGATGGGGACAACGTCCATAAGGCTCAGTTGGCAGCCTCACATTTCCGTAATGCACTGCAGCTATTCCCTAAGCCTGAATCCGGCTGGACGCCCAAAGTTCTCACTTATTCCGGATACTATGGCATTGGTATAAAAGAGATTTGGGATATGCTTGATGCTTATAGACACCATGCTATTGATAGCAACTATTTTCACCACAAGAGGCAGAAACAGGCCAAATGGTGGATGAGAGAATCTATAGAAGAAGCCCTTCGAGACTCTTTTTTTCAAAACGAACAAATCGTACACCTATTGCCTCTACTTGAGCAACGTGTATTATCAGATTCGATGACCCCATTCCAAGCTGCAAAAGACTTGTTAGATACCTACTTTGGATGGATTAGAGGGAATACGGGGAAGCCTGATTCCCCCCCCTTGAGAGACACATGAATTTGTTTACCTTTGAGGCCAAGTTGCACCATAACTCTCAACATTGAAATCAAACAAAGCAAGAAGCCTTATGAAACAAACGCCATTTACAGACAAGCACATAGCTCTTGGGGCCAAGATGCATGAGTTTGCCGGTTATAATATGCCAATAGAATACAGTGGCATCATAGACGAACACATGTCAGTAGTTAATGCCGTTGGGGTCTTTGATGTGTCTCACATGGGTGAATTTTGGGTGAAAGGTCCAAAAGCCCTTGAGTTCGTTCAAAAAGTAACATCCAATGATGCTTCAAAGCTTGAAGTGGGTAAAGTGCAATACAGTTACTTTCCCAACGACAAGGGTGGAATAGTCGATGATTTTCTAGTATATAGATATGAAGACGACAAGTATCTTTTGGTTGTGAACGCTGCTAACATCGAAAAGGATTGGACTTGGTGCCAAAGTTTGAATACGATGGGAGCTGAGTTGGAAAATGGATCAGACAAGTGTGCACAATTGGCAGTTCAGGGTCCTAAAGCAACTGAGCTCCTGCAAAAACTCACAGACGTAGACTTAAGCAAAGTTCCCTACTACACTTTTGCCATTGGAGAAGTGGCAGGATGCCCCAATGTAATCATCTCTAACACCGGCTATACGGGAGCAGGAGGTTTTGAGCTGTATTTCTATCCCGACTACGGGGTTAAAATCTGGGACGCCCTCTTTGAGAAAGGACAAGAGTATGGCATTAAACCGTGTGGGCTAGGAGCTCGAGACACTCTTCGTTTAGAAATGGGCTTCTGTCTTTACGGAAATGATATCGATGAGACCACGTCTCCCATTGAAGCCGGATTAGGTTGGGTTACAAAATTTGTTGATGGCAAAGATTTCCCTTCCCGTCAGATGCTACAAGAGCACAAGAATGGTGCCACCAAACGAAAGCTCATAGCCTTTGAATTAAAAGACAAGGGAGTTCCTCGTCAAGGTTATGAAATCACAAACTCTGAAGGCAAAGGAATTGGTACCGTTACCTCAGGGACAATGTCTCCATTCCTAAAAAAAGGTATCGGTATGGGATACGTACAGAAAGAATACGCTGAGGTTGGCTTAGAAATTGGCATTCATATCCGGAATCGTGTCCTTAGGGCCGAAATCGTGAAAGCCCCTTTCAGAAAGTAGGAGAAGAGAGAGAAAGGATCGCTTTTCATCACGAAAGATGAGATGAGCTTGATCGAGATAAACAAGTAAATCAGATATAGAGGAAAGGGGGGAGGAATTCCCCCTTTTCTGTTTTGTCACTTAACTAAGCTAGAAATGAGTATGAGGATAGACCTGTGTATGTCGGCTCCGCAGTTCAAGGCCTACTTTGATAGGGAAAATCCACAAATAGTATTGGTGGTTGACACTCTAAGGGCCTCGTCTACTATCTGCTCTGCTCTGCAAAATGGAGCCAAAGAGATTATTATCGTCGCAGAATTGGAAGAAGCCATCGAGTATCGAAAAAGAGGATATATGGTGGGAGCCGAGCGTCATGCCAAACGTTGTGACTTTGCTCAATTAGGGAACTCTCCTTTCGACTACGACAGAAAAACGGTCGAAGGAAAAACAATTGTCTTCACAACCACCAATGGTACAAAATGTGTCGACACGGCTTTTCGTGCAGGAGCCTCGGATGTGTTTATCTGTGGTTACATCAATCTCCCTGTTACGGTCAGTTACCTATCCAAACATACAGATCAAAATGTACTTATCCTTGCTGCTGGGTGGAATGATACTGTTGGATCTGAAGATTGTCTGTACGCTGGGGCCTTGATCTCAGCACTTTGCTCAGCCAGTATTGAAGCAAACTACGGAGACTCAGCTCGTATGATGAAAGAGCTTTGGAGCATCGTGGCCCCGTCTCCAACAGCTTTTCTATCCTATGTCCACACAATTGAACATTATCGGCGAATGAGAGAAGCCGGAGTGGATGGAGATATACCTTACTGTCTCGAGGAACAAATCGATGCAGTTCTCCCAATTGTCTACCAAAACAACAGCAAATACGTGTGCAAAGCCTGGTCAGATCCCTTGGAGGGGGAAAGTGAGCAATGAAGCGGCGATGGGTTGGAGGAGTTTTTATCTGCCTCCTTTTCTATCTGACAACGAATATATGCCCACCACTACAGGCACAGACCGACACTGTAGCAGCAGCTCATAGAAACGACAATCATGAACTATGGAGAGAAGTGATTGTGTCCAAAGTAGGAAATGGTGAGTTAAGTATTGAAGAAAGTGAAGAGCTTGTCGAGAAAATGGAGGCATTGATCGAGCAGCCAATTGATCTCAATCAGGCTCTTGAGTCTGATCTGAAGCAAATCCCGTTCCTCACCGATTTCCAGATCAGACAATTCATTCTATTTATTCATCAACGACCTGAGGGGCTTAATGCAATTTGGGACCTCAAGTTAATCCCTTCTTGGGAGCCATACACAATAGATCTCATTCGCCCGTTTATAAAAGTAGAGAAGCGGGTTGCAGGCAAAGGACTAATAGAATCTATCCGAAATGCTCGGGGGAAAACAACCTTCCAATTGGGAACAAAACTTCCCATGGAGGAATCAAGAAAAACCGACGACTACGCAGGTAACAACAATGGCATTCGGTTCAAACTATCCCACAAAAAGAGCAAATTCCTCTCTATCGGGTTAGCTGGCGATTTAGATGCAGGAGAGTCTTTTAATATGAGCAGGTATGGAGGGTTTGATCACTATTCTGCCCACCTGATGCTCTCTGATCTCGGACCTATCCGAAAATTTGTACTCGGAGATTACCGCCTTTCTTTGGGCTATGGGCTTGTAGCCAATCAAGGTTTCGGCTACAGATTTATATCAGATAGTCCAGAGCAGATCGGGCGAGGCTTATCGCAAACACTTACGATGTCGGAAGGAGGTTTCCAACGAGGAATAGCCACTACACTTGGGACTCGCTACATATCCGCTACATTGGCGGCATCTTGTGTGTGGTTGGATGCTAATGTAGAAACGCAGATGGATGGCAAAAAGCTCATTCACAGTATCCATACAACAGGATTACATCGCTCGCAAAAGGAGCTAAGTCAAAGACACAACCTTCCTATGAGGAATTTATTAGCCAATCTGCACTATGGCGACCAGCAGTTACAAGCAGGTTTCATAACATCATATTACGACTGGAAGCAAGCTGTTATCCAAAGACCTCCCGGCAGAGAATCGGCCGAAGGGATCAAGTCCTTTGATCGTTTTATCAATGCATCCATCTATTACCAATATAATTCGCCCAATGGGCGAACAACCCTTTATGGAGAGCTGGCAGGCACGCATAGGGGAGCATTGGCATTTCTGCAAGGAATCAGCCACACGACAAATAGGAATGCCCGATACACGGCTATTGTAAGGTATCTGTCGGAAAATTATTGGGCTTACTACGGAAAGAGCCAAACGCATTTTTCTTCTCTGGGAAATGAAAAAGGTCTCTACCTATCGATCTCCGAGGAACTCATGAATGCCAAAGTAAGCCTAAGCACCGATCTATACCAGAGCCTACGACCCCGATATAAAAAAAGCCACACTAGCAAGGGGTATAGGATTTCGATCTCTGTCCTGCCACTTGCAATGTCTACCTTTCGACCAACATTAAGAGCCGTATGGCAGCATGAGCAAAACAGTCGGCAACGGTTTTACCTCACATCCTCTCTGATATACCAGCCGAATGGTGCGAATTGGTCTACTTGTATTGATGCTCGATACCTCTATCGTAGCCAACACGAATCACACCATGGCTACGCTATGGGAATAAGAGGAGAGTACAATCCCCCTACCCTTCCTATACGAACATCTGTAGGAGGAATTCTCTTTCGCTCTGATACCGGATTGGATCGGATGTTTTTCGTTGAGCGACAGCCCAACCTATTTCATAACTTTTCTTTTGTATATGGGCACGGCCGGCGCATCTTCTTTTGGGGAGAATGGCAAATAAATAGTCTATTGAAGTTGCAAATGAAAGTTGAGCACAACCATTTCTCCAAGCCAATAGGACGAGAACAGACACTCCTTCTCGCCAGTATTAGCTATGGGATGAAATCTTAAAAACGCAAGAGGAGGCATTTCTCCAAAGAAGAAATACCTCCTCTTACTGGAGCTTAAGTAAAAATCAAAGACCTCTCTCCGCGCTCAGTCGATCCTCGACCAATCTCTCAGCCAAACGTACAGCTTCGACGCAGGGGTACTTCAATTCGGTCTTCAACTCTCTGCACGTCAATCCTCCGGCCACTTGTCGAAAAGAATCTTTCAGTGATGGAAGTTCATATTTCTTCATCAATTCTTCAGCTGCATACAAGGCCCCACATAGCCCACCTTCGGCTCGTCCTCCGCCACACGGGCGATAATGAAGTTCTATTGCCTCGTCATCAAGGTTGATTTCGTTCTGGAAACGTTTGAGCACAGACTGGCAGCAATTCCAATTGTTTGGTTTGTTGTGGAAGAACTCTTCCGCTTTGGTTTTTTCCATTTTATTGAAGTGATTGAAAGATAAATGTCCCACGTAAAACTTCGTTTCAGGAGTTACTTCCTCGGGAAACGCTTTCGGATTGTCTGGTAAACGGGTATAAAGACCAGCAACCCGGAGAGAATGAGACTCAGAACTAACGGTCCATCTATCCTGCTATGAGTAAGGATATAGACAACAATCAATATCCATAGCAAGGTGACACACACAATCTGTGAGATGGACAATGGCTTTCGTGGCATAACTAAGGTGACGAGTCAAGGATGAGGACTCAACAGGTATAGAGATAGGGCTAATATGGTGAATAAGAGGAATACCAACCCCAAGAGTGCCCACAACCGAAATTCCAAAGGCCTTCCTCTAAAGAAAGGCAACTTATCTGCAAGATTGGCCACAACCCCCACGTTGCTCTCTGTTTCATCCGGCAAAGCATAACCCTCTCTCTCCAATATGCCGATAGCCTGCCGAGCATCAAGGTCGGAGATTTCCACACGATAGCCTCCAACATCTATCATTGGGGAGAGAAAGCGATTGCTAAACTCATTCCTCAGATAAGCCTGAACACCATTTTCTCTCAACAGGTCGACGAGCTGTTCGGCATCCTCAAAAGACTGGAAACTTGCCAGCAAAATCATTTCCTCGTTCGGATGATTCGTTCTATCCATAGGATCGTACAATTTAGCACTGCAGGGACGACTTGTCTTTTCTGCAATCTGAGAATGTAACGTATTTGTTGAAGAGAAAGTTCAATACAGTGTAGCAAACCATCCCCACAATGTGGTTGTAGTACGAATCGTAAGACGTAGTTTCGTTCAGCCAGTACACCAATGCATACTGGATGACATAGCAGAGAACAAAAGCCAAAAGGAATACGAAAAAATCTCTCGTCCAGCTATGCGCACTGGAGAAAGTCCACTTCCGATTCCAAACGAAACTGTTGAGAATACCAGCCACATAGCCGACGAAATTAGCGATCCAATCGAGGGCATTTACTTGCTTGAGCAGTACCCAAATTACGATGGCCGTAATAAGCGTATTGGAGACACCTATAATACCATACTTAGCGAATTGGATCAATGTTCTTTTCTCGAGCATATTTTGCCAGGGTTTCATTTATGACATCCAATGTAATGGGCTGTGAGTTCGTCACAAGAAAGCTGTCACCCAAAAAATTCCCATAGAGATTACACTCCAGTATAAGGCCTGTAAAGATCTCCTTGATCGGAGATTGGATGGGGAGCAAGAAGGAAACATTGATATAGTTGTAGCCAACTTCTTTGCTCTCGACTTGCCCGCCGTATTGCTCCATTCGATATTCAAGTTCCTTGAAAAATAGCTCCACTTGAAACGGAAGGAACTCCTGCAAACGAGCAGTGTGGAATAGGCCCATAAATCGCATCAGATTATCCCTGCCTCCCAATCCGCTCGCCACAGCAATCTGTTTCTCATCTACCAAATCGCTCATCATGGCCACACGACACTCCAACTTGGCCATCAAGGCCCATTGCCGCAGCTCGCCACGGGCTACCTCCAGGAAGTCTTCAATAACGCGAAAGGCCTCCACCCTACCCGATATAGCAAGGCGAGAGAGTGCCATTCGACGCACGGAGTTCGGTTTTTCGGTATCAAACAAAACTCGCTCGGCCTCCTCCGGCACATAGCTATGCAGGCTCTTGTCGTCCTTTGTCATTCGGAGCGCAATCGATTGCTTGAAATATTCAGCCTGCACAGACAAGGGGACCGGCTCTTCCAACTGATGAATTTGGCCGTTAAGTTGACTTAGTTCGTCCATAGGAATCTGATAGCTTGAAAGTTTGGACAAAGATAAGGAGAGCTTTTGTCTAATCATAGGAGTAAGGTCTAATCATCCCGACGAGATGGCTTATCTGAGATCATGGGGCTACACTCCTTCCAACAGCAAGAATTGCCACGGGAAGCAGCAAAAAATCTCACGAGTCGTAGCAAAAAATCCGACGTGTCGGATTTTTTGCTGCCACGTGTCGAATTTTCTGTAGAATCAAATCCGAAGAAAACACCGGAGAAGCCCCATTGTGAGACTGATGTCGTATGGGTGTGTACGGATTTACAAACTCCGATCAATCGAAACAAACTAACACTCAATTTGATTATAGGGAAGTAAGTAATTTGCTTAAATACAAACATCATATCACAGCATTAATACGATCAAGACAATGAAACCCGACATTCAAATAGCTCGCGAAGCTGAGCTGAAACCCATTGCAAGCATTGCGCAGGAAGCCGGCCTAGAGGTAAAAGCTCTTGAGCCATACGGGCACTATGTAGCTAAGATCCCTCTATCAGAAATCAGGGAAGAGAAAGTAAAGAAGAACCATCTGATTTTAGTTACTGCTATTACTCCGACAAAAGCAGGTATCGGTAAAACGACCGTGTCGATCGGGTTGGCTTTGGGGCTTCGTAAGATAGGAAAGACTGCTTCGGTTGCCCTCCGCGAGCCTTCTTTGGGACCTTGCTTCGGGATGAAAGGAGGGGCAGCCGGAGGCGGATACGCACAGGTGTTGCCAATGGAAAAGATCAATCTGCACTTCACTGGGGACTTCCATGCTGTCACTTCAGCTCACAACATGATCTCAGCTCTACTAGATAACTATATCTATCAAAACCGAAACACTTGCGATGGCTTGTCCGAGGTTTTGTGGAAGCGTGTTCTAGATGTGAACGATCGCTCTCTCCGTAACATTGTGACGGGCTTAGGGGGACCTTCTAACGGGGTTCCCAGAGAAGCTGGGTTTGATATTACAGCGGCCTCCGAGATCATGGCAATATTGTGTCTCGCATCAGACTTTGATGATCTTCGCAGGAGGATCGAAAACATTCTCCTCGGTTATACGAGGAAAGGAGAGCCTTTCACGGTCAAAGATCTCGGGGTAGCCGGCTCGATTACAGCACTACTCTATGATGCCATCAAGCCCAATCTGGTACAAACGATAGAGCACGGGCCGGCTTTCGTACACGGAGGCCCCTTTGCTAATATCGCTCACGGCTGCAACTCCATCATTGCTACAAAAATGGCTCTGACGACGAGCGAGTATGCAATCACAGAGGCTGGATTCGGAGCTGATTTGGGAGCAGAGAAATTCTATAACATTAAGTGCAGACATGCCGGACTCAACCCTTCGCTGACCGTTATTGTTGCGACCCTCGGTGGCCTCAAGATGCACGGAGATGTGCCAGAAACTTCAATCAAAGAGCCGAACCCAGAGGGTGTGAGAAGGGGACTGAAAAATCTTGATCGACACGTAGCCAACCTCAAACGTTTTGGGCAAACAGTGGTCGTTGCATTCAATCGCTTTGCTACCGACACCGATGCCGAAATAGAGTTGGTACGCGAGCACTGCGAGAAAGGCTTAGGCATAGGCTTTGCCATTAACAATGCATTTACAGAAGGAGGGAAGGGAGCAGAGGATTTGGCGCGCCTGGTTGTCGACACGATTGAGAGCAAACCTTCGGCACCTCTCCAGTTCACATACGATCTCAAGGAAAATATCCGAGACAAAGTAGATCACATAGCCAAGACGATCTATTTGGCTTCCAATGTGACCTACAGCAGCAAGGCTGCCAAAAAGATCAAGAAGATCGAAGAGCTACAAATGTCGCACTATCCCATTTGCATTGCTAAGACACAATATTCTTTCTCTGCAGATCCCAAAGGATACGGTGACCAACGTGACTTTGAACTAAAAGTCGCGGACATTGTGGTCAACACAGGTGCTGAGATGATTGTCGTGATAATGGGTGAAATCATGCGTATGCCTGGTTTACCTAAGACCCCTCAGGCTGAGCATATTGATGTAATCAATGGTTTTATCGATGGTCTCAGCTGAGCCTCTCTCTCCTTGCAGTGCATACCTGTTACCCTCTCTTTGAGTAGCTAGGTAATCACTTGGCAAATGAGGATGCGAGATGGTCCTATCAGAATGGAGAGACAAGACAAAAGCTTTCACCACCCCTCGACATGACCCGAGGCTAAAAAGCTGAAAGCAAGTACACGAGGAAAAGTCTCGCAGGAGGAAGAAAGCAAAAATACTAAAGGGAGTAAATCAGCCTTGTGGCGAGATTTACTCCCTTTATTTTATAGCAAAAATTGAAACCTAGACTGTGCGCCTCCTCCCCAAGACGCCATTTCTCAGATAGGGAGGAGTGGCTTCACAATCAACGCCTTACTACTTGAGTTGCTCTCGCTCCCACACGAACTAAATAAGTGCCTGCAGGCAGAGCAGAGAGATCCACGTTCGTTTGCTCACCTTGTATCTCTCCACGTAGCCACAAACGCCCATTCATCGCATAGATGGCATAGTCTACAGGATGTTCTGGAGTAGGATTGAGCAAAGCGACATAATCTGTCGTTGGATTGGGATAACAAAGCTGTAGATCTGTCCGTCCCGGAGCTGTCATAGCCTCGGCCCAGCCATTCTGGACAAACACTGTGGCGTATGTAGTCCACTCATCATCACTGCTGAACTGCCCTTCCAGTAAATACTCTCCAGGAAGAGCCTTCAGATCCGGAATATCCACGTGGATGACGGTCTTTTGACTGTTGGGTGCTATCTCAACAAAAATAGGCTCGATCGACACATCCCTCAGGCCTTCACCTTGACGTTTTGGCTTGAGTTTCAAATAGAGTCTCTCGCGTCGTTCGTCTATGCCTTTATTGAGATAGTGGATGTCTATCTCACTCTGTTTGTACGATAAGAGGCGAGCATCTACCTTCTCTATGGACACAGAATGGAGATCCTTCTCAACCATTTCGATTTCAGCTTTATCACCTTCGACTACGACATAGTACCAAGGATGCTGCACACCGGCATAGGAAAGAACTGGATTCCATTTCGGATCAGCTGCGTTTGACCTGCGAGTAATGAATTCAACCTTGTTACGACCGGCTTTCAATAGGGAGCGGTCGAATCGGTATTGGATTGTCTTGTAATAGTTTAGGGGGAATTGGTATGTGTAATCAGACGCCTTCACTTCCGTAACCCTGCCATCTGGGTTGGTTACTCTCACACCAAAAAAGATTACCGGATCTACTTCATTGATACAAAATAGAGTTGCCGATCCACCAATTTGCGTGTTATACACTTGAGGGAAGTGGGACTGGTACAAACGGAAATCACATTCTGCCAACTGGCTACTAACGGTGCCATCCTCGGGTTCTATACCTATAATTATTTCCTGAGTGATTGTATAGCTACCATTGCCAGCACCGGATCCCAGCGAGGTAGGAGCCAAGAGTGTGAGACGATAGAACCCATTAGAGTCACCGCTCCACCCCCAATTGAAATGATAAGTGCCGTCCTCCTTGTAGCCATCACAGACAAAAGCATGGCCCACAGTCTCATCAGCCCCTGCGTAGTACACGGGCCGATTTTTGCTCAGTTCGGTACGGATCATTTTCTGCCACTCATAAGCAGTCGTACTGAGACGATCCACCATCCTAAGGCTCTTCTTGTATCCAAAATTGTTGCGTAAAGCTCGCACGACAGGAGACGAATACGCTATACTTACGTCGCGATAGAAATACGTATTGATAGACAATGAGACATCACGCATCAGAGTCGCCAAAGCATCTTTTTGTGTCTCGCTAAGGGCTCCTTCCAGTTTTCCTGGCATATTGTCCCACTCATATTTCTCACCCAATGTAATGGAATGGTTGACTTTCAGCCCACCATCGTAATAGCTGTTGCTACCCGTCCCTTTTTCTGGCCAAGAATGGTAACGCATGATTTGAGCCGTCGCAGTCGCCACACAACCAGTGTATTTTGCCCCTGTCGGCAGTTTCTTATTGAAAGGGCTCAGTTGATCCCACAAAATGTGATCCGTCTTCCACTTTCCCGACTCCATGAGGGGAGCTACCGACTGAGGTAGATCGGGAAAATTGTAAGAGGTATATCCGGAAACATTCCGCGAAGATGCGAGTACAGTCCGGATCTCTTCCTTGTAAATACGGAGGAAGAACGCCAAATTTGGAGGCAACTGATCCATATCAACCTCCCCTGTGTCTGAGTAGGCAATGATTTCGGGGAGAAGATCATCTGCAGCGATAATGGCAAAACCGGCTTTCTCTCCTCGGTTAAACACGTAGAAGCATGGTCGAGAAGATTGACCGGTATGGCCAAACCCACGAGGCTGGATATCAGCATCCAAATACACAGTACGATCCAAGCGGACATCAGCAAGCGGGAACGCTTTCTTCGTGGAAGAAGAACCTATTCGTTCAAACAGATGTGAGGCTATCCGAGCTGCTTGATCCGGATGTATTGGCCCAGCAAACAAACTCCACACCGAGGCAAGGCTCAGCAGGAGGACAAAAGTTATTCTTTTCATTGACCTGAGTGTAAGAGAACTATTAGCTATTAGACGAGGTGAATGTAGCGAGATTTATCCTTCCATGCAACAAGTGAAATTTTGTGGATACAACAGAGGGTGCCACTGAGACAGTTGGCACCCTCTGTTGTATACGATAAGTTTTTACGCCTTACTGCTTTACAATCTTCATTTGTAGCTTACCAAGACGAAGCAAGTAAGTAGCTACAGGCAAAGCCGATAAGTCTACATCACCACCTGTCGCCGGCACAACCCCCTGCAACAGCATACGTCCATCCATGCTATACAGAGCATAGGAAGTCGGTAGTCCAGATGTATTTTCCAAATGAACAAGTCCTTTCGTCGGATTGGGGTAAGCCCAAAGGAATTCATTCTTAGAAATGTCATTTACGTGTTCCGGATCGGGAGAAGACTTAGCGACCTCCACTTCACCCAGTATAGTCCATTCCGTTTCGGAGTAGAACCGCCCCATGAGCTGATACTTGCCGGCCTTTGCTTTAAACGCAGAGAACTCGAGGCGGAAGTTCCAAGGTTCGGAATTAGGCGGTATCTCCACATAATACTCTCCCAAAGACACGCTCTTAAGTTTTGGGTCGCTTCCGGGTACAGGTACCAGATTGAGAAGAAGTGCTTCACGCCTCTCATCTATTCCTTCGTTTTTCGCCTGAATCTTCAATACACTGTGACCATCGGCGATGAGTTTGGCTTCAAGCTTCGTGATGGTGAACGTGTAGTTTTTGCTTGGCACCATCTCCACTTCTATTTTTTCACCCACATTGACGTAAAAGAAGGGATGCGGTGTTCCGGCATAGGGGAATACAGGATTCCACTTACTATCTGGCTCATCAGGACGCTTGGTAATAAGAGAGACTTTATTTCGTCCGGTCTGGAGAAGGGATCGGTCACAGACAAACTCCACATCTTGGCTCTGACGGAATGTAAACGTATACTGTCTATCTGTAGATTTCACGTCTACAACAGAGTTATCCGGGCGTGTGATTCGCAGACCGGCTAGTGCTTTCGCGTCATACTCGTTGATGCAGATCAAGCGTACGACTGCTGAGAGCTTATCCTCGCTCACTTGCACAGAATACGTGGTACCATTTTGCTTGTAAATATCAGCCAAACGGAAATCCAACGGAGCGAGTTCACTTTCTCCAGGCTTCTTTTCCGGCTCAATTCCCACTATGATTTCTTGAGAAACCGTGAAGTCTGGATACCCAGCAGGATGTAGATTCGTCAATCGGAAATAGCCATTGGATTTACCATTCCAGCCCCAATTGAAATGATACATTCCCTCTGCATTGTAGCCATCGCACACGAAAGCATGACCATAGTTGTAGCTTTCACCTGTGTAAAAGACAGGACGCTTTTCACTCAATTCCTTGCGCAGTATCTTTTGCCATTCAAATGCAGTCATTGTGTGGCGGTCAAACATTCTGAGGCTTTTCTTGAATTTGAAATTTTCCCTCAAAGCCCGAACCAAACTGGAAGGCCATGCTATACTGATGCCGTCCTTGTAAACCATATCCACAGCCAAACCAACATCACGCAAAAGAGTGCTAAAAGCTTTTGTTTGAGCTTGAGTGGTCACCTTGGGTAATGTCCCCGGCATATTTGCCCAATCGTAGGTATTACCAAAAGTTACGTGAAAGCCACCTCCAGAAGCCGGGCTATAAGTGTGCTCACCTTGAGATTTATCCGGCCAGGTGTAGTAGCGCATTATCTGAGCTGCAGCGGTAGCTACGCAACCAACGAGCGCGCCTCCACTGGGCAACTGATGGTTAAAAGGATAGCCCTGAAACCAACGAATTGGATCCTTTGCCCACTCTCCCGTATCGAACAGAGGCAATACAGCCTCGGGAAACTCAGAGAAAGACTGAGCATAGAGCTGCGAATTGCTGCTCCCAGTTGCTATCGCCAATTTGATTTCTTCCTGATAGAGCTTCAAATAAGAGGCCAAATTCTCAGGCAAATCAGCCATGTCTAAGTGTCCGCGATCCGAATATGCCAACACTTCCGAAACTAAATCATCTGCCGAAATGATGGCAAAACCGGCATCTTTGCCACGATTAAAGACATAGAAGCAGGCTTGAGAAGAACCATCACGAGTGCCACTTCTCAGCAGCAGATCAGTATCCATCCGCACAGTATGGTCCAAACGGATTTCGCCTCCTCGAGGCAGCACTTTCAGGACAGATGTCTTGTCTATTCTCTCAAAAACGCGAGCAGCGATATCTGACGCCCGTTGTGGACTAATCGGCCCGGCCCACGCAGCGGAGAGACTCCCTGTCAGCAACAGTGCCGAAAGCATTATTTTCTTCATCTGGTTTGAGTATTATGGATAACATGTAGTTGGGGCCGTAAAAGTACAATTAATTACTCCCGAAACAAAAGGAGGCATCCATGAAAAATCAGAGAGTCCACTTGGAGAGTTTCTCGCAATCCAAACCAGGGTTCTATCGCTCCCGTATTGGAATGAGTGATACAGGATTTTCATCCTTGATTCGACTTTCCGAAGAAAGTATGTTCGGCCCAATTGAAACAACCCTTCACTCATGGGAACATAAGCAAATGAAACAATGTAAGAGCTTGTATATAAACAAATTGTGTCAATTTAAATAGTGGATAAAAATCTAACGGGACAGAATTATTACTACAACGCGTCAGAAATTTCACGCTCACGCGTCTCAGTATTTGCTGCGACACGTGAGAATGTTCAATCGAAATTGAGAAAACAGTTCCTTCCCAGTTCTCTCTGCATAAAACAGAGGGCTTACGCGTTCCGCAAGCATAAGTTGATAAGCATTTTCCCTTTGAAAGATTGAGAACACCTTCCCCATCCATTCCCTTCCCCACTCTCCAAGATTTGGAGTAAATATAGGAGATAGAGAAGAAAGGTAAATCGGGCGAGATTCATTACCTTTGCGGAGGCAATCGGGGATAAGACCCAGTTCGCGTGAGGTCTTATCGTGGAATAGAAAAAAACAACATAGATTCGAAAGCAGACAGCCGTGGCAGATGCAAAGTACATATTCGTGACAGGCGGTGTAGTATCGTCGCTTGGCAAGGGGATTATAGCAGCCTCATTAGCCAAATTGCTCCAATCCAGAGGGTTCAAGGTGACGATCCAAAAGTTCGACCCCTACATCAATATAGACCCGGGGACACTCAACCCTTACGAACACGGAGAATGCTATGTAACAACCGATGGACACGAAGCAGATCTCGATTTGGGGCACTACGAACGCTTCCTAAACATCCCGATGACTCGCGCCAACAACATCACAACAGGCAGAATTTACCAAAATGTAATCCGCAAGGAACGCAGGGGAGATTACCTCGGGAAAACGGTGCAAGTGGTGCCACATATCACGGACGAAATCAAGCGCAATGTCAAACTGTTGGGGCAAAAACAGCAGTTTGATGTTGTAATTACTGAGATTGGAGGTACCGTGGGGGATATCGAGTCTTTGCCCTTTTTGGAGAGTGTAAGGCAGTTAAAGTGGGAGTTAGGGTCAAACTGTCTTTGTGTCCATCTCACCTATGTGCCGTTCATCGCAGCCGCGGGAGAGGTAAAGACCAAGCCGACTCAGCACTCAGTGAAGCAGCTTCAAGAAGTAGGTATCCAGCCCGACATCTTGGTTCTACGCACGGAACACGTGCTCAACGAAGATGTGCTGAAGAAAGTCGCGCTCTTTTGCAATGTGAGCGAAGACTCTGTGGTACAGAGTGTTGATGTGCCCACCATCTACGAGGTTCCCCTAATGCTCCAACGACAGAAGATGGATGAGACAGTCCTGCGTAAGATGAATCTCAGCGTGGGATCTGCGCCAGAACTTAAACGCTGGAACGATTTCCTCGCCCTGCGAAACGCAGCTAAAGAGCAGGTTAATATCGCACTCGTTGGGAAATATGTAGAGCTGCAAGATGCTTACAAATCCATAGACGAAAGCTTGTTGCACGCAGCCATCTACAACAATAGAAAGTTGAATTTGGTCTCTGTACACAGCGAGAAAATAACCGATGAGAACGTAGCTGAGCTACTCGGGGGAATGGATGGAGTACTTATTGCCCCCGGTTTTGGAGCTAGAGGGATCGAGGGCAAGTTTTGCGCACTCAAGTACACTCGCACTCACCGGATACCAACGTTGGGCATTTGCCTCGGAATGCAATGCATGGTGATTGAGTTTGCCAGAAATGTCCTGGGGCTTGCAGACGCTCACAGCTCAGAGATGTCTCCCAATTGCAGAGATAAGGTGATTGATCTAATGGAAGAGCAAAAGACCGTATCCGATCTCGGGGGATCAATGCGCTTGGGATCTTATGATTGCGTCTTGAGAAAAGGGTCAAAGATTGCTGCAGCCTATGGCAAGGAGTTCATTAGCGAACGTCACCGCCACCGCTTTGAGTTTAATAGCAAATATCGCAACTTGTTTGAGGAGAATGGGATGCCCTGTGTCGGTGAAAACCCAGAGACAGGCCTTGTTGAGGCCGTTGAGCTCACGGATCATCCGTTCTACATTGGAGTTCAATTCCACCCTGAATACAACAGCACCGTGGTAAATCCCAACCCTCTCTTCATGGGCTTCGTAAAAGCTGCGATAGAGAACAAATAATCACACTGCGTCTATACAAGTAACGATTCAATGGATAAAAACACAATTTGGGGAATGCTGATCATCGCTGCGGTGATCATTGGGTTCAGTGTTCTCAATAAACCGAGCAGGCAGCCGATTCCTACTGCTCCTGTACAACAGAATGATAGCACAATTAATGCCTTGGCGAACGGGGTTCAATCAGTTAGATCGAATGCTATAGACAGTTTGGGGGCAGACACGATTGTAGATACAGCCATCCACAAATATGGCATTTTGGCAGACAAGAGTCGAGGGAAGGCAAAACAAATGTCTCTCAAAAACGAATTTCTTGATGTTCGATTCGACACCAAGGGAGGAATGCCAATACAGGCCGAATTGCGACAACATAAAGCGCAAGACAACTCCCCTCTTTATCTCTTTGCACCAGAAGATGTTCGCCTCAATTTACCGCTACTGACGGCAGACAACCGATTGATCAATACGGAAGATCTCTTCTTCGATCCAATAGCTCATACAGACTCTACGCTTACAATGCGTTTAGCGATTGATAGTGCATCCTACATCGACATTGCATACACCCTACCCCGAAACAGCTATCTCCTTGGGATTTCGATTAGGGGCGAGGGTCTCCATCGTCTATTACCCGCCAACATGAGTATGCAGGACATAGAGTGGACGCAGAGGATGCCAACTCAAGAGAGATCGTGGAAGTTTGAAAATCAGTACACCTCCATTTACTACAAATACAATGGAGGAGGCGTGGAGGAGATCGCACCAACCAAAGCTCAGACGAAAGAGAATATCAAGGAGCCTGTGCGCTGGATTGCATTCAAAGACAAATACTTCAGTTCGGTGCTAATTTCCAATAATGGAGCATTCGAGAACAACTTGTTCGAGACAAACACGTACCCTGAAAACAGTGCACACACAAAAGAGTGCAAAATGCGTGCATCATTTCCTTTCGGCATCCAATCGGGTGCTCATGCAGACTTCACCTTCTTTTTGGGCCCTAACGACTACGATCTCTTACGTGGGTACGACAACAAATTTTCCACAGACGACGAAAGTTTGGAACTGGATCGGCTAGTCTATTTGGGGGCGAGTGTCTTCCGATGGATCAACCAATATCTCATTATACCAGTTGTAAACTTCCTCCGTGGCTTTGTCTCCAATTGGGGTATCATCATTCTGCTACTGACAATTTTTATCAAGCTCATTCTCTCCCCCCTGACTTACAAGAGCTATATGTCTCAAGCTAAAATGAGGGTGCTCAAGCCACAAATAGAAGCGATCAACGCTAAATATCCAGGCAGAGAGCAAGCTGCCATGCTCAAACGTAACCAAGAGACTATGGCCCTCTACCGATCGGCCGGAGCCAGTCCAATGAGCGGATGTTTGCCTATGCTCTTCCAGATGCCATTCCTCATTGCCTTGTATATGTACTTCCCTACATCTATCCTGCTTCGAGGTGAGAGTTTCCTTTGGGTACAAGACTTGTCTACCTATGATCCGATCATATCGTGGGATGTGCATATACCTATCATATCGACCTATTTCGGCAATCACATTAGCCTTTTTTGCCTGCTGTGGGCTGTTACCAATATTATCTACACCAGATACACCATGAGTCAGGGGGCCACGGGGCAGGCGGCAATGCCGGGAATGAAACTCATGCCGTACATCATGACGGTCATGTTCCTCGTCTTTTTCAATAGCAATGCCTCCGGGCTCTGCTACTACTACTTTATCTCTACTTTGATTACAATCCTGCAATATCTCTTCTTCCGGTTTGCAATCAATGAGAAAAAGCTCCTTGCCAAACTCGAAGAGAACAAAAAGAAACCACAAAAGAAAAGTAAGTGGGTAACTCGGATGGAGGAACTCCAGAAGCAACAGGAACAGCTCCGGAGACAACAACAAAAAAAATGACAAAGCTTTGAATCGGGCTGCATCTATATGCTCTGCGTTAGGATGCAGCCCGATATGCATACAGACTGGATCACAACATCTCGATGGAATCACTAAAACATGAATGCGGAGTGGCCATGATAAGGCTGCGAAAGCCTCTGTCCTACTATCAGGAAAAATACGGTTCTTGGCTCTACGGACTAAACAAGCTCTACCTGTTGATGGAAAAGCAGCACAACAGGGGACAGGAAGGAGCAGGACTAGCAGTTGTCAAGCTGTGCAGCAAACCTGGGGAAGAGTATCTCTTCCGCGAACGCGCAGAGGGAAGTAATGCTATCACGGAAATTTTCGATAGTGTCCACAGGCATTTCCAAAAGTTTGACGAAAGGCAAATGAACGATGCCACTTTCGCTCAAGACTACATCCCCTTTGCCGGAGAATGCTACATGGGACACCTTAGGTACAGTACAACAGGAAAATCCGGGCTAACCTACGTCCATCCAATGGTGCGCAGGTCCAATTGGCGCGCCAAATGTTTGGCAATCTGTGGCAACTTCAATCTGACCAATGTAAAAGCCATATTCGATAATATTACCTCCGCGGGACAACACCCTCGGCTTACAAGCGACACGCATGTTCTTTTGGAGCAAATCGGGCATAGACTAGACCGAGAAGTAGAGCGTCTTTTCCGTATCAGCGAAGAGCAACACAAACTCGAAGGGATGGATATCACCCACTTCATCGAGAAAAATATCGATATCAAAAATGTCCTGTCTACAGCTTCTCCCCTATGGGACGGTGGATATGTGATGTGTGGCACTACGGGTAGTGGAGAGCAGTATGCGATGCGAGATCCTCACTCAATTCGCCCGGCTTACTACTATATAGACGACGAGATCGTGGTACTAGCATCCGAGCGTCCCGTCATTCAAACTGTGATGAATGTGGCCTATGAGAATGTTGTAGAACTGAAAGCTGGGCAAGCTCTGCTCATCAATCAGGCAGGGAACCCAAGGATAGAAACGATCTTGCCTCCAGAGGAAAATAAGGCCTGCTCTTTCGAGCGGATCTACTTTTCCAGGGGGAGCGACGTTGAGATCTATAGGGAAAGAAAAGCTCTAGGAAGAGCTCTCACAGACGACATCCTCAAAGCCATTGACCAAGATCTTGACCACTCGGTCTTCTCTTTCATCCCCAACACAGCGGAAGTAGCCTACTACGGAATGATCGAAGGGCTGAATGAGCATCTCACAACCGAGAAGCTCAAGCAGCTCAAAACAATTGGTATCAAAAATGATCGCGAAGCCCGGGCTATCATTGGACGGCAAGTCCGCACAGAGAAGATAGCAATTAAGGATATCAAATTACGAACATTCATCGCGGAGGGGAAATCTCGAGAAGATCTCGCCACTCACGTCTACGACATAACATATGGTAGCGTAACTCCCTTTGTAGACAACTTGGTGGTGATAGATGATAGCATTGTGCGTGGCACAACCCTCAAACAATCCATTCTGAGGATACTGGACCGCCTTCACCCCAAAAAGATTGTCGTGGCCTCTAGTTCCCCTCAAATCCGCTATCCCGATTACTATGGGATCGATATGCGCAAAATGAGCGAATTTATTGCTTTCAGAGCCGCGGTAGCCCTCATAGAAGAGCGAGGAATGGACCACCTTTTGGTCGAGGCTTATCGACAAGCATTGGAGCTTAGGACAAAACCTCTCAAAGAGTTTGTTCCCAATGTGGTAAAGTCCATATATAAGCCTTTTTCCGCTGAAGAAATTTCCCAAAAGACTGTGGAGCTACTCCGTCCTATTGAAGTACAAACGGAAATCAAACTCGTTTATCAAAGTATGGAAGGGTTGCACAAAGCAATTCCCAACCACCCTGGAGATTGGTACTTCTCGGGAGAATACCCTACACCTGGAGGAGCTCATTTGGTGAATGAAGCATACATCAATTATTACGAACAAGACTTCCTAGGAACAAGATAAGCTCAGAATCCCAAGTCACTTTCACACACTCTATATCTCAATGCAAACAGCACATAAAGCAAGCCTAATACTACAGGATGGCAGTCGCTTCGAAGGGTACTCGTTTGGTTACGAACAGCCTACAACAGGGGAAGTTGTATTCAATACAGCCATGAATGGGTACAACGAGAGTCTAACCGATCCCAGTTACATGGGCCAAATTATGGTTATGACTTACCCATTGATTGGCAACTATGGAGTTCCTTCGAAAGAGGTGGACAGCTATGGTATTCCTCTGTACATGGAAAGCGATCACATATACATGCGTGGGATAGTTATCTCCAACTACTCTGAAGAGTATAATCACTGGAATGCGGTAGAGAGCTTGGCTGATTATCTCAAAGCAGAGAAGGTGGCCGGGATCATGGGTATAGATACAAGGGCTTTGGCAAAACACATCCGAGAATGTGGAACAATGAATGCAAAAATTGTATTTGAGGGGGACAACAACATCCCTTATGAAGAGCCCATTGAGCGAAACCTTGTGTCTGAAGCTTCCATCAAAGAAGTAATTACTTACGGACAGGGGGCAAAACGTATCGTCCTTGTTGATTGCGGAGCGAAAGCCAATATCATTCGTTGCCTTATTTCTCCCGATACGACTGTTATTCGTGTACCTTGGGATTACGACTTCCACACACTGGAGTACGAGGGACTATTCATTAGTAACGGTCCCGGGAATCCTGAAACTTGCCAAATAACAATAGAGCACATACGTAAAGCATACGCTCAAAACAAGCCTGTTTTCGGGATTTGTATGGGGCATCAACTAATGGCTAAAGCAGCTGGCGCAAACATCTACAAACTCAAATACGGTCATCACGGGCATAATCAACCGATCCGCATGCTGGGCACAAATAGGTGCTTCATCACCAGTCAAAACCACAATTTTGCGATAGATCCTAACACTCTTGATTCCGACTGGCAGGAGCTTTACATAAACCTCAACGACGGATCCAACGAGGGCATTATCCATAAGAATAAACCATTTTTCAGTACACAATTTCATCCAGAAGCTTGTGGAGGACCTACGGATACCATGTTCATATTTGAAGACTTCATCAGAAGTCTCTAAGCAGAAAAAGATGATTAGTACCCAATTTGCTCGGAAATGATATAACGCACCACCATGACCATTGATAAGGATAAAATAAAAAAAGTGCTTCTACTTGGTAGTGGAGCACTCAAGATCGGCGAGGCAGGAGAGTTTGACTACTCGGGCTCTCAAGCACTGAAAGCCTTGAAAGAAGAAGGTGTCGAGACGATATTGGTAAACCCCAACATTGCTACGGTGCAGACTTCGGAGGGGGTGGCTGACCACATATATTTTCTACCTGTGACACCTTTTTTCGTGGAAAAGGTAATTGAGAAAGAAAAGCCAGATGGCATCATGTTGGCATTCGGTGGACAAACAGCTCTCAATTGTGGAGTTGAACTCTACAAATCTGGCGTACTAAAGCGATATGGCCTGCAAGTCCTGGGGACACCTGTGCAAGCCATCATTGAAACGGAAGATAGAGAACTATTTGTGGATAAGCTGGACGAGATTGGAGTCAAGACAATTCAGAGTGAAGCTGTGGAAAGAATTGAAGACGCTCGTCAGGCAGCTATCCGATTAGGTTATCCCGTAATCATCCGAGCAGCCTATGCTTTGGGTGGATTAGGTAGTGGATTCTGCAACAATGAATCAGAACTCAATCTCCTCTGTGAAAAGGCTTTCAGTTTCAGTCCTCAAGTGCTAGTGGAGAAAAGTCTTAAAGGTTGGAAAGAAGTAGAATACGAGGTTGTACGTGATGCCTACGATAATTGTATCACGGTCTGCAACATGGAGAATTTCGATCCCCTTGGCATCCACACGGGAGAGAGCATTGTGGTTGCTCCTTCACAGACGTTGAGTAATAGTGAATACCACAAATTAAGGGACCTTTCTATTCGTATCATTAGACACATTGGGATCGTAGGAGAGTGCAATGTGCAATATGCACTTGACCCTGAAAGTGAGGACTATAGAGTGATTGAAGTAAATGCTCGCCTCTCGCGGTCTTCGGCCTTAGCTTCCAAGGCTACTGGTTATCCTTTAGCCTTCGTCGCGGCTAAATTAGGTCTTGGATATAGTCTTTTCGACATTCGGAATAACGTGACCCAAACGACTCCTGCTTTTTTTGAGCCTGCGCTGGACTATGTAGTCTGTAAAATACCTCGCTGGGACTTGGGAAAATTTCATGGTGTATCTCGGCTCCTCGGTAGTAGCATGAAGTCTGTGGGTGAAGTGATGGCAATAGGACGTACATTCGAAGAAGCTATCCAAAAAGGGCTACGAATGATCGGACAAGGGATGCATGGTTTTGTAGGAAATAGGGAGTTGACAATTCCAAACATAGACAAAGCCCTACACGAACCAACAGACTCACGCATCTTTGTCATTAGCAAAGCCTTTAGGCAGGGTTATAGTGTAGACAAGATCCACGATTTGACAAAAATAGATCGCTGGTTCCTGTGGAAACTGCACGGGATTGTACAGATGGAGAATCGATTGAACAGCTTCGACTCGCTTGATAATCTTCCATCGGAAGTAATGCGCGAAGCCAAGCGAAAAGGATTTTCGGACTTTCAAATAGCCAGAGCAATCTACAAAAGCTCCTCAACAGACATAGAAGAGAAGTCTCGAGAAGTTCGAAAATGGCGTAAGGAGCACCATATTCTACCTGTTATTAAGTGCATTGACACACTTGCGGCAGAGTTTCCTGCAACCACCAACTACCTCTATCTCACTTACAATGGTACAAGTCACGATGTAGACTGCCAGCAAGACTATAACTCAGTAGTTGTCTTGGGGTCTGGAGCGTACCGCATCGGGAGCTCGGTCGAGTTTGACTGGTGTGGAGTGAATGCTCTACAGACGATCCGAAACAATGGCTGGAGATCGGTTATGATCAATTACAATCCCGAGACAGTCAGCACAGATTACGATATCTCGGACCGGCTGTACTTTGACGAACTCACATTCGAAAGAGTGATGGACATTCTCGAGCTAGAGAATCCTCACGGTGTGATCGTCTCCACTGGAGGACAGATACCTAATACTCTCGCACTGCGGCTTGACTCGGAAAACGTCCCAATTCTGGGTACAACTGCCCAAAGCATTGATCGGGCTGAGGATAGACATAAGTTCTCAGCCATGCTTGATAGTCTGGGAATTGATCAGCCTCGGTGGAAAGAACTAAGTTCCCTCGCCGACATTGATGAATTCGTCAAAGAAGTTGGATTTCCCGTTCTGGTACGCCCCAGTTACGTGCTGTCTGGAGCAGCCATGAATGTTTGTTCGAATGAAGACGAGCTATATCGTTTCCTCGAACTTGCGGCCAACGTCTCCAAACAACATCCTGTCGTTGTAAGTCAATTCATTGAAGAGGCAAAAGAAATCGAAATGGATGCCGTAGCAAAAAACGGGGAAATCATAGCCTATGCCATCAGCGAGCACATCGAATTTGCAGGCGTACATTCCGGAGATGCGACCATCCAATTCCCCGCTCAAAAGCTCTACGTAGAAACAGTCAGACGTATCAAGCGAATAAGTAAGCAGATTGCTACGGCCCTCAAAATAAGTGGCCCATTCAACATTCAATTCTTGGCCAAAGGTAATTCTATCAAGGTCATTGAATGTAATCTGCGAGCTTCCCGCTCTTTCCCGTTCGTTAGTAAAGTCCTTAAGATAAACTTCATTGATCTAGCAACGAGGGTTATGCTTGGACTTCCTGTTGAACGTCCCAGCAAAAATGAGTTCGACCTCGACTACGTAGGGATCAAAGCATCACAGTTTTCTTTCACTCGCCTTCAGAAGGCGGACCCGGTATTGGGCGTGGATATGACATCTACCGGTGAAGTAGGTTGTATCGCAGATGATACAGATGAAGCAATACTCAAATCAATGCTCTCCGTAGGATATAGGCTTCCAAAGAAAAAGATACTTCTTTCGACAGGTGGCTACAAACAAAAAGTAGACTTACTTGAAGCCTCCAAACTGTTGGTGGAAAAAGGCTACGAACTGTATGCCACAGGTGGCACCCACCGATTTCTATCAGACAACAACATTCCATCCACTCGTGTGTACTGGCCAAGCGAAGAAGGGCAACCGCAAGCATTGGATCTTCTACACCAAAAAGAAATTGAGCTCGTTGTCAACATCAATAAGAATCTGACACCAGGAGAACTCACCAACGGCTACAAGCTTAGACGCGCTGCCATTGACCTCAACATTCCACTCATTACCAATGCAAGGTTAGCGTCTGCTTTCATCCATGCTTTTTGCAGATTGGGGTTGGAAGATATACGTATCAAAAGCTGGAAAGAATACAAATAACCATCCATTCAAAACTAAGACACACCCATGGCTAAATTCATAAACGAAGTCTCACGCACCTTTGGCGAATACCTTTTTATTCCTGGGCTTACAACAACTAAATGCACTCCAGATAAGATATCTCTGGCTAGCCCCCTCGTTAAGTATCATAATGGGGCTGAACCTAGAATAAAACTGAATATACCTTTCGTCTCGGCCATCATGCAGTCTGTGTCTAATGACACATTGGCTATTGAACTTGCCCGAAACGGTGGTTTATCGTTCATATTTGGCTCGCAATCGATTGAGTCCCAAAGTGACATGGTACGCAAGGTGAAGAAGTTCAAAGCAGGCTTTGTAACCAGTGATTCCAACTTGACTCCCGAACATACCCTGGCAGACGTACTCTCTTTGGTGCAAAAAACAGGGCATTCTACGATTGGTATTACAGAGGACGGTACTTCCAATGGTAAGTTAATGGGCATTGTCACAAGTCGTGACTATCGATTAAGTGTAGACCGGCCAGACAAGAAGATCGTAGACTTCATGACGCCTTTCGAAAAACTGACCTATGGCAAGCTCGGTATTTCTCTAAGCGAAGCCAACGACATTATTTGGGAACACAAACTCAACACCCTTCCCATCGTAGATGAGAGTAGAAACCTCATTTATTTCGTTTTTCGCAAAGACTATGACAATCACAAGGAAAATCCACTTGAGCTATCGAACAAAGAGGATAAGACCCTCCTCGTAGGAGCTGGGATCAATACCCGAGACTATAAAGATCGAGTTCCCGCGTTGGTTGAAGCTGGTGTAGATGTCATTTGTATTGACTCCAGCGACGGTTACTCCGAGTGGCAAAAAGAGACAATTCAATGGGTCAAAAGTCAGTATGGTGACGGTCTACCGATCGGAGCCGGCAACGTAGTAGACGGAGAAGGGTTTCGTTACTTGGTCGAAGCCGGTGCCGATTTTATCAAAGTTGGGATCGGTGGTGGGTCTATCTGTATCACGCGTGAGCAGAAAGGGATCGGGCGTGGGCAAGCGACAGCTATCATCGATGTGGCAAAAGAGAGAGACAAATATTTTGAAGAAACGGGCGTATATGTGCCGATATGTAGCGATGGAGGTATTGTACATGACTACCACATGACCTTAGCCCTCGCCATGGGTGCAGACTTCTTGATGATGGGACGTTACTTCGCCCGATTCGACGAATCTCCAACCAAGAAAATGAAGCTCGGGAATAATATTGTAAAGGAATATTGGGGCGAAGGATCTTTCCGTGCTAGGAATTGGCAACGATACGACAGCGGTGGACAAGAGAACCTCAAGTTCGAAGAAGGTGTTGACAGCTACGTTCCTTATGCCGGAAAGATGAAAGACAATCTATCCACGACTCTGGGTAAAATTCGAGCTACGATGTGCAGTTGTGGGACTACGACCTTGGCAGACCTTCAAAAGAACGCCAAGATCACGCTCGTATCCAGCACCAGTATCGTTGAGGGAGGTGCGCATGACGTTATACTCAAGGAGCGTGGCTAAGTCATCAGGTCCCATATGATTACGATCCTTGGCCCCACAGCATCTGGCAAAACTTTGCTGGCTACTCTATTAGCCAAACATATAGGAGCAGAAATCATCAGCGCAGACAGTAGACAGGTCTACTGTGGGATGGACTTGGGTACGGGGAAAGATATACAAGATTATGAGGTGGATGGAGTTCACATACCATACCACCTCATTGACATTTTACCAGCCGGAGCAAAGTACAATCTACATGCCTACATGCAGGATTTCCACACAGCATATGCCGAAATTAGGCAACGAAATAAGCCCGTGATACTATGTGGAGGAACAGGGTTGTACATAGAGGCTGTACTGAAGGGGTATCACTTGCCTAAAGTACCAATCAATTCACAACTGAGAGAGGAACTATCTCAATTAACACCAAACGAACTTCGAGACCGCTTGGCCTCTTATGGACCTTTACATAATACCACAGATCTGGATACCACAAGACGCACAATTCGGGCCATTGAGATTGCAGATTTCATCCTAGGACAGCAAACTCAGAGTCCCGGCTCCATCTCGTCCTATCCTCCCGTCTCAAGTTTGATCGTAGGTACGTTTATAGATAGAGAATTAAGACGTGAACGCATTTCTCAACGTCTCATCCGTCGACTGGAGGAAGGGATGCTCGATGAAGTGCGGAAGCTACTCCACTCTGGCATTCTTCCCGAGGATCTGATATACTATGGGTTGGAATATAGATACCTAACGTTGCACCTGATCGGACAGATGAGTTACTCTGAAATGGTTTCTCAATTGGAGACAGCCATACACCGCTTCGCAAAAAGACAAATGACCTGGTTTCGAGGAATGGAAAAGAGAGGATTACACATACACTGGATTGATGCCTCTACTCATCCAAGCCATCAACTGGAGCAAGTGCTCGCGCTCCTAAACACAACAGGCCTCCCGTAAATAGGACCTCTGCTCCTATATTCTCAATCCGCTATTCCCATCCGCACAAACCGTGGCTCTTGACGAGCTGTTTTCTCCCCTCAATATTCTCTATTTTTTATATTATCTTTTTATTTCCCTCCCCGCATTTGTCTCGGTCGCTTTCACTCGTGAGCAGGTTCGTCTTCCGAAGCAGACGGTTACCCATATCCCAATGAAAGCGCATGCAACTCTTTTCCACATTGTTTGAAAAGATACCCTGCTCCGTCACCCGTCCGAGTTGGTCTCGCTCTGTGGCAACCCTCTCCCCACCGCTCAGCTCCCGCTGTATCTCCAGTCCGCTCTTATCACGACCGATAAAGACCTCCCAGCCTGACGACCGCATACCCGAGAATCGCCCCTCCGTGTCGTACTCGAAGCGCACTGTGCGACCATTCTGTATTCCAATCATGCTTCCTTCCGAAGAGAAGCTACTCAATAGATAGAGCAATAGACTGAAAATAAGTCGGATAAACATACTTTATATAGTCAAAGAAATTAGGCTTTCAGAGATTGTCTCTTGAAATAAAGTGCTATCAAATTTTACTCCATCAGACTTCAACCGTTTGTCCATAAATGCATTTAAGTTTGACAAAGAAGCCTCCATGAACAGAAGAAATTTTCTTTTGTAGTCAAGAAATGGTTCAGAAAACCAATAGCTCCTATCAATACAAAATTCGGAAGCGATTTCTTGCTTTTTCTGAAAATATCTACATTTTGTAACACCAGAATCTGTGCAATACTCAGATATATCTCCACTAACATATAAGTTAATCTTTATCTTATCAACCCCATAGAAGAACTTATCTTTAAATTGAGTTTTTAAGGATTTCCTTACCTCTATCACCAATTGATGAATATTCTTTGCTTTAATCTCAGGTGAAATGTCTCCTCCAATAGCAGAGCTTAAAATGATTTCCATCTCAAGTATAATATTACGTATTTAATGATGTGCTGTAGTCCTCCCATTTTGAAGTTTGGAACTTTGGGTATAAAATCCTTATTTTCTTTTTATGTTTTCATACTGGGATACCCCAAGTTCAATTGTCAATATTCCATTTTGAATTGAGTAATTATTTGTTTGAATTCCTGAATATCCATGCTATTAAAATCTCTCTTCATGTAGTTTATTATATCTAATACTTGACTTTGAACTGCAAGTTCCTTAGAAACCAGTGAGTCTGAATTTTCTAAATTCAGGATACCCAATGCAATAATATCTGCAGTTTCAATAGCTTTCAGTCTACAATAATTTATAAAATCGACATTATTTTCTTCAGTGAAATCTAGGCAGTATGCCAATGCAATTGCTGCATTCTGTGCCAGAACAGCTTCATTACTCCCGTCTTCATCTGTATCAGGAATTATCTGTTCTATCAAATGTATGTCTTCAATATTGGTGTTCTTTACAATTTGATTAAACTGATCCATAGCACAACGGAAGAGAGTTTTATCAATTAAGTTTCTGATTATAGCAAAACTAGAAAACTGTCCCTTGCTTATCAAGTAACGTTCAAGATACACTTGCATTCTTATAACACAGCTGACACCAAACAATAATTGTTTATTGGGGGATAGGTTCAATATTCTATTTTGAATTTGATTTTCAATCATGATCCACAACCTTTTATTCTGTTTCTACTTCTTTTCCCAGAAATCTTTACAGTCAAGAACACTACTGTTTAAGGTTGTTCGACTATATTATTGGGCAATGGAAGTATATCCTGATTTGCAGGATAGCCTTCTATATTGCTGGACAGCCAACGTTCAAAAACTTGGTAATTATTAAAAAAACCATAGATGTACCCCCTTTTTAATAGGTCGATATAATCCTTTTGAGGGACGATCAAAGGATTCCCATTTCTCATTACCCTTGATTGTTCAATGAAAAGTTCTTTATTATGTGGTAAAAATCGCTAAATCATGCCATGTTATTTTCTCTTTCTCTAAATCAACTTGCCCTATTAGTTTCCAAATTTTCTTCCTTACAGCCGTTTCTTTGCACGCTTTGTAAGTCTTAAAACCAAGAGACAAAAGAGTTTCCAAATCTTTCATTGGCTCCTCTG